>JAKFCO010000001.1:0-4250 GCA_036676605.1 Algoriphagus sp.
ACTGGCCGAAGAAGGCGCCACTCAGGTGTTCTTCCCCGAGCGCAGCAACGACATCATTCTCGGCGCAGTCGGTGTGCTGCAGTTCGATGTGGTCGCCAGCCGTTTGAAAGAGGAATACAAGGTTGAATGCTCTTACGAGCCGATCACTGTTTATTCCGCGCGCTGGATTGATTGCGACGATAAGAAAAAGTTCGAGGAGTTCCGGGTCAAGGCCGTGGAAAACCTTGCGGTCGATGGCGGTGGTCACCTGACCTACCTGGCCCCGACGCGGGTCAACCTGGCGTTGATGGAAGAGCGCTGGCCGGATGTGAAATTCCGTGCGACGCGTGAGCATCACTAATTAGAGTTGTGGTGTAGTGCGAACCTGTTAAGGTTCGCACTACACAAATTGCTGATTTGTGTTAAGTGTTATCTGCCATTTCAGGTGCTGTTAATATCGCAAACTCACAATTACTTAAGCTGTTTTTTTTACTTTCTACAGAAAAACCTAAATTTTCAACTAGACAGCGGAAAACTGCCGAATGGGAAACTATCAAAGTATTTTCTAGTGTTTTTATTTTGCTCATGGCTAGTAATAATCTGCTTTGTAGATCGAGCATTGATTCTACGCCATACGCTTCTTCAAGCTTTTTTCTTCTTGTTGCAGTTTTTGTTAATCCTTCAAAGTTGCCAAATGCACGCTCTTGAAATGATTTTTCTACAATTAGTTCAGGGTTTTTGGATTGTTTATTGTGAATTATGCAGGCAGTTTCATAGGCTCGCTTTAGTGGGCTAGTATAAATTCTTGAAAAAGCCAAAGCTTTTAGTTGCTCTGCAGCGAGATGTGCCTGAACTAACCCGTTTTTGTTTAGCGGTTCATCCGTAAGGCCCATCCATAGACCTTTGGCGTTGTATTCCGTTTCGCCGTGTCGAATAAAGACTATCATGAGTTAGAAAAGTAGGGCGTGATGAATCGGGTGGTCTTTATATTGTTCGTCCAGCCAATGCTCCAGAGTGCTGGAGAATTGTTTGCTCAAGTCGCGCATTTTTATAAAAAGCTTGCATTCAGTACGATTTTCTTTAGTTACTGTGTCGAGTAGATTCCGATTTTCTTCGTTTGATATGATATCTATAAATTCTTGGTATATATCAAATATTTTACGAGTGTGTTGATTTTGTGTGCCGACTTGGTAAATTCGTTTTAGAATGGCTTCATCTAGTAGCTTTGTAAGAGTTGTTATTTTTTCGTTGTGATCGATTAGTGCTATTTCAGCTATGGAAACAATTCCGCCGAAGTAAAGAAGCTTTCTGGAAAATCGGAGCTTTATGTTTCTTAAGCCCCAAGATTTTTGATTTTCCGTTACTTTATATTCGAAGTCGGTGGTTATTGTCCTGTAGTAGCGAATTATATCGTTAAGAAGAAATCTAGATATCTGCTTGTCTATATCTATGTCTTTTATATATCGCTTAAGTAGCTCCTCTCTGTACAAAATGAAACGTTGCTCTCCATAGAGCCAAGTTCCTTCAAGCAGGAAGAGCATTCTTCTGGTAAGTGATTGGTTTTTATCGTTTTCGCCGCCAATATTTTTTAAGAGTTCACTGAACTTTACAATCGCATCTGCCCCGAAAGTACCAGTGCTGCCGACAGATTTTGGTACGTGTTTTTCGATTACTTTCTGTATGCATTCAATTTCATTGCTCAGCACATCGTCTGGCAAATCTGAGTCGAAGAAAACAAAAAGATCTAAGTCTGACGATTCTGAAGCTTCTCCCCGACCATAAGAGCCAGTAGTGATGATTGTGATTTTTTCTTTGTATTCACTCGGGGCTAATTCTGATTTTAGATCGGCACGTATTGAATCAATAATATTTTTTGAAAAATTTGATGCATTTTGAAGTTTTGGGAATGTTGCAAAAAAATCGGAAAATTGCATAAAAATCCTTTTTTATAAAGCTGTTAGATTAAAAGTTTGAGAGATGAAAAATCCATTGCTTTAGCTTCTTTGAAACTGTGATGCTTCACCTGTTTAATGCATTTGTAGCGGTTTTCGTTATCTTTATTACGATCAATTACATACTGTCTCTTAGTGAAACTGAATTCTTCGTCCAACAACCATTCAGGGATGGAGGTCTTTTTAAGTATATTACCTAGTTCTTGGAAGAGACCTTTGTGTTTTTTCTTCCAGGTTTTTTCGCATGTATACATATCAGCTTCTTCGAAGGAAATGCCTGAGTGAGAGAAGAAGTGTTCGCTTGTTTTGTCTGATAGTAGTCCTAGTTCGTTGTTTATAAGTCCAGAGTAAACTCTCTCTTTCATGCTCCAGAACTCATCGAGAATAAAGTGTTCTTTGTTTTCTCTTTCAAAAAAAGATGCATCTGCTATGGCTAAGTGGGTTAGCGATGGGCGAATGCCAGTAATGTATCTGTGGGATCTAAGTATTCCATCGATAGTGTCAATGTTTATTGCGCTATTGAAGAGGTCTCCTCCGTACGCGCTATCCACTTCGCCATTTATTAGCGCCAGAAGAAAGTCTACATCACAGTATGATTGTAATGTGTTGAATAGTGACAGGCCTAATGAATTTTTACCGGTGATAATTTGCTCGCCGGCTTCGTGATGGCCATAGCCAATTTCTTTTTTTATAAAAGGTTCAGCGCTATGGGATAGCGGTGGATGGCCTATATCGTGTAACAGCGCAGCAACTATTAAGTGGTTTTTTAACTCTGTTGGGTATTCTCTTCTATGAGAAACATAATTGGCTATAGCTGCTACGTATAGTGAGTGCTCAGCGCGACTGCGCTCGTGTTTTTCTATGCCTTTTGTTGGGCAAGTATAGTCAAGTGCACCTAAAAAGGAGATGTGCTCAAGGCGCAGAAATGCGTCAGATCTTACTACTGAAAGGACCATGTCATTTTCGAGCAGGTCGTCCGCCCAGTAGTCAATAGATTTCTGATCGGCGGTAGGCTCCGGCCAAAGCAAAAAATTTAGAGGCTGTGTATTTTTCATCACGATGACAACCTTTCAGGAACTGGAAGGTTATGACTGGAGATTGCTGCATCCATGGCAGCTTTTTCACAATCCCAAGCCTTTCCTACATAAAGCATGAAAAAATACCTTCCGAGTCAAATATTTTATAATTGTGCGGCTGCACAATTTGGAGGGTTTGTAAATAATAAAAATAAAATGGTTTAGGGTTTAAATAAAAACCTTATATATCAATAAGTTATCTTCCATTCTTAATTCTGCATATCAATCCTTAAGCTCTGATACTTTACAGTTTTTGTCAGGCGGAGTTTTTGAGTCCGCAAGTTCAAATCCTAGCACACGCTTTGGAGTTATCACAGTTTGCTTCAAGGGAACCCGTCTCTACCATCGGGGTTAATCTGAGTCGCCATGGGGCCGCCTTCATAGCGATTTTCTGAATGTACATATATCTGAAGCGTATACATTCCCTTATGAAGGTGACTTGCCTGCGATAAACGATGGCCCGGCGACACCTTCACCGAAGGCGAAGTCCTGGGCTTCACCGGCATCCCGCACTTCGCCCCGGAACTGTTCCGTCGCGTGCGTCTGCGTGATCCGCTGAAATCCAAGCAACTGCGTCAGGGCCTGCAGCAACTGGCTGAAGAAGGCGCCACCCAGGTGTTCTTCCCCGAGCGCAGTAACGACATCATCCTTGGTGCCGTCGGTGTGCTGCAGTTCGATGTGGTCGCCAGCCGTTTGAAAGAGGAATACAAGGTCGAGTGCTCGTATGAGCCGATCACCGTTTATTCCGCGCGCTGGATTGATTGCGACGATAAGAAAAAGTTCGAGGAGTTCCGGGTCAAGGCCGTGGAAAACCTTGCGGTCGATGGTGGTGGTCACCTGACCTACCTGGCCCCGACACGGGTCAACCTGGCGTTGATGGAAGAGCGCTGGCCGGATGTGAAATTCCGTGCGACGCGTGAGCATCACTAAGCGCTGAGCCGTAACACCCAAAGCCCCGATGCGTAAGCCTCGGGGCTTTTTTGTGCCGCCTCGGCCAACTGTGAGAGCGGGCTTGCTCGCGAAAGCGGCCTTTCATTCAATATTGATGTCGACTGACCCGACGCCTTCGCGAGCAAGCCCGCTCCCACAGGATCATTGTTGTTAGTGGGTTTGGATATAACCCTTATTCGAAACCAATCTCCCCGCCAACGGCATTTTCTGCTACCCGGTAGCGTCCTGTCTGGAGAACCCGGTCAATCGGAACTAAATTTCATTCAGTACCTTTCAGGCATCCATGCGTCAC
>JAKFCO010000002.1:0-1733 GCA_036676605.1 Algoriphagus sp.
CAGGGAATATTTAAACTCAAAACCTCGCAACTGGTTTGCTTCTTCTTCTACCCAATCCAATTCCTGCTGGTCGTAAGTTCGCCAGAAATAATTGTTGCAGTGGGCTTGGGTATAGCTTTGGAATTTGAGTCGCTCTGCGGCCAGATAGTTTTCCCAGAGTTCTCCAACATCGGTTCTTAGATTCAGTCGGTTGAAATTCTGAATCAATGCATTTCGAACACCATTGTCGTAGAAATACCATCGGCTGTTTTTGACGATTTCTTTTCTCAGATTTTTACTGAATCCACTGATCTTATACACCACAAATACCTTGGAAAGCATATCCAAATAACGTTCTGCCGTATTTTTTGACATTCCCAGTTGTTTGCCCAGTTCTTCCAGTGAGACTTCCTTACCTATTTGGAAAGCAATCAGTCGGAGCAAGGAATATAACTTGTCGGAATTTTTGATTCCATCTACGATTAAAATGTCTTTTAGCAGGTAGTCATTCATGATTTCATAGAGGTAGTCCTCCTTGTCTTTCCAGTCAGGGTATTTACTCAGCTCCGGATAGCCTCCGAAAATGAGTCTTTCTTCGCGCTTTTCGATCGTGGTTTTGTAATCTTCCAGTTGCTTAAATTCCATCTGTGCCAAAGGGAAAAGGAACAGCGTACTTTTTCTCCCAACCAAAGGTTCACCTACTTGCTGATGGAGATCAAAAGCTGAAGAACCCGAAGCAATCACGTGAATGCCATCAATGGAATCCACGATCAGTTTCAGAATCATTCCAATATCAGGGATATGCTGTGCCTCGTCGATTACCAGCAGTTTTTTGCCAGACAAAAGGCGGGAATAATTTGCGACAGACCGTTCCTGCACCAATGCCGCATCGAGGACATCCTCTCCATTTAGAACGAGTGTTTCTTCTGGCTTCCATCGGGAAATGTAGTTTCGGATAAAAGCGGTTTTGCCCACTCTTCTTGGTCCAATCAGCATCAAAACCTTATTTGGCCTGAGCTTTTTTTCGAATACCGCTTGAATACTTCGTGGGTAAATGGACATAAATCTGAATTAAACCATTGAATATCAATTCAAAATTGTGTATTTATCATGAGAAAGTCAAGGCTTATTGACGCAATTAATGTTAATTCCGTCAGTTTATTGACTCATTTAACATTAATTCCGTCAGTTGATTGACGCAATTAATGTTAATTCCGTCAGTTTAATGACTGAATTTATATAATTTCAGTCGATCAGACATGTGTTGAACCTTCACCAAGGACTGTGTCCCACAGACCTTTTGGTCGCACATTTACGGAGTTTTTTTGTGACACGGAGCTACACAGACTTGCCTGCCGGCAGGCAGGGGAGGCACACTTGCCCGCCGCGGCGGGGAGGAACACGGAGTTTTTTGGTTAACGGAGTTTTCGGATGCGGTTATCCTGCTTCTCCAGAAGCAGGATTAAAAATCATTTTCCGCCATTTTATCACACTTGTGAAACCGGCCGTCACCAATCGGTAGTATGTTGGATTTTAACGGTGGAAACATTCAGGTTTCCAGAATAGTTATTGTGGAACGGCGGGGAGGCTGCCGCAGCAGCGAGGGTGCGCAGGCCTTGTGCGCTGGGAGCTTTGCTGCGGCTTGAACTTTTGGTTCTTTTGGTTCAAGCCAAAAGAACGAAAAAGAAAAAATGATCTGGGGTATCCTGCTACGCTGGAAAAAGAATTGTAATTCATTGACAAGACGATTGCCC
>JAKFCO010000003.1:0-65301 GCA_036676605.1 Algoriphagus sp.
ATCAGTCCAACTCTCAAATACGACATCCTCCAGCGGCCATCAGGTTTCAAATTGGCCTTTGCCTTCGGACCCTCGCTTCAGCTTGGTGGAGACACCTACCTCCCCCTTTTCTATACAGGAGCCCCGGCCCAGCCTTATACCATCAACAAGTACCAACGGCTCGGCGTGACGACAGAATTGGAAGCAGAATGGAAGTCAAAGAATCCAAACGTCAAAAACGCAGCGAGCATTTCCGCTTTTGGAGCAGATGAAACCTTTCTTTGGTATTTCAATTTGACTTACAAAGTGCGGTTCGGCCTCGGAAAGAAATAAATCAAATTTACCTATTCATGTAATTGAAAAGCCTGCTTGGGATTTTCAATCAATAACTGATTCCAGTCTGTCTGAGAAAAACCTTTCTCATTCAGGGCTGGGATCAGCATTTCAAAGATATTCGTATAAGGCTGAAACTCTCCTCCGCCCGGTTTTCCTGGATCATACCAACCTGCATCATGGGAAATCAAAACCTGATTTAAGAACCCCTTTTCTTTCGCAAAAACCAATCGGTCCACATATTCTTCGATGCTCCATCCGATTCCATCAAGGCTGATCCAAACTCCCATTTCGGCAGCTTTGACATAATTCTGAAAATCTTGCTCCGCCTGTGCATGCACCCAGACAAAAGCTGAAGGGTCCACTCCCATTTCCCCCAGAATTTCAACTTCCTGAATTGCCGTATTCCAGGTTCCTGTATGGGAAGCGATTTGCAAACCCGTTTTTTGATGGGCAATTCCTGCTGCTTGCACCAGTTTCCTGTCAACTTCCCGGAGAGTATCCGCTTCGTTGACAGAGATTTTGATAAAGCCAGGTTTGATTCCGGTTCCCTCTATTCCATTTTCAAACTCCGCAATCCATCGATCTGCTAGTTGCCCGGCTGACTCGGTAAAAGCATAATCAGGGAGATATTTCCCATCTATTGCACCGTAATAACCAGTGTTGGTCAGAATTCTGATTCCGGATTTTTCGCTGAGTTCTTTGAGCAAAAGCGGGTCTTTGGCTAGAAAGGAAGGCGTACAATCCAGGATGGTTTTTACTCCGTACTTTTTGACTTCCAGCAGATACGGCAAAACTTTTGCAACCACCGAATCCCGGTTCCACCGATCCTGGGAAATGGAATCTGCCCCGATAAAATCTACCAACATATGCTCGTGAATCAGAGTCAGTCCCATGGAATCAATTGAAAAAGTGCCGGTGACTGAGTGGAAATAGCCTTCTCTTTCCTTGGGTGCAGGAGTTTGGCAGGAAATGATACCGGCGATTAAGAGAATGGAGATTAAGAGATTGGGCACAGGAAATATGTTATTGAGTTATTAAGTTATTGGGATTTGGGTCAAAATCCCAACTCTTGATCCCTGCAAATTGAAATAACCGGTCACTAAACTTTGTCGAGATCTCAATTTCTCAAGCAGAAGTTTACTCAACTTCTTCCGCTCCAAAAAGCGTCTTCAACTCCACTGCATCAATTCCTCGCTCCTCTTGCAAAAACTTTCCGAATGAAGCAGTACTTCCATGTGTGAAATAAACTTTTTCGGCTTCCGTAGCTGTGATCGTTGAGATCAGTCCTTCCCAGTCCGCATGATCGGAAAGCACAAATCCCCGATCTGGGGGCTCTATACCTAAAGTCTGTTCCGGATGATTCTGCTTGAGTTTAAAAAAAACCGGGTTTACGACCCGGTTTCCAGTTGGTTTTGTTTTGACAGAATCTTTACTTTTCCAAACTGATAAACTTCAAAAACTCATTTCTCGATTGCTCATCTCTTTCAAATTTTCCTGAGAAAAATGAGGTCACTGTGGAACTGTTTGTATCATTTACTCCTCTGGAGCTCACACACATGTGGTAAGCATCCATGATTACTGCCACATCTTCGGTACCCAAAGCTTCTTTGAGTTCGTTACCGATTTGCATGGTCAATCTTTCCTGAACCTGCGGTCTCTTGGAATAATACTGAACGATTCTGTTGATTTTAGAAAGTCCGATAACGTTTCCATTTGAGATATAGGCCACGTGCGCTTTACCATAGATCGGAACGAAGTGATGCTCGCAATGAGAGTGAAACGTGATGTCTTTCTCCACAAGCATTTGATTGTACTTGTACTTGTTTTCAAAAAGTTTGGCAACCGGCTTATTCTTCGGATTCAAACCGCTGAAAACCTCCTTCACATACATCTTTGCAACGCGATGAGGTGTTCCTTTCAAACTATCGTCTGTAAGATCCAGACCCATGATGTGCATGATTTCTCTGAAATGCTTCTCGATCAATTCAACTTTTAAGTCATCATCAATCTCAAAAGCGTCTGCTCTCAAGGGTGTTTTCAGGGATGTACCTGAATGCTCATCACCTATTTCTTCGAATGAAGCCCGGGCTAGTTTAATTCCCATCGTATTCAACATAGTTTCTTTCTGTTTCATAAAGACGAATCGTTAATTCGAATTTCCAATCAATTTTTTCTCTCAAAATATTCCAAATAACCACTGCAATATTCTCAGCGGATGGGTTAAGATTGCGAAATTCATCGGTATCCAAGTTCAGGTTTTTGTGATCAAATTTATTTAAGACATTTTCCTTAATGAGCTCACTAAGCAGTTTCATGTCATATACATACCCGGTTTCCGGGCCAATCTCACCTTTCACAACAACGATTAACTCGTAATTATGGCCGTGAAAATGAGGGTTATTGCATTTACCAAAGACAGCCTGATTTTTCTCGTCTGACCACTCCGGATTATTCAGTCGGTGTGCTGAATTAAAATGCTCTTTTCTAAATACTGATACTTTCATTGATGTCTTGAACTGCAGATTTTTTCTTTTTGTTTAATTTATTTTATTTTTCTTTAAACAAGATTATCAAAGCCCTCTGTTCAGTGAATTAGTTTTAATTAAAGAAAAGTAAAATTATGGAATAATCTTTGTCCTAAGTTTTTTAGATTTCTTTCGCTCAATTGGAACGAAAAAACCATTAACATTGGTTCCTAAGCAGTAATCAGAAATTTATAGCTTTAGAACTTAAACTTCTGCCAATCAATAGTTTTGACCTTCTATGTATAGGAGGTTATTTTGTAACTTCAACCGCCAACTATGATTACACCAAACATTCTCATCCCATTTTTATGGATGATCAACCTCTCTGATCTAACAACAGAAATAGTAAAAAGTACTGCAACAGAGGTAAATGAAGTAGAAATCCTTTACAATTCCCTTTCAGAAAATTCTTCAGAATTGCCATCAAAAGAGATTTTGGAATTGGCAATGGAAGGATGGGAAAAACTGGAAAATGATCTGAAATCACCAATTTTAACGGTTATAGATTTCAGTCTTCCATCGACAGAAAAGAGGCTCTGGGTAATAGATCCCGCGAAAGGCCTGATTTTATACCACTCCGTTGTCGCACATGGCAGAAATTCCGGAAAGTTACTTGCAAAGACTTTTTCAAACCAACCAGAGTCCTTTCAAAGCAGCTTGGGTTTTTATAAAACGTCCGAAACCTACCAAGGAAAGCATGGCTACTCGCTGAGGCTAGACGGATTGGAAAAAGGATTCAACGATCAGGCCAGAAACAGGGCGATCGTGATTCATGGAGCTGATTACGCTAAAGAAGAATTTGCTAAAACCACCGGAAGATTAGGCAGAAGCCTCGGATGTCCGGCCTTGCCTCCTGAGCTTGCTGCGAAAGTGATTGACCTGATCAAAGACGGTTCGCTCCTATTTATTTACGGAAATGACGAGGCTTATTTACAGCAATCCTATTTGCTCCAGCACTGATTATTTCCGCAAAGCTACAAGAACTTCCCCATCCCGACCATAAATATCCGGACGGAAATGTCCCTGACCTTTGGAGTCAGCCCAAAAAGTAAGATAAATAAGCACGACAGGAATTTCCCGGTTCAAATTGACAATCTGTTCTTTTGACTGATGCATGGCTTCCTGGATTTTTTCATCTGTCCAGTAAGGATCATCGTCAAGTAGCAGTTTGGCTAACTTTTCCGGATGCTGAAGCCTGATACATCCATGACTCAAAGCGCGATCTTCTCTTTCAAACAGACTTTTTGAGGGTGTATCGTGGAGATAAACGTTGTGTTTGTTCGGGAACATAAACTTCACCAAACCTAAGGAATTCTCTCCTCCTGGCTTTTGCCTGATCATGTATGGAAAGGATTTGGAAAACCAATTTACAGTCGACGGATCCACGAGTTTACCGGAATGCGTAACAACTTCCATATTTTTCTGCCACAGATAATTCGGGTTCCTGCGGATTATCGGAATGAGTTCATTTTTGGCAATCGAGGTTGGGACATTCCAATAGGGACTAAAAACGATGTATTTCATCGGAGCACTGAAAATCGGCGATGCATGATATTGCTTGCCTACAATCACTTTTCCTGAAAAGAGCGTATCACCTTTGCTGAGGTAATCAAGATGAAAGTTTGCGATGTTCACTAAAATCATTTCCGAATCACGCAGAGAATCCGGCAGCCAGCGAAGTCTCTCCATATTTACAGCCGCTTTATCCATCAGGTTTCGTGGAGATTGATTGAGTGCATTGACGGTTATTTTTCCCAAAGCTCCATCAGGTTCCATTCCGTTTCTTTTTTGGAATGCCTGAACAGCAACCATCATGGCCGAGTCGTAAAGCTTGGGATCTGAGACAGGATCTGTTGATAAATACCCCCAAAAAATCAATCGTTGTCTAAGCGCGGTGACAGAGTTATTTGACCCGCCAACTTTTAGTGTTTTGTCGATTTTGACTGACCTCCAATCCATAGAATCGGACTTTCTTCGCTCATCCAAAGCTCGAATTACTTCCCTGCCTTTGCGATAAATATTGAAACTTGGGTAGAGTGACTCAAGGCTTTTCCGGATCGAACCGCTTTCCAAACCAGTCTCCAAAAGTTCGATGTAATTAACCTTGGTCGTTTTCCGGGTGATTTCCCACTTCGAATCAAACATGGTCGGATCCACTTTTCCCAGCTCCAGATGAGATGCTAAATGAAAAAAAGCATCACTCATGAGCAAGTCAAAATCCGCCAGATCAGAGGGGTTATTTACCGAGTTGCTCTTTTTGTTGGATTCAAAGGATGCAAAAAATGATTCCAGCAAAGCCAGGTTATAATCGGCAGGATTCAACCCATCGAATTGTGCTTGCTTGATTTCAAACCTTAATTCGTAAGCTATTTCGGTTACAATTCCATCTGTTGACCAAGCCTCATGGAAAGTTCGATTCACATAAAACGATTGGATGTCTTCTGAGGCCAAAAGCTTCTTTTCCCTTATTTTGACTGGCTCTCCAGTTTCGCTGCTTTCAAGCCTAAGTCTAATCTGATCCTGGATTTCGGTCTGAGAAACGAGTTCACTAGCCCAAAGCAACATGGGGAAAATCCCTACAAAAAGAGTAAAAATGGTTTTTCGAAGCATAAAACAATAGTGTAAATATTTCTACAAAATTAGGTTTATCCATTCAAAAAAACCACTTCCTTTTCCTGTCAGAAAGTGAAGGTTTACCCCGGTTTTGGTTATTTTCTCATTGCCAATAGTACTTCCTGATCCCGATTGTAAATATCAGATCTGAAATGAGGCGCTCCATTGGAATCGGCCCAAAAGGTCATGTAAAACATGACAACCGGGATATTTTTCTTAAGGTCTACAATCTGCTCTTTATCCTGATCCATGGCCTCATTGATTTTCTCAAGTGTCCAGGAAGGATCATCTTGCAGCAAGAGTTGAGCAAATTTTGCAGGATCCTGAATTCGAATACAACCATGACTTAAAGCTCTGTTTTCCAATTCAAACAAACTTCTCGATGGCGTATCGTGGATATAAATACTATGCTCGTTTGGGAACATAAACTTCACCAGGCCAAGGGAATTAGATCCTCCCGGCTTCTGACGAATCAGATATGGAAAAGGATCAGCTGACCATTTAATGGATTTTGGATTGACTACTTCACCTGAACTGGTGACAACTTCCATATTCTTTTGATCCAAGTACTTTGGATTTTTCAGTACAGCAGGAATGATTTCATCCTTGGTGATCGACTCAGGAATATTCCAATACGGACTGAAAGCGATGTAGGTCATCGGTGCGGTGAAAATCGGGGATGCATTATATTCCTTTCCCACAATTACTTTGGCTGTCAGGATCGTATCGAGCTTATTAAGATAATCCAACTGATAATTGGCAATATTTACAAGAATCAATTCTGCATCTCTCAGCGTATCCGGCAGCCAGCGTAATCTTTCCAGATTTACCGAGGCGATATCCATCAGATTGGAAGGGGAATTATTCAGGCTTTCAGCAGTCAAATTCCCGATCGTCCCGTCCGGCTCCATCCCATTATTCTTCTGGTATCTTTTCAACCCTTCCTCCATCTCCGAATCAAAAACCAATTGGTCTTTAACCTCATAGGATTTCAAAAATCCCCAAAAAATCAACCTGTCTCTTAAACCCGGAATTGAAGCGTGGCTATTGCCCAATTTGAGAGACTTATCCAAATTGACAGTTTTCCAAACCAAGGTGTCCACTTTACTTTTTTCATCCAGATCCCGGATTACTTCTCTGCCCTTTTTATAAATTTCAAAATCGGGATACAAGCTTTCCAGCCCATCTTTGATCGATCCTTTTCGGATTGACTCATTCAAAAGCTCATTGTAGTTGGTACTGGGAGTATTTACCCCAAGTTCCCACTCAGACTTGAGTGAACCGGGATCAATTTTTCCGATTTCAAGATCCCTCGCAAGCTCGAAAAAAGCATCCGTAAGCATCAGATCCAAATCGGCCAATTCAGCGAAGGGCCTGGCTTTTAACTTTCCTTTTTTATCCGAGATAGCCTGGAATAATAATTCTATATCTGCAGAATGATAGTCTTCCGGATTGAGTCCATCATATTTCGATTCCGCTATTTCAAATTTGAGTTCTTCTCCTAGCTTGGTCAGTTTGCCGTTTTTGGACCAGGCCTCTGCAAAGCCCCTTTCTTCATAAAAAACCCGAAGCTCCTCGCTCGATCCAAGTAATCTATCCCCTATTTTTAGTTGTTCTCCGGAAATTTCACTTTCCAAGCTGCTTTGTAATTCATCGGTTAAATCTGATTTTTTATTAATTAGAGTAACCCAAAGAATACCCAAAATCACACATACTACTAAGACAATAACTATTACTTTTTTCATATCAAGGTTTACGGAATCACTCCACTTGGAAGTCCTGATATTTTCTTCCCAAAACCCATGCTTCTTTTAGCATACTGAGAAAATCCCCCATTCTATGAAGAGGAATTAAGTTTGGCCCGTCACTAAGTGCTTTTGCAGGCTCTGGATGGGTCTCTATAAAAAACCCGTCAATTCCCGTAGCTGCGGCAGCTCTTGCCAGAATTGGGGCAAATTCTCTCTGTCCTCCACTTGTGCCTCCCTGTCCTCCAGGCTGCTGGACTGAGTGCGTAATATCAAAAACAACCGGAGCAAACTGTCTCATAATTGGCAAGCCACGCATATCAACAACCAAATTGTGATAGCCCAGAGAAAATCCCCGCTCAGTCAGGCAGACATTCTCATTTCCTGTCGAGCGAACTTTAGTCACCGCATATTGCATATCCTCCGGAGCCATGAATTGGCCACGCTTGATCTTCACGGCTTTTCCTGTTTGGCCTGCGGCCAAAAGCAAATCCGTCTGCCGGCAAAGAAATGCTGGAATCTGAAGTACATCCACTACTTCGGCCACTTCTGCAGCCTGGTAACTTTCGTGAATATCTGTAACCAAAGGAACATTTAGCGCTTTCCCTACTCGCTGCAAAACCTCAAGAGACTTGTCCATCCCGATGCTTCGAAATGAGCCGGAAGAGGTCCTGTTTGCTTTATCAAATGAGGCTTTGAATACGTAAGAAAATCCATTTTCATCCGCCCAGGCCTTTACTTTGGTGCCAATCTCCAGGCAAATATCATAACTCTCTACAGCACAAGGCCCTGAAAAAAGTACAGGTTTTTCGGTTCCCAGAATCACGTCATCAGTGATTCTCATGGGTTTAGTATTTCTAATCATGATTCCTTTTTGGATAGATTTTCTAGGATGGGAATTAAAAGGCCTTTGGAATGAAGGATTAAATCTGCGACTTCACGAAAAACTCCTTTGCCTCCGGCGAAAGAAGAAATGAAGTGAGCATGTGGCTTGATATATTCAAGGGCATCGGAAGGGGCTATGGCAAAACCGACTTTTGATAAAATCGGTAAATCAATCAAATCATCTCCTATGAACGCGACTTCTTCAAGACCGATTTCCAAAGTTTCCAACACTTCCCGAAGCTTTCTGCCTTTGTCCTTCACTCCATGGTAGTGGAAATCGAACTTCAGTTCTTCACACCGATTTTCTACGACCTGAGAAGCTCTGCCCGTGATGGCACCGATCATGATTTTGCTTTTGCGTAAGTATTGGACGATGTAGCCATCCTTCACATTGAACTTTTTGTACTCGGTACCGAGATCGTCATAGATGATTCCTCCGTCTGTGAGGACACCATCGATATCTGTAATGAGTAGTTTGATATTTCTGGCGCGTTGCCAATTTTCTTCAGATACTAAGCTGAAATAGTCCTGAATTATTTTTTCTGTTTCCATTGAATCGAATAAAGGTCAAGTCTTCTTTGCTCCAGGTTTCTTACACTTCCTGCCTTGCGCAGCTTGGTAAGCAAGTCAAGATCCACGTCTGCGACGATGATCGTTTCCTCGTTTTCGGAGGCTTGAGCGACCACAGCATCGTGGGGAAAGGAGAAATCTGAAGGAGAGAAAATAGCAGCCTGAGAATATTGAATATCCATGTTCTCCACTTTCGGAAGATTGCCTACCGAACCGGTAATAGCCACATAGCATTCATTCTCTATTGCCCGGGATTTAGCACAGGTATTTACACGGAGGAAGGCGTTTTTGGTATCAGTCCAGAATGGCACAAAAAGTATATCCATCTCTTGCTCTGCGAGAATTCTTCCCAGTTCAGGAAATTCCACATCATAGCAAATCAAGATTCCAATCCGGCCTGCATCTGTCTCAAACACATTGATTCCATTACCTCCCTGAAGTCCCCAATAGGAAGCTTCATCTGGGGTAATATGAAGCTTGTATTGCTTGCCATGCGTACCATCCCGGCGGCAGAGATAACACACATTTCGGAGTTTTTTACCATCGTATTCCGGCATCGATCCGGCAATAATATTGACGTTGTAGGAAACAGCGAGATCACTCATTCGGCTTACGATCTCATCTGTGTAGTCGGCAACGTTTCGGATCGCTTCGGAGGCATCCATATCGTTGAACTCGGCCAGTAATGGCGCATTGAAAAACTCAGGAAGAAGGCAAAAGTCAGATTTGTAACCGGAGATAGTATCCACGAAAAACTCCACTTGCTGCATCAAATCATCGACATTGGAGAACCGACGCATTTTCCATTGCACCAATCCAAGTCGAACAATCGATTTCTTATTACCGATTAGTTTCTCATCTTTTTCATAGTAGATATTGATCCACTCCAACAAAGTAGCATATGCTCTGGAATCGGTATCCTGAGGCAAATACTTGGTGATTACTTTTCGAACGTGGAATTCATTAGCCAACTGAAAAGAAAGCACCGGATCAAAAATCTCTTTGTTTTTGACCAGATCAATGTATTTCCGCGGCGTCATTTCATCGGCATATTTGGAATAGCCCGGAATCCTGCCACCGGCAATAATCGATCGCAAGTTCAGGTTTTCGCAAAGCTCCTTTCGCGCATCATAAAGACGACGCCCGATTCGCATCCCTCTGTAATCCGAGTGCACAAAAACATCCGTACCGTATAGAGTGTCCCCATCATCATCATGGGTGTCAAATTTTCCAAAACCAGTGATTTGATCGTAGGTATGATTATCTCCAAAACGGGCATAATCCACCACCAAACTCAAGGCTGCAGCAACTACTTTTCCATTATCCTCAATGCAAATCTGGCCTTCCGGAAATGCTCTGAGTTGATTTTTCAGTTCTTCTTTGGTCCAGGCCCCACCCTGATTTTTATAAATTGAAACCATGATTTCACGAATATCTTCATAATCAGAAAGCTTGATATTCCGGAGTCTTAGCCTGTGTTCAAGTTCTTCTCTTTGCTTACTCATAGCCCAAAATTAACCAAATTCAATCAAATATTTTAAATCTTACAGTCTTCAAGAACCAAAACAGAATTATATTTCGAATAGCTTTTCGAGTTGAAATTAAATTAGTTTTGATCCCTGCCCACATAAATAAAGGATCGAAATTTCGATAAAGTACAGCGAATTTCTATGAGAGAAGAATTAAATGAGATGGTAAAAGATCAGACCGAAATCTCAATTGTGTGGCATGAAAAATTCGAAGTTATTCTGAGCCAAATCCTTCAGCTTTCGAAGTTTTTAAAAACCCTCATCCCTATCCATTTTGGGAAATTACAGAAGAAACCGCATAAGACTCAACCTTCAAAGCCCGGACTTAAGAATTCTTCAACGAGCAAAAAGTGCTTAAAAGTCAGTTTTTCAACGAGATCTTCAGGCAAAGCCGAGAAGAATAAGGCGTACTATCCCTTTTTTTCAAAGATATATACATCTTAGATCATGATTTGAAAATCTAATTAAATAGCCTATTTTTCGTATTAAAGTGATTTATTGCAAAAGTGCCGTTGGCCATCCATGAAAAAGCTTGCTTTCATTTGCTTATTTTTAATCAGCTGGTCTGCTCATTCGCAGAGCTTTTACCGCTACCGATTTGAAGAGCCTTGGTCCTTTTCAGCAAGTCTCGGTGCGACTCAATATTTTGGTGAGCTTTATTCCTTTTGGAAATACAATGAAGGCGTTCAGCCGGATTGGAATGCCAATGTGGCCTTTCATTATACATTTGGTACTCATTTAAGAGCAAGAGGTGATTTTTCTTATATCAAAATGTCAGGTTCTGATCCACCTGCAGATCCCAGAAGTACCAGGCCTCCTAGAAACCTAAGTTTCCGGGCTCAAAACTGGGAGGTAACAGGTATTATTGAATACTACTGGCACCCGGTAAAAGTGCCAAACATCCACCGTCCGCTTTGGAATCCCTACATATTTTTCGGCCTTGGGATGTCCACTAATAATCCGGAAACTTTGCTCCGTGGTGAGTGGGTGGATTTACGTCCACTTCAGCTTGAAAACAATCCCTACGAACGTTATATAATCACTTTTCCTATGGGCCTGGGTTTTAAATACAAGCTCAATGTATTCATGGATATGACTTTTGAAGGGAATTATCGATTCACACTGACGGATTATATGGATGATATCTCTGCCTATAATGTCAGTGAATTTTACCTTGATTTAGTCGAAGATTATGGGATAAACGGAGATGGTCCAAATCCGGATCGCCTTAGACTTGCCATCAGAAATCCAAGTTTTGTAAATGATTTGGGAGAACCAGACGTTGCTAAAATCTTAAAAAATGGAGGACGAGTCCGAAGGGGATCCGGACTCACCCACCGATATGATGGTTATATGACTGTGAACGTAGGCCTCGAAATACATTTCTCCGAAGACATATTTGACAACTGGATTTTCAGAAACCGTATCTACGAGAAGTCATTCCGATTCTGGTAATCAGACTTTTACACTCAATACTGCCAATTCACTTTTGAATAATACTGTCTCAGTCGTACCGATTTGGTAGGAAGGGATTGTTTCATGATGGCCTGAAACCAAGGCTACCCAGTTGATTTTTTGGGAATTTGCAAATTCAATAATTCCGTTTTCAACGTTGGTATGGTTGTAAATCTCCTGGTGGAAATTTATTTCCTCATTCCCCTTTTTGAATTTCACAATTCCCTCCTCAGCAAATTTTGTTTGCATGAAATTCGATGGAGTATTAACATAAAGAAGATGAATACTTGGTTTAAATAATTTTAGCAATGGCTTCACTTTATCAAAAGCCAACTTAGCACCTTCTTCAAAAACGGATGCAAAAGCCAATTTTCTAAAATCATTTCCATCCAATGCATGTTTCACAGCCAACACAGGACATGGGGCTTTCCGAAGGACTTTCTGAAGAGTGGAACCGATAAACTTACCATCGACGTATCCTTTTCCATAGGCTCCCAATACAATCAAATCGGCATGCGACTCATTAATCACTCTGAGTATTAATTCATTCGGCACTCCGATTCTAAAGATGGTTTCAATTGGAGCCTTGGCAGGAGCAATGGCTGATATATATTCCGGAAGAACATCTATGGCCTCTTGTCTTTGCTCCATTAGTTCAGGATGCTTTTTCTTGGCTTCATCAGAAAGCAAATCCCAATCGATTTCCGAAGGAATAACCGTGATACAGACGATTTTGGCTCCGGACTTGGCGCTGATTTTCTGAGCAGTTTTAAGAGCTGCTACCGAATAGGAAGAGAAATCAAAGGGAACAACGATCGTTTTCATGGTTTTATTTACTTAAAGTTTGAATGTCAATTTCAACATTATCTTCAAAAAAAAATCTGATAGAAATCAGTTCACAAAGTGATAATAATCCGAAGCTAAAGATTAATCTCCATTTTTACATCACATCGACAATACTTACCTGCTTCCGGAACAACAGATCTAAATCCTAATTTCTCATAAATCCGAAGTGCCGGCTTAAGCTTGGTGTTGCTATATAAAACAACTTTACTGGCTCCCATTTCTTTGGCTTTCTCCAGGATTGCTTTACCCAAAACCATCCCTACTCCCCTCCCCTGAGCAGAAGGAGAAACACCCATTTTGATCATTTCAAAAGTATCTTCTGCGGTTTTGTAGAGTGCTACAGTTCCGACTATTTCTTCTCCCAACTTCGCAAAAATGATTGTACCTCCAGGATTGACGATCACTTCCTCCGGACTTTCAAACTGAGCAATATCAAACGGCTCCAGCGAAAACAACTCTTCCACCCAGGCAGTATTGATGGATTTAAAATTCGGAGTGAGCTCGGGAGAATAAGGAAGAATCTGGATTTGATCCATTTGGAAACAGATAATAGGTGATTGAGATCCTAAAAGTAAAAAGAAACGATTAGCTTAGAAACAGAAAATCTACCTCAAACTCTTGAAAGTTAAAAATCTGCTTATCGCCTTCGCGCTCACTTTGTTCTTTCCCTTTTTTGCAAATGCTCAGACACCTGAGGAAAAGCTTAAAGCAATGGGACTTGAAATCCCGGAAGTAAGCCTGCCAATTGCCAATTATGTGAAATGGAAACAAGTTGGAAATCTGCTGTATCTCTCTGGCGGGGGGCCAAAAGTCTATGGAAAAGTAGGCGCTGATCTCACCGCGGAAGAAGGCTATCAGGCTGCAAGAGACACGGGAATGGAAGTCATTGCCGTTTTGAAAGCCGCAACCGGGGATTTGAGCCGAATCAAACAATTTGTAAAAGTGCTGGGAATGGTTAATTCCGCGCCAGACTTCACCGCCCACCCGAAAGTAATCAATGGCTTCTCGGATCTGATGGTCGAGGTTTTCGGTGAAAAAGGAAAGCACGCCCGATCTGCAATTGGCGTAGCAGCCTTGCCAAATAATATGGCATTGGAGATTGAGGTGATTGTGGAACTGGAGGACAGAGAATGAAATATTTATTAATCCTGCTCCTTTTTCATTTCAATCCACGCCAGGAAATTAAGGAAAGCATCAACCCGGATGATTTAAAATTTAGCGGATTAGATTTCATTTCTGAGAAAGAGTTGATTTGGAAAACTCTGGGCAAAGCAAAAGAAAAGCGAGTTTACCACGAATGTGGTTTCTTTTCTGAAGATGAGCAGGGAAAAGCTTTTTTTGCATTAAACTATCCATCTGCTACCTGAATAGGAAATGACGAGGAAGGTTACACTCTCGATAAAGTAGTTTTTGAACCGAAAGGACAAATAACCCTCAAGTACAAAAATCTTGTCTTTTCCGGCAAAACAACTCAAAAGGAACTAGAGGATCTTTTCGATCAAGAATCAGAACCATTAAAAGTGTTAGGAAAGAATAATGAAAATCTGGAAGGGATTGGATTGTTTTTCGAAAACAGGGATGATGCCTGCCACTTTTACTTCAAAGATGGAAAACTGGCAGAGTTTGGTTATTGGACTCCTTGTAAGGAAGGAATCTTAAAACTGTTTCTGATTGATCATATAAACAGGGCCGGAAAGATGTTTTACAAGAAGAATCAAGAAACCTTCGAGTCCGATGCGGCGGACTCGAAGGTTTGATTAAAGCTCCCTGATTTTTATATTCTTAAACATAATCCCCTGCCCTTCACTTTGCAGGGCAATGTAGCCAGACTTGAGCGGCGCTCCATCCACCTTAATTGCAGGGTCAAAACGATTTGCAACACCTCCACCGATTTGAGGTTTTGTGTACTGAAGTACAGTGTCACCGTTGATCATGTGAATCACCAGAGAATCTCCGAATACGACCAGGTCAGCTTTCACCCATTGATCCCATTTGAAAGTTGGCGCAGAAGAATTGATGCAATGTCGGGGATCAATTTTACCCTCAAATACCACGTCGGTTCCCGGTGAACACATGTTTCCGGTTGGTCTTGGAACTCCCTCTTTTTCCTCTGCATAAAGCTGAAACTCTACGGAAATAGGCCAATCCTGTTCTTTCAGAATGGTCTCAGGAGCCTGGGAATGAAACATAATTCCGGAATTCCGGTAGGTATAACTAGCTGCATCTTCCAGCCATTGATCCGTGAACCGGTATTCCCAACTTAGCTGAAAGGATGAATAAGGTTTCTCATAAAACAAGTGACCATAACGCTCTTCAAACGCACCATACTGATCGTAATTAACCTCCAACAAGCCATCTACAACCCGAAAGGTATTCGCATAATTATCACCTGATTCATGATGATGAATCTTTGGCGTCCAGCCGGTGAGGTCTTTTCCGTTGAATATGACTTTCCATTCGGATTGCTCATCAACATTAGATTTGAAAGCAAATCCAAGGAAAATCAGAGTTGCAAAAAAGGTAACTGACAGTATTGATTTGGTTTTGGTCATGGGTTGGCGGATTGAAAAATCAATATGCAAAAACTAAAAGAAAAACCCACCAGTAGAGTTTGAAACTCCTGGCGGGTTCTGAAAAATGATCAATGCTTCCAGTCGTACCCGTCGATTTGCTCAAGACAGGCTTTGAGTAAGGCAATGGAGTCAGAAATATCTTGCTTATGCGCCATCTCGATCACTTGGTGCAAGTGACGGGTTGGGATGGAAATCGCTCCGGCAATGGCGCCTTGCTTGCCCATTCGCTGAACTCCCGCTGTATCCGTTCCTCCGGCAGTCAGGATTTCAGGCTGCCAGGAAATCGCTTCCTTATCTGCAGTTTGCTTCATAAATTCCACCATTCTGTAATCGCAAATCGTCATCGCATCCATGATTTTGATGGCAGTGCCTTTTCCGAGTTCGGTAATTTTTTCATAAGCCAGAGCTCCCGGTACATCAAAGGCAATTGTCGTATCCAATGCAATTCCAAAATCAGGATTGATGCTGTGCGCCGCCACATTCGCACCGCGAATCCCAACTTCTTCTTGTACAGTGAATGTCGCATAGACATCGTATGCAGGATTTTCCAATTGTTTCAGCGCTTCGATCAGGATGAAAACCGCCACCCGATTATCGATCGATTTGCAGTTGACACAGTCGCCCATCTCAATGAGTTCTCTGTCTCTGGTGACAGGGTCGCCGATGGTAACGTATTTCACCACTTCCTCTTTAGACATTCCCATATCGATAAAGAAATCAGTGGTTTTTGGAAGTTTGGTCTTTTCCTCGGCAGACATCACATGGATTGGTTTGCTTCCCATCACACCAACCAGGTCTTTTTTTCCATGAACAATAACACGCTGAGCAGTCAGAGTTTTTGGATCAAAACCTCCCAACGTATGAAATCTCAAAAACCCTTGCTCGTCAATATGAGTGATCATAAAACCAATTTCATCCAGGTGAGCCGCGATCATTACTCGCTTTCCATCCGGGTTCCTTTTTCCTTTTTTGATCGCAATGACATTGCCCAGATTATCAGTTTTGATTTCGTCAACAAGCGGCGTAACCAGTTCAATGACCAGATTGCGCACACGCATTTCAAAGCCGGGAGCTCCGGCGATTTCACAGATTTGCTTCAGGAGAGGTACGTTTATTTCCATTGTAGTTTATCTTTCAATTTGGCCTCAAAATAATAAATATTTAACCGCAAAGAACGGAGATGAAAAGAGAAAGGGCGTAAAGAATATTTCTCTGCGCCCTTTTTGAAGTAGTCCTTTGAGGATTTTTGAGCCCCGAAGGTTTCGAAATTCTAAAATCTTATATGCGTATCCTGATATCTGCACGATGGATAGAAGCCTATCGGTTTTAATCCCGCTATCGGGATGCGGAAATGTGACTCCACCTTCTCTTATGGGTTAGGGGATTTTTTCATTCAAATCCCAACTTAATTCCGTTACGTGCAATCAAGCGAATACACATAAAATCTTAAATCACTTCACGGAAGTCTCAATGGTTCCTTTAATTAATACGCTCTTTCGGTCTTTCCCTCCATGTAATTGGCGAAGGCACGATTCACTACGAGCGTTCCGCCTGTAGTCGGATAATTTCCTGTGAAATACCAGTCACCCAGGTGATCCGGAATGCACTTATGCAGATTTTCTACCGTCTGGAAAATCACTTTCACATCGGCTTTGATGTCCGGAGAGGTTACTATTTCCGCTATTTTATCAGAAATCTCTTCATCTGTGAAAAGACTATAAACTTCCTTCACATAGTTATCATTGGAAATAGAATGTGCCACGCAGGAATCATAAATTTTATCCAATACGTTTTCGAGTTTTCGCTCTTTCAAAAGTGCCAAAGCTGCTCGGAAAGCAATAAACTCCTTCATTCTTGACATATCGATTCCATAGCAATCTGGGAATCTGATTTGCGGAGCGGAAGAGACGATTACAATTCGCTTAGGTTTGAGTTTATCCAGAGTAGTCAGGATACTTTTCTCAAGAGTAGTACCTCTCACGACCGAGTCATCAATCACAACCAAGGTATCTATCCCCGGCTTGATTACTTCATAGGTCGTGTCGTAAACGTTTGCCACGATGGCATCCCGATCGCTGTCATTAGTGATGAAAGTTCTCAGTTTGACATCCTTACTCACGAGTTTTTCAACCCTCGGGCGGAAACTTAATAATTCTTCCAGGTTCCCCATATGAGGCTTTCCGTCAAGGAAAACTTCCCTTCTTTTGGCACTCAGATAATCTTCCAAGCCCTCGATCATCCCCAAAAAGGCAGTCTCGGCTGTATTTGGAATATAGGAGAAAACGGTGTTTTTCAGATCAAAATCAATGGCTTTCAAAATTTGAGGAATGAGTGCTTTACCAAGGTTTTTCCGTTCCTGATAGATTCCGGGATCAGTTCCTCTGGAAAAATAGATTCGCTCAAAGCTGCATGATTTCTTTTCTCTTGCAGGCATGATCTCCGCCTCAGTATAGGAACCGTCTTTATTGATTACCAACGCATGACCCGGCTTAATCTCCTTGATCGCATTGAAATCAATGTTGAAAGCTGATTTAATTGCCGGTTTTTCGGATGCAACCACGATGATTTCATCGTCTGCATAGTAGAAAGCAGGACGAATTCCAATCGGATCCCGAACTACGAAAGCCGAGCCGTTCCCGATCATTCCCGCCATGGCGTATCCGCCATCAAAATCACGGCAGGATCTTCTCAGAATTCTGGCGACGTCCAGTTCATTCTCGATCACATGCGTGATTTGCTCATTGCTGTATTGATGCTTGTGTTTGTCAAAAATCCGCTGGTTTTCCTCATCGAGGAAATGACCGACTTTTTCCATCACGGTGACGGTATCTGTTTTCTCTTTCGGATGCTGTCCAAGTTGAACCAGCTTACTAAAAAGTTCCTCGTTATTAGTCATGTTGAAGTTGCCGGCCATTACCAAGTTTCGGCTTCTCCAGTTATTCTGTTTAAGGAAAGGATGACAAGTTTCGATGCTGTTTTCGCCGTGGGTACCGTATCGAAGGTGTCCGAGCCAAACCTCACCGGTGAAAGCAATATTCTCTTTCATCCAATCAGCGTCTTTTACGGCCTTTTTACCTCCGATTTTCTTCGCTTTCTTGTACTTCGCGTTGATTTTATCAAAGATGTAATTGACGGCGGAGGCTTCGATAGAGCGATATCTGCTGATGTAGCGGGTTCCTGGTTTGGTGTCAATTTTTACATTGGCTACACCGGCACCATCCTGACCCCTATTAATCTGTTTTTGCATCAGGACATACATCCTGTTGGCAGCAAATGCATTTGTCCCATACTTATCAATGTAGTATTGTGGGGACTTCCTAAGCCTGATCATGGCTATTCCGCACTCGTGCTTAATTGCGTCGCTCATAGAGTTGGCGAAAGTTATTTTGAAGAATCAAAGGTAGTGGTTTTTAAAAGATTTATCCCGGCAAAAAAGTTCTGGCGGCAGATGCTTTATTCTGTTTTTGATTTTTGTCCCATCTGGTCAGGCACCTGGAAAATCCACAAATCCACAGTTTTTAAGATTTGTTAAGCACAACCTGTTGTCATTCTCCCCACAGGTGGCTTGATAAAACTACCAAATGGCTCAAATAAAGCCATTTTATCACTTGGCACATGGATAGCATAAGGGTTATCACAACCGAAAAACAAGTTTTCGGAAAAAGGATCCGGATCCCGATATTAAAATAATTACCATTTAAACTAAACCAACTAGTACCATGAAAAAGACAATCTTAATGTCCGCCATGTTGTTTGCAGGAGTTGCTATGGCTGCTCCACAAATTACCGCCTCAGTAGTAACTCCTATGTCAACTCTGATGCAGGAAGAAAAAGTGAAAATCGAAGCTGATGCACTTCCAGTTCCTGTAAAAGTGACAATCACCGGTGATAAAACCGTCAATGAATTTCCAATTGCTGAAATTTGGCAGGTGACCCAAGCTGATGGAACTTTCCATTTTCTTGTGACGTTTGAAAACGGAACAGCGGAAAAACTGTCCAAAAAGTATGACAAAGACGGAGTTGAAATTAAAGACTAATTGCTAGTTTTCTAATAGTAAGAAAGCATCGGACTCTAGTTCGGTGCTTTTTTTGCATTACACTAAACCAAAAGAAATCTACCCATGAAGCATATACTTTTAGTCGAGGATGATCTGACTTATTCGAGGATTGTAAAAACATTCCTGGAGAAAAACGGATTTGCGGTTCAGACTGCTACCAAAGTAAAAGACGCTCAAAATCTGATCAACAGCTCCAAATTTGATTTGATCATTGCTGATTTTCGATTGCCGGATGGTACTGGTATGGAGCTTTTGCAATGGTCAAAAGCCGAATTTCCACAAACCCAGGTAATTCTGATTACCCACTATTCCGACATCAGGATTGCAATCAAAGCCATGAAATTGGGCGCTTTCGAATACATCACCAAGCCCATAAACCCGGATGAATTACTGGCAACGGTCAATGAGTCCCTTTCTTCAAAACCAAAAATAGCAGTACCAGCTTCAGAAGAATTCCAAGTTGAGAGTAAAACAAAAGAGCCCAGAACCTCAAAATCAAGTTACGTCCTGGGAAGATCTAAGGAATCAGAAAAACTTGAAAAGCATATCCAGTTGGTCGCCCCGACAGATTTGAGTGTGTTGGTTTTAGGAGAAACGGGCACCGGAAAAGAATTGATTTCCAGAAGAATACATGATCTATCCCCACGGAAAAACGGCCCCTTCATCGCTATTGATTGCGGAGCCTTGCCAAAGGAACTCGCCGGAAGTGAACTTTTCGGCCATGTGAAAGGCGCCTTCACCGGAGCTCTTGATAACAAAACCGGGCATTTTGAGTCTGCCAAAGGAGGAACAATCCTGCTTGATGAAATTGGAAATCTGAGCTATGATGTTCAAATCCAACTTCTCAGAGCTATTCAGGAAAGAACTATCCGGAAAATCGGCGGAAATAAAGAAATAGAAATCGATGTCCGAATCATTGCAGCAACTAATGAAAACCTGCTTTTGCAGGCAGGAGAAGGGAATTTCCGGGAGGATCTATACCATCGCCTGAATGAATTTACCCTTGGTGCTATTCCCCTGAGAAGACGGAAAGAAGACCTGGAGGATTTTGCGCTGCAATTTCTCGAGGAGAGTAATGAGCGACTCAATAAGTCAGTAAAAGGTTTTTCTTCGGAGGTTTGGGAGATATTTTTAGCCTATGACTGGCCGGGAAATTTGCGGGAACTAAAAAATATAATCAAGAGGGCGGTCCTTCTTTCCTCCGAACTTCTGGTTGAGAAAGATTCACTTCCTGTAGATATCTACCAACCTTCGGGTTTGGTTTTGATGGGTGGAAATACTTTCGTGACTTCAGCCTTATCTGCTGAACTTCCTTCTCCGCGAGATTATAAAAGCCATTGGGGAGAACAGGAAAAAGAATTGATCCAAAATGTCCTGAACGACACCAAGTTCAACAAGTCCAAAACTGCCCGAATCTTGAAAATGGACAGGAAGACCCTTTACAGCAAAATGGAGAAATACGGATTGGATTAAATTTTCATCGGGTCATTCAGATAAATATGGGATGAAAGCCCTGTAAGCAACTCGTCCACTTGTTTATCTAACTGATTCAGCAATTCTCCAAGGCCGTTCTTTGTCCCAAGTTTCAGACTGCTTTCGATTTTTCGGGCGATTTCTCCCGACGGGCTTTGAATCTGACCAAGCCTGCTGCCCAATTGATGGCAAATCTCCAATACTTCTTCCCAGCGGTCATTGAGGCGAGCTGTTTTCAGCTTCACCATATCGCTTCGGGTCTGCAAAATCATTTCTTTCACGATTTCCTCCAGGAGACTTTCATCTCCCATACAGAATCGTCTTAAGTCTTTCAACTGAAAAAGAGCTGAACCTTTTTTAGTTTTCACCTGCGAAACAGGAGACTCCAGAATAATACGATCCGGGAAAAAATTGCTCAGGCAAGCCAATAACGCTTTCTCCTGAAATGGCTTAAAAATCAGGTCATTAAATCCATGATGGAGCATTTTTTCACGATCCTCCACAAAGACATTGGCAGTCATTGCAATGACAGGTAGTCCCTGATATTGAGGATAATTCCTCAATGATTTAATCACATCGAATCCGGAAAACTCCGGCATTTGGATATCAATGATAGCCAAGTCCAGAGCAGTTTCTTTAAACTCATCACGATAGTTCACGCCTCCGGAATAAGCAAAAACAGTTGCTCCGAAATAGTTGAGAATTGTTTCCAGATAGCGCAGCCCGACTTTATCATCATCGACCAGCAGGATATTTTTGCCGGTGAGATCGATCGCTCCGATTGCCAAAGAATCTGCAAAAACAGGCTGTGGATCTGTGGTGATCATCGGAAGCCGAATTCGCATTTTTGTTCCCCTATCCTCCTCACTTTCCACTTCGATCTCTCCACCCATCAGCGAGACGAGTCGATTTACAATTGCCAAGCCGAGTCCTGTTCCGCCATATTTTCTTGAAATCGAGTTATCAGCCTGATCAAACTCCCGAAAGACTTTAGCCAGAACTTCAGGACTCATCCCGATTCCGGTGTCCGCGATTTCCACACTTAGGGTATTTTTTTCCCAGTTTACATGAACCTGTATTGAACCATGAGAAGTAAACTTGAAAGAATTGCTGAGTAAATTATTAATGATCTGCTTCAGACGGAGTTGGTCTCCAATCAGCCATCTTCCCTCCGGAAGTTCCAAAGACCAATCAAACTCTAATTTCTTTTCAGAAGCTTGCAGCTCAAAGAAATTCTGAAGCGCTCCAAATAATTCTTCCGGATCAAAAGGCCTTGACTCTAATTCCAACTTTCCTGCCTCCAATTTTGAAAAATCAAGCACTTCGTCCACAATCTCCATCAAAGTATCCGATGCAAAACCAATCATCCGAAGATGGGATTGTTGATTCTGATTCAATTCCGATTTTTCCAAAACGGATCGATAGCCCTGGATCACATGAAGAGGATTCCGGATCTCATGGCTCATGTTTGCCAGAAATTCCTGCTTTGATCGGGCAAGTTCCTCTGATTTTTGAGTGGAGATTTCCAGATTTTCCTGGTATTTGCGATTGATTCGGATTTCTTTCAGAATGGAAATCACCAAAAAAGCCGACCCAAATACTGAAAGAGCCACCACCAAAATCAGAAAAAAAGTAACGTCATAAGCCAATCCAAAGGCGGATTGATTCTGGCTTTCCGACTCTTCAATTGCTCTTCGCTGAAGAGTACCCAGAAGACTTTGAATAGTGCCGATAATTTCACTTTGCTTCAGCGAAAGATCAGATTCCAAGCTTGCGAGCTCTTGTCGCTGCGTTGCCTCTTCCCGGTAAATCCGGCTTATTACTTTTCTGATATTATAGAGAACGCTGTCTAGAGTCTGACTTTGTGCTGCATTACTACCCCGTATATTTTGCTGCTGAAGCTGCTTCAGATAAGCAATTAATTTATCATCTTCCTGCGTGTTTCGCCCGGTTTTTAATTCCTGACGGGCATTATTTTGCTGCTTGAGTTCATTGAAAATGAAATCCTTGGTATTGAGTTCACTCAAAGGCTGTGATTCAATAACTGCAGCCCGCCGACGAATACCCAATTCAACTTTCCTTAAAGCTTCCTGAGTAAAATTTCGGTTGGCAAGATTTCCTTTGACATCGTAAAGTGCCAGGTATCCATTGATCAGTGTTGAAAGATTTGAACGAATGCTTTGCACGTTGGCTTTTTCAAGGGAATCTGCAGCCATCTCATCAAGCAGGTCAAGCTTGGCTTCCAAAAATCGAATCGTAGAATCCTGCACGCGAAAATCACCTTCAGGACCTAATTGGTCAATTTGGGTGGTTTTAAAAATCTCAGCCTGAAGTTCGTTCAGCAAATTGAGTTTCTGATTCGGCTGAGCAAGCTCCTCCATCGTATCCATTAGACGATGGAGGGTGTAATATGTCAGCCCTGCTACTCCAATGAGGAAAATAGCGGCAAGGAAAAAGCCTACGACGACTTTTCCGGCAGTATTAGTATTGGGGGTTAACCTCTTCATGAATAGTATTGCTCTCAGACAACCAATAACTATTCCAAAGAGTGCCTAAAACTTCACCATCACGTATCCCTGAGGCACATACGTGGTGATGGTAGTCAGGGCAGAATGGGCAATCGTAACGCCAGGCCAAAGATCTTCTTTAGCTAGTTTTCTCATCATCATCGACTGGCCACAAATCATAATTTCAGCTCCTGCTTCTTCCAAAGCCTGAAAAACTTTCAAGTTTGGGTTATCCACCTGAAACTTTTCCTGGTAGTTAGCATCATTTAAAAGTGTGGAAATAGCTCCTCCATGGATGAGCACTTTTACATGAATTTTTTCTTTAGGCACTCCTGCCAAACCGTGCAAGTTCATCATGCGAGCAACATTATCTACCCAGCGACTGATTTCTTTGTCATTCTCTGAAGCCGAAGCCAGGTCTACGAGAATCTTGTATTCCAAACTTGGATCAGGACGCTCCGTGGCATCCTTGATTTCATAGATTCCGCCATATCCTTTGACGATTGGGAATTGTGGAGACTGTGCTAAAACAAATGAACTGCTGAGCAGAAAAGAGAAGAATACGAGGGAAAGGAATTTTCGAGCCATGGATGAGAATATTTGCTGAAAAAGTAACCAAAAAATCCCGATCCAAAAGGCCATTAATCAAAAAAGCTCCGATCCCAATTTTGAATTGAACCAGAGCTGATTGTGCGATTTGAAAGCTTTGCAACTTCGAAAGTTAAAAAATGATGGTCTAAAATATAGGTTGTTGTTTTTCTCATTTTTTAAAATAATCACATTTATTTCTAAGTCTGGATCAGATTTTAGTCGCTAAAAACCCATTCATTTCCTTTAGGAGCTCAATCTGTCGGGCCAAATTGATTTCATCCCCATCCAGCAGAATTACAAGTTGAAGAGAATTCTTTTTTATCCATAAGTAAGAATCACGCTGTAAATTGTCGCATTCATCTTGGTCCTTTTCAATTGGATTCATAAGCTCCTCCATTTTAACCCCAAAAATCTTAGCCAGTTTGAAAGCAACCTCAAATTTGAGAATTGTTTTTCCATGCTCAAGTCGGTGGTAAGCAGTGTAATCCCCCATTTTTAATAATTCAGCCACATACTCCTGCGTATAGTTCTTTTTTGTTCTCAGGGACTTTAACTGGAATGCGATTTTTGCTTTTACTTGATCCATAGATATTTTAAGTTGTTGTGGTTTTGAATTTTAATGATACCAATTTTTGAATTCTCACCAAGGATCGTTGTCGGGGAAAAAATCAAAAATAAGAACTCCATTACTTGGAGAGGTTAACATATTTAGCTTGGCCAATTCTGAAAGGATAGATTGATTTATTCAATTAAAAAAAATCGTCCTTGCGGAACCAGTCAAGAGTAGGTTTAGCGAGTCGTCTGTTTCAAACCTGTTTCAGTTCTAAAAAATAACCCCTTCTAGCAAGCTAGAAGGGGTTTGTGCGCACGAGAAGATTCGAACTTCCACACCCGAAGGCACCACCCCCTCAAAGTGGCGTGTCTACCAATTTCACCACGTGCGCGGATAAGGGTCTGCAAAAGTAGAAATCCAGCCTATTCGATCCAAATCGATTTGGAAGCTTTTGCGATTATTTTTGGCTTATCCGTAAACTTTCTTTTCCGCTGCCAAAAGCGTGTTATAAAGCAAAGACGCGATGGTCATCGGTCCTACTCCACCCGGAACAGGGGTAATGGCAGAAGCTTTTTCGGCAACTTCATCAAACTTAACATCTCCAATCAATCTGAATCCGGACTTCTTGGTGCTGTCTTCGATTCTGTGAATTCCTACATCTATCACCACTGCACCCGGCTTCACCATATCTGCAGTGACAAACTCAGGCTTGCCCAAAGCGACGATCAAGATATCTGCTGTTCTGGCGATTTCTTCCAGATTCTTGGTTCGGCTGTGAGTCAGCGTAACCGTAGCATTTCCCGGATATCCATTTCTTGCCATCAGAATACTCATCGGGCTACCCACGATATGACTTCTTCCGATTACCACACAGTGTTTACCGGCAGTTTCGATTTTATATCTCTTCAAAAGTTCGATGATTCCATAAGGAGTGGCAGCCACGTAAGCAGGCCAGTGCAGAGCCATACGACCGACATTAGCCGGTGTAAAGCCATCCACATCCTTTTCAGGCTTGATCTTGTCGGTCACTTTTTCGACAGAAATATGCTTAGGTAAAGGCAATTGAACTATCAATCCGTCAATGGATGGGTTTTCATTAATGTCTTCTACCACTCTCAAAAGTTCAGCTTCAGAAACATTCTCGTCCAATCTTACCAAGGTGGAGTCAAAGCCTACTTGCTCACAGGACTTCACTTTAGCACCCACATAGGTCTGGCTGGCGCCGTCATTTCCTACCAATATCGCAGCTAAATGAGGAGCTTTTCCTCCCTCAGCTTTGATCTCAGCAACTCTGACAGCGATTTCAGCTTTTATTTCTTCTGAGGTTTTTTTACCATCGATTAGTATTGACATATTCTTTTCGTTCAATTCAGTTGAAATATTTGTGATTTACGAGTTACGACCCCAATCCTAACTCTTGATCATTTATTATTTGTTCGGTAGTTTTCAGAATACTTCAAAATTCGATATTCATCATTCGATGTTCGATATTTTATACCCTATTGTTCTTTTCTGCTGTTTCAATTCTTTTTACAAAAATTGAAATCAACTGATTACACTCTTTGATTATTGAGTCTACTTGATGAGCATCTGGATGGAGTTGAGATTTTTCGATTATTTTCATCGCAACTCTACTCTCCCTCAATTCCTTTAGCACTATTTTGATTTATGGATAAAATCCCTTCTTGATTCACCGCTTTGAGCTTCTCCATAATTTAAAGCAGGTGAAGTTCCACTTCTCAAAAGTTGACCTGCCAAATGGTTGCCCGCTTTTGTATTAGAAATTGAATTGGAAAGAGCAATTATAGAAACAGCAAAGTCAATTAGGCGGTCTTCTAAATCAAATTTCCTTTCCATTTCCATCAGATTTTAAGCACTAATCTTTCAACCTTAAATGAACTTCTAAATCCCACAATTTCGAATATTGAAATTCAATAGAAATAGGAGGTTTCAAAACACCTTTCCCAATTTCTAATCCTGAAAAAGAGAAGTCTTAATAATGAACATCGAATGATGAATATTGAACATCGAAGATGGTCCTAACAACACTTAATCTAATTTCAATACCGCCATAAACGCCTCCTGAGGAATCTCAACGTTTCCTACCTGCCGCATGCGCTTCTTACCTTTTTTCTGCTTTTCGAGGAGTTTTCTCTTTCTGGAAATATCACCACCATAGCACTTCGCCAACACGTTTTTACGCATTGCTTTTACGGTCTCTCTGGCAATAATTTTCTGTCCGATGGCAGCCTGAATCGCGATTTCAAACATCTGTCTTGGCACCAATTCTCTCAACTTTTCACAAAGTCTTCGGCCCCAATCATACGCTTTATCCCGGTGAACGATTGCAGAAAGTGCATCTACCGGCTCGCCGTTCAACATGATATCGAGACGAACCATGTGAGATTGCTGGAAGCCTATTAATTCATAATCCAGAGAAGCATATCCTCTTGAAATAGTTTTCAAACGATCGAAAAAGTCAAATACAATCTCTGCCAATGGCATATCGAAAGTCAATTCAACGCGATCTGCGGTCAGATAAACCTGATTTTTGATCTGTCCCCGCTTGTCCATACAAAGCTGAATCACCGGACCGACAAACTCAGCTGCAGTAATAATAGAAGCTTTTACAAATGGCTCTTCAATATGCTTGAATCTCGTAGGATCAGGCATATCGGAAGGTGCATTGATCACCTGATATTCGTCAGTCGTCATCAAAGCCCGGAACTGAACCGACGGAACCGTTGTGATCACGGTCATGTCAAATTCACGCTCCAATCGCTCCTGAACAATCTCCATATGGAGCATTCCCAGGAATCCGCAACGGAATCCAAAACCCAAAGCCATGGAAGTTTCAGGTTCCCAAACCAGGGAAGCATCATTCAACTGAAGCTTTTCCATGGAAGCCCGCAGTTCTTCGTATTCGGTCGTGTCCACCGGATAGATTCCTGCAAAAACCATCGGTTTCACGTTTTCAAATCCCTGTACCACTCCTGAACAAGGCCGCTTCACGTGCGTGATTGTATCACCCACTTTCACTTCCTTCGCCACTTTAATTCCGGAAATCAGGTAGCCCACATTTCCGGCAGACATGGTCTGCTGAGGAATTTGCTTGACACCTAAGATCCCGATTTCATCTGCAAAATACTCCTGGTCCGTATTTACGAATTTGATTCTGTCTCCTTTGTTAAGCGTTCCGTTGAAGATTCGGAAGATTACTTCCACACCCCGGAATGAGTTGAACACAGAGTCGAAAATCATCGCCTGAAGGGGCGCTTCCTGGTCACCTTTTGGTGCCGGAATTCGCTCGATCACAGCTGACAAAATATCTTCGATTCCAATACCTTCTTTACCAGAAGCCAAAACAATATCCTCGCGAGAGCAACCTATCAAGTCAATCACCTCATCGGCAACTGCTTCGGGATCTGCTCCCGGCAAATCAATTTTATTCAAAACCGGGATAATCTCCAGGTCATGATTGAGTGCCAAATAAAGGTTTGAAATCGTCTGAGCCTCCACGCCTTGCGAAGCATCCACAATCAAAAGCGCACCTTCGCAGGCGGCAATGGATCGGGAAACCTCGTATGAAAAATCGACGTGACCGGGTGTATCAATCAGGTTGAGGGTATATTCCTCCCCTTTATACATGTATTTCATCTGGATGGCGTGCGACTTGATCGTGATCCCACGCTCCCTCTCCAAGTCCATATCGTCCAACAACTGGTTCTGCATTTCCCGATCCGAAACCGTATTGGTAAACTGCAACAACCTATCCGCCAATGTACTCTTCCCATGATCAATATGGGCGATGATACAGAAATTCCTTATTTTTTGCATGTCCATTCTGGGCGCAAAAGTAGTAAAAATTAGGCTTAGCTCATTCCATTTTTTTTCTTCGGATGAAAGGAAAGACCTGAGGAAAAGCTCCTTTTTAACTCAATTCTTTACCTTTGGGTTTCGAAAACGAGATAATGAAGTCTGTCGCAGAAAATAAAAAGTCGCAAAACATCCCGGAGTACCTGATCTACATGTACCAAATGGAAGATCTGGTCAGGTCGTACCAAGGCAATCTGGATGAAATCAGGGCATACGTCATTTCCCATTACCCGATTTCTCCCGAGGAAAAAAATCAAGTTGCAGATTGGTTCTCTGGTCTGATTGCTCAAATGAAAGCTGAGCAAATCATAGAAAAAGGTCACTTGGCTGAATTAAGGAAATTCGTAGAAAAGCTGGCAGAAATCCATTGGTCCCTGCTTAAAACCGATTCGACTTACTTCGAAACTTACTCGAAAGCCAAGCCATTTATTCTGGACGCAGTGATTCAGGCAAAAGGTGAAAATCTTGGAAATGAAATTCAGATTTGCCTGAACGGAATTTACGGATTGTTGCTTTGCAGACTTTTGGGCAAAAAAGTAGAAGATGAGCAGTTGAAAGCTGCGGAGATTTTCGGGGAGATTCTGAGTATGCTGAACTTCAGCTACCAGCAGAAGGTCTATCTTTCGCCGAATTGATATTTCTACAAGCTCAGTAACCTACTTTGAAAACTGGATGATTTTTCACCCCCCAATTTTTTAGTCCGCGATAAATTCCCAGACACTTTTGTAAGCGTTTTTCTCCTCAAAATATTTTAGCAATCCATCAAAAAACGGATTCTGGGCCAAGGTGCCGCTGTCACCGATGATGACAAGTTTCCTTTTAGCGCGGGTCAAAGCGACGTTCATCCTTCTTGTATCGGAAAGAAAACCGATCTCCCCTTTTTCATTGGATCTCACGAGTGAAATCAGCATTAAATCCCGCTCCTGCCCCTGAAATCCATCCACGGTATCGATGGTAATCATATCTGCAAATGCCTTCAGATTGGGAAAATCATAGGTTTCAAAAATCAAACTTTTCAGCAACCGAACCTGTGCTCCGTAGGGCGCAATCAAACCAATGTTCCAGTTATTCTGACGGAACTGACCAACTCCAATCCGCTTGATCAGATCGTTCAAATAGGTGCAGGCAAATCGAGCTTCTTCCGGGTTGAAAGTACTCAGGCTTTCTGCTTCCAATTGATCCGAATAGCCGGAACCAGCCGTATCGATCCATTCCAAAGAACTTTCCTCCGGTGAGAAAAAATGTGATTTAGTGCTTTCATCAGCAATCAATTTCCCCTCGTAAAACCACTTATTCGAAAAACCCATGATCGCTTCCGGCATACGGTATTGCACCTGAAGCATATGAGCTGCCATAGGTTTTCTGTGGATTACTTTTTCAAAAAGTGTCTCTGCCAAACCGTCTTTTGCAGCGATTTGAGATTTGATCGTTGGCGGAAGCTGACAATGATCGCCAGCCAGCACCACCTTTTTAGCTTTCAATATCGGGATCCAGGTTGCTGCTTCCAGACCTTGCGCAGCTTCATCTATAAATACCACATCAAAATTCATCCCTTTCAAATGATACGAAGAAGCACCAACCAGCGTGCAGGCAAATACTTTGGTTTGCTGAAAAATATCGAATCGAATGTACTCCTCCAGTTGCTTGGAATCCTCCCTAAGTCGGGAAACCTGATCATACATCAGTTTCCGCTGCGCCCTTTCCTCCGGGCCAAAATTTCGCTTGTATTGCTTGGCAAGCTTGAGATATTGATCAGTTTCTTTCCGAAGCTTTTTGAGATCCCTATAGCTATCGTGAAAAGCTGTTTTTGCATCCAGCGTTTGATTCAGGATCTTCTCCTCCACCCGGGCCGGATGACCCAGACGAAGCGTTTCTATTCCACGATCAACAAGTTTTTCGACCAGCAGGTCCACTGCTGCATTGCTTGGTGCACAGACTAGAACGCTGAGGTTTTGCCCGACGGCCTCCTGAATCGCTGCTAATAATGTTGTTGTTTTGCCGGTTCCGGGAGGTCCGTGGACAATCGCAACATCTTTCGCATTTGCGATCTTTTCGCAGGCCTGATTTTGGGAAAAATTGAGTTTGGGATCTGGTTTCCTGATTTTCTCTCCAAAGTTTGGGTTGGCATCACCCAAGAGAATTTCTCTCAATTCGAGTACTCGTTTATTTTCTCCTGAGATTACTTTTTTCAACGCAAATTCCATCTCCCGATAGCTGGCTTCGTCAAAAAGCAAATCAATCCCCAGCCGATTTCCTTCCATCCAATCCGGTAATTCATCGATTTGTAAAGTCACAAACATCGTGTTTTGTTTCACCTGATTGATCACTCCGTTGACTCGACTATCGGGAGTGTGGTAGCCATCCTGCGTACTAAAAAAAGAAACAGATTTCCCGGAACTGAAGGAAGAAGGATAGTTAGAATCGAAACGTTCTATCTCTACGAGAAGACGCTCTCTCATTCCGATTTTGCTTTTTTTCAGGAGGATGGGATACCAGGTGATGCCTTCCTTTTTCTTTTCGGCAAGGGAGGTATTGAGGAATTTCTTTTTGTACTGAGCCAGGTCTTCCTGCCATTCAATCTTTAATAAACTCAGTCCTTTTTTAAGTTCGTCCAGAATATCCCTCATCAATCCGTATTTTAGTATCGAAACTAATCAAAAGTGTCTTGATTTTACCTTCTTGAGATTTTTCTATGAATTTCCTAGCACACGCTTTTTTGTCTTTTGGTCAGGATGAAATTCTTATCGGGAATTTTATTGGTGATTTTGTGAAAGGAAAAATGATTGATACCTATCCAACCGGGATCAGGCAAGGAATCCGCCTTCATCGGGAGATTGACAATTTTACGGATACTCATCCTTTGGTAAAAGTCAGTCAATCCTATCTGAGACCTACTTTTGGGCATTATTCCACTGTGATTACGGATGTTTTCTTTGATTATTTTTTGGGAAAATATTGGGAAAAATATTCCTCGAAATCTCTTGAAACTTTTGTCGAAGAGACTTACGAAACAATTTCAAAACATGAAGAAGATTTGCCCAAACAATTCAAGGAGATGTTTTTCTGGATGAAATCCCAAAACTGGTTATTGAACTATCGCACGATTGAGGGAATCCAAAAATCTCTGAGCGGACTTTCCAGAAGGGCAAGATTTGATTCAAAAATGGAATTGGCTACAGGATTCCTTTTGGAAAAAGAGGATGAATTTCAATTAATTTTCTTCTCTTTCTTCAAAGATTTGGAGACTTTTGCCAGGGAAAAACTCAAAGAAATTCAACTTGCCGATGCTGGTCATTAAGCCGAAAGTCTCCACCTATATTTCACTCAGTATGATTGCTCTTGTGCTTCTTCTTGGCCTGGTCATGATTCTCAGGGACTTCGCTTACAAAGGCTCGTTTGCACTATGGTTTTATCTTGTTTCAACAAGTTTGGTCACGCTGGTTCTGGTCATGCTGCTGGTAAAAATGATGGCTGGCTATCGATTTATTTTGGCTGGAAAAGATCAGATCATCGTCAAACTTCCACTTCGGGGTTACCAAAAAGCCTATCCTGTCACTGATGTTCTCGCTTGGGAAGAGGAAATAATTTTAGCCAACAAGCGGGAATTCAAACAAGTCACAATTGCTTTTGCTGACAGACAGTCAATTTCAGTTTCCAATCATGAGCACGAAGCCTATTCTGAGCTTGTCTCTTATTTAAATAAGAAAGCGGCGAAGCAACGTATAAAAAGCAAAAAAGCCTGAGAATATCCCAGGCTTCGTTTTATCTCTTGGTTCGGAAACTCTTGTCGTAAAGAACAATGCTTTCTCTGATAATTCGCATTGCATCTTCTTTTCCCAGAAAGTCTTCCACTATCACTTCCTTGTTTTCCAATTTTTTATAATCCTCAAAAAATCGGTGGATTTCTTTCATCAGATGGGGAGGAAGTTCTTCGATTTCATTGATGTGATTCACCGATTGGTCACCTGCAGCAACAGCGATGATCTTATCATCAGCTTCTCCGCCATCTACCATGCGCATCACGCCGATTACTTTGGCTTCCACAAGGGTCATTGATGGAATGTCTATCTGCGAAATAATCAAAATATCGAGCGGATCATGGTCTTCGCAGAAAGTCTGGGGAATGAATCCATAATTCGCCGGATAATGAACTGCAGAGAACAAAACTCTGTCCAGCATCAGCATACCGGTCTTTTTATCGAGTTCGTACTTGCCTTTACTTCCTTTAGGGATTTCAATTACTCCGGTCACAAATTCGGGAGCATTTTTCCCAATGTTGACGTCATGCCAGGGATTAATCATGGTATTTGTGATTTGTTGATAAAAAGTCAGGCCTCTTTCGAAGCCTTAACAAAGATACTCTTTAGGCTCAGAAAGCCCTTACTGTTAAAATTCTTTCATGCTGGGTAAAGTAACCCGAATAGTAGTTCCTTCATTCAGCTCAGATTCCAGATCGATTCTTCCTCCCATTTGCTCTACCGCTTCTTTCACCATATAGAGACCAAGGCCAGAACCCACATTCTTTTGAGTGGCTCTCATGAACAAGTTAAAAACCTCAGAATGGTGTTTTTTCTCAATTCCAATCCCATTGTCTTCCAATGTGATAATAGCATCTGTATCGATCACATCAATGGTCAGGCTGATTTGCTTTGGACCGGGCTCATGTTTTTGAAATTGTACGCAGTTACTGAATAGGTTATTCAATATCACTCTGATCTTGGAATCATCGGAGAAGAATAAAGTCTCTTGATTTACCTGTACATCGATATGAAAATGAGTCAAATCGAATTTCGCATGGTAAGCCTCCATTTGCTGGGCCACCACATCCCGGAAGTTGATTTCAGAGATCTTATGATCGATTTTCGTAGACCGATAGAAGTCCAGCATTTTATAAATAAAGTCATCCAACTTAACGGTTGCAGAATCGATCATTTCAAAATACTCAATGATTGATGGATCCTGAACTTCCATTTTTGCAAGTTTGGATACTCCGGAAATACTCATGAGAGGTCCGCGCAACTCATGAGATAGGCTGTAAACAAACTGATTCATCTCCGAATGCAGCTTTTTTAGCTTGATATTTTTCTCCTTGAGCTCCATTCGCATGAAATAAATATCCGCCGCATTCTTGATGGAGTTTTTAATTTGTTCGATGTTCCAGGGCTTATCGATGAATCGATAAACCTCACCTTTATTGATCGCATCGATTACACTCGCAATATCTGAGTACCCTGTAAGTAATATTCTGATTGGATCTGGATTGATTGTAATCATCTTTTCAAAGAATTCAGTCCCGGTCATCCCCGGCATTCTCTGATCCGCAATCACAACATGAACTTCCTCCTCTCTGACGATCCTCAAACCTTCTTCAGGATCAATTGCAGTAAAAATGGTAAAATCCTTTCTAAGTGTGGCTCTGAAAGATTTGAGGTTGTTATCCTCATCATCTATATAGAGTACGTGTATTTTATTACTCATGTTTCGAAGTACTTTGATATATAGGAAGGGAAATTTTAAAAATAGTACCCTGGCCTTCTTCAGAAATCACCTCCAGGGAACCTTTGTGATTTTCAATAATAGAATAAACTATTGAAAGCCCCAAACCTGTACCTTTTCCAACGGCCTTTGTTGTGAAAAATGGCTCAAAGATTTTTTGTTTCACTTTAGGCGGCATTCCTGGTCCATTATCTTCTATTTCAACAACTACATGATCCGGAAAAGCCTTTGTTCTTATTTCAATTTTAGGATCTTTAATGGTATCGAGATGATCTGATAGCGCATGAACGGCATTATTGATGATATTCATGAAAACCTGGTTGATTTTTCCGGCAAGGCATTCCACCAAAGGAAGTTCACCAAATTCGCGAATTATTCTGATTTTGCCTGGAATAGAACTATTGAGCAAAATAATGGTACTGTTAATTCCATCATGGAGGTCAACTTTTTTAATGTCTTGTTCATCCACCCTGGAAAATAAGCGAAGACCCTTAACGATTTCTACAGTCCGTCTTGCACCATCCTCCATCCCCTTGAGAAGCTGATCCACTTCATCCAATACATAGTCAAGCTCAAGATCCTGCTCCAGCTTTTTAGCTTCTTTTATCGAATTGGAAGAAAACTCCTTTTCGCCGGTTTCCCGATAAAAATTAATCACTTCCATGATATCTTTAATATCCCGTTTGAGAGGGGCAATATTGGAACTTACAAAATTGATCGGGTTATTAATCTCATGCGCAATACCTGCAGTAAGCTGTCCAAGCGAGGCCATTTTTTCCTGATTTACCAATTGGCTTTGTGTATTTTGTAAGTTTCGAAGGGCATGTTCTAATTCTTCAGTTCGAACTGTTACCTTTTGCTCAAGCATGGAATTTTGTTCCTTAATAAGTTGCTCGTTCTCTTTCAGCATTCGAAGTCTTTCTGTTTGTTCTTCTTCCTTTTCCTTTTTTAGAATATTTATCTTATCTGCCAGAGCAAAAGACAATAAAACTACTTCCAGAGCTGACCCCAAAGGCATAATATAGGCTGTCAGGTTATTAGTAGGAATAAGACCCATTTCACTTAATACGAACAAGAAAATGCCTACCATAAAAATGGACCATGCCAATAAATAATAACGAGCTGGCCGATATCCTTTTTTGAGGATGGAAAAGGCAACAAATAATACAAAAAGTACTACTATCGACTGTGTAACCAATATTGTCTGATAACTGATAGTGATCGATAGAAAGAAAGCATTGACAAGTATAAATGTGTAAACCACATTTATAAAATTAAATCCTTTATCAAGCTTAGGTACATAGTGACCTGACAGTAAAAAAATTCTCAAAAACCAAATTCCAACAATGCTCACCAAAGAAGAAAATATCACGATTGACCGCTGATTCATCCAATCCCAGTCAGGCCACATCAATTGCTGAGTAAAACCCAAAATAGAGGCTTGTGCAAACCACGCTAACAAAGTATGAAGTACATAAACCAAATAAATCTTGTCTTTTACAGAGAAGAATAAAAAAAGGTTGTAAAAGAATAACCCACAAAAGACCCCGGTTAAAACCCCAAAAAGAATATTTTCAAAGCTGAGAACTTCTAATATTTCGGATTCTGAAGTTAGTATTCCTGTGAAAATCTTTTTATCAACATTATCAATTCTGATCAAAAAGTAATCCGCATTAAAATCAGATTCGGCAATTGGAAAAACTATTTTACGAGATTCTAAATACCTTTCTTTAATACCTATAAGCCTGCCATTTATTTTTTCATCTGCTATTTTACCATTTTTTATGGAGTACAAATTCACCTGATCTAATGAAGTTGAGTTAAGAGTCAGCGTTGGTTTTTCAAAACTTTCCAGATTATTAAATTCAAGTTTTAGCCAGAGGGTCTTTTTACTAATTCCAAAATTAAAAGTGTTACAATTGTTGATTTCGAAATCTTCAGATTTCAAAATTTGATCAATTGGAAGAGCAGGATCAGCCAATAAAAAGGAAAAACATTCGACATTTTCCACCCTGTTCTCTTGAGAAAAAACAGGTGAAAATGAACCAGCGAATAGCAACAAAAACAGGAATAATCTATACATCTTTTCTCCAATCAGGATTTGTTAAAAAAAGGTCATATTCAACTTCAAATTCTCCTTTAGAACCTATTTCCTTTTTGACGCGTTGGAGATTGTTCCTTATTTCAAAGATAATTTCACGCTCACTTGGTTCTGCTTTTGGAAGATTATAAGGGTCCTTCATGACAATGGAAGTAGCCACAAGGTCCAATTTCGGATAGAAAAATGTCCCTGCATTGCCAATGCCTTCTTCAATTTCGAATCCTTTTTGGATTGAAGGCTTCAATGTATATTCTGCGACTAGTGCCAATAAAGAATTAAGTTTTAACTGACTTGCAATTGCAATCCCTGCTCTGATTAATAGAACAGCACCTACACCATATCCGGAAATAGATTTAGAATTCCATAACCCCGAAACTTCACCGGTTCCAAGAATTGAATATCCTTTTACTAAATCAAAAACCTTATGATCAACTTGAGAAACAGCCATTTCCATAGGAAGAGGATAATCTTGATGGGCAATATGAATTCTCAAGCCACTTACTACTTCACCCGTCTCAATTGATTCTACAGTAACCACATACACAAAAGGGTTATGAGTCCAGTCGTTATTAGAAGAAGTGACCTTGGTGACCCCATACTGTTTTAAGACATCAGAATGACCCTGAACAAACTTTTGGCAAAGTATAGGTTCGTCAATCGCTCTGAATGCTCTGAACTTAAACATTGCTAAATGATGATTAGAGTATCTGAAACATTTCTTCTGTAGGCTTTCATGCTTGGTTCACCAGCATTATTTAATCTAAACATGAATATTTCTTTTCTCTTCTTATCCTTATTAAAGAGCGAATTAAATGCTTCTTTGATCGAATAAATCTCATTTTCTTCCTCTTTAGTAAATCCGTGATTTTTCTCCAGAAGTACTTTATGAAAGATAAATAACATGGCCGTCACCGGTTGAAAACTAAGTCCCATCATATTGGCTTTAATCCATATCCTTTGCAAAACCATTCCGGAATTTAAATAAGACCTTGCGGAAAATTGATCAGCTTCAAGCAAGAATATGGCCGATGAACTCATCAGCGTATCTTTTGAAATTTTTGTAAGGCCATAACCCATTAGGAATTTCCTGAAAAACCTGACAGTCCTAGGGTCTTTCAATAGTCCCATTGCTGCCCGCTCCGTTCCTGAAAGTTCTAGAGTAGCTATATCAATGCCATCTTTTGTTTCTTTTGCCTCTTTATCAGACCAGCGAACCTCTTTTATGAAATCAGTCAATCCTTGCTCATGAAAGAATCTCATCCGGTCCATGGCACCGACTATTTCAGCTAATTCCTCCAATTCCTGCTTTTGCTCAGCGACTTCCAGAAACATACCCTCCTCAGACACCATTTCCAAAATTGAATTCAATTCGCCTCTGGAAAGAAGTTGACGCGGTGTGTTTTTTCTGTTAGTACATCTGATTCCAATCCCATCCGCCAAATCTGAATAGGGCACTTCGATAGGTTTGTTATGTTTAGCCACAAATCGAATGCTTGCAATGCATTCTTCTTCAAAATCATCAATATGGTAGATTAATTCTATTTCAATGCCGGCTTTAGCTGAAGTCAATCTTAAATTCTCCAATGCTGCACCGAATGCAATCAATGAACCCGTGCCTTTATAATCAAGCATCGAATGGCTTCGTATCTGATCATGAAACAGGTGGAGAACTCCCTTGCGGTCAAAAACCCAAACCCATGGCTGAATGTTACCTCCCGAAGGAGCGAGATTAGCCTGTCCCACTAAATGATGAAGCTCTGATTCTGATAATATATAGCCAGAAGGCAATACTCCGGCTGGTAAATTTTTGACAAAATTCTCAACTATTGGCAGTGGTGGAATTTCAAAATGTTCATAATCAGGAATATCTATCTTGATGACTTCATCTATATCCACATAAAATCTCCCTGAAGGCACTGGATCTCCTAAAAGAAGTCGTCTTCCAACATGTGCTACCGAAGCTCCTCCTAAAAACACACCCGAAGCAAGCTGCGGCCAAGAAGTAATTGTCTGTCCTATTTCAAGTAATGAAACTTTCATTCGGTGAGACAAGGTTTCCAAACCTGTAATTTTCAATACAATAGCGACCTTTTGAGTATTGGAAATATTCTTCAGAGACTGAACATCAATTCCCTCCATTAAACCATGAAATAATGGCCTAGTTGGTTCAATATCAAATCTTTCAACATCCAACATTCCTCGATCTGAGGTATCCATCATCACCGGAACTAAATGAAAACGAGCATGCTCTCTGATCAGGAACTTGATATCAAGGCTATCGCATTCGTCTATCAACAGATCAAGTTTTCCTCCTTTGTTAATAAAATCATCAATATTCTCAGGTGTTATTCCATCCCGATATAAAGTCAATTTCAGATAAGGATCTATTTCAGAAATCTCCCGAGCAGCTATGATGATTTTTTCCTCTCCAAGATTGGTTATCCCCGCCTTAAGTCTATTCAAATTACTGAGTTCGAGAGTATCAAAGTCAGCAAGTCTCATCTCACCACAACTTCTTTCCAGGGCCATTGCCAGGGCAACACTTTGACCAACCGATAGCCCGACAATTCCCACTTTTTTGATGGCAAGTTCGTCTTGTTCGGAAGGGGTAATTTTGTAATTATTTCTAACTGTTCTTACCCTGATAAATTCTGCTTCGGGCAGAATATGAACTAATGCAAATTTCCAGGGGTAGAGAACCCAGTTTCCATAGGTTTCCTTGTCATTTTCGATAAAAAAATTACTTACTAACTCCTCCAGATCTGAAATCGATAGCTGCCGCTGTGGGTGTTGGGATTTAATAAGGTCAGCAACTTGGCTTTCAATTTTGTCAATAATCTGAATGTGAGAAATTTTCTTTATTTCGAGCAACTCTTCGAAATCTGATGAAACTTTCGGATTATATATTATTGGTGAAATTCGATCATATAGATCAAATTTTCTCGTTCTAAGCATGGTAAATTAATCCGGGTGGTAAATATGGGTAAAGTTAATTTTTTCAACTACAAGTCAAATTTAAAATTCTTTATTTTGACATTATTCTCATAAATCTTTTTCTAATTTCAAGGTAGTTATTGGCGGATTGACGAATTGGTTTGCTTTTTAAACAGAAAAGGAATTATTTTAATAAAGGGTACAACTGTCCCTCTGAAAAATTTGGTTAATGGAAGCTACACCTGAAGAGAAAATAAAGATTCTGTATGTCGATGATGAAGAGAATAACCTTCAGGCATTCAAAGCTACTTTCAGACGTGATTACAAGATTTTTTTGGCCATTTCAGCTAAAGCGGGACGAGAAATACTTGAAGCTGAGGAAGTTGACATTATAATTACTGATCAGCGAATGCCTGAGGAAACGGGTGTTGAATTTTTAGAATCAATAATACCTAAATTCCCCAAACCAATCCGGGTTCTTTTGACAGGATACACAGATATCCAGGCAGTAATTGATGCGATCAATAAAGGTCAGGTGTACCACTACCTGACTAAGCCATGGGAAGAGGATTACCTCAGAACAGTTATCAAAAATGCTTTTGAGATTTTTGTTCTTCGAAGGGAAAACGAAAGACTGACTCAGGCTCTGATTAAGGCAAACGAGCAATTAGAATTCCTCCTGAGACAGAATCTGCTTTCCTGATTTAATACCTGGCAGCAAGCAAAAGCTGGAGTTCCTTGTGCGTTAAACCAAATTTTCTGGCCAAATAGGCATTTGTGAGACTTCCTCTGTACGTATAAACTCCCCTCAAGAACCATTTATAATTAAAAATCATTTCTTCTGCTCCGCCCAAGTCTGCCATCTGGAGAATAATCGGAGTAAAGATGTTGCTCAAAGAATACGAAGCTGTTCTCGCCACCCGGGAAGGAATATTCGGAACGCAATAATGGATGATATCATGAACCATGAAGACTGGTTCATCGTGAGTAGTCATCCTTGCCGTCTCGATACAACCTCCCTGATCAATACTGACATCGATTAAAATACTGCCATGCATCATATTGGCAACCATTTCCTCACTTACTACGATTTTGTTTCGGCCTTTTTCGGCTCTTAATGCACCGATAACAACATCTGCTTCAGACATTGCCTGGCTCAGGCTGAAATTATCAATGGTTGAAGTATAAATCTGCTGACCAATCAACTGCTTGATTCTTCGAAGCTTGTAGATATGATTGTCAAAAATCTTAATATTTGCACCCAAGCCAAGGGCAGTTCTTGCAGCATATTCTGCAACTGTCCCCGCACCAATAATGACAACCTGAGTCGGAGGCACTCCGGTAACCCCGCCCATTATTAATCCTTTCCCGTCATTCACACTTGACAGGTATTCTGCAGCTATCAGCATCACGGTGCTTCCCGCAATTTCGGACATTGCCCTGACCACCGGCATCCCCTCTACCTTATCTTCAAGGTATTCGAAAGCCACTGCGGTTATCTTTTTCTCATTGAGCTTTTGGATAAATTCCTGATTCTGGCTTCCCAGTTGCAATGCAGAAATCAGACAGCTTCCTGTACGCATCATGTCCATTTCTACCTGAGTAGGAGGATCAACTTTGAGCACAATATCTGCATCCAATGCTTCTTTACTGGTATAGACCACTTTAGCGCCTGCATCGGAATAATCCTGATCGGTGAATTTTGCCTGCAATCCGGCACCTGTTTCTACCACCACACTGATTCCATTATTCGAAAGCAGTCCAATCGCTTCCGGGGTCAGGCATATCCTTTTTTCTTGAGAAGAGACTTCTTTTGGCAAACCTACAACCAGGGATTTATCGCATTTTCTTACCTGAGCAGGCGCCTCTTTGGGAATCAACCCCACAGCTGTGACTTCACTTAGTTCAGATGTCATCATGGATATGTTGAAATGTCACTTGTCGTTTGAGGTCGGAAATTGATTCAATCTTGATTAAGAAAAAATTTTCCGGCAGAAAAGCTTCAATTTTCTCAGCCCATTCTAACCAGCAATAATTTCCACTATAAAAATACTCTTCTATTCCAATATCCAATGCCTCTGTGGGATTGTCTAATCGATAAAAGTCAAAGTGATAGAATACATTTCCCTCTTTGTTTTCATACTGATTGACAATCCCGAAAGTTGGACTGCTTACCTGATCCAGGATTCCAAACTTCCCGGCCAGCGCTTTAATGAGTGTAGTTTTACCCGCACCCATTGAACCCTGAAAAACCCAAACCTTTTCTTTGCCAGCTTCGCTGATCAGTTCGGAAGCTGTTGATTCTATTTCGGAAAGTTCGTAGGCAAAAGACTTCAAGCTTTGATTCCTATTTTGGTGAGAGATGAACGATCGGAATGATCATTTCCTCCAAAGATACACCTCCGTGCTGAAAGGTGTCTTTGTAATAGTTGACATAATAATTGTAATTATTGGGGTAAGCAAAAAAGTAATCCTCCACCGCGAACACATAAGTGGAGGAAACATTCAATTTAGGCAACTTCGCATCTTCAGGTTTCTTGATTTCAAAAACTTTCCCTGCTTCGAAATTCAGGTTTTTCCCTTGCTTGTAACGCAGATTTGTAGTCACATTTTTATCTCCGATGATCCGATAGGGCTTGTTGACTCTTTTGGTCCCATGATCGGTCGTAATGATCACTTCTGATCCTGAATTCTGGATTTTCTTGAGCAACTCAAAAAGTGAAGAATGCTCAAACCAGCTACTCGTCAAGGATCGGTATGCGGACTCATCAGGTGCCAATTCCCGAATCATTTTCATATCTGTGCGGGCATGGGAAACCATGTCCACAAAATTGTAAACCAGTACATTCAGATCATTTTGAAGAAAGGTGTGAAATTGATCTAAAACAGTTTTTCCCTGCTGGGTTTGAATGATTTTATGGTAAGAAAACTTGATTGGCAATCGGTTCTTTTCAAGGTTCACCCGCAACCAATCTTGTTCAAAATTGTTTTTCCCCTCATCCGAATCTTCATCCTCCCAAAACTGCGGATATAGCTTCGCCATATCCATTGGCATCATCCCGCTGAAAAGCGCATTTCTTGCAAATGCCGTTGTGGTTGGCAGAATACTATAATAGGTATCCTTGTCCTTGATATTAAAATAAGGTGTCAACAAATGTTCTATGGTTTCCCATTGATCCAAGCGGAGGTTGTCAATGACGATGAAGAAAAGTGGCTTTTTCTCTTTTAACTGAGGAAACACTCTCTTCTTCATCAGCTGATGGGAAAGCAAGGGTTTATCAGGATTTTTCTCATCCATCCAGTCGAGATAATTATCCTTTATAAATCGTGAAAAAGAAGAATTCGCCTCCGTTTTTTGAGTTTCCAACACTTCGAGCATGCTCTTGTTTTCGGTAGCATCTATTTGCATCTCCCAATAAATCAGCTTCTTATAAATAGTAGTCCAGTCGTGATGATCCTGAGCATCACCAAAAGCCATACTGATATTCATGAACTCCTGCTGATAGTTCATGTTGGTCTTCTGGTCAATGAGTTGTTTATTTTCAAGAAGCTTTTTTACAGAAAGCAGGATTTGATTTGGATTCAGGGGCTTGATGAGATAATCCGCGATTTTTCCGCCGATTGCATCATTCATGATATGCTCCTCTTCACTTTTGGTAATCATCACTACAGGTATCTGAGGCTTGATCTGCTTGATCTGCTGGAGGGTTTCCAGTCCGGTCATTCCCGGCATCATTTCATCCAAAAAAATTACATCAAAATTTTGGGCTTCCACTTCCTCAATCGCATCGACTCCGGAATTGACCGTAGTGATCTCGTAACCCTTCTGCTGAAGGAAAAGAATATGTGGTTTGAGCAGGTCGATTTCATCGTCTGCCCAAAGTATCTTGGATTTTAGAGACATTACTGATTCCGTTTGTTTTAAAATTATAATTACTTTTGAGTCAAACAAAAGAGGCCTCGTTGAAAAGCCAGAAAATACTAAACGACCCGGTTTACGGATTTATCACGATCCCGAGTGAGTTGATTTTTACAATTATTGATCACCCATTTTTCCAAAGACTCAGGAGAATCAAGCAGCTTGGATTGACAGATTTTGTCTACCCTGGAGCGCTTCATACCCGATTTCATCACGCCATTGGAGCTATGCATCTCATGAGTATCACTCTAGACAATCTACGCATAAAAGGCACCGAAATCACCGAAGATGAGTACGAAGCAGCATTAATTGCTATCCTATTACATGATATCGGACATGGTCCTTTTTCCCATGCATTAGAGTATAGTTTGCTTCGGGGCGCTCCACACGAAGTTCTATCCTTACTTACCATTGAACTCCTTAATCAGGAACTTAGTGGCAAACTTGACTTGGTTTTAAGAATATTTAAGAACCAATACGATCGAAAATTCTTCAATCAACTGGTTTCAAGCCAATTAGACATTGACCGTTTGGATTACCTGCAACGAGACTGTTTTTTCACCGGAGTATCTGAAGGAACTATCGGCGCAGATCGGATCATAAAGATGATGGACGTGAAAAACGACCAAATCGTAATCGAGGAAAAAGGCATCTACTCCATCGAAAATTTCCTCAGCGCAAGAAGATTGATGTATTGGCAGGTTTATCTGCACAAAACAACTGTGAGTGCAGAAAAAATGCTGATCAACCTGATTCAGCGTGCAAAACAATTAAGACAAAGCGGAATGCAATTTCATGTCACCGAAGCATTTGACTTTTTCCTCCAAAATGAATTCAGCCTGGAAGATTTCAGAAAAAATCCTTCTCTCTTTAAATTATTTTTGGAAATGGACGACTTCGACATCTGGGGCGCGATCAAACTTTGGAAAAATCATCCGGATTATGTGCTGAGAAATATTTCTCAAATGTTCCTGACCAGAACCCTCTTCAAGATAAACCTGACCAGCGAGCCTTTTTCTAAGGAGCAAATCGAGGATTCATGGATAAAAACGAAGAGAAAACTTCAGATTCCGGAAGAAGACATGGACTTTTTCTTTTCCCATGGCAAAGTAAGCAACTATGGCTATCTCACTACCGACCGGATAAATATTCTAACGAAAAATGGTGACGTAATCGATGTCGCCATCGCCGCTGATCTTCCAAATATTCAGGTGATGAGCAAAATCGTAGAGAAACATTATATATGTAAGGCTAAAAGCCTAAATTTAATTTACTAAAATCCATCAACGCTGAATATGGAGTTCACCCTTGCCCAGGTAGCCGCAATTTTGCAAGGAAAAATTGAAGGCGACGAAAACCAAAAAGTTTCCCGACTGGACAAGATTCAGGAGGGTAAACCCGGAGGAATTAGCTTTTTGGCCAACGAGAAATACGTTTCATACATCTATGACACAGAAGCAACCGCGGTCATTGTGTCAAAAGATTTTGAACCAACCAAACCGATTAAAACAAACCTGATTCGGGTAGAAGATGCCTACACAGGTTTTACCATTCTTTTGGAGGCTTATTCCCAACTTTCCAAAACCTCAATTCAAGGTGTGGAAGAGCCCTCATACATGGATGCCAGCAGTCAAATGGGAGGAAACGGATACCGGGGTGCATTTTCATACATAGGGAAAAATTGCAAAATAGGAAATGGCGTAAAAATTCATCCTCAGGTTTACATTGGGGATCGAGTAGTCATCGGTGACAATACCATAATTCATCCCGGAGCAAGAATTTGCGCTGATTCTCAGATCGGAAATCACTGTGAAATATATCCCGGTGCAGTGATTGGAGCGGATGGTTTTGGATTTGCTCCTCAACCTGACGGAACCTATAAGGCTATTCCTCAATTGGGAAATGTTATTCTGGAGGATTACGTAAGAATTGGATCAAACACGACTGTTGATTGTGCGACTCTGGGCTCCACCATTATTAAAAAAGGAGCTAAAATTGACAACCAAGTTCAGATTGCACACAATGTCATCGTAGGAGAAAATACCGTGATTGCTTCACAAACAGGCGTATCAGGCTCAACCGAAATCGGAAAAAACTGTGTAATTGGAGGAAAAGCAGGTATTGTTGGTCATATTAAAATCGCAGACCATACCACTGTTGGTGCCAATACCGGAGTATCAAAAACAATCAAAAAAAGTGGCGAAATCCTGTTTGGATATATCGGATTCGATATGAAAGACTTCTTGAAATCCTATTCAATTTTCAAAAACCTGGCAGGACTGGAAAACCGCTTAAAAGAACTGGAAAAAAAGCAGTAAACTTGCCGTCTTGTTCATCCTGAAAGGCTTAAAAATCTGATGAAAGTAAAACAACACACCATCAAAAAACAGGTGGAATTAGCGGGAGTAGGGCTTCATACCGGAGTCATATCGAATATGACTTTCGTACCCGCACCTCCTAATCACGGAATTAAATTTCAAAGAATTGACCTTGAGGGTCGTCCAACTGTCGACGCAGACTGCGATTTGGTGGTAGACGTTTCCAGGGGAACTACACTTGAACAAAATGGCGCCCGTGTTTACACGGTTGAGCATGTGCTCGCGGCGCTCGTAGGATTAGAAATCGACAATTTATTGATTCAGTTGGACGGTCCTGAACCTCCAATTATGGATGGATCTTCAATCCAATTCATCGAAGTACTGGAAGATGCCGGATTTGAAGAGCAAAACGCATTACGAAGATTCTTTGAAGTGCGCGAAAGCATCCAATACAAAGATACCGCTCGGGAAGTGGAAATGGTGGCTTTGCCAACCGATAACTACCGGGTGACAGTGATGGTGGATTACAATTCTCCGGTTTTGGGAAGCCAGCACGCATCTATCACCGACATTAGTCAATTCAGAACTGAAATTGCCTCTTGCCGTACTTTTTGCTTTTTACACGAACTCGAAATGCTCTACAACTCTAACCTGATAAAGGGCGGAGATCTGAACAATGCCATCGTGGTAGTGGACAGAATTGTGGAAGAAAAAGAGCTTGTCCACCTGGCAAAGATGTTTAACAAGCCAAAAGTTGAGGTTAAAAAAGAAGGCATTTTGAACAATGTTGATCTTCGCTACCGAAACGAACCTGCAAGACATAAATTATTGGATGTTGTGGGTGATTTGGCCTTGGTTGGAAGACCGCTAAAAGCTCAAATTTTAGCTGCTCGTCCCGGACATGCTGCCAATGTAGCTTTTGCAAAAAAGCTTAAAAGAGCAATGGAAAAAGCAGGTTCCAGCCATATCCCATATTATGATCCAAAGCTTCCTCCGGTAATGGACATCAATCAGATCAGCAATATCCTGCCACATCGCTATCCTTTTCAGTTAATTGATAAAATCATTTATCTGGACGAAACAGTAGTAGCCGGAGTAAAAAATGTAACAATGAATGAGCCTTATTTTATGGGCCATTTCCCAGGTAATCCTGTGATGCCGGGTGTGATGCAGGTGGAAGCTATGGCTCAAACTGGTGGTATTTTGGTTTTGAGTTCGGTAGAAGATCCGGAAAATTATTGGACCTATTTCCTCGGAATAGAAAACTGCAAATTCAGAAAAATGGTACTTCCTGGAGATACCCTGGTTTTTAAATGTGAACTTTTAGCTCCAATCAGAAGAGGCATAGCAAAGATGCGAGGAGAAGCATATGTCGGAAATACTTTGGTATGTGAGGCAGTAATGACCGCAAGCATAACCCGAAAAGAATCATGATCAGCACAATGTCTCACATAGATCCAAAAGCTGATTTGGGTGCTAACGTACACGTAGATCCTTTCACCATGATCCATGAAAATGTCGTCATTGGTGAGAATTCCTGGATAGGATCAAACGTAACCATATTCCCTGGTGCCAGAATCGGCAAAAACTGTAAGATTTTTCCCGGAGCTGTAATTGCCGGCATCCCTCAGGATCTCAAATTTCAGGGAGAGGATTCTACTGTCATAATCGGTGACAATACCACGATCCGTGAATGCGTGACGATCTCAAGAGGAACCGTTGACAAGCAGACCACGATTATTGGAAGCAATTGTCTTCTGATGGCTTATGTCCATGTGGCACACGATTGTGTGATTGGAAATCATGTCATTATTGCCAATTCTGTTCAGATTGCAGGTCATGTATCGATTGACGATTGGGCAATTGTTGGCGGATCCAGTGCTGTTCATCAGTTTGTCAAAATCGGAATGCATTCAATGGTATCCGGTGGATCGCTTGTCAGAAAAGACGTTCCTCCCTTTACGAAGGCTGCAAGAGAACCACTTTCTTATGCAGGTGTCAATTCACTTGGTTTGCGAAGAAGGGGATTTTCCAGTGACAGCATAGCTCATATTCAGGAAGTCTATCGATACCTTTTCCTCAATAGCATGAACAATAGCAGAGCTTTGGAGGAAATAGAAGTCAACCTCCCTGCAACTAAGGAAAGAGACGAAATTTTGAATTTTATCCGCTCCTCCGAACGAGGTGTGATGAAAGGGTATATCAATTAATATGCTCGAAGTCCAATTAGATGGTGCGTCGAAACGTTTCCAATTTGAATGGATTTTTAAAAATCTCAGCTTGGCTCTTTCCCAGGGAAATTCACTCGCTGTCACCGGAAGTAACGGTTCAGGCAAATCCACTCTTTTGAAATGTATCAGTGGATCAATTCCATTGACCTCCGGAAAAATTCTTTATAAAAAGGACCAAAGATTGATTTCCGAAACCGAATGGTTTTCGAATCTGACTTTCGCAGCGCCTTATATGGAATTGCCTGAGGAATTCATGCTGGAAGAATTGTTAAAATTTCACTTCAAATTCAAGTCTCCGCTCAACCGGATTTCCGTTGAGGAAATGATGGAAATAATGTATCTGACTCCTCATAAATCCAAACCGGTAAGCCATTTTTCTTCCGGGATGAAACAGCGTTTAAAGCTTGGATTGGCATTTTTTTCGGATGTCCCATTGGTACTTTTGGATGAGCCGACATCGAATCTGGACAAGAAAGGGATTGATTGGTATCTGGAATTAATCGCAAAATTCTCCTCAAAAAGAATCCTCATTATCTGCTCAAATGATCCCCGGGAATACGATTTCTGCGAGCAAAAAATCGTTCTGGAAGATTATAAGTAATCTGCGGCTTTGAACTTTAGCCGATATATTTAATTTTACAGGTATTAAATACTTTTGGATATGAAATCGATACTTCTTCGAATTGCTGTTTTGGCTTGGGTAATGGTGATTATACAGAGCTGTGGCGGGGATAATCCAGCCCCTACTCCTCCAAAAACCGCTGAGCAATTAGCAACAGAAGCTCTGACCGGAACAGGAACTCAAACCTGGGGAATCGCCGGCGGCGGATCCGTACTCAGAGGAACTACAACTGTAACTGATTTGTATTCAACTTTCGAGCTGGTTCTTATTTCAGGTTCTGCGAAAACCTACACCTCAAAAAACAATAATGACTTGTTTGATAACGCCGGGAACTGGTCTTTTGCCGGAACAAACTTTGATAAGTTTATGCTTACCGGTTCAAAGCCTGCAGCCGGAAGAGAAATTTCTTTCACCAGAACAGGTGATAATCTTCGATTAGAATTTACTATTCCAGCCCCCGGAGCGAGAATCAACGGAACATTTGCAGTTGCCGGCTCTTATGTGTTCAACATGCTTAAAAAATAACATCTCTTGATTCTATAAAAAAGGGAGCCCGAAAGCTCCCTTTTTTTTATTTCAGAGTGACGAGCGTAACACCCGCTCCTCCCCGATCTGCGTGCTCGTCTTCCATTTTTTTCACCTGATTCATGTGCTTAAGCAAATTACGGGTGATCTCTCTTAAGATTCCATCTCCTTTTCCATGAACAATTCTCAAATCCTTCACCCCCAGCATATGACCTTCATCGATGAAAGTTTGAATAAGCGGTAAAATCTCTTCCCCTCTTTTACCTCTCAAATCAAGATTGTAAGAGAAATCCATCATCTTCTCATTCGTATTGTAGCCTCCACGTGAAGCAATTGCTTTGACCTCTTTTTTAACCTGAGTATGAGATATTTTTTCCAGCCTGGAGATTTTCACATTGGATTTCAACTCACCAATAGCGATTTCAGCCTCATTATTTTTGATCCGAAGTACTTCCGCGATCGCTCCGTTATCTTTCAATCTCACCCAATCCCCTTCGCTGATTTTTCCGCCAATGATCTCAATCTCCGGGTCTTTGATAACGAGTTTTTCGGGCTTCACCTCTTCTTTGAAAACCTCCAATTCTTTGCGAATCTGCTTGGTAACTTCCTTTTCAGCTTTCCCTTCTTTGATCTCCCTGATCGCAGATTCAATCTTTTTATTGGTTTGATCAAGCAGTGCTTTTGCCTCTTGCTTAGCCTCCTGGATATATTTCTTTTTCGTCAGTTCAAGAGTCTCCTTCATCTGATTGTATTCCTGAAGACGAGTTTTCAGCAGCTTCTCTTTTGATTTAGCTTCAGCAAGAAGGACTGAATATTGATTTTTCTCATTCTCCAATTGAGTCAAAAGCCGATCGTATCTCACGCGTTCTTCCCCAATATTTGCTTTAGCATACTCCAGAATTTCTTTTGAAATCCCGATTTTCGAAGCGATTTCTAAAGCAAAAGAAGATCCGGGCTTTCCGATTTCCAGTTGGTACAAAGGCTCCAACCGATCCACATCGTATCGCATTGCTCCATTTACCAGCCCTTGATTCTTATTAGCGACTTGCTTCAGATTACCGTAATGTGTGGTAATGACGCCAAATGCACCCAATTTATTGAGTGATAAAAGAATTGCCTCGGCGATCGCTCCGCCAAATTGCGGTTCTGTTCCGGTTCCAAATTCATCAATGAACAGGATCGTTTTGCGATTCGCAAATTGGGTGAAATGCTTCATGCTCATCAAGTGTGAGCTATAGGTACTTAAGTCATTTTCCAAATTTTGTTCATCTCCAATATCAATGAAGAAATTATCGAAAAGCGAGCTTTTAGAATCCGGATGAACAGGAATCAACAGTCCGGATTGAAGCATGTATTGAAGCAGGGCAACAGTTTTCAACGCGACGGATTTACCTCCTGCGTTTGGGCCTGAAATAACCAAAAGCCGCTCATGTCCTCCCAGTTTAACGTCCAAAGGAGTAATCTTTTTGCCTTGAGTTTTAAGCGCCATTTCCAAAAGAGGGTGCCTTGCCCGTGTCCAGGAAAGGATTCGCTCTTTGATGATTTCAGGTTTGGCGCTTTCTGTTTTCTGCGCAAATTTTGCCTTTGCCCGGATGAAGTCGATCAATCCCAGAAAATTAGTGGCTTTGTGTAATGCGGGAATTGCGGGCCTTAGCCGGTCAGTCAGCTGGGTTAAAATCTTGATGATTTCGCGTCGCTCCATGTATTCCAGGTCGCGAATCTCATTGTTGATATCGAGTGCTTCCTCAGGTTCCATGAACACTGTCTGTCCTGTCGCCGATTCATCGTGGATAAATCCCCTCAACTTTCGCTTGTTTTCCGCAGCAACGGGAATTACCAATCGACCTCCTCGGATAGTCATCGATGCATCTTCAGGAGTAAGACCTTTGGCCCGTGCCTCTTTGAAAATACGATCCATTACTTTGCGCAAGCGACCTTCTTCGTAAATAATCTGAGCCCGGATCAACTGCAATTCCTTGCTGGCATTGCTTCTGATTTTTCCCTTTTCGTCAATGATGGCATCGATGGCTTTGAGCAAACCCAAATCAAGATCAATCAATAAGCCCAGCAGCTGACTCAAAACAGGATAAAATTCACTGTTCTTTTGGATAAAAGAAATACAACCCTTGAGCGTCAGCAATGCACCTTTGAGTTCAAAAAAATCCTCCTCATCCAGAAACGCTCCTTCGAGCTTCGCTTTTTCCAAATACGGAGTAAGATTGGTGAAATGAGAGGAAGGGAAAAGCTCCCCGGAAATAATTATCCTCCGAAATTCCTCCGTTTGATCCAGAAGTTTGGTCACCAGATTGTAATCGGATGAAAAAGCCATTCGATCGACATATTCCTTTCCAAGCGAAGAAGTACATTCATCCTTGAGAAGGTCTTTGATCTTCAGGAAATTGATTTTTTGTTCGAGATTTGAAGGGTAAAACATTAGAATTTATCTTCGATTCCACCGGAAGATTCTCTCACAACCAAAGAATCAATCACACGCGCGTAGATTCTGTCCATGATCGCCGGGTCTTGCAAATAGTAAATCATACTTCTTGTGAAAACTGAATCCTGCACTTGATGTTTGACAAATACTTCTTGCTCAAGCAAAGAATAAAGTACCTGAGAAGAATCGTATGGAATTGGCAAAGAGCTGGCAATTCCTTCTGTCAAGTGAATATCTATCAGGACATTAACTATCTCCTCCTCGGAGAGCAAGTCTTTTGGTTTGGGGTTTTCTTCACATCCTGCCATGGAAAGGAGGAGCAAACAGGCTAAAACAAGTCTTTTCACGGCTCAAAATTAGGTTTTTTTAACGGATAAACTTCCCAGCCTTAAGGCCAGCTTAATTTTATAATTCGCCATAGTGCTTTAACTTAGGCTGTTCAAATCACCCCTCATGAACGAGCTGTTAAGCAAGTTAAGAAAGTACGAAATAATGATCCGAAAGGTGGCGAATAACCATCTTCAAGGAGAATATCAATCGCTTTTCAAGGGGTCAGGACTTGAATTTGACGATCTGCGTCCTTATCAGTACGGAGACGACGTAAGAACGATCGAATGGAAAGTATCTGCCAAAGGCCATGGTACTTTCGTAAAAACTTTCCGAGAGGACAAAGACCAATCTGTCTATTTTCTTCTGGATATCAGCGGAAGTCAGGACATCGGTCAGCCCGGTCATAAAAAAATCGATCAGGGAAAAATAATCGCAGGCGTCTTAACCCTTGCCGCAGTTTTCGAAGGAAGTCAAGTGGGGTTGATTAGTTATTCTGACCAAAAGGAAAAGCTTATCCTTCCGGCAAAAGGAGGGAGACAGGGTGTGAAAATGATACGCGGTATTTTTGAGCATGAAAACATTTCGCTCAAAACTGATCTCAACTCCATGTTTTCATTTGCTTTGAACCTGATAAAAAAGCGAAGTGTAATTGTCGTGATCTCAGATTTCATCGATGAAGGATACGAGCGTTCGCTTCGGGCAATGGCTGAGCGGCATGACCTGGTGGCAATTCAACTCACGGATCCAAGAGAATCCGCACTCCCATCATTGGGAATTATCCCCATTTACGACAAAGAAAAAGGGAAAACTACCTGGGTAAATACAGCCTTTGGGAGCTTTTCCAAAAAAATAGCCGATACCTTTACCACAGAGCGGGAATACCTGCGGGAAATCTGCAAAAAAAACCAAATAAACTACCTTTCCATCGATACAACTCAGGACATTGTAGGTCCGCTGATCGAGCTCTTCAAGTATCGTAACAAAAGCATGAAACGTGGGTAAAATCAGTCAATTCTTAATTTTCTTCCTTTTTCCTGTCTTTGCTTTTGCCCAGCAAGTTGAAGTCAATGCCTATTTCATGCAGGATTCCGCCAAGCTTGGTGAGAGAGTCGGATATGTCCTGAAGGTGAAGCATCCGGAGGCAACTCAGATTATTTTTCCTGACTCGATGTATGATTATTCCCCTCTGGTTTTGCTCGAGAAAAAGACTTTCATCTCTTCCACTTTAGAAGGAATCACGCAGGACAGCACCATTTACTATCTCTCCAATTTCTCTTTAGAACCAAGTGTATATCTGACTCTTCCGGTTTATGAATTGATCAGATACGACAGCGTCACTTATTTCCCCAATGAGGCAGAGCTAAAACTAAAGCTCACCTTGGATAGCATACCAGAGCAACCGGTTTTTCAGGAAAACAATGTTTATCAGCCGCTGGAAAAGTCTTTGAACTGGATTATGGTTGCGATTCTGATAGGTGGAATTCTGGTTTTGCTCGGTGTCCTTTATATTCTTTTTGCGAAGCGAATCAATGAAATCTGGAGAGAACGAAAAGAAAAGCGACGCTGGAATCAGTTTGAGAAAAAATGGAAAATCAAGACCTCTCAGCTTGAAGAGTCTCCATCCATCGAAATCGCTGATGAAGTAATCGGTCTTTGGAAAGGCTATATGGAAAGTATTACAGGTCTTCCTGTAAAGGAATGGACCTCCAGCGAAATCAGTGAAAAACTCAATGACCAGAAGGTTTTTGAATCACTTCGATCGATCGACATGATTATCTACGCGGGAAAATCAGCTGAAAACGATCAATCAAGAGCCTTTTTGCTACAGGTTGCAAAAGAAAAACACCAGGAAAATCTAAACCAAAAAAAGCATGAGAGAGCAGTTAGCTGAGTTCTTTAGCTGGTCCTGGTTTTTGCCCGAGACATTCAAAACCTATGAATGGGAAAATCCCTGGATACTTAACCTGGTCTGGATTATTCCGCTTTTCATGCTGATCAGGAAGTTTGTGAAATTCCTGAAAAATCCGGTTTTGGAGCTTTCGCTTCCTAAGAAAATCAGCAGAAACAATCCCTGGACATATTTGAGACTGATTCCTACCGGATTCTTTTTCATCACTTTGATTTTGATCGTCGTTGCATTAGGTCGCCCGCAGCGAAGTAATGAACGTGTGGAGCAGTTTACCGAAGGCATCGACATCATTTTGGTGATGGATATATCGGAGTCCATGGATTTGCAGGATTTCACTCCAAATCGATTGGAAGCCTCCAAAAAAACGGCTATTGACTTCATAAATGGGCGTTTTGGCGATCGAATCGGCATGGTAGTTTTCGCAGGCGAAGCATATTCTTTGGCTCCGCTGACGAATGATTACGAGCTCCTTTCTGATCTGATCAATGAGATTTCTTTCGACATGATGGAGGCAAAAGGAACTGCGATTGGATCTGCCATTGCTTCTGCGACGAATCGAATGAAGGATGCTGAATCGGCATCAAAGGTTTTGATTTTGCTCAGTGACGGAGAAAGCAACGCAGGAAATGTGGATCCACTTTTCGCAGCACAACTTGCCTCGGCCCTGGACATCAAGATTTACACCATCGCGGTGGGCAAAGACGGGATGGTTCCGTATGGAACCGACTTTTTTGGCAGGCCTCAGATGGTAGAAAGTTATTTGGATGAAACCACATTGCGAGAAATCGCTAAGATTGGAAATGGTCAGTTTTTCAGAGCTTCTGATGGAGGTGCTCTTCAAACGATTTTTGATGAAATCAATACGCTTGAAAAAACTGAAATCCTTGAGAATCGATACAAAGAAACCGCAGATTACTATCGCGTTTACTTATTTTGGGCGATGGTGTTCTTCTTCTTTTGGATGATGGCTAAGAGCAGTTTCCTCAACAACTTCTTGCTGGATTAATTCAATTCACCCTTTTCTGTTTCCATTTCTCCAGCCTTGGGTTCATCAGAGAAAACCATAAAGGGGGAAAAAGCGCGACTATGATCATCGCTGAATAACCTGCCGGAAGTTGGGGTCTTTCATCGTAATGGTTCAGGACCTGGAAACTACATCACTTCCTGTGTCGGTAAATTACTTTTGTCGGTGCTGATTATATAATCCATCAATGACACCAAAACGAAGACAAAGCCATGAATCAAAAACATATTAGCGCCTCCCGGATAATAACCGACCACCAATAAGGCAGGTAAAATCAAGGCATTGAAGAATCCGATTTTCTTAAGATTTTTCATTTTTGGGTTTATTGAATCAACTAAATCTAGAAATTCGGCACCGAAAAGAAAACTCGGTAATACCTCAATTTACCAATCCCCAAAACCTGATTAAAATCACCTTTATGCACCATTTCAATCAACATTTTAGCAGGTATTTGTTGCCAAATTTGGAGAAACAGTTGAATTATGTTATTGTCTCCTGAATTGATCCAAAAGTACAATCTGCCTGCCCCCAGGTATACTTCCTATCCGACTGTTCCCCTTTGGGAAAACAACGTTTCAGGTCAAAATTGGGAAGAGCTGGTCAAGAAAGCTTTTTCAGTGTATGGGAAAACGGAGGGGATAACGATTTACATCCACTTACCTTTTTGTGAAAGTCTGTGTACCTATTGCGGCTGCAACAAGCGGATTACAAAAAACCACGCTGTCGAAGACCCCTATATTTCAGTTCTTCTGAAGGAATGGAATAAATACCTGGGCCTTTTTGACAGCAAGCCAAAAATTGCCGGAATTCACCTTGGTGGAGGCACTCCAACTTTCTTTGCCCCTGATTCTCTTTTTGACTTACTTGATCCGATCATTTCGGCTTCGGAAGTAATGCCGGAGGCGGAATTCAGTTTCGAAGGGCATCCAAACAATACGACTTTTGAACACCTGGAGACTCTTGCCAAACTTGGTTTTGACCGGGTCAGTTATGGGATTCAAGACTTTGACCTTACTGTTCAGCAGGCAATTCATAGAATCCAGCCATTTGAGCGCGTAAAAGAAGCCACCGAAAACGCGCGAACTCTGGGTTACACCTCAGTGAATTTCGACCTGATTTACGGTTTACCTTATCAAACTCAGGCATCTTTGGCAGATACTTTTGACAAAGTCGCCAGTCTGGCTCCGGACAGAATTGCTTTTTACAGCTATGCCCATTTGCCGTCTGCTTTTCCGGCTCAGAAAAGTTTTGAGCAACATTTGCCTCAGGAGCAAGAGAAGCGAGCTTTATATGAATTTGGTAAAAAACTCCTTTTGAAACTTGGTTATAAGGAAATTGGGATGGATCATTTCGCCCTGCCAAATGACCCGCTTTACCAGGCAAAAAGACAAGGGAAACTTCACCGAAACTTCATGGGCTACACCACCTCCCCTTCCAAAATTCTTCTGGGACTTGGAGCAAGCAGTATCAGCGACATTCATTTTGCCTATGGTCAGAATGACAAGAGAATCGATGCATATCAAAATATGATTCAAAAAGGAGATTGGGCGATCGTGAAAGGTCATATTCAAACCGAAGAAGATATTCAAACCGGACAAATTATTCTTGACCTGATCTGCAATCAAAAAGCAGAAATACCATGTGGATTTTGGGAAAAACTAGGATCTGATCAAATAGAAAATCTTAGCCAAATGGAATGGGACGAACTTTTAACCTGGGAAGGAAATATTCTCAAAGTGTCAAGAGAAGGGATTGGACTGGTGAGAAACATCTGCATGCAGGTTGATCTTAGATTGGCAAAAACTCAATCTAAAGTGATGGCATTCAGCAAATCGATTTGAGAATTCTTACTCACACATGGTAATCTCCACCTGCTGAGATCCATAATTGAAAACCCGCAGGTTTGGACTGAATCCATGGATTCCCAGACCAAGTCCGCGGAAAATAAAAATAACCCCAATTACAGCCCCGAGATAGGGAATTGCTTTTTGAAATCTTTGCCTTGCGGCCATAGAAATCAAGGTACCGGAATACATCAAAACCATAAGTAAAGGAATCGTTCCTATTCCGAAGAAGAACATGTAGGCTGCTCCCAATACCGGACTTTGAAGTCCCAAAGCCGCCACCAAAGCCATGTAAACCATCCCGCAAGGCAGGAGTCCATTTGCAAGTCCGGTGGCAAAAAACGCAGAATTTCCTCCTGCTTTCAAAAAGTGACTTAACTTTCTTTTGACCCAAATTACCACTCCGGAAAGCGCAGGAACGGTCAGGAACTGATCTGCTTTTTTGTAACTGAGCGAAAAAATCAAAATAATAAGCCCCATCGATATTGAGAATCCTTGCTGAATCCCTGCAAGCGAAAGAGAAAAACCAACGGTGCCTACGACTAAACCAAGCAAAGCGTAAGTCAGACTTCTGCCCAGATTATAGAGTATTTTATGCTGGAAATAGGACGAATTACCCTTTCCTCCTACCGCTAAAGCGATGGGTCCGCACATTCCCACACAATGAAATGAGCCTAGAAATCCTAAAAGGAGAGCCGTCCAGAGCATTTATAAATCGATCTTTTTCTCTTCGTAATAATCCTTCCCTCCTTCAGTCCAATTGAGTTGGAACTTCCAGTATCCGGCTTTTAAATTTTCTACCGGGATGGCAGTCTGACCTTCATCAGCTGCAGTAAAACTGAGTACCTGATCCAGGTTTGAATCAGAAGGTCTGAATAGTTGCAGCTTTCCTGAAGCTCCGCTCGGAAGGTCCAGAAGTACAGTTTTGGAAGCAGCGTCATAGCTGATCACTTCCCGATCAAGCTTCAAAGCTGAGTTTTCCTTGTCAATTTGATCCTGGAATTTAATTTCCTCCTCGTAGTAATTTTCAGTTACCAGCTCGATCCCATCCATTCTTACCGAGATCACCACCATCGTAATGATTAAGGCTACAAACCCGATGATTGACAATAATATTCCTTTTCCCCAATCCATTTTCTTTTCTGTTTTGATACGGGCTACTTGTTCAAAGGAGCCATAAAATTCGTTTTGATCTGGTCTATTTCTTCCTGATTATGAATCAGGGCAACTTTGACCTTTTCCTGGTTGACTTTTACCTCAGTCTGATTTCTAACGAGGAAAAACCTTCCTTCAAACTTGGTCTGAGGCTCCAGAATCCATTCTTTTGCTCCGATTATTTCGACTTTCATCCCTTCGGCCAAAGCTTGTAATTCAACCTTTTGAGGTTCAAATGTCTTGTTAATCAGCGTGATTTGATACAGGTTGGAAACAGTACCGTCCTCTCTGGCCTGAAAAGTCATTCCCGGAAATCTGGTGATGGTTCCCTGCAAATCCTCTCGCGTCACAATCAATGAAACAAACGCCACAACCAATAGAATCAATACGACTGTATAGCCTTTCACTCGACCGGTTACCAGTTTTTGAAATCCTTCCTTGATACTATTTTCTGAAGCGTATCTGATCAGCCCTTTTGGCCGATCCACCTTCAGCATTACATCATCGCAAGCGTCAATACATGCAGTACAATTCACACACTCCATTTGAGTACCGTTTCTGATATCGATTCCCGTAGGACAAACCTGAACACATAGACTACAGTCAACACAATCTCCTTTACCCAGATTTTCAGATTGGTTTTTCTTGATTGGTCCCCGAGGTTCACCACGCACGTAATCGTACATGACATTGATCGAATTGTCATCCAATAAGACTCCCTGCAAACGACCATAAGGACAAACAACAATACAGGCTTGCTCTCTGAACCAGGAAAATACAAACATGAAAATCCCGGAAAAAGCAATCAAACCCACGAAACCGGCCATATTGGCTGAAGGGGGTTGAGAGATAATTTCGAGCACTTGATCAACTCCTATTAAGTATGCCATTACGAGATGACCGATCATCAGAGAAATCACTATAAAAACGGAAAGTTTGATTCCTTTCTTGATCACTTTTTCGGTATCCAAAGGCTTTTCGTTGAGAGCTCTTTGCTGATTCGCATCCCCTTCGATCAGATATTCGATTTTGCGAAATACCATCTCCATGAATAAGGTTTGAGGACAAGCCCATCCGCACCAAACCCTTCCAAAAACCACGGTAAAGAGAATGATGAAAACGAAGAAAATCAACAAGAGAAAAATGAGCAAATGCGTGTCCTGTGGCCAAAATGCGGCTCCGAAAATGATGAATTTTCGCTCAAAAATATTGAATAACATGTAGGGCCTTCCTCCTACCTTGATGAAAGGACCTGCGAATAAAATTGCAAGGAGAACCCAGGAAAGGTAGCTTCTGTACTTATAAAAAAGCCCTTTGACTTTTTTGGGGTAAACCCAGTTTCTTTTCCCGTCATCCTGGACCGAAGCCAAAGCATCACGAAAAGAATCAGGATTCAAATGGGGGTTTTTCTTAGCCATGGTAAAGGCAATTTACTGCCGGGAAATAAATTATTCCCGGCAGTTTAAATTTACTCGATTATTGCTACTACAGCAGTGCTATCTGTCACAGGAGCCTCTTCGGCTGCAGGTGCAGGAGAACCTGAGTATAATTCGCCCTGTGGTTCTTTAGGAACGGCAGCAGTTTTTCCTTTGAAAGTAAGGACGTAGCTGGAAACTTGCTGGATTTCCTCAGGAGTCAATTGCTCTTCCCATGGAACCATTCCTTTTTCAACTACTCCATATTTCACTACCTTAAATACATCAGAAATTGAGCCGCCGTGAATCCAATATTCGTCAGTGAAGTTTGGACCAACTCCTCCTCCTCCATCTTGTGCGTGACAAGCTGCACAGTTTCCTTCAAATATGGTTTTTCCGGCCGCTAACGCTCCGGCTGATTCGTCGAAAACGACCGTTGTTTCATCGATTCCTGCTTTTGCATTTGCATTTCTTTCTGCAGCGGCAATTGCCTCGATTTTCAATTCCTCTTCGTATTCTTCAATTTGGGTTGGACCAGTTCCAAGGACAGAATAATTGACAAAATAAGCTGCGGCAATTATTACACTTCCAATGAACACATATTGAAGCCATGGAGGCATGAAATTGTCAAGTTCTGTAATCCCATCATATGAGTGGTCAGCCATTACTTTATGACCTTCCTGACCTACCGGATCCATTTTTCCTGTCACAAATCGTTCCTTGAAAGTTTCCCACCAAGTTGGTTCATTAGCCATTTCAGGGTTTTCCTTTTTCAATACTGATGACATAAATGACATCAAATAGATCATGAGAACCAAGAGTAAAACAATCACTCCAAGGATAATGGCTAAGATGATCAACAAAGTCAACTGACTGGAATCCATGGCCTGCATCTTTGCAAACCATGGTGATCCTTCAGTTTGTGCCCAAGCCGCATGAGAACCCATGAAGCCGCAAAGGGTAAGTAAGGCGATTAAATACTTTTTCATGGCTGGTTATTGGTTAATTTTTCATCATCCATCGGCATGGATTTCATGTAATCGATATGCTCTTTTGGCATTCTCATAGCCCATAAGAACACTCCCAGGAAAAACAGGATAAAGATGAGAAGCGAAATAATCGGATATATTTCAATGTTCTCGATGGACCTTAATACTTCTTTATACATGGCTTTATCCGTTTATTGTTTTTCGGCGGTTGCCTCAATATCAGTTCCTAATCTTTGCAAATACGAGATCAGTGCCACGATTTCGGTATTTGGCATCACTTCAACCCCTGTATCTTTCAGGCTCTTCACGATTTTGGCAGCCTGAGCTTCCAGGTTTTTATTTGCTTCAAGATCGAATCCATCCGGATATGGAACACCCAGTTTTTGAAGTGTTCTGATTTTGGCAGAAAGATCCGAGTAGTCCATTTCATTTTCCACCATCCAAGGGTATGGAGGCATCAATGATCCGGGGGACATACTTCCTGGATCCATCATGTGGAAATAATGCCAGCTATCCGGATATTTTCCTCCGATTCTATGCAAATCCGGACCGGTGCGCTTTGATCCCCATAAGAATGGACGATCATATACGAATTCACCGGCTTTAGAATATTCACCATATCGCTCAGTTTCAAATCTGAATGGTCGAACCATTTGAGAGTGACAACCCACGCAACCATTTTTGATGTAGATGTCCCGGCCTTCCAATTCCAGAGGAGTATAGGGCTTCACTGAACTAATTGTCGGCACATTAGATTTCACGAGGATAGTAGGGATGATCTCAACCACACCACCAATCAAAATTGCAATGGTAGCCAGCACGGCAAAGAATACCGGCTTTCTTTCCCATGCTCTGTGCCAGAACTCTCCTTTAGAATTGTAAGCTTTTTGTAAAGCTGGAGCCTGATCATCTTCTGATGGCTGGAATACTCCTTGTTTGGCAGTTTTGATCATGTTGTAAACCATCACAATCGCACCACTCAAGTAAAGTAAACCACCGAATGCTCTCAACATGTACATCGGCACCAATTCCACTACAGTCTGAAGGAAGTTGCCATATGCCAATCGGCCCATGTCGTCAAACTCTCTCAGCATGAGGAATTGAGTCAAAGCAGCCACATACATTGGCAAGGCGTAGAAAAGGATACCCAGAGTACCCATCCAGAAGTGGGTGTTGGCGAGTTTAGTGGAATAAAGGGTTGTCTTCCATAGTCTTGGCCACATCCAATAAAGCATACCAAAAGTCAGGAAGCCATTCCATCCCAATCCACCGATGTGTACGTGTGCAACTATCCAGTCAGTATAGTGAGCAATTGCGTTCACATTTTTGAGGGAAAGCATTGGCCCTTCGAAAGTTGCCATACCGTAGGCAGTCACAGCCACAACCATGAATTTCAAAACAGGCTCAGATCTTACTTTGTCCCAAGCACCTCTCAGAGTCAAAAGACCATTAACCATACCACCCCAAGACGGAGCAATCAACATGATTGAGAAGACGGTACCAAGAACTTGCGCCCACTCTGGTAATGCGGTGTAAAGCAAATGGTGAGGTCCGGCCCACATGTAAATGAAGATAAGCGACCAGAAGTGAATAATGGAAAGTTTGTAAGAATAAACAGGTCTGTTTGCCGCCTTTGGAAGGAAATAATACATCAATCCAAGGAATGGAGTTGTCAGGAAGAATGCTACTGCATTGTGACCATACCACCATTGTACAAGCGCATCCTGAACACCGGCATAAGCTGAGTAGCTTTTGAACATAGAAACCGGAAGTGCCAGAGAATTGAAAATATGCAATACTGCGACAGTAATGAACGAAGCCAAATAAAACCAGATCGCCACATACATATGTCTCTCACGGCGCTTGATCAGCGTACCAATCATGTTTGCACCAAAAGCAACCCAAACCACCGCGATGGCAATGTCAATTGGCCACTCCAATTCTGCATATTCTTTGGAAGAAGTCAATCCCAAAGGCAAAGTGATCGCTGCCGAAAGGATGATTAATTGCCAACCCCAGAAGTGGAACCAGCTCAGGGTTTTATTCCACATCGGGGCTTTGAGCAGCCTTGGCATGGAATAATAAATACCTGCGAAAATCGCATTTCCTACGAAAGCGAAAATCACGGCATTCGTGTGAAGCGGACGAATCCTACCAAACGTGGTGTATGGATTGCCCAAATTGGCCTCGGGAAGGAATAACTGTGTGGCGGCAATTACCCCCACCAGCATGCCAACCAGGCCCCAAATCATTGTCGCAGCTCCAAAATACTTGACAATTTTATTGTCGTATTGGAACTTCTCCAGCGTAGCTTCATTCATAAGACTTAGGTTTTGTTGATTGATCTTTTATTGACTTTTTAGGATGATTATCAAAGAGAATCCTTACTGAGGGTGTGTAGTCATCGTCAAACTGTCCGCTTTTCATAGCCTTGAAAAACAAGACCAGAAACGTAACAGCCAACACCAGACTCACAGCGATTAATAGAAAAATGACTTCCATTTTAATCTGTTTTTTGGGTTAATAATCCTTTTTTCCAGGCAACCGCATTGGTTGCCAGTGTAGTAAAAATCACTACAGAGATACTGCTTACAGGCATCAGAATCGCACAGATCACCGGACTCAAAAGCCCTTGAACTGCGAGCGTCAAGCCTACAATATTGTAAAGAAAGCTTAGTGCAAAACTTACTTTTATGATGTTCCTGCTGTCTTTGGCAAATGCCAGAAAGAGCGGGATTTTGTCGAATGACTCAGCATCCAGGATTGCATCACTTGCCGGCGAAAAATGACTAACCCGATCCGTCACCGCTACCCCAACCTCACTTGCCTGAAGAGCCCCTGCATCATTTATCCCATCACCAATCATCAGGGTATGATGACCAAAATCATTCAATTTCTGGAGGTAGTTAAGCTTATCTGTTGGACTTTGATTAAAGTTGAATTGAATACTTTCTCCCAAATTCTCTTTCAGTGAAACCTGCTCGTGTGAATGATCACCGGATAAGACATGAAGTTCGTAAGGACTTTCCAGTTGCCGGATGACACGAGAAGCGCTTTCCCTCAACCCGGATTCGATATGGAAATATCCAATCTCTAATCCTTCAATGGTCAAATAGACCATATTCCCTCCTGAGATAGTGATTTCTGAAAAATTGCCTGCAAATTCTTTCGATCCCAGTCTGATCAATTGACCCTTGTAACTTGCTTCAATCCCTTGCCCTTTGATTTCTTTGACATCATCTAAAGCAGGCCCTTTTTTATTCCCCAACCAATAATTGATTCGATTGCTCAAAGGATGAGTAGATCGATCCACCATTGACTTAAGGATAGAAAGAGTTTCTTCAGAGAGAGTTTCACCTTTGTAGGTGATTTTAGCATTTGCCGGATCGGTAAGGGTACCGGTTTTATCAAAAACGACTGTATCTAGCAAAGCCATTCGCTCGATCACTCCGGCATTTTTGAGGTAAAATTTTCCTCTTCCAAAAATTCGAAGTGTATTTCCCAAAGTGAAAGGAGTTGACATCGACAACGCACAAGGACAAGCCACTATCAATACTGAAGTGAATGCTTTGACTGCGATAGAAAAATCAGAAAATGACCAGATTATCAATGTTACGAATGCAATAGCCAAAACCGTCCAGGTGAATCTTCCACTGATTCGGGTGGCCAATGGTTCTAAAAGTCTTTCTTTACTTTTTTCAAAAGACTCATTGTTCCATAAATCTGTCAGATATCCCTGGGATGGGGATTTTTGAATGGTTAACAAAACTGGCTCTCCCTTTTGTCTGCCTCCGGCATATATCAATTCGCCTTTTTGCTTTGGCACCGGAACCTCTTCACCTGTCACAAAACTATAATCGACATAGGCTTTCGGACTGAGAAGGATTGTATCCGCCGGAATCAATTCTTCGTCCCGAACCAAAATCACATCCCCAACCTGGAGTTTGGTAAGAGGAATTACTTCTTCTCTTCCCTGGACCATTTTGGTCACTGCGATGGGAAAATAAGATTTATAATCTCTGTCAAATTCAAGTGTGGCAAAAGTCTTTTGCTGATATAATTTACCTAGCAAAAGGAAAAACAAAAGTCCACCCAAGCTATCCATATAGCCGGATTGATTCAATCCAAAAATATCCCAAAGTGAGTACAGGAAGAAAGCAATAATTCCCAAAACAATCGGAACATCCATATTGATTTGGCGCTGCTTCACAGCATTCCAAGCAGATCTATAATAATCGGATGCGGCATAAAATACCACCGGGAGCGATAGAACTACATTGAGGTAATTGAAAAGTCCTTTGAATCCTTCACCCAGGAGTTTCGTCTCAGAAAAATATTCAGGAATGCTAAACAGCATCATGTTGCCAAAACAAAACCCTGCTACAGCAAGCCTCTTTATTGTCCTCTTATCGGAAGTGTAAACTTTCTTTTGATCAAGATCTGAAAGATTGATTTTTGGTTCATACCCGATTGTAGAAAGGAGGTTTACCAATTCTTTCAGGCTAACCTTATCATGAAGAAATTTTACCTGCACTTTCTTCTTTACAAAATCTACGCGGCTGGAAATTACTCCGGAATGGATATGGTAAAGATTTTCGAGTAGCCAAATACAAGATGCACAATGGATGAGGGGAATATAAAAAGAAATGTGACTTTCAGATTCATTTTGGAAATCAAGCAACCCTTTTTGAGTGTCTTTATCATCCAAATAGTCAAACCTATTTACTTGAGATGATTTAAGTTTTTGGCTTTTCCCGGGATTGACTTCGATCTCATAAAAATTACAAAGGTCATTCTCAGACAAAACCTCATACACTAGTTTACAACCCTGACAACAAAAGCTTTTTTCATCTTTTGTCAAAGGATGGGCATCACACTCTTCCCCGCAATGGAAGCATTTCACAATAGTATGAGGGGGAAGCGATGATTTCATTGTATTAATTTATATTAAAATTACCGCAGTCATACACTGAAATACATGACAATAATCAGCTAACACCATGACTTACACCGATAGGTAAAAAGAAAGGCGATCGCTCCAGATTTTCCCTTTATAAAAATGGAAAAGAACTTTAGTAAGGTCAGCCTGGTAGTTTTTAGTGGTGACCAAAAGCGTGCACCCATGTTTCACTGCGTAAGACCAAAAGTCCCCGATCCTTAAAAAATTGAATTTGATGAAGCTCGTTTCACTGGTAGCTTGAGAAACTTGTTGGATAAGTTCCTGCTCCTCCCTGATTTTTGATTTTGGAATAAAGCTGGGAGAAATAATGGTTGCTTTACTGTTTTTGATTACGGGTCCAAAAAGCTTAATGAAATTTTTTATAAGTTCAGCAGATTGACGAGTCCCATCATAGTGAAAAAGTAAATGTTGGGTTGAAAAATCAGGCACATGCAATAAGACGGGGATGTTACATACTTCTTTTTCAAGTGGTTTTGGCAAATCATGGCTGTGAAGCCAATCTAAAACCTGATATAAATCCACTGAAAATAGCGTGACATCTTCACTGTCAAAACAAATTCCTGTTTCAGGAATGTTAGGATGAAAACCTTCAGCAAGTTCCTTACAGCGATATTCCTTCAATATCTCTTCAGGTAACTCAAACTTGGTAGTAATAGAGGATCTCAGCTCCATGATAAAACTTTATTTCTACAAAGCTATTATTTGAGATTACGAATCCACGTGATCAATCCCATGCTTAATAATGATAAAAATCAGGTTTTACATAAAAATCATGAATTGAGGGATTAAAAAAAAAGCTTCTTAAATAGAGAAAGGAGTATCCTTTTGGCATACTCCTTATATTCTCACCCTGTATAAACGCAAAAAACCCAGCTTGATTAGAGCCGGGTTTGAATAATGTGGCGGCGACCTACTCTCCCGGGTGTAACCCCAGTACCATCGGTGCTGCAGGGCTTAACTTCTCTGTTCGGGATGGGA
>JAKFCO010000004.1:0-92355 GCA_036676605.1 Algoriphagus sp.
TGTCCGCCGCGGCGGATATGAATCCTGCGCTCTAAATACTCAAAAGTCAATTTCAAATAGTGGAAATGAAAAAGGCTTCCATTTCTGAAAGCCTTTGTAGCGAGGACGAGAGTTGAACTCGTGACCTCAGGGTTATGAATCCTGCGCTCTAACCGACTGAGCTACCTCGCCAGGTGTTTTTTTTACTTCAATTTCTTCGACTGAACTCGTGTCCGCCGCGCCTGTGCGCCTGTGGCGTAGCGGATATGAATCCTGCTCCCGATAGCCATCGGAATACCTCGCCAAGAAACCAATTTTTAGGAAGCAGAAATATCATCAAATGAATTTCTGGTATTGATTTTTGAAATTAATGCCTATATTAAAGCACCGTCTAAAATCAAAAATAGAAGATCGAAAACCATCTGTTTTCTGAGCTAATATCCCTCCCTTGTAAATGGGAATGCAAATATGAGGTCTTGTACTGGGAAAAGCAAGTTGACGTAATCCAAAAAAGAGAATTTTTCACAAAGCAAAAGTAAAAATCATGGTCAAAAATAAATTTGTATCTGATTATCAAATCAATGCATCTAAAAAAATAGTATTCCATTATATAAGCTCCGCAAGTGGTCTGGAGGAATGGTTTGCCGACGAAGTTAAAATTGATGAAGACAAGAATTATATTTTCGATTTTGACAACGAGGAACACTACGCCAAGCTCGCTTCGCTCAGAATTAATACTCATGTCAAATTCGAATTCTTTGATCCGAAAAACCCAGTTAATCCAGATCATTCTTATATAGAATTTAAACTAGAAGAGAATGATTTGACACAAACTTTATTTCTCAAAGTCATTGACTATTCCGATGTCTATGACGAAGATGAATCGGTTTCTATTTGGGAAGGTTTGATTGGAAGGCTCAAAGAAATAATTGGTGGTTAATTTCAATCCAAATCACCAAATTTGAACTCTCTCCCTGATGAATCGTTATTCGCAGGGAGAGTAGTTTAAACCATGAAGAAATTAGACAAACTTATACTTGGGTCTTTTTTAGGCCCATTTTTATTAACTTTTGTCGTGGTGGATTTCATCTTGTTGACTGTCAACATGCTGAAGTACTTCGATGAGATTTTTGGTAAAGGCCTGAGTTTTTGGATTTATATGGAGCTGATCGGCTATTTTGTGATCAGTATCTCACCTATGGCTTTGCCTTTGGCAGTTCTCCTTTCCAGTTTAATGACTTTTGGGAATCTTGGTGAGCATTTTGAGCTGACAGCAATCAAAAGCAGCGGGATTTCACTGCTCAGGGCTTTAAGACCCATTGGTGTTTTTGTTATTTTTTTAGCATTCTCAGCCTACCTTTCCAATAATTACCTCGTTCCAAAAGTCAATCTGAAGACGTTTAGTTTGCTTTATGATATTCGAATGAAGTCCCCCGCACTGGAAATTAAGGAAGGCGTTTTTTATAATGGAATTCCAGGCTATAGCATTAAAGTAAACAGGAAACTGGATGATGTAAGATTGAATGATATTATCATTTACAATCATTCTGATGGTCAGGGCAATCTCAATGTGACCATGGCGGACTCAGGTCGGATGGAGCCCTTTTTCAATGATAATTATATGAAACTGACCTTGTATGAGGGTCAAAATTACAAGGAAGCGAGAGCCACCAGAGGGATTTCTGAAAAGCCGGTAGAGTTTAGCCGGACAAAGTTTAAAGAGAATGTTATCATTTTTGATCTGGACGCATTCAAACTTAACCGAACACCCGAAGATCTTTGGTCCACCAACAGATCCATTAAAAATATAGCAGAACTCAAGTCAGGACTGGACTCTATCAACACGCTTGTAAATGATCAGAAATATCAAAATTATCAAACAGCGGAAAGCATTTACCCATTTTTTACCCGTAAAAGAAAATTAACTCCTCTTGAATTTATTTTGGAGAGGAGGGCTCAGGATGATACGCTAAGGCAAATAAGAGCTCGAAAGGACAAAGCTTATAACGATTCGATCGGTTTGATAAATAAAGAGTTTGCATCCATTGATTCAAATAATGTGAACGGTAAACCATTGGTAGTCCAGGCTCCCGAGAATGGAGTTATTGCCAGTGAAGCCACCAATCAGGTTCTTGCCGGAACTGAGACAAATAGTTTAAATGGTAACCCCGAAACTTTGTCTGTTCCTGCTCAGGAGAAAAGAGTTATAGCGAGCAATTCGGAATTACCAAAAAGCGATTCTGTTTTTCGCAAAAAGAAAGTCTACAGGTCAATTGGGAGTCAAGCCGGAGGTGTTTTAAAAAGGGACTCATCTGCAATTGCATCGCCGGTTATTGAAAGAAAGGGAGATAGTGCTGTTTCCTCCTCAGCAGGAACAATTACAACCGTTGATACGACTGGAGTTGGTGAATCAGGAAAATTAATTAAACCAGAAAGGACAGCTCCGCTTACTGCCAGAGAAAGGTTTGTGATTGATTCAGTCGTGAGTGAGCGTGGTTTGAATTCTAATGCATTGACAATGGCCTTGAATAATGCCAGAAACCTGAAAAACAACTTCAATGTGAAGAATGCACAGGTTGATAGTTTTGATCGGGAATTCCGTCGATTTGAAATTGCATGGTATCAAAAATACACACAGGCCTTCGCATGTTTTGTTATGTTCATGATTGGAGCTCCATTGGGTTCTATTATTAAAAAGGGGGGACTTGGGATGCCGGTAATTCTATCCATTACTTTTTTCATTCTTTTCTACATGCTTACAATTACCGGAGAAAAATGGGCAAAAGAAGGTGTCGTAGACCCTTTAATTGGAACATGGTTTTCAAATTTATGCCTGATCCCTTTTGGATTGTTTTTCTTAAGGCAGGCGAGGAAAGATGCAAGACTATTTGAGCCCGATTTCTATCTGGAAACATGGAAATCAATTCAAAATCGTTTGAAAGTTATTAAAGCAAAAGTGGCTTGATCTTTTATTATTATAAATAAAACCTTACTTTTGTGTCTGTTTTAACAAAAATTTGACTAAACATGTATTTAACACCAGAGACAAAACAAGAGTTGTTTAAGAATCATGGACGGTTGAAATCTGAAACTGACACAGGATCACCTGAGTCTCAGATTGCCCTCTTCACCCACAGAATCAAGCATTTGACTGAGCATTTGAAGTCAAATAAGAAGGATCACTCTTCAAGATTAGGTTTGTTGAAGCTAGTAGGTAAAAGAAGAAGCCTGCTGGATTACCTCCATCACAGAAACATTGAGCGATACAGAGCAATTCTTGCCGAGTTGGGACTCAGAAAATAACCCTCAGGTAAGGTTCTCTATGTTGAGGACCTTACTTTTTTCTTTTTTTAGGTTATTAGTACAATTTTTAATCATCCGACGCATTAATTCTAACACGTATTTATGTTACCAAATTTAATCACTAAGACCATCACCCTTGAAGATGGCAGAGAAATCATTATTGAAACCGGCGCATTAGCCAAACAGGCAGATGGGTCTGTTGTAGTAAGATTTGGAAAAGCCATGTTGTTGGCCACCGTAGTATCAAAAAAAGAAGCCATTGAAGGCGTAGACTTTTTGCCCTTATCGGTAGATTACCAGGAGAAATTTGCAGCATCCGGTAAAATCCCGGGAGGCTTTTTGAAAAGAGAAGGCAGATTATCTGATTATGAAATTTTGATCAGCAGACTTGTTGATCGTGCAATTCGCCCAATTTTCCCAGACGATTATCATGCGGATACTCAGGTTGCCATTACTTTGATGTCTTCGGATGATGAGGTTTTGCCTGATTGTTTAGCAGGTCTTGCTGCTTCTGCAGCTTTAGCTGTTTCGGATATCCCATTCTATGGTCCAATCTCAGAAGTGAGAATTGCAAAGATTGATGGAAAATATAAGCTTAATCCAGGTCCTAAAGAGCTTGAAAAAGCATCTTTGGAATTCATCGTTGCAGGATCAATCGATTACATCTTGATGGTAGAAGGCGAAGCCAACGAAATCGCTGAGGATGAAATGGTTGAAGCTTTACAACTTGCTCACGAAGAAATCAAGAGACATTGCCAGGCTCAAATCGAACTTACCAAGATGGTAGGCAAGGAGAAGAAGAGAGAATATTCTCATGAGAAATCCGATTCTGCTCTTTACGAGAGAATGAAGGCAGATACTTATGATAAATTATACGCGTCAGTTAGCAAGCAAATTCCAAATAAATCTGAGCGGTCTGCTTTGATCAAAGCAATTAAGGATGAGTTTGTTGCAGGATTAGGTACGGAGCATTCATTTGAAACCAGCCTAATCACTCCATATTTTCATAAAATCCATAAAGAAGCGGCGAGAAACCTCACTCTGAATGAGAAGAAGAGACTTGATGGCAGAAGATTAAACGAAATCAGACCTATTTGGTCAGTAGTTGATTATCTTCCATCTGCTCATGGATCTGCAGTATTTACAAGAGGTGAAACTCAGTCTGTAACTACTTGTACGCTTGGAACCAAGATGGATGAGATGATGATTGATGGAGCTACATTCTCCGGATACAATAAATTCTATTTGCACTATAATTTCCCTGGATTTTCTACAGGTGAAGTAAAACCAAACAGAGGTCCGGGAAGAAGAGAAGTAGGTCACGGAAACCTGGCAATGAGAGCTTTGAAAAAAGTGCTTCCTCCGGTTAACGAAAATCCATATACAATCAGAATTGTCTCTGATATTTTAGAATCAAATGGTTCTTCCTCAATGGCGACTGTTTGCGCAGGTTCATTGGCGTTGATGGATGCAGGAATTCAAATCAAAGCACCGGTTACCGGAATCGCCATGGGTATGATTTCTGATCCAAAGACCGGTAAATATTCCATTCTTTCGGACATTTTGGGAGATGAAGATCACTTGGGTGACATGGATTTCAAAGTAACTGGTACTGCGAAAGGAATCACAGCTTGTCAGATGGACTTGAAAGTAGAAGGTTTGGATTACTCTGTTTTGAAAGAGGCTCTTTATCAGGCGAAAGAAGGTAGACTTCATATTTTGGATGAGATCAACAAAACTTTGGCTACGCCAAGAGCTGAGTTGAAACCTCATACACCGAGATCATTCATGATGTTCATTCCAAAAGAATTGATTGGAGCCGTGATCGGACCTGGAGGAAAAGTGATTCAGGAGATTCAGAAAGACACTCTTTGTACGATTGTCATTGAAGAAGTAGATAACCAGGGTAAAATAAATATCTTCTCTGCTAATCAGGATAACCTTGATGCTGCACTGAGACGTATTAAATCTATCGTTGCTCAGCCGGAAATAGGGGAGACCTATACTGGTAAAGTAAAAAATATTCAACCATTTGGAGCATTTGTGGAATTTATGCCAGGTAAGGATGGTTTACTCCATATATCCGAGATCAAGTGGGAAAGACTTGACAGCATGGATGGAGTATTGGAGCCTGGAGAAGAAATCGTCGTTAAATTGATCGATGTTGATAAGAAAACAGGCAAATTCAAACTTTCAAGAAAGGTTTTATTGCCCAAACCTGAAAGACCATCATCCGGAGAACAGGCTTAATCAATCATTTGATTATTTTGATACTTATTAAAAAATTCAATTTCACAAATCATAATTCTGAATGAGGCAGCTAAAAATTAGCAAACAGATTACCAACAGAGAAAGCCAGTCGCTTGATAAATATCTTCAGGAAATTGGCAAAGTGGACCTGTTGACTGCAGATGAAGAGGTAGTTCTGGCCAAAAGAATCAGAGAAGGTGATCAATTGGCATTGGAAAAGTTGACCAAAGCCAATCTTCGATTTGTTGTTTCGGTTGCGAAACAATATCAAAATCAAGGTCTTTCTCTTGGAGACTTGATCAATGAAGGAAATCTTGGCTTGATCAAAGCTGCGCAAAGATTTGACGAAACCAGAGGTTTCAAGTTCATTTCTTATGCAGTTTGGTGGATCAGACAATCAATCCTTCAGGCATTGGCTGAGCAATCAAGAATTGTTCGTCTTCCTTTGAACAGAGTTGGTTCACTTAACAAAATCAGCAAAACATTCAGCGAATTAGAGCAGAAGTTTGAGAGAGAGCCTTCACCTGAAGAATTGGCTGAAGTTCTTGAAGTATCTGCAAGTGAGGTAGTTGACACAATGAAAATCTCAGGTCGTCACGTCTCCATGGATGCACCATTTGTTCAAGGAGAAGAAAATAGCCTTTTGGATGTCTTGGAGAATGATGGTGATGAAAAACCTGATGATGGATTGATGACTGATTCTCTTCGAAAAGAAGTTCAAAGAGCCCTGTCTACGCTTACTCAAAGAGAAGCAGATGTGATTACCCTTTATTTCGGGCTAAATGGCGAGCATGCCATGACTCTCGAAGAAATCGGTGAGAAATTTAATCTGACAAGAGAACGAGTAAGGCAGATAAAAGAAAAAGCAATACGTCGTCTGCGACATACCTCCAGAAGTAAGACCCTAAAGCCTTACCTGGGATAAGAAAACAAATAAAAAAAGGGGTCTCTAGCCCCTTTTTTTATTTTAAAACAGACCGATTTTTTCCATTTATAAGTTGCTAAAAGCTAACTTGAAACAGTCCGCTTTGGTAATTTTAACAAGTGCTGGTTTTGTTTACCCATTAGAATTGATAAAATTTACCCGATTTAATACACCCTATTAATGAATCAAGAAATTGAAAAGGTCAAGGTTCTGATTATTGGTTCCGGTCCTGCAGGCTATACAGCAGCTATTTATGCATCAAGAGCAGGTCTGAGTCCTGTACTCTACACAGGTGGCCAACCTGGCGGTCAGCTTACCATTACAAACGATGTGGAGAATTATCCTGGATATCCGGATGGAGTAGTTGGCCCGGCTATGATGGAAGATTTTCGAAAACAAGCCGAGAGATTTGGTACTCAAGTACGTTACGGCCTGATTACGAATGTTGATTTCACTTCCAAACCTCTTATGGTTACAGTTGATGAAGAAATCAAAATTGAAGCTCAAACTGTGATTATTTCAACCGGAGCTTCTGCAAAATGGTTGGGAATAGAAAGTGAAGCCAGATTGAACGGAAAAGGTGTATCTGCTTGTGCAGTTTGTGATGGATTCTTTTTCAAAGGACAAGAGGTAGCAATCGTTGGGGCTGGTGACACGGCTTGTGAGGAAGCATCCTACCTTTCAAATATTTGCAGTAAAGTCTATATGCTCATTCGTAAGGACGAAATGCGGGCTTCCCAAATAATGCAAAAGCGAGTTGCTAATAATCCAAAGATTGAAATACTCTGGAACACTGAAACAGATGAAATCTTAGGCGAGGACGAAGTAACCGGCGTCAGATTATTTAACAACAAAACCGGTGAAAAGCGCGAATTGGCAATTTCTGGCTTCTTTGTTGCTATTGGTCATCAACCCAACACGGATATCTTCAAAGGCTTCATTCATATGGATGAAGCAGGATACATCAAAACTATTCCGGGAAGTGCCAGAACAAATATCGAAGGTGTTTTTGCCTGTGGTGATGCACAAGATCATATCTACAGACAAGCTGTCACTGCTGCCGGAACCGGCTGTATGGCAGCTTTGGATGCAGAGCGGTTTTTAGCCGAAATAGAGAATCAATAAACCCAATTCATGAGGTCTTCTGTTCTATCAATTTTCATAGGAGTAATTCTGAGCTTTGGTGCTTTTCAAGCCAATGCTCAGGGTTTTCCTAAGATCATTAAGAAAAACAAAACCACAACTCCTGCAGGACAGGAAAGAAGAAGTATTGAATTGAGAGGAATTGATCAGGAGTCCTATCTCAGAACTCTTTCCAGCACAACAGATTCCATCATTTTTGAAAACAACGTCAATCTCACCCGTGTCAGATCTATCGTTAGTGAAGATCAAAATCCGCTCATTTGGGCACCAACCAACCAGTTAGTCAAAGTTTCAGAAGAAATTCAGATAGACAGTATCTGGATTACTGCCTATGAACACTTCTCTACCTGGGATTCAAAAAAGATTAATATTTACGATTTTGATCCCAAGAAATTTCAGGATAGCGTAAATATCAGGCTATATGACCATAGGTTTGGCTATGATTGGAAACTTCCCTTAAATACCACACCCATCACATCCCGGTTTGGTCCCAGATGGAGAAGTATGCATTATGGTGTTGACCTTGATTTAGAGACAGGCGATCCTGTATTCGCAGGTTTTGACGGAATTGTCCGAGTGGTGGGTTATGACCGGTATGGTTATGGTTATTACATTGTAGTACGACATAAAAATGGACTTGAGACTCTTTATGGTCACTTATCAAAAACATTGGTTGATGTAGGGCAGGAATTGAAAGCCGGGGATTTGATCGCCAAAGGAGGAAGTACAGGCAGAAGTACCGGTTCACACCTACATTATGAACTTCGCTTTCAAGGATCACCATTTGACCCGGAAAGAGTTTATGATTTTAAAGAATCAATTATAAAAGATCAAACCTACCTGATTACAGCTTCCACTTTTTCACATATTGCTGGCTCAGTTGCAAAAGCTAAAACAAGTGCTTACCATCGTGTCAGAAAGGGAGAGAATCTAGGTTCAATTGCAAGAAAATACGGTGTTTCCGTCAGCACACTTACGAAGTTGAACGGAATTTCCACAAGAAGTATTTTGAAAATCGGACAGAATCTCAAGGTAAAATAAAGAGATTACTACCTAAGAAAAGGAAAATGACAAAACTGGATATTTTAGTAATCGCAGCGCATCCTGATGACGCTGAATTAGGTTGCTCTGGAACTATCGCATCTCAAGTTGCAAAAGGATATAAAGTTGGAATCGTTGACCTGACTCAAGGTGAAATGGGCACCAGAGGCACACCGAAAATTCGTCTTCAGGAATCAGAAGATGCTGCGAAAATCCTGAAGCTATCTGCACGTGAAAATCTGGGTTTCAAGGATATTTATTTCAAGGATGACGAAGAGCATCAACATAAGTTGATTGAAATCATTCGGAAATACCAGCCTGAAATCGTTTTGGCTAATGCAATTACAGACAGGCACCCGGACCATGGAAAAGGTTCCAGTCTCGCTTCCAATGCATGTTTTATGAGCGGTCTTCGAACCATTGAAACCAGTTTCGAAGGAAAGATCCAGGATCCCTGGAGACCTAAATTCGTTTATCATTACATCCAAAACAATTTTATCGAGCCTGATTTCATAGTAGACATCACTCCATTTTGGCAGACGAAATTAGATAGCATATTGGCGTTCAGGTCCCAATTTTACGATCCGTCTAATTCTGAACCACAGAGCTTTATTTCTGATCCTGAGTTTTTGCCTTTTATCGAGGCAAGAGCAAGAGAATTAGGGCACAGGATTTTTACGAAGTACGGAGAAGGATTCACCAAAGAGCGATTTATTGGTGTTCATGATCTTTTTGACCTTAAATAATTAAGGAGCCAAGCGGGATATTTCCCAGGAATTATCTTCCATTTTTTGATAAAGAATTCTATCGTGAAGGCGACTTTGTCGTCCTTGCCAAAATTCTATTTTGATTGGCGCAAGCCTGTAACCTCCCCAATGCTCCGGTCTTTTCATTGAATCAGGGTTAAATCTCTCTTCAATTTCTGACTGACGTTTATCCAATTCTTCTCTGGATTGAATTGGTTGGCTTTGCGGAGAAGTCCATGCACCCACCTGGGAGGCATAGGGTCTTGAAAAGAAATAAGCATCAGACTCCTCAGCACTTATTTTCTCAATTACCCCTTTGATACGAATCTGGCGCTCTAATTCAGCCCAATAAAAAGTGAGAGATCCTTTGCCCAATGCTTCAAGTTCACGTCCTTTTTCACTTTGGTAATTTGTAAAAAAGACAAAACCATGGTCCAACTCCTTGAGAAGAACAATTCTTCCGTTAGGAAAACCATCCAAACCCAAAGTCGAAAGAGACATTGCATTCACCTCCAAAACTTCTGACCTAAGAGCCTCACCAAACCATTCTCTAAACTGAGTAATCGGACTGGGACTTACATCTTTGATATCCAGCGATTTTAAAGTATATTCTTTACGGATTGAGGAGATATTCATTGCTTAATTTTCTAATTTTTTAATGGATAAAAGTACCATAGGCATTGCATTTAAAAAATTATGGTCTATATTTTTAAATAATTAACCTGGATACCATGTATGAAGAAAGGAGAAATACACAGTCCTGAAGCGGGTGATCTTTTGATCTCTGAGCCATTTCTTCAGGATGAAAATTTTGTCAGATCTGTAGTCCTTCTTTGTGAACATAACACTGAGGGTAGTTTTGGTTTGATCATCAACAAACCTTCGATTTTGAAACTGGGCGAATTGATAGAAGAATTGGCATTTTTAGAAAAAGAAGTTTTCGTGGGGGGACCCGTGGAGCAAAATACGCTTCATTTTGTTTATTTGGGAGACAACCAATTGGAGGGAAGTATTTCCCTTGGGAAAAATCTTTGGTGGGGAGGTGATTTTGATTCCCTCATCGAAAAATTAAAAATAGGTCTATTCAATCCTGATTCAATTCGATTTTTTCTGGGATATAGCGGTTGGGGAGAAGGTCAATTAATAGATGAATTGGAAGGAAAGACCTGGATCATTTGCAGGTCAGAAATTGACCTGCATACTTTCGAATACACACCGGAAGAACTTTGGAGAAACTTGCTAAAAAACATGGGAGGGGAGTTTAAGGTAATTGCAAATTATCCTCTTGACCCAAGATTAAATTAGGCAAAATCGCTAATTTTGCCCATATTGCCCTGAAATAGTACCTTTTTATGACCGAGAAAAGTAACGATTTGTCTGAAAAAGACAAGGTGACTCAAGCTTCTGAACAAGAAGACGCGAAGAGTATAAATAGCGAAATCAATGCTCAAAACAGCGATGATTCTGCCGATGAAGTTTCCGATGAGGAAGTTCAGGAAGAATCTGTTTTAGAAGCGGAATCAGAAGCCGAATCTGAGTCAATAGAGTTGGCTCCGGAGGTGGATTTAGATTCAATCGCCGAAGAAATTGTACCTGCTGAAAGCGATGTACAGGAGGAAATTGAAGAACATTCCTCTGATGTTGTGGCTTCTGAATCAGTGGCTGAGCTCACTGAAATTCATGAAGATCATGCCCCGATTTCTGTAGAAGAAGAGGAAGAAGATCATTCCGAAGAGCATATTGATTTTACGCATCTATCCAAAGCCCAGCTTGTTAACCTGCTGAAAGATAAAATCAGCCATGGGAATATCGTCAGGATAGATAAGCTTGTCCATGATATCAAAGCTGTTTTTGATGATTTAGTCAATAAAGACAAGGAAGAAGCCTTATCCAAATTCAAAGAAGAAGGCGGTTCTGAAGATGATTTCGAATACCGTCCAAGCGACGATGAAAGAGAATTCAATAAACATTATTACGAATACAGAAATCAGTTAGGTTCTCTTCGCAAAGAAGCCGAGCGGCAAAAAGAGAAGAATCTTGCCGTAAAAACTGAACTCCTTAATAAACTGCGTGACTTGGTAGACGGTGAAGAGACCACTCTGAGCATGTCTTCAATCAAGGCGATTCAGGATCAATGGAAAACCATTGGACCTGTTCCGGTATCTCAAAACAAAAGTCTTTGGGCAAGTTTTAATGCTCTGATGGATCGTTTTTACGATAATCGGAGTATCTACTTTGAACTGAAAGAACTTGACCGAAAAAAGAATCTTGAAAGCAAGACAGAGCTTTGTGAAAAGGCAGAGGCACTGAAAGTTGTCAAAGATCTCAAAGATGCGATCAAGGCTCTGAATGAACTTCATGATGAGTTTAAGCATATTGGTCCTGTCCCAAGAGATGCCCAAGAGGCGCTTTGGAATAGATTCAAAACTGCTTCAGATATGATTTATGATCGTCGTAAGGAATTCTACGATGGTCAAAAAGAAGTTTTCAAAAAAAACCAGGACGAAAAAGAAGCTTTGATTGAGACTTTGAAAACATTCATGGATTTCAAAGCCGATCGAATTAAGGATTGGAATACCAAGACCAAAGAGATTCTTGAGATTCAGAAGAATTGGGAAAAGATTGGTCCTGTACCAAGAGAAGCAGGTAAGGAAATAAATAAAGCGTTTTGGGCTGCATTCAAGCAGTTTTTCCACAACAAAAATTTATTCTTCAAAGAACTTGATGAAATCCGGGCGACAAATCAGGCAAATGCTGAGGCTTTGATAGCGAAGGCTGAAGAGCTGAAGGATAGCACCGACTGGCAAAATGCTGCAAATGCATTTATGAAGCTTCAACAAGATTGGAAAACACTTGGCCCAACACCGGAAAAGAGCAGAGATGCTCTTTATAAAAAATTCAAAGCGGCTTGTGATGCTTTTTTTGAAAGCCGAAGAAGCACCAATAAAGCTTCAAACTCTGAGTTCGAGTCTAATCTTAAAAAGAAGCAGGATATATGTAAACAAATCCAGAATGCAGCAGGAGTTGATTCACCAAGCGAAGAGCATTTGACTCAATTGATTGGAAGGTTCAACGAAGTTGGTTTTGTTCCGAGAAAGAACATGAAGGAGATGCAGGCCCAGTTTAAAGCTGCAGTAGATTCATATCTTGAAAAACTCAACCCTGAGGGTTCTGATAAAGAAGACTTCTTGTTCCGATTGAATCTTAACAAAATCCAGGCAGATCCGAATTCAATTAAGACATTGAATAAAAAAGAGCACGGAATCAGAAAACAAATTTCTGATCTGGAGAACAGTGTTACACTTTGGAGAAACAACCTGGACTTCTTTGCTGCTTCCAAAACTGCAGATAAATTGAGAGATCAGTTTGATATTAAGATTCAGAAAGCGGAAGAGGAAATAGATAAATTGAAGAAGAAGCTTTCGATTTTGAAGGAGTTTTAAATTAATCTCGCTCAGAATAAGGGAGATAGCATATTTCGGTTCTCAGCGTTTGGAGTGAATATCGAGAAGGTCTATATTTGCACCACCATAAAGAAAAAAGCCTCTTTAGCTCAGCTGGTAGAGCAACTGACTTGTAATCAGTAGGTCGCTGGTTCGATCCCGGCAAGGGGCTCAGAAAACCACTCAGAAATGAGTGGTTTTTTGCTTTTATGCCCATTTCAAATATTTACAGGACAATTTATGTCATCGGTCATGCCTAAAGGCATTTATGATTATCTGAATCATTTGACAACCCTTAATTTTTTAAAAGTCCCATAGGGACGATCCATATCCTAACCGGCCGTTTCAACGGCCGGATTATAGAATCAAATAGGGACGGCAGATCTCATATCGGTCATGCCTAAAGGCATTCCCAGAATCAGTCAATTCATCAACTCCAACCAATAAATTGGCTGGCAAGATGATCGGTCATGCCTCCGGCATTTATTGCATTCCGAAGGTAGTTGTAGAAAAGCTTTTGACTGAGTGTAATCCCGTGCTGTTGTCGGGAGTAATTACAACCCCACTGGCTTGAAAGGAAACTATTACAGCTTCCATTTCCTTTAGACTTGCTCCTTTCATCGATTTGTTTTTTCACAAACCTACCGGCTCAAATCACCTCAGAAAATATGTGGTTGGTCGGGGGGATACGTTGGAAATTGGCAGGTTGATTTGTACCAGAAATTATTCGCCTATAGGGTAAATTTAAGAAAGACAAAAGCAACAACCGCTAACTCCTTTAGGTTCGAAGTGAATCTACGGATCGGCTAATCCCCCTATAAAATTAAAGCAGTGATCATACAATGAATTCTCCTGATTCTACAGGATTACATCAAGCACGATCACTGCCCTTTACTAAAAAACTCTTGGAGCAATTGATTACCCCAAAATCTATCACTCAAATATGCTAAACCTGATCTGGCACTTCAAATCCTGGTCTATAGTCGCGTGTTAACATTTTATCCGCTTCAGGATCATTGACAAAAGTCTCTGATTGTGGATCAAAATCTAAAACTCTTCCCAGTCTATAAGAAATATTTCCCAAATGAGCCAAACCTGAAGAGAGGTGTGCTGTTTCTACAGGTCCATTCAAGATTGACTTGTCATGCTTGCGAACTGCCTCTATGAAGTTGGCAAAGTGACCATCTGTTCCGCCAACTCCCCTATCCATACCTGATGCAGCTACTGCTCCATCATCTCCTGATATACCTGGAGTTTGCTTTTCCCCAAGGAAAGTCTGAAACTTATCGTATCCATCCACGACAAGGTACCCCTTGTCACCATAGAAGATATTTCCTACCGAAGCACCACCTTCTGAATTGGTGTACCATGGGCGAACTTCAAATTGTATAATCTTATTTTCTTCTGGATAATTATAGATCGAAGTAAGCACCTCGGGCACTTCCTTGCTGTCATCCCAAAGGAACTTACCACCCATAGAAGTGATTTTTGTAGGGAATCCTACATCCAGTCCCCACATACAAAGATCCGTTTCATGAATCCCCTGATTCCCCACATCTCCATTGCCATAGTCCCAGTTCCAATGCCAGTTATAATGCACTAGATTACGTGTAAAGGGTCTTTTAGGTGCTGGACCAGTCCAAAGTTCATAATCCAATCCTTCAGGAACTGGAGAAACACCTTTGTCACCAATGTCTCCTCTCATTCTAAACACAAGACCACGTGCCATATAGACTTTACCAATGTAGCCTTCCCGCATCAATTTTATCGCGTGCTGAACTGCCGGGGAGCTTCTCAACTGCACTCCGTGCTGAACTATCCGGTCATACTTAGTAGCTGCCTCTATCATCTTTCTTCCTTCAGAGATATTATGAGAACCTGGTTTTTCTACATAGACATCCTTTCCTGCCTGACAGGCCCAGATAGTTGCTAGTGCATGCCAGTGATTAGGAGTCGCAAGACTTACTACATCAATATCCTTGTTGTCAAACACCTTTCGTAGGTCCTGCTCCAAGGCCACATCTGTGTTATATTTCTCTTTGAAAGCCTTTTTTCCAGCCGTCAATAGGTTCATGTCCGGGTCGCAAAGCGTAGTTACCTGAACATCTTTCTGGGCCATAAAGCCTTGAATATGGCTTTTTCCTCTACCGTTGATCCCCAATACAGCAGCATTAATTCTGTCATTTGCTCCAAAGGCTGAAGCTGGAATGATGGTAGGCAGAACAAGTGCGGCAGTCCCGGCAATTGCTGTTTTTTTAATGAAGCTTCTTCTTGATGGTTCTTTATTCATTGTATGATTTTATTTTGGGTGTTGTTTAGTTTCAATTTATTAAAAAAAAACACTAATCTATAATTTAAACTCTTTCAGATAAGATGTTGATTTTTCCCGAGCTTATTAATACAATTGAAAAGATACAAATTCAAAGTAGGCTTTTAAGTTAAATTGATACCCTTTTTGTACTTAGAATAGGGGTTTGGCTAAGAGAGAGTTTGAAGCTCGCAAGTGTATTCTAATGGAATTTGTTATTCCATTTCCCGACTGAGCGTAGAAAAGCCGTTTGACAAAGTGTACCCCCCCCCCCCCGCTAGAAGTAGAATAGTGGCCTAAGCGTAGTCCCGACAGCTGTACGGGAGCATCTGCGCTTTTCAATTTTTTTAAGGATTTGAAATCTTATCCTTCCAAGTTCAACTCCTTCAGAGTTGTTGTCCCCATTTACGCATCTTTTTCCCCCGTCCCGATAGCGCGGACACCGAGGGCTATTCATGGTTTGATCCTCCCGAAATCGCTATGCTCATCGGGACTAGCGTTTCAGGATCTTCTTTTGGGAATTCCGAAATTCATTAATAAACAGACCCCGAATGGGGTCAAACTTCTAAATAGCCATGGGTGAAACCCATGGTCATCGCGATCACCTCGATCCAATTCGACCGACCCTGAGAGGGTCGAACTTCCTTCCTTTCCACAAAATAGTTCAACCCCTCACAGGATTATCTTCCCAGTTGCCGGTTTCCTTTTTACCCCCGGTTGCACCGGGGGCTATTGAAGGTTTGACGGCTTCACCGTCTGATATCCCATGATGATTCGATTCCTAATTAAAGACCCCAATAGGGGTCAAACTTCTCAATACCTGTGCGCCGCGGCGTAACCATGGGTGAAACCCATGGACATCGTAAATCATCCGGATGCTCGCAATCGAATTAGGCAAGGATTTGAATTGACTCGTCCTAAAAAAAGTTTACAGGTTAATTTCTAAATCCTGATACTGATTGAATGAAAAAATCCTCCTTACCCCCTTTATAAAGGGGGAGTCGCATCTTCGCATCTTTAGAACCTGAATGTCTCTGTCTATGGTGCAGATAGTTGGATACACTCATTAAACAAAAAGAGGCTTTCCCAAAGATGGGAAAGCCTCTTTTTGTTTTAAGTATTCGCACTAATACCGGTAGCCAATTAAAACAAGGTCTGAAGTTCAGGTGTCAAAGCTCCACCGCGGCGGACAGGTGTGGACAGTGGACAGTCGTCTGTTGACAATTCAATTTTTAAGTGTAAACTCCGGCAGATACTTGATCTCTCCGCCATTCATCGCTGATTCATGCGCAAGGATGCCTACGCAGGTAATGTTGGCTGATTGTCTTGCATCCGGATAAGGTGCTCTTTCTTCCGCTAAAGCCGTCAAAAACTCGTGAACGAGGTGAGGATGCGATCCTCCGTGGCCTGAGCCCTGGATAAAAGACAAATGCTGGTTATCATCTCCATCATACACGCCCGCAGTGGTAAACGAAGAAATCTCCGCAGGAAGTAAATGCGCATAATCCGGAATCTTCACTTTAGAAGGAGTTTCCCCGGTATGAATGACGCTATCCTCATGCTCTACCAAGGTCCATTCGAAGGACTTTTTGGAACCATAGACATCAAAGCTTTCCCGATATTGTCTTGCAGTATTAAACAGCGACCTCGTCACTTCCGCCGACAGATCTGAATCTTTCAATTTGATATGGCAAGTTTCGATTGCGAAAGGGGAACCGTATTTTGGAATCAGTTCTTCATCGATTCTGCCTGAACCAAAGCAGGAAACATATTCTGCCTGGGCTTTTGGCAAAGCCAAAACCGGTCCCACGCAATGGGTTGCATAGTGCATAGGAGGGAGGCCTTCCCAATATCCCGGCCATCCTGCCATTTCCTGCTGATGCGAAGCTCTCAGAAACTGGATTTTGCCCAGTTCACCTTTCTCATACATTTCCTTTACAAAGAGGAATTCACGGCTGTAAATCACCGTTTCCATCATCATATAAGTGAGTCCTGTTCTTTCGGTTTCTTCCACGATGGCGCGACATTCTTCAACGGTGGTTGCCATCGGAACAGTACAAGCCACATGCTTTCCTGCCCGAAGTGCTTTCAGGGATTGCTCAGCGTGATTTTGAATAGGAGTATTGATGTGAACAGCGTCTACATTGGGATCTTTCAGCAATTCATCGTAATCGGTGTAAACTTTCTCGATTCCGAAGGCTTTTCCGATTTCCTCGGCTTTCTCCCGGTTACGCTGACAGATCGCGTACATGTTTGCCAAAGGGTGCTTTTTATAAATCGGGATAAATTCCGCTCCAAATCCAAGTCCTACGATGGCTATGTTGAATGATTTCTTACTCATGGTTTATTTATTGACTTTGGGTTAAAAAAAAGGGATGTTGATATGACGGATACTTCGACCAGGCTCAGCACAAGTGCTGGATGACCGTTAACCGTTTAACGTTAAACGTTAAACGGTTAACGGTTAACGGTTAACGGTACTTCGACGAGCTCACCACAAGTGACAGAAGATCAATTTACCCGGAAGCCCAGGATTTCAGGAACTCGAGACCTTCTTTTGCGAAGCCATCCTGACTAGGAGCCAAAGGTTTCCAGATACAAACTGCACCAGCCAATTCTTTGATCTCTGGTGTAAAGCTTTCAATAGAAATCGCACCTTGGTAATTGATCGCTTCCAATCCTCGCTTATAAGCATCCCATCGGGTTTGCCCTGTTCCGGGAGTTCCGCGGTAATTCTCTGAAACCTGCACGTGAATGAGTTTGTCTCCGGCCCGTTTGATGGCAGTTTCGATATCAGGCTCCTCAATGTTCATGTGAAAACCATCCAAAATCACCTTTGCAGCCGGTTCATTGATGTCACCGATCAATCTCATGAGTTCTTCACATGTATTGATCAGGTCCGTTTCAAATCGGTTTATAGGTTCCAAAGCGATTTCTAATCCAAACTTTGAAGCTTCCTTACTGACAGTTCTCAGGTTGGTAACAGCACGATCCCATTCGATTTTCCTTTGCTCTGGAGACACTAACCGAGCTTTCCCAACAGCCGAATACATCGGACCGGCAACGAATTTGGCACCCAAACCCGAAGCAATCTCAAAGCAGGAATTCAGGTAATCAAAGCAGGTTTGGTGGAAAACAGGATCCTCATTTGTAAGATCCCGGCTTGTCCCAAAAGCTCCGCAAATAATGGGGTCGAGCCCATTATCCGCTAAAGTAATCTTCACTTCATTGATATCAATCAGGGACGGATCTTCCACAGGAATCTCCACAGCATCATATCCGTAGGATTTGATTTTTGGGAAAAGCCGAAGTGTATCTGAGTTGAAAGGGGAGGTCCAAAGCCAGGTGCTTACTCCAAATTTTACATTCAACGCCATACCTATTCGACTTTCATTATTCCGTTCATGATTCTCCAGTGACCCGGCACGGTACACACGAATGGATATTCGCCAGGAATATTTGGTACAGTGAAGACGATCGATTCCTTTCCGTTAGGATCTACTAATCGGGTAGCGGTGATCACTTCAGGGATTTTTGGCACGTAATTCTGCTCGGCACCTTTAGGATTTCTTGCCAACTCATCCGCAGCTTTTCCGATTATTTCCATTGTTCCCGGCTTTCCGATCACCAGGTTATGCTGCATGAAATCAGGATTGTCGAAGTCAATCGTAACCTGAGAACCAGCCTTCACGGTGAAAGTCGCTTTATTGAATTTCATCTCATGAGGAATCACGCCGATTTTGATAACGGTTGTTCCATTTGCTGAAGATGAAGTAGTTCCGGTTGCTGAAAGCATTTCGATATCTGCTCCAGGAGTTTTGAGGGCAAGAGTGGATTTATTGCTGAGTCTTCCCCCAAACCACCAGGTTCCTTCATATTTGCCGACAACATTTTTTCCGTCGTTTCTGCCTACCCGAACACTTCGAGGAGTGAGTTCAGATGTAAACAGGCCTTTCGCTTTTCCTTTTGCAACTTCTTCTCCATTGATTTTCAGACTCATGCTTCCATCCTCAACGAGCGTCGCATCAATCGTAAATTGCTCTTCAGGAAGGTTTTTCTTTGAACTGATAATCTTCAACTGATCATCCTGAGCTACCGCAAAATGAAGCGCATCCTGATAGATATAAAGACTGTAGCCATTTGTATTATTTCCCTGAGCGACCAATACTCCCTCAAGAGGATTTTCAGCTTTGGAAATAATCATCTGTATTCCGATTTCTTTTCCGTTCACATCCGGCGGAAATAGAATTGAATTTCGCTGATCCAGCGGGTATTGCTCACTTACCAGGCTTCGGCTGATTCGGTCAGCCAATGAAAATTCACCATCTGCTGAGGCCTGAAGTGCTTTAGTATTGTCTCTTTTTGCAAATTCAGTCGGGTGAGCCAAAACTGCTGCGAAAATTGCCTGTGGTAAATAGGCATCTTTTCCGTTTTCTTCCGCATCTGCAGAAGCCAGAAGTTTGGAAGCTGCATCTTCAGAGAAAGGCATTTCTGAGATTGCGAGGAAAGCATATTTTCGGGTATGCAAATCCGGATCGTTCATCAAGTCTGAAGCAAGGATAGACTGCAATGCTTCGGTTGTTCTTGGCATTACGCGAAGTGCATTCTTTCGGACAGCGGCAGAAGGATGTTTCAGGGCTTTCTCCACGCTCGCCACTGCCTTCTTATTTTCTCCCGACAATTCTCCCAGACCATGCAAAGCCCAAATAGCATTGACAGCAGGAGCATTTAAACCAATCTCATCTACTTTTTGATCTGAAATGATTTCATACAAACCTGCCAAAACCTCTTTGTTTTTAGTTTCAACGATGATACGCTGAGCGGTCAATCTCCAGAACATGTTTTCGCTTTTCAGAGCTTCCAGCAATGTTTCAGCATCTGCATCTTTCAAATCGAATGTTTTGGAAGGTTCGCCGCCTTTGTAAGTCATTTTATAAATCCTTCCATGTTTGCTGTCGCGAAGAGGATTGATGTAGGCATTTCCTTCACCGTTTTCAAAACCGCGTGGAGTTGGATTATGCTGAATGATGAAATTGTACCAATCAGCTACCCAAAGCGAACCATCCGGCCCAACTTCCGCATGGACAGGGGAGAACCATTCGTCTGAACTGGCGAGGATGTTGAATCCATTTTTCTCTTTATATCCTGATCCTTCCGGATTGATAATCGCATTGTGAAGGACTCTTCCGGTTGGCTCGGCCACGAAAGCAATCCTGTTCCAATAGTTTTGAGGGAAGCTTCTGGCAGTGTAGAAATTATGTCCCGCAGCTGCAGTGTAGCTTCCATGCCAATCCACTTGTCTCAGAAATGGAGTCAAATGCGGCATATCATAATGAGTGTCGATTCCATGAACCGTATTTGCAGAACCCTGGAAAACCGGTCTTTTCACATATTCATTTGACATGGAGAAATAGACGCTGTGCTGTCCGTTTGCTGTGGAAATGAAGGTTTCGAAGTCTTCGGTGAAACCAAGACCCCAGGTATTGTTACTTGTATTTCCAAGGTATTCCAGATTCGTTCCGGCAGGATCAAAGCGGTAAACGCCTTGTCCAAAATTGTGAGTTTTGCCGCTTACTTCACCATTGAAACCAGCGTAACCTAAAACGCCCCAGATTTTATTGTCGAATCCATATTTCAAATTCGATGGTCCTGCGTGGGTATCGCTTTTGCCCCAACCCGTCATAATCACTTCGCGGACGTCAGCTTTATCATCGCCATCTGTGTCTTTCAGAAAAATGAAATCAGGTGCCATGGAAATAAGTACACCTCCGTTGGACATCGTCAAACTGGTTGGGATGTTTAGATTATCTGCGAAAACAGTCACTTTATCAGCTTTCCCATCTCCGTCTGTATCTTCCAAAATCTTGATTTTATCATTTCCTCCTTCAGTTCGCACCTCGTTAGGATAATCAGTCGTCTCGATTACAAATAGTCTACCTCGCTCATCCCAGGCCATTGCCATCGGATTGATAATCATTGGTTCGGAAGCGAAAAGCTCCAATTCGAATCCAACCGGAACCTGAATCAACTTCATCGATTGCTCAGGAGTAAGGGGAAGCTGGAATCGCGGAGCAGGGTCTCTCTTCTCATAATTTGGAATCTCAGCGTCCTTAAATTCCGGAACCGGGATCTCGTAAGCAGCTAATTGAGAAGCTACCTGATCACCAACTGCCCAAAGAATTCCATTCGCAACTAATTGCTGGAACTCAGGTTTCTCCCAGGTTTTCTCGTTATGGCCATAAGCCGTGTAGAAAACGCGTCCATCGCCTTCATTTCTAACCCAGGTGTAAGGCTCCTTTTTTCCACCTTCCACTCGCTCCATCAAAACCTGCATGTCAGGATTGATTTTGGCATGTACATAAGTTTCATCCCAGGTTTCAAATTCCTCAATTCCTGCCATGACCGGATGAGCTTTGTCCACGATACTTACCGTGAAATCACCAGTGCCGTGCGTGCTGAACTGACCGCCGACTGCTCCGATAAACCAATCTGAGTTTTGGAAGCAAAATGAAGCCGAGTGAATCGGAATCAATGCTTTTCCGCCTTGCACATAGGATTTGAGCGCAGCTTCTTGTTCAGGAGTGATTGATTCATGATTTGCGTAGATCATCAATCCGTCGTAATTATTCAGCGTGACGGAGTTCAGATCATTCACATCCGTGGTGTAGGTGAGGTTGATTCCCTTTTGGAAAAGGGGAGTCTGCAAATACATCATCAACTTTTCAGAGTTGTGATGTTCGCTTTCATGTCCTAAAACCAGGATTTCCACTCTTCTTGGATCAGTGGAAGAAAGAAAATTTTGTTTGGAGTTTTTGCCGCATCCTGCGAGTAACGCCAGGATAAGGAGCGCAATAACCCCGGGTTTGTGTGTGAGGGAATTTAGAATTGACTTTAGCATGGTTAGGGTTTACATGTTATAAAAGAAACATAATATTCAACATTCTATCTGGCAAAATCTTACTGTATTCACTTGAATTATGACTGTATTTTATCATTATTGCTAATCATTTACTTTCAAAAGAGCATAAATCAGTGAAGAAGCCATTTCAAAAATCTAGAATTCCGGAGGGCAAGGCATTTGTAATCAGAGAATTGATTGCTCCATGCTTTGATGTTAATTGGCATTTTCATTCAGAATACCAGCTTTTCACGGTTTTGAAGGGCAGGGGGACTCGGTTTATCGGAGATCATATGCAGGCTTTCAAAGAGGGGGATATGGTTTTCACCGGTCCAAACTTGCCACACCTCTGGAGAAGCGATAATTCTTATTTTGATTCGAAAAATGGACTGGAAACTCATGGTATCGTAATTTATTTTCCGAATGATTTTTTGGGAAACTCAGTTTTTGAAATGGATGAATTTGCAGAAATAGCTCAGGTTCTGCAGAAATCCGAAAGAGGCATTGAAATCAATGGAAAAACAAATCAAGCCATTCAAATGATGATGCAAGAGCTGGTTAATATGAAAGGAGGTCAGAGTATCATCCAGTTACTTCAAATCCTGAACAAGATGGTGGATTCTGCCGATTGCCACCCAATTACACAAGCAGGTTATATCAATTTGAATAAGGAATCCGAAACTGACCGAATGGGTCAGGTCTATGAGTATGTGATGAAGAATTTTAAGGAGAAAATCACACTGGAGGAAGTATCTGAGATCGCAAACCTTTCCGTGAGTGCATTCAGCAGGTATTTTAAAACCAGAGTAAATAAATCATTTTCGGATTTTCTGAGCGAAGTACGGATCAGTCATGCTTGCAAACTCCTTCACGAGGAAGAAATGAACATCAGCGAAATTTCATTTGAATGCGGGTTTTTCACCCTTTCCAACTTCAACAAGCAGTTTAAAGAAAGGACAGGAAAAACTCCATTGGCTTATAAGAAGGATTATCTTGCTACTTTTTAAATGTTTGATGACTGTTGACGGATGAATAATGACTGATGTTGGATGACCGGTGACGGATGAAGAAAGACTTATGACCGATGACGGATGCTCTATGTCAGATGACGGACATAAAAGATTATTATTCAACACGCTACATCTTTCAAATATCCGAAATCATAAATCCGAAATCCCACATCGGTCATGCATCACCCGTCATCCTTCATTTCCCAATCCTCTCCATCACCTGATCCAGAAAAGTACTGCTGATCGGAACCACTCGTCCACTAAGATGAAGCTGATGTCGCTCAACTTTGGTGACCAACCTGGAATTGGCCAGAAAAGAGCGGTGAGTTCGTACAAAGAAGGAGGGTAGTAGCTTTTCTGTCTCGGAAAAAGTCATCCGGCTGAGATGTTTTTCCGCCTTTAATTGGAAGCTCACGTAATTTCCAGTCGCTTCGCAAAAAAGCAAATCTTCAAATTCTACCCGAACCTGGCCGTCTCCGGTTTTGATGAAAAGATGGTTCAATTCGTCTTTTGGCTGAAGTTCAAACCATTCCTGAGCTTTTTGACATGCTTTCAGAAATCGGCTCAGATTAAATGGTTTCAGTAAATAATCCAGCGCATCCAACTCGAAACCTTTCACGGCATAATCTGAATAGGCTGTTGTGAAAATGACCAGTGTCTCTTTGGGCAACAAAGCAGCAACATCAATTCCTGAAATATCCGGCATATTGATATCCAGAAAAATCACTTGAACAGGATTCGATTTCAAATATTCCAAGGCCTGAATAGCATCAGTAAATGTGTCTCTGAGTTCCAAAAAAGGGACTTTGGAAGCGTGTGATTTGATCACTTCCAAAGCCATGGATTCATCGTCTATTGCGATTGCGCTGAGCATTTCAGGTTAGTTGAATCGAAAGATGCACAAAGAAATCAGAATCATTTTTGATGATGTTGAGCTGATGTTTATTTGGATAGACAAGATCAAGACGCTTTTTGACATTATCCAGCCCGATTCCGGATTCTTCCCGGGAGTTTTCCAAAGGTTTTTCAGGATGAACGCTGTTGACGAGATCGAGATGAACCGAGCCCGCAATACATCGCAGATTGAGTTTGATCCAGGATTTTTCCTTCAGGCTGATTCCGTGTTTAAAAGCATTTTCCACATATGGAATCAGCAGCATGGGAGCTATTTCTCCCTGACACAGTTCCTCGCTGATCTGGATATCCACTTCCAGTTTGGACTCTTTGCCAAACCGAAGCATCTGAAGATCAAGGTAATTTCTCAGGTAATTGATTTCGCGGGAAAGAGGGATTTTATCCTGCTGGTTCTCGTGAATCATGAACCGCATCATATCACCCAGCTTTTGGACCCCGTCAGCCGTCTTTTCTGCATTCTCGATCAAAGCACTTGCATAAAGCGTGTTTAAGGCATTGAACAAAAAGTGAGGATTGATCTGGGAGCGAAGGAAATCCAGATTTGCAGAGCCTTGATCAACCTTATATGTCAAGGTGTTTATTTGACCCAGAAAAGAATCGTATTTATTGAAAATCAAGTTGGCCAGAGGAAATAAAATTAACATAAGAAAAACCGTAACTCCCAGTCCAACCACAAAGATTCTTTCTTCATTTTCTGCACCAGAGAAAATCAAAAACACCAGCAAATTCAGCCCTAAAAAACCCCAATGGAATAACCTGGATTTTTTGATCTGACCGGCAATTTTGAATTTGTAAACGAGAAAGTAATGATATAGTGTGAGGCCCAAAACGGTCGGGATAACCATCCCAAAAACGATCAGGGTTCCCTCATTGGTGATCTGAAGTGTCTGAAAAAGAAAAAGCAAAGTAAATGAGTACATCAAAATCAGGCGTACGATATTATAAAGTTGAAAGTCGCCGATTTTTGGTGGAGTGAGGGCTTGATTCAATATAAAAGCACCAATAAGGTAGCAAACATAAATCCCCACGATTCCAAGGTAAAATAGTGGGATTGGTGATTGCGATAGTTCCGCGTTGTAAGCAAAAATCGCAACAACAAAGAAAGAAACTCCTCCGACCAAAACTGTGAGCACGATCGCCTGCCAGACTTTTTTGTCTTTTTCATATTTGGGTATCAAAACAGAATGCACCAAATGGAATGCGATAAATAACGTCATCGGTACGACCAGCCGCGAAACAAACTTGAAAATTTCATGTCCGGATCCCTCGGAAAAACCAGGCCTGAAACTGAAAAGGTTGAATAAAAAGATCGATAAGAATGCGGAGGTGACGATCCACCATTCGATTTGTCTAAAATCAAGACTTTTAGATTTCATAATTTATTGTTAACAAGGTTTTTAAATCCATTTGACTCTCTTGAAAATTCAACTGAATCTTTATCCATTTTTGCATGGGTATCAGGTTGATTTTCCTTCGAAAACATCAAAAAGAGGTTGTAAACAATTGCCAGGATAATTAGCAAATAAAAGGCTTTTTGAGTCCGCATGGATCATTTTCAGTTGAGTAGGACAAGATTAATTCCCTCAGAAAGGCCTGACAAAAAAATGTGACGAAACAGGCAGTTTTTGGGGTGGAACGATTTGGAAGTGAGAAGTCAGAAATCTGAAAGCTGAAAGAAATCGCAAAACTGAAATCATAAACCTGTCTGCCGCAAGTCCGAAATTCAAAATGGATAGGCTTCCAGGTCTATTCCCCAAATAACTGGTAGAAAGTAGTAAACCATCAGAGTCACCAGAATAATCGAAATGATATTCAGCCAGAAACCTGCTTTCACCATATCCTTGATCTGAAGATAACCCGAGGCAAAAACCACCGCATTGGGAGGTGTGGCAACTGGAAGCATAAAAGCGCAACTCGCTGCAAGAGTTGCTCCAACCATCAATCCAAACGGATGTAAATCAAGTTTCAACGCTACCGAAGCCAAAATCGGAAGAATCATAGATGCAGTTGCCACATTGGAAGTGACCTCAGTCAGGAAATTTACTGACCCTACTATTATAAGGAGTAAGACAAAGAAACTGATTCCTTCGATCAGCGTAAAACCCTGACCAATCCATTCGGCCAGCCCGGTTTCTTTAAAGCCTTCGGCCAAAGCCAAACCACCACCAAAAAGAATCAAAACTCCCCAGGGAATCTGCTCGGCAGTTTTCCAATCCAAAATTCGCTCATCAGGAGTGGAAGAGGGGAGCACGAACATCACAACAACTCCGATCAAAACAATAACCGTGTCGTCAATTCCCGGGATTAATTTATCCAGGACAAAGCTTCGGATAATCCAGGCGAAGCAAACCAACCCAAAAACAATCAGGACATTTTTCTCCTCGTAACTGATTTTCCCGAGAGACTTTAGTTGAATCCCTATGATATTTTTCCCATCGGGAAGATGGAAGTTCTTAGGAAGTTTATTTCCAATATTGACCAGATAATACCAGCAAATCAGGATCAAAACAATCACCAGCGGCAAGCCAAACATCATCCATTCGTTGAAGCCTATTGAATAGCCGTAAAGTTCTTTCACAACCGCAGCGAGAATCGCATTGGTGGGAGTTCCGATCAGCGTAGCCATACCACCGATGGAAGCAGAATAGGCGATTCCCAGCATAATATTTTTGCCGAGATTATCTGCAATCCCGTGATTTCGGGTTCCTAACTGAGTTTTAAATTGATTGACAACAGCCAAACCGATCGGAAGCATCATCAGGGCAGTCGCTGAATTGGAAATCCACATCGATAGGAAACCCGTGGCCAGAATAAATCCCAGAACAATTTTCCGAAGGTCAGTTCCAAGGAAGTTAATAATATTCAAGGCAATCCTGCGGTGGAGATTCCATTTTTCAATTCCCGTGGCCAACAAAAATCCGCCCATGTAGAGCATGACTGTAGGATGCATGTAATTGGAAGAAACATCACCGATTTTAAGAATTCCCAACAAGGGCATAAAGATCAGAGGTAGAAATGCTGTAGTGGCAATTGGCATCGCTTCGGAAATCCACCAGATCGCCATCCAGGCGGTGAGCGCAAGCATAGCCTGCGCTTCGACACCCAAACCATCAGACTGACCAAAAAAGTAAATCAGCAAAAATGCAATAGGTCCAAGGTATAGTCCCAGTCGGGGAATCATTTTGCTCATGCTAAATCCTTCAGGTAAGGTTGGGGTGATTTCAGAAGGGGAAGTTAAAAATAATCTTGGATTGGAGGTGTCAGATTATTCTATTTAACATAATATAAATTATATAACAATAATACTCTTAATTGAGCTGAAGTTAAATGCGAACCAATCTTTGCCGGTATCCACGTGGGGTCGTTCCTTTCAGCAGCCTGAATTGTCGCGCAATATTTTTCGTGTCATTCAGTCCGAGTTCATGAGCAATTTCGGAAATCGATTTGTCTGTGCGTTCAAGCAGCTCGGCAAACTTCTCTATTCTCAAGTTAAGAATGTATTTGTAAATGGGATACCCGGTGGTTTCTAAAAAACGTTTTTCCAGCGATCTACGTGATATAGGTACCTCCCGTACAATGTCTTCTACTTTCAAATCGCGATCAAAATGGTGATGTATGAATTTCAGCGCTGTAACGATATTTGTGTCAGGTGTAGAATAAATATCGGTGGAGGTTCTCGTCACCACCCTGATTGGCTTAATCAGAATGTCGTTGGACACCTTCATTTGTTTTAGAATCAAATTGTTCATCAACTTGGCCGCCTCGTAACCACCCTTTTCAACATCAAGGCTGATGCTTGACAAAGGTGGGTCAGACAAAAAGCAAATATTTTCATCATTATCTACACCCAGTACGGCAACATCTTCAGGAATACGCAGTCCGGCATGCTTGCTCGCCTCCGAAATATGCAAGGCCTGGTTATCATCACAAGCCATTAATGCTATTGGCTTTGGTAAAGACTTTAACCATTGACTCAATACGGATGGCTTGTAATACCAAAGGTTCATGGAACGTGCCTTCTTGTGTTCAAAATAATGGACTTTGTAACCAGCCTCCTGTACTTTCTTTTCGAAGCCCTCGCTCCTCTCGCGTGACCACACAATATTCTTGAAACCATAGAATGCAAAATTCTTGAAACCCTTTTTCAAAAAATATGCTGCACCCAGTTCGCCCGTCTCGTGGTAAGCACCGCTGATGTTCGGAACTCCATGAAGGCGCTCTTCGAAATCCTGAGAAATGACCGAAATACCAGCCTTGGAAAACTTACTGATATCAGTATTGTCGTGAAACTGGCCTATCAAACCTTTTGCTCCCCATGCTTTCAAGTGTTTGATGATGCCTTCTGTACCCAGTGTCTCACGATAATACACGGGGATTCTCAGAAAGGACCATGGACCTTTCTCCCGCGAGTATCTAATGATTCCGCGTAGCAGATTCTTATGATATTCCTCTGTAAAATCAAGAAGCAGCGCAATCTTTATCATATCGCTTACAAGTCATGGATAGATTTTGGAAATTTCAATTTACGGAAAATGAGGATTGATTTACGCTTTTTACGCATTCCTGTCCGAAATCATTTTGTACTATTATGATAAATTGAAAACAGTGAATCAACGGTACGTATCACTTGATGTCTTCCTATGTTGACCCCTTGGAGTGGTTCTATCAAAACATCTGTGCCCATTTTCCGGGACCACCGGAGACAGGCTCGCTTTCATACGCACTTTGCATTGTATTGGAAAGTTGGGTATTGGATGGATAAACGGAAGCTTTACATTCGAGTGTAAACAAAACAACTTACAAAGCATGAAAACGGCAATCGCTATTGCAGCCCACCCGGACGATATCGAACTGATGATGGCAGGAACTCTACTGGCATTAAAGTCGATCGGATATGCTATCCATTACCTGAACCTTTCGTCAGGCAACGTGGGAAGTATACAGCATGATGGTGACACCACGAAACGCACACGTCTCAAAGAAGCAAAGCTATCAGCTTCCATACTCGGTGCACAGTTTCATGAACCATTCTGCGATGACCTTGAAATCTTCTACAATGAAGAGAACCTTCGGAGGCTTGCCGGTATCATCCGTGAAGTTAAACCATCTATTGTACTCACACATTCGCCTTCCGATTACATGGAGGATCACATGAATACGTGCAGACTGGCCGTTACCGCAACGTTTTCCAGGGGAATGCCTAATTTCAAGACATCCCCTCCTCTCCCGGCTGGCAATTACGATTGCATCCTATACCACGCGCTGCCTCATACCCTGAGAGACCAGTTACGAAATCCGATCATGCCGGGTGCATTCGTGAACACTACTTCCGTTCAGGAGAAAAAAATGGAAGCCCTGCGATCGCATCAGAGTCAGCAGAACTGGCTGGATGTCAGTCAGAAACTGAACTCCTACCTACAGACCATGGAAGATATTTCGCTGGAGGTAGGTTTGATGTCAGGAAAGTTTCTGCATGCGGAGGGATGGAGACGTCACCTGCATGTGGGATTTTGCGCAGAGGAAGCTGACCCCCTGACAGAACTTGGCGATGATTATAGCATCAATGAAGAATACGAAAGAAAACTATAATCGAAATATTAAACCTGTTAACAAGAGATGATATGGCTAGAAAACTGAGTTCAATTGCACCCGATTGGTGGGACTATACCACGATTGATACGAAGATCGTGGAAGAAGCGGCAAAGCTTACCCCGAAGCAAATGCTAAAACTTTCACGCCCGGGATTTAAAGTAATATTCTACGATACGCTCGAGGATTTTTACCTCGCGGAGGCACTGGAATATATCGCGGCCTGGAAGCAGTCAACTGCGGATAATCCCGTCGGTATCTGTGGCCCGATTGGACCCACCGAACAGCTACCTCTCGTAGCCCGTATTGTAAATGAGCTTGGCATCTCCGTCCGGTCGGCTCACTTTTGGGGAATGGATGAATGGTTCCATGATGGCAAAGAAGTTTCCCCTCATCACCCACTCTCCTTTGAAAAGGCAGATCGGAACTTGTGTTTCGATCTGATCAGAAAAGAACTCGTTATGCCCGATGAAAACCTCCATTTTCCCAAAGCGGATACAAGTAGATACATCAAAAGCTGGGATGGTGTTCGCTGCGCGGTGATGCAGGGAGGCCAAGGCGATATCAAGCACTGGGCATTTAATGATCCGCCAAAACGCGAAGGTGCGTATAAAGACAGTCCGCCTCCCCCAGCTGAATACCTGAAACTGACCACCCGTGTGGTAGACCTGCACCCGCTTACCGTGGCTCAAAACGCCAGAACTTCCGGAGGAGGCAACATAACCATGGTTCCCACAAAGGCAATTACGGTGGGGCCATCAGAAACTTGGAGGGCAGAGAAAGTTTCAATATGGCATGCCGGTATGCACGACAATCCCTTTGGGCAACGGCTAACCGCTTATATGATTTCGAATAACATCGTAGATACAAGTGTACCCATGTCTTTACTCGCCATGCATCCCAACGTTCAGTTCAACTATTACAGGGGTGGATTCGGCACGTGCGAAGTAACCATGCATTAATTTATGAGCGCACAAATGAAAGACAACGCACGAGCACCGGGAAATACCATCGTGATCATGATCATCATCGGATCACTGTTCTTCGTGTTTGGATTTGTAACGTGGGTCAATTCTGTTCTGATCCCTTACTTCAGGCTCATTTGTGAGCTCTCCATTCAGCAAGCCATGCTGGTAGCATTCGCATTTTATATTTCGTACTTCGTGATGGCCTTTCCTTCATCGTTCATTCTGAAACGCACGGGGTACAAGAACGGAATGATGTTGGGATTGTTGGTGATGGCAACGGGTGCTTTGGTATTTATCCCTGCGGCAAACACCAGAGGCTACTACCTTTTTCTGGTGGGGCTGTTTATTGAGGCCTCGGGGCTTACCCTGCTTCAAACGGCAGCGAATCCTTATGTTACAATCTTAGGACCGATTGAAAGTGCTGCTTCCCGGATCAGCATTATGGGAATTTGCAATAAGGTGGCAGGTGCTATCGCTCCGCTCCTGCTGGTGGGGGCAATTGTTCAAAACCCCAATGAAATAGATGAGGTGCAGAATCAACTTCTCACGGCAAGCCTCTCTGAGAAACAGATCATCCTGGATGAATTATCAGCCCGTCTGGTATTTCCCTATCTCATCATCGCCCTCATTCTGATCGCGCTGGGTCTGGTAATACGCTTTACGAGACTCCCGGATATCCACGATGAAGCTTTAAGCTTTGAAAATCCCAATACGAAGAAGAACTCCCTGCTTCAACAACCGCATCTGCTCTTGGGAGCGCTGGCTTTATTTTCTGCAGTAGGTGTTGAGGTGCTGGTAATTGACACCATCATCAACTACGGTCAATACACCGGACTCTCTTTTCGTGAAGCTAAATACTTTGCAACCTACACACTACTGATCATGATTATCAGTTATGGCATCGGGATATTCGCGATACCGAAAATCGTATCACAGCGGAATGCACTATTTATCTCCGCAGTGTTTGGAATTGCCCTCACCATCTTTACGCTGATTACCGAAGGGCCACTCTCCGTCTGGTTCATCGCCTTCATGGGATTAGGGAATGCCCTACTCTGGCCTTCCATCTGGCCGCTTTCACTTAAGGGTCTTGGACCTCTTACCAGCAAAGGCTCAGCGCTCCTTGTCATGGGTGCTGTGGGTGGTGCAATTGTTCCGCTGCTCTACGGCATGCTCAGTGGTTACAGTAATCCACACATGGCATATGGCATTCTCATTCCCTTTTACACGTACATCGTCTATTTCGCTGCTTCAGGATCAAGAATTCGAATATTACAACCTGGTGCCTCACAATAAACACCCAACCCATACACTATGAAAAAAGCATATCCTCTAATCGCTCTCCTTCTTTGCATTGGAATTGGAAATCTGGCAGCGCAGACTTCGAATGAAGTAAGCATTATTCCGAAACCGGTAATGGTAGAACAAAAAACAGGGAGTTTCACCGTGAACAATAAAACCATCATCGTAGTTGAAGATGCCGATGCGGAATCTATTCGCGTGGCAAACATGATGGCAGAAAGATTTAAAACAGCGGCCGGCCTCTCCATTAAAGTAAGCGGGGTTAAAAAATATTCAGCTCAGAAAAACGTAATCCTTTTCACCTCGGCTAAAGCTGATCCAGGTCTTGGTAGTGAGGGGTACCAATTATCAGTTTCGGCAGGAGCAGTAGTGCTAAGAGCATCAGGCCCGGCAGGTTTTTTCTATGGTATGCAAACCATCTTTCAGTTACTCCCAGCCGAGATATACGGCAATTTTCCTGCTGCCATCGCCTGGCAAATCCCGGGCGTCGAAATTGTAGATAAGCCAAGATTCGAATGGCGTGGTATGCATCTGGATCTTGCAAGGCATTTCATGTCCGTGGAATTTATCAAGAAGTACATTGATAATATGGCCATGCACAAACTGAACGTATTTCACTGGCACCTCACAGATGACCAGGGATGGAGACTCGAGATCAAAAAATATCCTAAGCTTACTTCGGTTGGTGCCTGGCGGAAAGAAACCCTGATAGGACATATAAAGGACAAACCACACACCTTTGATGGCAAGCGTTACGGGGGATTCTATACACAACAGGAAGCGAAGGAAATAGTTGGTTACGCGAAAGAACGGTTTGTCACCGTTATTCCTGAGATCGAAATGCCCGGCCATGCTAAAGCAGCTATTGCGGCTTACCCGGAGCTTGGCGTTACGGGCCAGCCTGTAGAAGTCGGCACCTACTGGGGCGTTTTTCCGGATATTTTTAATGTGGAGGAAAGTACTTTCTCGTTTCTTGAAGATGTGCTGACCGAAGTGATGGAGATATTCCCATCTCAGTATGTTCATGTCGGAGGAGATGAAGCCATTAAAGATCAGTGGAAAGCGTCAGATAAAATCCAGAAAAGAATCAAAGAACTGGGACTAAAGGATGAACATGAACTGCAAAGTTATTTCATCAAGCGCATAGAGAAGTTCATCAATTCCAAGGGGAAGAAGATCATCGGGTGGGACGAGATTCTCGAGGGCGGGCTTGCGCCTAATGCCACCGTAATGTCATGGCAAGGTATTGAAGGCGGTATTGCGGCAGCGAAGGCCAACCATGATGTCATCATGACACCAATCCAGTCGTTGTATTTCTGGTGGTATCAGGGCGATAAAAAGACGGAGCCTCTTGCCGCAGGTAGTTTCATTTCGCTTGAAACAGTTTACCGCTATGAACCGATTCCAGATGAATTGACGCCCGAGCAGAGTAAGCATATTCTCGGCGCGCAGGGTTGTGCGTGGACGGAATATATGGAAGATGAGGCGAAAGTTGAATACATGGTCTTCCCAAGAATAAGCGCACTATCTGAAATTGTCTGGACTCCGAAGGAAAATAAAGATTGGGATAATTTTAAATCGAGGATGGCGAAACAGTTTACACGATATGATCAGCGTAAAATTAATTACGCCAAGGTTTCCCTTGACATTGGCACAAAAGTGAAAAATGAATAACCATTTAACAAAATATTATGCGAGGATAAAAATATCCTTTCTCGCAGTGTTGTTCATCCTGTGTTCTATCCGGGTGCAATCACAAAATAAACCGGAGGTGTTGCTTCGCATGGATGACATCGGTATGAATCATGCAATAAACTCAGCCCTGGAAGACGTATGCCGCACCGGTATTCCGCTCTCTGCGTCTGTTATGTTTGCATGCCCGTGGTATCAGGAAGCTGTGGAGATACTGAAAAAGTACCCGAATGCAGACGTGGGCATCCATCTTACGCTGACTTCCGAATGGCGATACTATCGCTGGGGCCCCGTAACGGGGGCCTCTGCTGTTCCAAGTCTTGTAGATAGTCTGGGCTATTTCTTCAAGAACGAAGATGAATTCCTCAATAGCAATTTCACATTGGCGGATGTTGAAAAGGAGTTAACGGCACAAATTGAGCGTGCGCTGCAATCAGGACTAAAGATTTCATACATGGATCCCCACATGGGTGTAGCGTTTCTCAATCCGCAATTAACAGCACTGACAGAAAAACTCGCGAAGAAGTATAACCTGGGCTTGTCCACACTTGGAAGAAATACCTACTATGATGAAGACTACAAAGATATGTGGGCCATACCGGTCGAAAAAAAGCAAGGCGAATTTCTCAAACACCTGAACAAATTGAAAGCGGATAAGCCCAATCTCATTATCCTTCACATTGCCAGAAGGGATCCAGAGATGGACATACTTGAAATGCCAGGTTTCCTCGAGCAACAAAACGGAGTCCCATTGGCTGGCCAACACCGCCAGTCTGAACTCAACATGCTGCTCTCACCTGAATTTCAAAATGCTGTTGGTAAGAAATTCAAATTGATCACGTATCGCGAACTCATCACCCGCCAAAAGAAAAAGGAGTAGCGCAGATCGATCCTATGAAGACACTGACCGTCCCCTATTTGAGCTTCCTTTCAGGCGCAACTATTGAAAAAGTATCCACTGCGCTGAACGAACTGGAGATACATAAAATCGACCACCAACCCTGGAGTGAATTTGCATATAAACCCAGCGTTTCCTTTAGTATCGCACATTCGGGCAGCATGCTGTTTTTAAAGTATTTTGTTTTGGAGTCAACTGTCAGGGCGCTTTACGTACGGCCGAATGACCCCGTTTTCAAAGACAGCTGCGTAGAATTTTTTGTTGCCATGAACGGTGATCAGCGATATTATAATTTTGAATTCAATGCTATCGGAACCTGTAAACTTAATTTCGGGACTAGCAGGAATAATCGAAAACTTATTTCCGAACAGGCGATCCTGGACATCAAGTTTATGACCAGCATCACGAATAATAGCAGGGAAGGTAACCTGAGTTGGCAAATCACTATAGCCATACCGCTAAGCACATTTACGGAACACACGCTTGCTTCATTTCGTGGATCTGCATGGAGGGGCAACTTTTATAAATGTGGCGATGAGCTTCCGAAGCCGCACTTCTTAGCCTGGAATAATGTAACGGCCCCATCGCCCGACTTTCATGTTCCAGAGAGCTTTTCAGAAATACGTTTTGAATAAAATCGTACCAGTGTAAGCGATGATCTTTTGTTTTTTTTTTAATCTATCATTGGATTGGTATTTCTGCCTAAAAAAACCTCCTGTCGAGCAATGGTTCGATGGACTATGATGCGTTGAAACATGAGGTAGGAGTTTTGTAATGACAATGTCTACGAAACGGGCTATTCGCTACAAGTCCGGCCTAGCTCCTGCCAGCACACCTCGTACTTTTCGCTCTTATCACTATTGCTTTTGCCAGCGCAGAAGAAACACACATTTTGCAGGCCGCACATGCCAACGCAAAGACAAAATCCTACCCAAAGAGTGTCGCTGCCCCAGTCCTTTGTGAATGAGGATGATTGAATTATTGAAAGCCCGCACAAAAAAACTTTCTATGAAGATTTCGGCAAGCCCGGATACCAAAACTACTTAACATAATGCTCAAACATTATATAACTTTTTTCATTCTAAACTCCTCTTGTTCAAAGCTGAACAAGTAAGGATGGCTATACCTAGCGGGTATTGAGCACCAAGCCAGCAGTTCCTCGGATATACTTCAACCAAACAAGAACTGATTAAACCGATCTTTGGCAACTGATAAACTACTGATTAGAAGATTGCTCCTTCTTGTATAATTCAGTCTGTTGCTTTAACAGATACTGATGAATCGCTTCCACATCTTCTTCGCTAAGAGAATTACTGAAGTTGGCCATCCCATTTTGAGATAGAATTCCTTTCAATAGAATATCATTAAAAACGGTATGCTTTGCAATGGTCAACTTTGAAAGGTCAGGGTGCTGCGAAGCATGAAGATCACCAAACTCTCCATGACAAGTCGAGCAATAAAATCCGTACAGCGAAACTCCCTTGCTGATGAGTTCCTCCTTGATTTCAATCTCTGGTGGTGCCGGAGTTTCAATCTTCTTTTGCTTTGGAGGAAGCGGTGTTTCATCTCCCCCTAATTTAAAGGCAATGATCCTGCCTTTGTTTTCGTATTGAAAGAATGCTGCATCGGGTAAATAGCCGTAGGTTTCAGCTCCCCCATAGCCAGCCATAACCGCTACATATTGTTCACCATCGATGCTATACGTTGTTGCCGCAGCCATAATTCCGGTGCCGGTAAATATTGATTTCAATTTCTCTCCTGTTCTGGCATCATGTACATTGAAGAATCCTGTGCGTGTACCCTGAAATACTAAATCGGGTGTTGACATAGTACCGCCATCTGGTCCGCCGTCAGGAAACTTCCATACTACTTTTTGCGTCACCGGATTGTAGGCCAATAAACTCTCGGATCGAATAGTATCTTCCGCTTGCTTTACTTGGTCCAGTACATTCTTACTGAACTTGTACATGTTCGCATAATCAAGATTCGTGTTATCTACGTCGGGCAACCATTTATACGTTTCAAAAGTTTTAAAGACTTGCGGCACGGCTCGCTCAGGTATATACACCAATCCTGTAGTAGGATTGAATGACATCGGCTGCCATACATGTCCGCCTCCGAGATACGGTATTACGAGCTTGGGTTTATCATTATACCATTGTCCATTTTCTGTTAACACCGGTCGTCCGGTTTTCAAATCAACATGACTGGCCCAATTAACTTTCGTGTATTTCTCTGCCGAGATGAGTTCACCCGTTGCCCTGTCCAACACATAAAAAAATCCGTTCTTGGGCGCCATCATTAATACTTTTCTTGGCTTTGACTCGATGTCAACATCCGCTAGCACAATGTTTTGCGTGGCAGTGTAATCCCAAATCTCAGCTGGTGTGGTTTGATAGTGCCACACTAATTTTCCATTGTCAGGATTGATCGCGAGAATGGAAGAGAGAAATAAATTATCACCACCGGCTGGGCTGCGAAACCAAATTGGATAAGGGGTTGAGTTGCCAGTACCTACATACAATAAATTCAATTCCGGATCGTAAGCCGATTCGCCCCAGGCTGTTCCGCCCATGCCGGATTCCCAATGTGAATTGGGGTCCCAAGTTTTAGCGGCCATTTCCATTTCGTCACTTTCATAACCTTTGGCCGAATCACCGGGCACAATCCAAAAGCGCCACTTTTCTTCTCCGGATTTCAAATCATAGGCTGTGACATAACCACGCACGCCATATTCGCCTCCTGAGTTTCCAATCATCACAATGTTGCCTGCCACTTGTGGCGGACTTGTGATCGTATAGGCTTTGGTGCGATCGGTAAACGTATCCTTACTCCAGAGCACCGAACCATTTTCGGCATCAAGACAAACCAAATAACCATCGAGTGTTCCCACATAGACTTTTCCTTCCCAAACGGCCACACCTCGGTTCACGACATCGCAACAAGCTCTCCGCGCGTAAGAAGCGTCCACTTCTGGTTTGTATATCCACAATTCCTTGCCTGTTTTTGCATCTAGTGCATAGACAGATCCCCATGCGCCGGATGTGTACATCATTCCATCCACCACAATCGGGGTTGCTTCCAATCCTCTGGGCACATTGCCAATGATCGTGCTGGCGTCATACTCCCACGCATAGCCAAGTTCTTTTACATTCTCTTTGGTGATTTGATTGAGTGGAGAATAGTGTTGCATCATGTGATCACCCCCTAGCGACAACCAGTCTTTTGCCTCGCGGTTTGTTAACCGTTCATAATCAATCCAGGCGTTAGGCTTTTTTTCTTCGCAACTGATGATGGAAATGAAAAGTATAGTAGCATAAAATATTTTACGCATATGATTTGATTTTGGAGGTCGGGGCTTTAATGTAGGATAAAATAGTCAAATCAATTTAATCATAACTAATGAAAAAGCATGAAGCGTTCTTTCCCTTTCCTTGGTCTGCCTTTTGCCAGGCCGGAATACACTTAGTGAAAAAAACTGGTCTGTAGTGGCAGAGACCAAATATTAGATCCGATGACCATATTGTATGTCATTCTTCCTGACATGTCAGGAAGCCTTCTTGTGATAAGGATGTCTAACTGACTATTAAGCCATTAATAAATGTCGCTAGACTGATCTTGAAAATTTTTTAATACAAATTGAATTCGATTCATTTTAGTTAGCCTCAAGGTCTTCACATAATAATCTAAATCCAATGTCACTTCAGTTATTTGGTCCACCTTAATTTTATTCCATTTTGTGGATGGACTTACCCGCATTTTCTTTTCTCCTAATTCCAAATAAATTGGCATATCAAATGATTCGATGCAATTGGCATATCAAATGATTCGATGCAATTGGAGCTTTTTTTCGATTCTTGTCCGTGTACCTCTCACATATTTCTGTCTGGGATTCCTAAACCAGATAATCAATTTCCATAAAAACTTCCACATTAGGCATCCAGTGCTGCCCCACGAATCGTGTATGATCCGGATGATTTGAATAGAAATCATAGGATTCCTGATCCTCAAACTCCATCGAAATCCCGAATTCATATGGATTCTTGGAACTGATCTGCTTCATCACTTCGAGTTTCATTACTCCGGGAATGGACTTCAGTTTCCACGCTTCATCCAGAAATTCCTTTTCCTCAGATGAACCTGCGGTATGCTTGAGTTTAAATACTACCGAGTGTCGTATCATAGTCTTGATAAATTTAGTTTTTCGAGTTTGAGTAAAGTCGGACTTAGGAATAGCAATTAGTCTTTTCTGAATTCAGAATTCATCTTTCAATTCATCCGTTATATCCGGCTTTTTTCAAAGTCTCTTCTATACCTACCGACACGCCTCCATTGTATTTGCTGATTTCCGCAGCTTCCATGAAAGCATAGATTTCAAGTGTTTCCCGGTCATCGATCGGGGAAGTTTTGCTTTTGAAAAACTCCGCGATTTTAACCGCCAATGGCTCATATCCGTCAAATTTTCCCAGAAATAAATTTCCTTCGGTTCCATATGCTGTTCCTCCATAATCGTGCTTTCCGGCACGCATTCCTCTAAATGTTCCCAATCGGCCATCTTTCCATTTTCCAACCACAATCTCCGAATCAGGCGTTGAAAAGCGCGTTACCGATTCGCATCCAGAACCCATCACGGTAAAAAGGATTTCAACTCCGTGGATCCCATACCAAAACAAATCCGGATGGGTAGGTTCCAGCGTTGCCGGACTGAAGGTATCCGCCCCAAGCACTTTTCCGATTTTATTTTCATGTCGCACAGCATGCGCATTGGCCATATAGCGCAGAGAAGAAGCTGAAAACATGGGCACTTTATTTTCCGCAGCTTCCTTATAAATAGCCACGGCATCCCTGAGTGAAGCCGCAACCGGTTTGTCAATAAATACAGGTTTTCCTGCTTTGAAAACCGCTCTTGCCTGCTCCAAATGCGGTCTTCCATCATTTGTTTCAAGAAGCACGACATCAACTTTTTCCAGGAGTTGTTCGATAGAATCCACCACTTCTACCCCCAGTTCCTGCACCTGTTTGATGTAACCAGGGATCCTGTCCACACTGTTTTTGATGTCTTTACTTCCCTGCGGAAAGGCTGCCACAACTTTAAATCCGGCTAGTTCCTGCTTGGGGTTTTCAGCATTAAAGAGCTTGGCAAAAGCCGGAGCATGAGAGGTATCCAAACCGATAATTCCAATTTTAATCACCTCGGCATGAGGTCCTGAAAAGGCTGAAAATGGAATGGAAACCAGGCTTGCTCCAAGTCCGGTAAGGGTTGATTTCTTTATAAATTCTCTTCTTGATGGTTTCATAAGTAATTGAAAATAAATAATTTATTATAATTGAGTTAAACCATTGTATTTAAATATTTCCTGCCCTTTTTTTAAGGGGTTAGGGGGATTTTACTTAAAGGCTGTTGATATTTCAAACCTTGAAGAAAATCTTCTTCCGATAAAGGAAATAAAGGAATAACCAGACTACCAACAGAGCTCCTAAACTCTCCAACACCGGATGCCATTTTTCATCCAAAGGCATGTAAAGCCCTTCAAACAAAAGCCTGGAAGTGTGCCGGAAATTGACAAAGCGATAAACCATGTAAATCGTCAAACTATTCATTCCGATGACCACGAAGAAAAATGACCATTTCTTCCAACGAAGGAGGTCTATGATTCCATAAAATCCTGCCATGAAAAGGAACGCCATCCCGGATGTCAGCAGGATAAATGAACTACTCCACATCCGCTTTGCAATTGGAAAATGGAGGCTCCAAACCAAGGCAATCGCAATGCAGACTGCGCCCGTAATCAGCAATTGGAAGAACTTCTTTTTATCTGCGACAGCTTGATTTTGCAATATTTCCCCGGCAAAAGCTCCCAGAATCGTGAGGCAAATCGCAGGAAATGTTGTGATCAGCCCGAGTTCATCGTAAGTGCCCTGAAGCAACCGTCCCGGAAGGAAAGTTCGGTCGATGTATCCGATCAGATTTCCCTCAAAAGTCAAATTGCCAGCTCCAAAACCCGGAACCGGAATCAGCATCATGGCTGCATAATAAAGCAAAAGAATGCCTCCTACTATCCATAATCGCTTGGCTGAATTGAAATTCAGACAGAGAATCACGGTGATAAATCCTGCAATTCCAATTCTTCCCAGCACACTTCCCAATCGGATATGCTCCCAGTCGAAGAAAGGAAAAGGAGCATTTTTATCCAACAATCCCAGCCCGATCAGGATCAGCATCCGGACAAAGGCTTTTTTGTAAATCTCCCTTTTTGAAATTTCTTTCTCCAGCGCTTTACTCAGAGAAAAAGGGATCGAAACGCCTGAAATGAACAGGAAAAGTGGGAAAATGAAATCATAGAAAGCAAACCCAATCCACTCGGGATGCTCAAACTGTCGGGCCAGAGAATCCACCCAAAACAGACTTGTCTTTCCCTCCAATTGTCGGAAAAATGCATCTGCCCCGCAAATCATCAACATATCAAAACCCCGCAGGGCATCGATGGATACTAGCCGTTTTGAGTTCAAACTGGTAGGAATAGCCATGACAAGTTTTTACAATTTTGGCTCCCAACCCTTTTCATATTCCCTGCTCCAAAGCTTCATCGCATCTTTATCATCCAGAATTCTCCCATTTGATTTGTCCAGATTTAGCGCTCTGCCTGTTCGGTAAGAAATATTGCCCAAATGGCAAAGCATGACGCTTTTTACTATTTCCTGATACGGCGAAATTTGCTTTTCACCTTTTGTAATGGCATTGGCAAAGTTGCTGAAGTGAGCGATATCCATGTCAAACCCTGCTCCTCGCTGATCCACGACTGTATTGCGGGTTGCGTCAGCACTTTTCACCAGCTTATTTGCATTGTTGTAGATTTTGTAGGAATTATCGAGTAGTTCCAGCGTTCCATTTTCCCCGTGGAAAGAAACTCCGGAACCCATTTCGTTGATTCCTCTGCGGTTGCAGCTTCTGCCTTCCCAAAGAATACTTTTGCCCCCTTCAAAATCAAAGGAAGCAATCTGCGTATCGGGTGTCTGCCAATCATCCTTAAAATGATATCGACCTCCGCTTGAATATGCTTTTTTTGCATAATCCACATTCAATCCCCATCGGGCCAAATCAAGAAAATGGACACCATTATTGACGATTTCGCCGGTTCCCCAGTTCCAGAACCAATGCCAATTGTAGTGGATCAGATTGTCTTTGAAAGCTGCTCTCGGAGCCGGCCCCTGCCAAAGCTCGAAATCCAGCCACTCCGGAACTGCGGCTTCCTTACCGAAACCAATCGATTGGCGGGTATTGGTGTACCAGGCACGTGCATAATAAGCTTTACCTATTACCCCGCCGTGAAGTTCGGCTATCGCTTCCTGCACTCTTGGCCAACTTCTGCGCTGATTTCCCATTTGGACTATTTTTCCATAAGTGGAAGTTGCCTTCGAAAGCAATTCCCCTTCAGCAGGATTATGGCTTCCCGGCTTCTCCACATAGACATGTTTTCCGGCTTTCAAGGCCATCAAAGCCATCGGAGTGTGCCAATGATCAGGCAATGCAATCGAGATTGCGTCTACATTTTTATCGTCTAAAGCCCTGCGGAAATCAGAAATACCTTGTGGTTTATTAGTGACCCCTGACTTTTCAGCCAGAGCTAATCCATTTGCGACAGCCCGGGAATCTACATCACAGATGTAGGCAATCTCTGCATTTGGGACCTTTGCATAGGCTTGGATATGTTGGGAACCTCTTCCATTGACTCCCATGATGGCAACCCGAACTTTGTCCTGAACCGGATATTGGGATAAAATATTGAAAGAATGAGCGGAAGTCATCACTCCCAAGCCTAAACTTCCGGTTGCTACGGTTTTGATGAATTTTCTTCGATTGACGTCTTTTTTCATAGGTGAGTGGTTTTTTTGGGTTGACAGTTCGGGTATGATCAGGCGGAAAATACTTCCCTCCCATGTTTGATTGTTTTTAGGACTTGGAGCTCGCCATTTTCACTCTTTCTGCAAAGGATGAGATCGGCAATAGTTCCCTCTTCAAATAGTATATGAGCAGGGTTCAATAGTTTTTGCGGACGAACAGAAGCCATTTCCCATGCTTCAGTAAGCGAAGCAAGGTTGTTTTTGACCAGGAAAGAAACACCCCTGCGGATATTGGAAGCCGAGCCGGCAAGGATTGACGGATTTGATCTGAGGTGTAATTTTCCTTCCGGTGTCAAAGTGACTTCACCTCCAATATGCAGGTTATAATCTCCGGCGGGCATTCCGGCCAAAGAAACTGAGTCGCTGACAAGGATCAGGTTATCCTTTTTTAACTTCTTAAAAACCTGAATCACCTCAGCAGGAAGGTGAAAACCATCGGCAATTATGGACGCTCCCAAATGATCCTGAGCCAGCTGTGACCAGAGATAGTTGGGATGACGGGCAATGATCGGATGCATGCCGTTTCCAAGATGAGTGGACAAACTTGCACCGGCGCTCACTGCATCCAGAATTTGCTGGTGAGTTGCATTCGTATGGCCAATGGAAACCAGAATATCATAATCAATGCATCTTTCGATGAAGGAATTGGCATTCTCCCATTCCGGAGAAAGGGTGATCATTTTGATCAAACCTTTGGATTCATTTTGCCATTTCTGAACCAAACTCCAATCCGGAGCGCAGACAAATTCTTTGGGATGCGCTCCCCGCGGTCCATCGATCGGCGAAATAAACGGCCCTTCGATATGCAAGCCTTCAATGCTCATTCTGGACAACTCATCACTTTTCCGAAGGGAAACAATCTGAAGAATAAACTGGCTGATCTGCTCCGGATCATTGGTAATGATCGTCGGAAAATGGGTTGTAACTCCTTCCTGATACAAAAGCCTGGAAATGCCGGCTAGTTTCATCGGATCAGTTTGAATCTCATTGTAATCGATTCCTCCATATCCGTTGACCTGAATATCTGTAAAACCAGGCCCGACAATCAGGTCTTTGTCTATTAAAGATTGGGTTTCTGAGATGCTGTCAATGATTCCTTCGGAAAAAGAAATCTCGATCGCTGATCCATCCCGATATGAGTTGCCTTGGATTTTCATGCTGCGAAAGCCCATTTTCTGACCTTATGACCATAAACCGCATAATAAACCAGGTAGAGATAACAAGGAAAAAGAACCCAATAAGCTATACGAACATCGTACAAATCAGCCAAATAACCATAAATCAATGGCATGATGGCGTTTCCACAAAGACCCATAATCATGATCGAAGCGCCAAGCTTGGTGAACCTCCCCAAACTATCCAGTGCCAATGGCCAGATTCCTGCCCAAACCAATGAATTTGCAAGTCCCAACAATACCACAAACCAGATAGAGATATCGGCGGTGTGGCCAAGGAACTGAACCGAACCGCTGGCGAAAATGATCAGGATAGTAAAAATCGTCCCAAGCATCGTGCAAATTCTCAGCATGTTGACTTGGGAGATAAATTGGGGAATAAGTGATATCCCGATGATGTAGCCTAAAATCGTGACTGCAAGCGTGTAGGATGGAAAAACCTTTGCTTCGATCAACCCGATATTCATTGAATTTGCATACCCGATAATTGTATCGATTGCGATAATCTGCGTACCTACATGAAGAAAAATTGCAAAAGCTCCCAAAATCAAATGAGGAAATTGGAAAATACTGGTCTTTCCTGAATTGGCTTCGGCAAGCTCGATACTTTCGTGTTCGGTGTCAATTTCCGGCAAAGGAGAAAAGCGAACCATCAATCCCAGCGCAAATAAAACTGTTCCTACCACCGTATATGGCATAATCACCCGCCGGATCAACTCATCAAGAGCAGCATTTTTCTCAACCTCTCCCATCGTGGCCAGTTGATTGAAAAGCTCTGTATCTCCTACTCTCAGGATCACAGCGGCAAAAATGATCGGTGCTAAAATCCCGGCTCCTTTGTTTGCGATTCCCATGATGCTGATTCGCTGGGCGGCTCTTTCCTTCGGACCCAAAACTGTTATGTAAGGATTAGCGGCTGTTTGCAGAATCGCTAATCCTGTTCCCAGCGTAAACAAACCAAGAAGAAAAATCTCATAAGTTCTTCCCAAAGCTGCCGGAACGAAAATGAAAGCACCAAGCGCCATCACCCAGAAACCAACCATCATTCCTTTTTTAAAGCCAATCTTCCGTAACAAATAGGAAGACGGGACAGACATCACCAGGTAGGAAATGTAAAAAGCAAACGCTACCAGATAGGATTCAAAATTACTGAGTTCGCAGGCAATCTTGAAGTATGGAATTAGGATGGCATTGATCCAGGAGACAAAACCGAAAATGAAAAACAGCATCCCAATGATCCCAATGGAGATCCATGTATCGCGTTTGCTGAGAGAACTTGCCTGAATGGCAACCTGACTTTTACTCATCTTTAGAATTAAATATTATGATTATACTCTTTCTTGCCACTAACCAAATAAAACAAGGGTCTGAAGTCCAATTGTACCGGCTGTGGACTGTTGTCCGTTATCTCCACCACGGCGGACAAGTGTGGTCGATTATCCGCTTCTCAAACCTCAATTTTAGCACCACTGGCAAAGTAGCGGATAATCATATTTAATATTATTGAACTGAAGCCAAAACTCCGTTGAAATTTCCTACACATTCCGCCACTCCCATCGCAGGATCTTTGTCCTGCTCGTATTCGAGGCTGCAGATTCCGGTATAGCCGGACTTTTTCAAGGCTTTGACAAAAGCCACAAAATCGATTTTTCCACGCCCCATAATTACCGTTTTTCCAGTTGGGATAGGTTCATTCACATCCTTGATATGCATGTCATAGATTCTCTCTTTGTATTTCAAAAGCATGGCAGCAGGATCATTTCCGCAGCGGAATGTATGTCCAATGTCCAGGCAAATGCCGATCAAAGGATCCAGGTTTTTGATCTTTTCATAGACGGTATCGATGTCAGGGAAAAGTTTGTCTTCAGGGCCGTGATTATGGATAGCAACCCGGATATTGAAGGCTTTTGCTTGCTTTTCCAGATAAGGAAGAATCTCATAAGCAGGCGCGGCGATGATCATTTTCACGCCGGCTGTCTGTGCATAGTTCATAGCATTATCTACTTCCTGCTCTGTCTTGAGGTAAATCACCCCAAGTCCATAAACAGAAATTCCGGCGGCTTTGAATTTACCAATCACTTCATCGGCCTGGACTTTTGTGCTATTGTAGGGAAGTTGAAAGTTTTTGAGTGAGATATTTTTGACCCCAACAGCATTCATGACTTCGCAGATCTTATCGATGTTGTCTTTATAATAAAGGAATGTATATCCGGCAATTCCCAGGCTGATTCCTTCGTCAGGCCTGGTTTCAGTTGATGAGTTAGCCTCATACGCAGGCAGCGCAGAAGCTAAAGCTCCTATTCCTGCAATTTTTACAAAGGACCTTCTTGTGAACATGGGGTGGTTTTTAGGTTATGTTGGGTTTTTGAAATCTTATTACTTAGAAAGTAGCGTGGCTGAATCGGTATCCAGAAAGCAGGTACAATCAGGATGGAGCTGAAGAGCAGTTGCCGGAAATAAATTACTGACGGGATTTTCAATCGTGTCTTTAACTGCCTGAGCTTTTCTCAAATCCGGAACAGAGCAGATAATGGCTTTCGACTTCAAAATCTGCTTGACAGACATGCTGATTGCTTTGGTGGGAACATCTTCCAAACTTGGAAACCAACCTTCTCCCAGTTGCTGCTTTCGGCAGGCTTCGTCCAGTTCGACCACGATGTAAGGTTTCTCGGTTTCAAAATCTGCCGGAGGATCATTGAAAGCCAGGTGGCCATTTTCCCCGATTCCTACAAAAGCCACATCTATCGGATGCGCCAAAATCAATGCTGATAATCGCTCGCATTCGGTTGTCGGATCAACTTCCCCGTCGATCAGATTTACTCCTTTCAAATTCGGAACCTTTGAAATAAATCGCTCTTTCAGGTACTTTCTGAAACTTGCCGGATGAGTAATTGGCAGCCCGATGTATTCGTCTAAATGAAACAAAGTGACCTTGCTCCAATCGATGCCCGACTCAGCAATCAATTGATTCAGTGTTTCAAACTGGCTGGTTCCTGTTGCGAGAATGATATTGGCAAAGCCCTTTTGAGCAATAGCTTTTCGAACTAATTCAGCGCCTGACTTTCCGGCTGCCTGGCCTAATTCTTTTGGATTACTGTTGATTTTGATTTCCATAATTCTTTATCCTTCTGACGAAAATGAGCTTTCCATCAGCACTGTGTTGAAGGCTTTTCTTAGTTTCCTATCGGGTGATTTGGAAGGATTTTGAAAAGTAATTTTGCCAATTAGTTACGCAAGCATCAAAATAGTGAAAAAAGCTTAGCTCGGAAATTACTTTGTTAAATTGATGTTCTAAGTGCAGTTTAATGGTAAATAATTTGGATAAAGTCAGGTTACCCAAAAAAAAATATTTTTAAAAAGAAACTATTCGAATTCCTGCATTTTCAATTCATAATCCCACATCAGATCTTCATGAAGCCCTGAAATAAGTTTTTTGGCTTTGCCAAGCTGAACCTGATGTAAACTATCCTTTAAATAAAACCACACCTGTACGTCCATCATATATTTATGGAAATGCAGGCGTGGATTTTTATCTATGGAAAACTATTGATTTATTTTACTGAAGTAACCTGCTTGGTCGCACGTCCAATACCAAACTGATCACCTGCTTGAACAACCCGATTTTCTTGGATCTGAATTTCCACCATTTTTTCACTTGCCACATAATTGTAAAATTCATCCTGGAGGGTAAACAAAACTTTTCGGGTTTTTACATCGATCACTTCACCGCTCGAAGGATATGCATATTTACCATCAATACTGAAAGTGATCCATCCAGGCATGTCCTGCAATGGAATAGTTGAAAGTTGTTGGTAAGGTGGTTCCGCACTGAAAATATGCAAACGCATATTATGCCCATCACTTATCCAAACCTCTTTTTCATCCGGGGTTAGTCCAATTCCATGGCTTGGATTCCCATGGCGTCTAACTGGCCCCATATCCCAACCCTGGACTACTACCCTGGCCAAAACCTTCCCCGATTTTAGGTCCCCAACCTCGAAACCAAGAAGATTATCAACATTTACATAAGCCAAAGTTTCTTCACTATTTATAGTAAAAGGGCGAATCCCATCTCCAAATGGACCAATTTTTTTGATGATGGTATGGTCTTTTGTATCTGTTACATGCAAATATGGAGAGGCTATATCAGCCAAATAGGCATGTTTTCCAGACGGCCCATAAAGCGTATTATGAGCCCTTTGTACAACTTCAATCTTTTTGATAATATTCCCGGATTCACAGTCCACCACATTCCAAAATGTCTTCTCTAAAGAAGGAAGGTACATGGTTTTTCCGTCAGGTGAGATGGACATTCGATCTGCTCCACCTTCATAAGTTTTTTCCCATAGGACCTCTTCGGTTGTTAAATCGATTCGTTGAAGCGTCTGAAGTGTGCTGACATATATACTGTTCAAAGGCACACTAACAGCTACACCTTTTACATTGGAGGGGATTCCATTTGCAAGGAGACCTTGGGTTTTTATCCGTTTTACGAATTTGTGACCATTATCGATATCAAAAACCAAAATGCCATGACCGCCATACCCAAGGTAATTTCGGATTCCCGGAACAGCTACATACAAATACCGACCTGTCGGCGGTACTTCTACTTTCGAAATTTGTTTTTCTTTAGGATGCGGCTTCCATGCAGAAAAGGACAATAATACGAGTCCACAAAGGAGTATAGAATAGAATCTAATTTTTGATTTCATAATTTAATGTTCTATTGGTTTATTTCAATCAATTTAAGTTAACAAAAATTTCATCTTATGAAATGCGGGTCTGAATATTTCACTTTCTTTTTAACTAAATCATATTCAATGTTTTGAAGAAAAACCATAGGATTATTCATAACCAATTTGGCGAAGTGGAACAGGGAAACCTGTCATTTATGGTTTCATCCTCATTGGTGTTCTGTGTATACTCTCTGTAATCTAAAATAATGAGGAGATTAATTTCTGTCCCTTGATTATCAGAGTTTGGATAAAGTCAGATTTCCTGAAAAAAAATATTTTAAAAAAGAGTCTATTCGAATTCCTGCATTTTCCTTTCATAATCCCACTTAAGATCTTCATGAAGCCCTGAAATGAGTTTTTTGGCTTTGCCAAGCTGAACCTGATACAGGTTATCAACTATTGAGTTTCGGAATTTGAGATACCCGAATTCTTTCAGCTTTTCGCAGAAAAATAAAATCAAGTCAATCTGATCCGTCTTGTTTTTGCTGAGCTTGAGGTTTTTGTTGAGTTTTCGCCGAATCGTTTGGGAGGACTTCTTGGCATAATAGCTATTACTTCGGTTGGCTTTTGAAAACTCCTCCTCCAATTCCTGCTGCACCATTTCAACAAAAAGCCCGGGATTGTCCCGACCGTAAAGCTTGAAATAGAGATATGCTTTATTATCCCGGCTGAATTTGACAAGATCCAAAAGAAGCTCATTTACCTCTTTTTCATTGAGATAGCTTAGCTCCTTTTTGATTTCTGATAAACTCGGTATCTGCATCTTTTCCCTAAATGATCGTTTACTGTTTATGAATTGATTAATTCTGAAACTAGCAGTTTGGAAATACAGCTTTGGAAAATCAAATTCAAAACAATTTCTAAAAGTAAACGATTTTCCTATCAAGAGAAGAGTTTTCCTATCCAAAAAGGATTGAAAACTATCCCATAAATAGGTATGTTTAGTGCAATTATTGGTGACTTATGGAAGCGTATGGACAAATATTATTGATAGCTATGCCTGCTTTTTTTCTGCTCATAATAGTGGAGAAGTTTTGGGGGATTTACAAAGGAAATGACACTGTCCCGGTGAATGACATGATCTCAAGCCTGAATTCAGGTATCACCAATTCCACCAAGGACGTGTTGGGGTTAAGTATAGTGATCATTTCCTATGTATGGCTTGTTGATCGGGTTTCGGTTTTTGAAATCAGTTCAGGCTGGATCACGTTTGTGATCGCTTTTATCGTGTTGGATTTTGCAGGTTACTGGGTTCATAGAATTTCCCATGAGTACAATATTTTTTGGAACAATCACATTATCCACCACAGCAGCGAAGAGTTCAATCTGGCTTGTGCACTCAGGCAAAGCATCTCATCGATTGTCAGGATTTTTGCAATTTTCTTGTTACCGGCAGCTATTTTGGGTGTTCCCCAGGAAGTAATCAGCGTCGTGGCCCCACTCCATTTGTTTGCGCAGTTTTGGTATCATACGCGTCATATCAACAGGATGGGTATTTTGGAGAAAATCATCGTCACTCCTTCCCACCACCGCGTTCACCACGCTATAAATCCCATTTATCTGGATAGAAACTACGGTCAGATTTTCATCATTTGGGACAGGATTTTTGGGACCTATCAGGAGGAATTGGATGAAGTGCCGGCAGTTTATGGAGTTACCAGACCTGTGCAAACCTGGAATCCGATCAAGATAAATTTCATGCATCTTTGGCTTCTGATTAAGGATGCCTGGAGAGCTCAGAATTTAGCAGACAAATTGAGAATCTGGTTTATGCCTCTTGGTTGGAGACCGGAAGACGTCGCTTCAAAATATCCGGTAGAAAAAATTGCAGATGTGTATCATTTTGAAAAATACAGTCCCAAACTTTCGCAGGGATTGCTTACCTGGAGTGTCATCCAACTCATAATTTTATTGTTGATGATTAGTTACCTGTTTGGAAATATTACCGAAATCGGCGCTCCGGGCATGTTTATCTACGGCGGTTATGTTTTCCTAAGCGTGTATGCAATGACAGAATTGATGGATAAAAATACGAAGGCCTGGTTTTGGGAAATGCTGAAAAGCGGGATCGGAATTTTTGTGATCCTTTCCACCGGAGACTGGTTTGAATTGAATGAAAAAATCTCCGGGCTCCTTCCTGTTTTGATCGTTTATTTCGTGGTTTCTGTCGGAGCTTCAACCTGGTTTTCTCTGAAAGAAAACAAAATGACAGTAGCTCACAATTAAAAAAGCGAAGATTAAAATCAAATGAAAGAACTTCAGTCAATCATCACGGCTTACGAAAAATCTAAGTCTCAAAATCAAAAAACAGCTTTAGCCACGGTAGTCAAAGTCGATGGTTCCGCCTATCGCAGACCCGGAGCGAGAATGCTGGTAACAGAAGATGGGGAATTGACAGGAGCAATCAGCGGTGGTTGTTTGGAGGGTGATGCCTTGAGAAAAGCTCAGGCAGTTATTTTTCAGCAAAAGTCGATGTTGGTTACGTATGACACGACTGATGAGGATGATCAGAAATTTGGAATCGGCCTTGGCTGTAATGGAATCATTCAGGTTTTGATAGAGCCGATTGATTCAGAAGATGCCAGAAATCCTGTTGAGCTTTTGAAAATCTCCCTTGAAAACAGGATACCGGGTGTGTTGATTACCATTTTTTCATTGAAGAATTCGCGGGCGGAGCAAGTTGGAACCAAAGTCCTTTGGAAAGAAAAGCAAGCCATTGGCAACCCTGAAAGCCTCGATTCTAACCTTTGGGAATCGATTCAAGCCGAATTATCAACCCTCGATTTTACTAATAGCGCTATCAAATCCTATTCGGAACTGGATGAGATCAGTGTCTTTTACGAATCGATCAAACCTGTTATTCGGGTTTTACTTTTTGGAGCAGGAAATGATACTATTCCCGTTGCAAAAATGGCAGATTTACTTGGTTGGGAATTGGTTTTGATTGATGGAAGAAAGACTCATGCGACCGATCAAAGGTTTCCAAAAGCCAGTAAAATAGTGATCGCTCCGTCTGATGAAGCAGTTGCCCATTTGGAAGCAGATTCAAATACCGTGGCACTTTTGATGACTCATAACTTCGAGTATGAGGTGGTAGTTTTGGAACATCTCCTCCCCCTGCAATTACCTTATATCGGGATTTTGGGGCCAAAGAAAAAGGGACTCAAACTGATTGAGAGGCTTGAATTGAAAGGAATCCAGGTTTCTGCTTCCAATATTTATTCACCAATGGGTTTGGATATCGGTGCTGAAGGATCTGAAGAAATAGCATCATCAGCATTAGCTGAAATAAAAGCAGTTTTAAGCAAAAAACAGCCGATCTTTCTGCGGGAAAAGGAAGGACCCATTCACTAATAAAATCCATGGACACTATAAATACAGGTTTGATAATCCTTGCAGCAGGAAGTTCCTCACGAATGGGTGAACCCAAACAATTATTGCCTTTTGAAGGAAAAACATTCCTCCAATGCACAATTGATGCAGCTTTAGGCTCCCAGGCAACCAGCAGAGTTGTGGTACTTGGTGCAGATAAAGACGAAATTAAAAAGAGTTTTCGTGCTGATACAATCCCGGTGATTCACAATCCGGATTGGGAAAAAGGTATGGCTTCCACCATGCAAAAAGGGTTAAACTACCTGACCAAATACAAAGTGCCGGATCAGGTTATTATTTTATTATGTGACCAGCCCTTCGTTCATTCAGGGATTTTGGATGCTTTAATTGAAACTCAAAAAGCCACAGGCAAAGGCATTGTCGCTTGTCGATATTCAGAAACACTGGGAGTTCCAGTTCTTTTCACCAAGAAATACTTCCCGGAAATGCTTGCTTTAAAAGGTAGTGAAGGAGCTAAGAAACTAATATTCGCTCATTTGGATGATGTGGCAGAAGTTGATTTCCCAAAGGGATCAGTTGATATTGATACCTATGAGGATTATGAACAATTGTTGACCAACCTGCCGAAAAAGAAGGAGTAAGAATCTTTTTCTGCATTTCCCCTTTTCTATTAGGAGGCAAATTTTCTGAGGGTAGCGGGTAGGAAGACCGATGCTTCGACATGGTTCGACAAGCTCACCAACCGTGCTCAGCACAAGTGACCGATGCCATACGTTGATGCCCAATTACTGGATCAATTGATCACGGAAAGGGAAAAATCTCGGTAAAGCATTATTGCCTTTGCCTATTCGGAAAAGCTCGGAGTTCTGGCAGTTTTTGACAAAAATTATTTGGATGAGTTATTAGCCTTGAAAGGTTTTGAAGGTGCCAAAAAAGTGATTTTGAAAAATTTCTGAGGAGTATTTGTGGTAGGATTTTCCGTCCAATGAAGAAGACTTAGATACAGAAGACGACGAGAAACGACGGAAAAATTGGAGATTTGAAAAATTTGTTCTCCAATACGGATTGAAAAATTCCCTTTTCAGCTCATTTTCAACCTATTCAATATCCCCGAAAAACTCCTCCAAATCCAAAGTAAATCCCTCTACAGCAATTGATTTCACTACATCACCTGAAGTCAATAATGCAGACGGCGAGTATTTCCCATCAATCAGGGTATAAATAAGAATATCCTGATTTTCAGGATGAATCACCCAGTATTCCCTTACCCCATTTGATTCATACAATTCAAACTTGTGCTTGAGCTCAGTCTTACTATTTCCTGGCGAAAGGATTTCCACAATCAAATCCGGGGCACCAATACAACCTCTATCATCCAGCTTTTCAGGATCGCAAATCACACATATATCCGGCTGAACGACATCGTGAATTTTATGATCTTCCTTAGATTCTTTTGGGAATCGCACATCAAATGGGGCATCATAAACTTGACATTGCCTGCCTTCCAAATATGTATAAAGCTTAGAGGCTATCTTGATTGAAACCCGCTGATGAATGCGCTTGGGTGCTGCAGCTGCTTTTTTGAATATTTTACCCTTAATCAGTTCAACCACTTCGTCAAATTGCCAAGTCAGGTAGTCGGCATAGGAATAATAGCCGTATTCGATATCGGGTTCGTTTACAGAGTTTTCCTTTTCAGTTTCCATACTTAAATATACTGATTAGTTTATAGGACCCTTAATTTTATATGTGTATTCGCTTGATTGCGCGTAACAGAATTAAGTTGGGATTTGAATGAAAAAATCCCCCTAACCCCCTTTAAGAGAAAGGGGGAGTCACATTTCCGCATCATTAAAACCGATAGGCTTCTATCCATCGTGCAGATATCCGGATACGCATATAATTTTATATGTATATCCGCAATTTTGCCACTGGTTTATTTAAACAATTGAAAATTCAGAGGAACGTTTGATTTTGGATTTCTTCGGTCTTCGGTCATCGGTCTTCCAACCCGATACTTTAAGAAAATTCGCTTACTGGTAGAAAAGCGTATATACAGTTAATTTTAAATACTTATAGTAATTTCCTACAATTTTCTCAACTCTTCAACGACCTTTTTCACCCATTCAACGGTAAAATCAATATCCGATTCGGTAGTTTCTTTCCCCGGAGAAAACCGAACCGAAGCTCTTCCCAAGTCAGAATCCAGGCCCATTGACTGAAGTACATGGCTTGGTTTGGGTGAAATGGAAGTACAGGCTGAACCCGAACTCACCGCAACTTTCAGATTGATCTTCCGAAGCAACTCCACTCCTTCCACTCCGCCAAAGGCAATATTGGTCACATGGGACAAACGGTCAATCTGACTTCCATTCAGAAATGTATCAGGTGATTTCAAAAGTTGCGTTTCCAGCTTATTTCTCAGGATTTCCAGTCTTCTTCCCTCCGACTCCATCTCTTTCAATCTCAGTTCAGCTGCCTTTCCAAAGCCAACAATTCCCGGCACATTGAGTGTTCCGCTGCGAAAACCTTTCTCATGTCCGCCCCCATCGATTTGGGCAAGCGGCTTTGGAAGATGATGGTTGTGGCGAATGTATAAGGCCCCGACACCTTTTGGGCCATAAAGCTTGTGCGCTGAAATAGTCATCAAATGAATTCCTTTTACCGAAACCGGAATTTTACCCGCAGCCTGAACAGCATCTGTGAAAAGGATAATGTCATGTGCTTCAGCTATTTTTTTGATTTCTTCCATTGGGTGAATCACGCCGGTTTCATTATTTGCCCACATCAAAGCAATCATTTTGGTGTAAGGCAAAATGGCGGATTGCAGTTGATCAAGATCGATTTTACCTTCCCTGTTTGCTGGCAAATAAGTCACCTCCGCACCTTCTGATTCGATTGATTTGAATGAATCCAAAACAGCTTTATGCTCGGTTTGGCAGGTAATGAAATGCTGCTTTTCTTCCTTTTTTAAGTCAAAAATCCCCTTAATCGCCAGATTGATGGCTTCTGTCGCTCCCGAGGTAAAAATGATTTCCTTCGATTGAGCACCAATCAGATTTGCAATCTGCTCCCGCGCAGTTTCAACTGCATTTTCAGCCACCCAACCATAAGGATGGCTTTTGCTTGCAGCGTTGCCAAAGTGAACTCCAAAATAAGGAAGCATCACTTCAATCACTTCAGGAGCGCAAGGCGTGGTTGCATTATAATCCAGGTAAATAGGGTAATTCATTGGTCACAATATAGAATTGGAAAATACTGCCTTTTGAACTGCTAAGCCAAAAAATGAGAAAATTCAGTTCGAATTTTTAATTTCGTCCATGCAGGAAACATGGAATTTTGAAGTTGAGCATTCCAAAGACTCAAACTCAGAGAAAGCAATCAAGGATTTGATTCAATCGAAAGAGAAAGATTTGGGAATTTTCCTTTCCTATTATTTCAAAAAAGAAGGTGCCATTGCTGAAAAAGTAACTTTGGGTTCTGAAATCTCATTTTTAACCGATCATACCGGAAAATTTAAACTTGAATTTGATTTGGTTCACTTCAATGCCTGCCTGGCCATAAATGAGCAAAAACGTGACCTTATGGAAATCAGTTTTGAATTTGATTCAGAATTCAAAACTCTAACCCTGACCGGACCTTATTGGCCGGAACGCGAAATGGATGAAATATAAAAAGCCTGTCAGATTTCATTCCGACAGGCTTTTTCACTTAGTTTTTAATCTTACTTAACCTCTTCTAATTTCCAATTTAATATCAGAAAACTCTTTCTGCTCAATAAAAGGCTGACTTCTCAATCTTCTGCCTGTAGCTGAGAAGATCGCATTTGCAATCGCACCGCCTGTTGGTGGTAATGCAGGTTCACCCAAACCAGTAGGATCGAATCCGCTGTCAACGTAGTGAACATCAATCTCAGGAACTTCTTTCATTCTAATCAAGCGATAGGAATCGAAGTTTTTCTGCTTCGGAACACCGTTTTCAAATGTAAGATTTCCATACATCGCATGTCCCATTCCGTCCACGACTCCGCCCCTTACCTGATGATTTGCACCGGTTGGGTTCACTACCATACCGCAATCAGTGACCGCAGTTACCTTTTTCAAAACAGGGCTTCCGCCTTCCATCGCAATATCAGCTACCTGCGCAACATAAGATCTATGAGAGAAATAAACGCTGAAACCTTGCTTCACATCCGGGTTTTTACCCCAGTTAGACTTCTCGGCAGCGGTTTTTACAACACCAATCATTCGATCCACATCATAGCCTAATTCTCCTCCAACCGGGGAAGTTTTTGCTTTCTGAAGGAGTTCCAATCTGAATTGTACAGGATCCTTTTTTGCAGCCAAAGCCACTTCGTCCATAAAGGATTGCTCAGCATAAGCAAGGAAATTGGTGATCGGGGCTCTCCAGGCATTTGTAGTAATAGTGGATTTATGCTCGATTGATTCAATCAGGACGTTTTCCACTGCTCCGGCCGGGAAATTGTTTTCGCGCGTGCAGTTTCCTGCGTTCATCCCGACACCACGAAGTTTGTATCCAACCATGTTTCCGGTTGCATCCAAAGCTGCTTCAAATCGATAGCGAACTGCCGGTCTGTAAGCTCCGCCCGTCAACTCATCCTCTCTGCTCCATGTTACTTTCACAGGAGCATTCATTGCCCTTGACACTTCAACTGCCTCTACCACGTAGTCGGCACGAAGTCTTCTGCCAAAGCCGCCACCCAATCGGGTGATTTCGACGCTGACATTTTCCGGTGGAATTCCCAAAAGAGTCGCAGTCTCTTGTCTTGCCCGATCCGGAGTTTGTGTTGGGCCAATCAATTCAACTTTATCACCCTGAACATGAGCGAAGAAATTTTCCGGTTCCATGGGTGAATGGGAAAGGAATGGGCACTGATATTCTGCAGAAATTACCTGAGCAGCGTTTTTAAAAGCTGCGGCAACATTTCCGTTTTCCCTTTTGATTTCAGCTTTTCCAGTGGCCAGTAATTCTTTGAAAATACGATCGTGATCTGCTGAGCTTTCTACAGCTCCTTCAGGCTCATATTCTACACGTATCAATTTTTTAGCTTTCAACAAAGGCCAGGTAGATGTTCCAACCACGGCTACGCTTGTTCCAAAAGTGATTACATCCTTCACTCCTGTAACTCCGCGTGCTGCGCTGTCATCCACCGATTTGATTTTCATTCCAAAAGGTGCTCTCTGAATCATTGCATGAAGCATTCCTTCCCGATAAAAATCCAGTCCATACATTGGCTGGCCGGTGTACATTTCCTTGGAATCAACATTTTTTACAGGAGTTCCGATGATTTTGAAATCCTTCTTGTCTTTCAAAGTCACTTCTTCAGGAGCGGTCATAGTAGAAGCCTCTGCAACAAATTCACCGAAATGACCTTTTTTGCCGGAACCCTCATGTGAAATGATCCCTTTTTCAACCGTGATTTCGCTTGCAGGGACATTCCAGGTTTTAGCTGCAGCAGCTACCAATACAAACTTTGCTGTTGCTCCGGCTTTTCTCAGTCTTTCCCAGCTATGAGGCATTGCTCCTGAGCCTCCGGTCAATTGACGATCGTATTTTGCAGGATCGAGATTGGCCTGCACGACGCGTACTTTTTCCCAATCTGCTTCCAGCTCTTCAGCTACAACCATCGGGAATGAAGTCTTGATATTTTGGCCCAATTCAGGATTTGGTGAGTAAATCACCACATCTCCGGTTGGAGAAATCGACAGGTAACTGTTAAATGATTTTGCCTGGGAAAGAATCTCTTCCGTGCTCAGAACTTTCACTTTTGGGGAATCGCAGCTGAACCAGTTGAACCCGATAAACAATCCTCCGGCAGTTGTACTTGCGATTTTCAGAAAGTCTCTTCTGCTTGCTTTAGTCAGTGTGCTCATGGTTATTTGGTTTTAGCTGCAAGCGCAACGGCTTCGCGGATTTTGTGATAAGTACCACAGCGACAAATATTTCTATTCATCGCATTATCAATCTCCTCCATGGTTGGATTAGAATTTTCATTCAAAAATGCAGCGGCATTCATGATCTGACCTGCCTGACAATAGCCACATTGCGCTACGTCCACTTCGGCCCAGGCTTTTTGCACAGGATGATCTCCCTCTTCAGAAAGTCCTTCAATAGTGGTCACTTCAGCATTTCCTACACTGGAAACAGGAGTTACGCAAGAGAAAGTCGAATTTCCGTTCAAATGAACAGTGCAAGCACCGCATTGGGCGATACCGCATGAAAACTTGGTTCCTACAAGTCCCAAATGATCCCTAAGAACCCACAATAGCGGGGTATCATCTTCGACATCAACAGTATGGGTTTTGCCGTTGATTTTCAGGTTAAAGTTGGCCATGGATTTATTATATGGTTTGATTTGGGGTTTAAGTTAAAGAAAAAGAGTGTTTTAACTGTTTCGAATCGTAATATTTTGCCAGAATTTGATGAGTTGCTATTAGGTAATTTGAATGAATTGGAAACAGGCAGAAATGAGCTTGTGTTTTCTAAAAGTCATATTTTGGTATATCTTTAATTTCTGTTTTTAATAACCAATCTAACCTATTATGAAAAAAATCAATGCTGCAATCGTGGGTACCGGCTTTATCGGTCCGGCCCATCTAGAAGCACTTCGAAGAATCCCTAATGTAGAAGTAATTGCCCTTGTTGAAGTAAATCAGGCTTTAGCCGATGAAAAAGCCAGAATTCTGGGTATTCCAAATGCCTATACTTTTGATGAGATGCTTAAGCAGTCCGACATCGATGTTGTTCATATTTGCACTCCGAATTTCCTTCATTTTGCTCAGGCAAAAGCTGTTTTGCTAGCCGGAAAGCATGTGATCTGCGAGAAACCATTGGCTGTAAAAATCGAGGAAGCTGAAGAATTAGTGAAAATCGCAGCTGAGAAAGGTCTGGTAAACGCGGTTCACTTTAACCTCCGCTACTATCCAATGGTCAGACAGATGAAGACCATGCGTGAGAAAGGCGAATTGGGAAATGTGTATTCCGTAATGGGTTCATATCTCCAGGATTGGCTGTTTTTGCAAACTGATTACAATTGGAGATTAGAGCCGGATAAATCAGGCGACAGCCGCGCGATTGCCGATATCGGATCTCACTTATTGGACATCACAGAATATGTGACAGGATTGAAAATCACCGAAGTAATGGCTGATTTTTCAACAGTTCATAAGACCAGATTGAAGCCTTTGAAAGCAATCGAAACGTATTCAGGCAAAATGCTTGATATGTCAGATTATCAGGAAGTTCCGATTAACACTGAAGATCACGCAACTGTCCTGCTTCGCTTCGATAATGGATCAAAAGGATCAATCACAGTTTCTCAGGTAAGTGCCGGAAGAAAGAATCGACTGAATATTGAGATCTCCGGATCAAAATCCAATTTTGAATTCAATTCTGAGCGTCCGAACGAACTTTGGATTGGCAAAAGAGAGAAGGCAAATGAAAGTTTGATGAAAGATCCTTCTTTGCTTCATCCAGAGGCTTCTGCTTTGGTAAGTTTCCCGGGCGGACACAACGAAGGCTTCCCTGATACTTCCAAGCAGATGTTTAAAGAAGTTTATGCAGCTGTCCTCGAAGGAAAACAGCCAGAAAGTCCTTCTTTCCCAACTTTTGCAAGCGGATTGAGAGAGTTAATCATTGGCGAAAGAATCATCGAAAGTCATAAAAAACAGGCTTGGGTGAAAATTTAACAACCTTTAAGGAGAGTTGTCAGTTGTGAGACATTATTAAAAGTCATACAAACCTTAAATTTCAAAAACAAAATCTTAATCGATGAAAACAATGAATTTGAAAAAAGCCCTGTTTGCACTTGCTTTGACGGCATTTGTGGGTTTTGCAGCGATTGCGCAAGAAAAAGCCAGTCCGGCCAAGAAAGCTGAAGGTACTGTAGGCGATGCTAAAATTACGATCAGTTATAGCAGTCCTGCTGTAAAAGGCAGAGTGATCTGGGGTGATTTGGTACCTATGGGACAGGTTTGGAGAGCTGGTGCAGATGATGCAACTACCTTCACCACTTCTAAAGACATCTCGATCCAGGGACAGAAATTAGCAGCTGGTACGTACAGTTTCTTCATCATTCCAGGCGAAACTGAGTCTACCATGATCTTCAACAAAGTGGCCAAACAGTGGGGAGCCTATACTTACGATGCAAAAGAAGATGCATTGAGAGTAAGTGTCCCCTCTCAGCAGACTTCCACTTTGGAAGAAAGATTGGTTTACGAAGTGAAGCCTGACGGTTTTGAGATTCGTTGGGAGTATGGAAAAGCTGCTGCCAAAATCGGCGCTTGATTAAGTAATTCCAATTTATTTGGAGCCACGGGGAATTATCCTCGTGGCTTTTTTAGTTTTGCATACGCATGCTTCAAGATTTCAACCCCTTTTCCTTTGATCTGCCCGTTTCGGAGATTATCCCTCAGGTCAAAAATCACTTCTCCAACGCAAATTCTCTCATAATCCAGGCTCCTCCCGGTGCAGGAAAAAGCACTTTGCTCCCGCTTGTTTTGCTAAATGAGCCCTGGCTGGCTGGAAAGAAAATCCTCATGCTGGAGCCAAGAAGACTCGCCACCAAAACGATCGCCCAAAGAATGGCCTCCATGACCGGAACTGAATTGGGTGATTTGATTGGCTACCGGATTCGATTTGAATCAGCAATTTCAAAAAACACAAGGCTGGAAGTCATCACGGAAGGTATTTTGACCCGAATGCTTCATTCTGACAATGCTTTGGAAAATGTTGGATTGATCATTTTTGATGAATTCCATGAGCGAAATCTTCATGCTGAAGTTGCTTTGGCACTCAGCAGGGAAGTTCAGCAAGTGCTGAGACCTGATTTAAGAATTCTCTTGATGTCTGCCACAATTGACTCGGCGGTTTTATCCGAGTTGCTTGGTGCCAAAGTAATCGAAAGCAAAGGCCGGCAATTTCCGGTTGAAGTGAATTACTTATACGAAGCTGACGAGTACGCCATCGGTGAAGACACCGCAAGGCAGATTATCCCGCTCACCAAAAAACACGAGGGTGATTTTCTGGTTTTTCTTCCAGGTCAGGGAGAAATCAAAAAAGCTGAAGAAATCCTCCGAAGAGCACTTCCGGAAGACATCATTGTTCCACTTTTTGGACAGCTATCCCCTTCCGAACAAAACAGGGCAATCTTGCCTCACCCATCCGGAAGTAGGAAAATTGTCCTTTCCACAGACATCGCTGAGACTTCACTGACCATCGAAGGAGTGAAAGTTGTCGTTGATTCAGGCTTTGCCAAATCTTCGAAATTTGACCCCAGATCAGGACTTTCCAGACTGGTACTTCACAGAATCAGTAAAGACTCTGCGGACCAAAGAAGTGGTCGGGCCGGGAGATTGACCGCTGGTCATAGCTACCGGCTTTGGAGCAAAGCAACCCAGGCTCAATTGACCGAATATCGTACTCCCGAATTGATGGAGGCTGATTTGACGGGTTTGGTACTGGATATGAAAGCCTGGGGAAAGCAGGAAATCCGATCCATGACCTGGCTCACTCCACCTCCTGCCGGCACTTTGGCTTTGGCAGAGAAAACTCTTGAAACGATCGATGCAATCGTGGAAGGACAGCTTACAAGCCATGGAAAAGAGATTCATCAACTGCCTTGTCATCCGCGAATTGCGCACATGCTGATCTTTGCCAAGAAGCATAACCAATTAGGTTTGGGAACAGACATCGCTGCGATTTTGGAAGAAAGAGATCCGCTTCCTGCTGATTCCGGAGTTGATTTAAATCTTAGAATTGAAGTTTTGCGTCGCTTCAGAGATCGCGGAGCCAGTATCGCAAGGATCAAAAAGATTGATAAAGTAGCTTCGAGCTACCGAAGGATGTTTGATATCCAGCCTGAAAATACTCCGGTTGATCCCTGGCAAACCGGGCTTTTATTGGCGTATGCTTATCCTGAAAGAATAGCCGCGGCCCGTCCCGGCAACAATGCACAATTCCAGCTTGCCAATGGGAAAATAGCTCAAATTGGTCATCGGGATGATTTGGCACATGAATCCTGGCTCGCCGTCGCGCACCTGGATGCAAGAGAAGGCATGGGTAAAATCTGGATGGCAGCACCTTTGAATCCAAAGGATTTGGCTCCGCTTCTGAAAATGAAGGAAGTCATAAAATGGGATCGGAAGAAAGGCGGGCTTTTGGCTCATACTGAGATCAGGATTGGTGCGATTATTTTGGGAACCAGGCCACTTCAAAAAGTGGTTCAGGCGGATGCAAAAACTGCAATTCTGGAAGCCATTGTGGAAGACGGAGATCTTTTGCTTGATTTCAATGAAGAAGTTATTCAGTTGATTCATCGGATTCAATCTTTGAAAAAATGGAATCCTGATCAGAATTGGCCGGAATGGACCGTTGCAACTCTTTGTGAAACTCCGGAAAACTGGTTGGAACCTTATCTCCAAAACATTCAAAAAAATGAAGATTTGAAGAAATTAAATCTTGTTCAAATTCTGGAAAACAGCCTTGAATTTGATCGGAAACAGCTTTTGAATCAATTGGCTCCAAAGTTTTTGCAAGTTCCCTCTGGCAGTCAAATTCAAATTGAATACAAGCCCGACGGTGAAACCCCTCTCCTTTCGGTTCGACTTCAGGAGCTTTTTGGGTTACTGGAAACGCCAAGGGTCAATAGTGGAAAAATCCCGGTTTTGATCGAACTTCTTAGCCCGGGCTACAAACCTGTTCAATTGACTCAGGATCTGAAAAGTTTCTGGCAAAATGGATATTTCGAAGTGAGAAAGGAACTGAAAAGGCGCTATCCAAAACACGAATGGCCGGATGATCCCATCGGTGCCGAAGCTGTAAGAGGTGTAAAAAGAAAGAGTTGATTAAGCGGGAACCTTGTCGAGGTAGTCGAGGAATTTCAAAAATGCCGCAATAGAAAAAGGAGTCATGTCCTTTTCTTTGATTTTCTCCAGATAAAACTGGCGAATTACCGGATAGTCATCAATTGAATAAAATCTGCTGAGGGCTGCGGCTCGAAATGCATTGTAAACAAAGTTCTGGGTTTGGAAGGGTTTTTCCTTTCGTCCGGCAAATTCCTTTTCCAAATTGAAAGGATCAATCATGGTATCCAGCCACGGGAAACCCAGAGTAATAAAGAACTTTTCAGCTTTATCCATCACTTCCTGAAGCTGTGCCTCAGTTTCAATCATGTAGCGCGGAGGAAGTTTCTTGCTGATCTTATCCGGAGTTTGAATCAGAGTAATGGATTTATCTGCATAATCCATTACGGTTGGCAAAAATTCATGGATCAATTGCTCAACCTGATGAATCCTGACTCCAAGACTATATTCAAGGTAATTGATGTCTGAATATTCCGAAAAGTTCAAATAGATAACCTGATTGCCTTGAGGAAAGGATTTATAGAAAAGCTTTTCCACAGAATCGTATTCGAAACCAAAGTCACGAAAAAATTCCTGATGAAGCTCAATTACATCTATTTGTATCATGACTTTTAAACAGCGGAATAAGGTAAATGTTGTTTACTCTTCTGAAAATAGCTGCTTCATCTCCAATAACATAGGCTCCACTTCAGATTTCTTTAGAATTACACTTCCTTCATCTTCCGGGTTGTGCAAATAATGATTCCAATGCTTTTCGGCCTTTCTGATAGTTCGAGGTGTAATATCAAACTCTACCTCGTCTAAATACGATTTTGCAAGGGTCGAAGATTTGAAATTTCCAAAAAGATAGATTTTAAAAACATCAACAAACCGCTCACTCAGGTCAAATTCTTCCATGATCTGAACAAATGCACCTTGATGAGATTTGTTCTTCTTATCAAAAATCGCTTCCAGAACTGCATCTAAACCTTCTTCATTGAATTTTGAGGCAGAAAGTGCCCTGCTTGCCAGGTAAGCAACTTCCCAATTATCCCCTTTCACAAGTTCAATAAGCTTCTCTTTTACTTCCTCGTCAGCTGCTTTACCAAGCTTGTCAGCAAAAAAATAGGCGTTGCTTTCATCAGGATCACACATCCGATCCATTAATTTTTGGATTTCCTCCTCCATGTTTTTTCGGTTAATTTGTACAAATATAAGCGAATTGCCACCTCAGCATATGAATATCCCAAATGCGAATGTGATTACCCAATCTTTGACCGAAGATCTCATCAGTCGAAGCATTTCAAAGGGATTGGAGGTCAAATATTTGAAAGAAAAACATCAGATCCTGATCGAGGATTCTTCCGATTGGCTGGCCAAAATTTACCTGCCCTGGAATTTAGAATTTGATTCTAAAGCTGGTTTTTCAATAAAAGATGATTTCCATTATGCCCTTGTCATGATCCGTGCAGGGCAAGCAGTGATGGGATATTTTCATGATGGAAACCTCCTGGACCACAAAGTTTTTCGCGCGTATATGGTCAGACAAAAGCAGGGAAAAAGTCAAATTAAATACTTGAAAACCAAAGGAAAATCTCGTTCTGGTTCACGCATAAGATTGGGAGAAACGGAGCGATTTTTTGAAGAAATCAATGAGCGTTTAAATGAGTACTCTTCCAATTTCCCTATTGAGATCTGGGGAATAAGCTGCGGCAAAACGCTTTGGCCCTACTACTTTGAAAGTGAAACCGCTCCTCCTTTTTCACAGAATCAGGAAAACCTGATCAGCCTTCCTTTTCATATTGCACAAGCCTCTTTCGAAGCATTGGAGAATATCAGGATTCAACTTGGAAAGTTTCACCTCCTACTTTCAGAAAAAGGGAAATCGACCTTTTCAGAACCCGGAACATTTAAACCGGACTTAGAAATTAACTCTGATAATTGGTGAAAATGGAAACAAAAAAAGCCGGAATTTCTCCCAGCTTTCGTTCTTATCAGTTTTAATCAGGACTGAACATTACCTGAGTTCGGGAAACTTGAGATCATGGCAAGCGTTTCATGCGCCATTCTGATGTTGTACTCGTATGCAAGACTCTTGTAGTTGACCAAATCGACAATAGTACCGATGAAGCAAAGTCCAAGCGTCAAAATATAAAGGATACCAAGTCCGATTTGGCCGAGAATGAAGCGATGTAGTCCGGCAAAGCCGAAGAAACCAATCAAGGTCAGGATCAGAATCATCTGAGCGTCTTTTCTTCTGGCACGATATACCTGTGCGAAAAGTGAAGCCTGATCTTCGTCCATATTTTTCATCAATCCCTGGATGTAGCCCAGTTCCATTCCTTCCAATTCAGGAAGGTGTCTTAATACATTAGCCATAATAGTGTGTTGTTTTGAAGTTTTTTATGAGTTGCCAGATTCTTGAGAAGATCACCACGTATGCGAGCATTGCCAGAGGATGCATTGACCAGGAAGCCTGAATTTCACCCCGCGCGAGGAGATTCATCGATCTTCCTAATCCACATCCCGGACACCAATCAAATCCTAGCTGATCGAGTGGACAAAGACTCAAATGAGAAGCGGTATTTACATCAAGCAGCAAAATCGCGATCAGGCTGCCAATCCAAAAAACCAGTTCCAATGGGAATTGCCTAAGCATTCGGGTAACTTCTTTCATGCAGGGTAAAGTACGAAAAAGGTGCCATGTGCCAAATTCCCCGTTTTTAGCTCAATTAGGCTTGTATTCAAAAAATCATGCTTGAATAGCGTACAAAGAAGTGTACGGTTATGAACGATTTAAATCCGGAAGGCTGATTCGAAGTTCTTTTCCAAACTGCTCAACCTGCCTGGTTTTCATCTGGCGGGCAAAGCTTGGATATCCTTTTTCTGATCCGGAATTTCTCCAACCGGAAAGTTTGAAAAGCTGACCCAAAATATCTCCCTGAATTGAAATGCCTGACTTAAGATCAAGTGCTTTTGAAGCTTCTTTCCCAAGGAAAAAAGCAAGAATTCTTTCAGTTTGAGAAGATAGGATCGCGTCAGGAATTGTGCTTTGGAAGTAATTCTTCAAAGCCCCGATCAATTTCCTTCCTGCATCAGATCCCTTCAAATGTCTTTTTCGGATCAGTTTCTCCAACTCAAAAGCTTCTTTTGAATTATCCGGCCAAAAATCCGTATTGATTCCCATCAATTCACCCACCCACTTCCAATACTGCATGATCAGGGTTGTTTCCACTGCCGAAACTCTGAAACCCAATTTTCTCCAACCCCTGAGCACGATCAGGCTGAAAGCAAGATTTGTCCCGATCATGTCTTCCTGGTTGATGGGTTTACCAAAATCCGAATTCCAGTCTTTTGCGTATTTCTCTACGAAAAATCTGCTGAAGGCATGAATCAGACGCACTTTTGCACAAACCAAATATGCTTCACGAGTAGAGGTAAATGCTCCGGGTTTGAAGATTTCCAACACGAATGAACCTGTTTCACCCAATCTCTCACCGATCGACTCCAGAATTCTTTTGGAGCGGACCAGCACTTGGGCACCATCCGCGAACGCATAACAATAAGGCAAAGAATAAAAGCCAAGCATTGCCAGATACAAATTTCCTTTTTGATTGAAAAGCTCCTGGCCTTTCTTCAGTATTTCTACAGGGACTTTTTCACCTACTTCCCGATAGAATCCAAAAAAATGCTGCAATTCGGAAGGAAAATCTTCAGGAAAACTAGATGGAATTTCTGTCCAGGAATTAATCAGAGAAATCAATTCCGGATTTTGAATCAAAACACTAACAGCCAGATCAGCAGGATCGTCCTGAATCTGCCTTAGATCATCCAAATATGTATTCTGGTATAAGTGTAATTTGCTCACAAGTTTCTAACACGCATTTTGTATTTTGGTTGATCAATATTGTGCAGTAAATGAAAATAATTACCCATCTCCTTATTTTAGCCGGTTTTTTTCTCACTCTTCCCGCACTTTCTCAAACCGGCTTTGACCTTTGGGTGGTGGAAACATCCGGAAAAGGCGGACAATTAAAAATACTTCCGGAAACTGCAAAAGCTTTGACCGACAGACCTGAATATGACAATCAGCCGAGCTTTATCAATGAATTCCAACTCGTATTTTCGGCTGCGGATGAAAAGGGAAATCATGATATCATTGTCTATAATTTCAATTCTAAGAAATTTACCAACCTCACCAAAACTCCGGATGTAAGTGAGTTTTCCCCCAGCCTGACAGATTGCGGTCTTTACGTTTCGGCAGTAGTGATGGAGGCAGATAAAAAGCAAAGAATCTGGCTTTACCCAACCAATTTCGGAGAACCTGAGCTTTTATACGATGATATCGAGCCGGTTGGCTATTACGATTGGTATGACAACAAAGCGGCCATGTTTATCCTTGGAGAACCTAATAAACTGGTCTATGCAAATGGTAAGAATGACCTGTTGGAAATCGATACCAATATTGCCCGCTCTGTAAAAACCCGTCCCAAAACTTCTGAAATCACTTATCTTTCACAGAACGATAAAATCAAAATCGGTGAAAAAGAAGCATTACTTCTGAAATCTTATGATTTGGTTACCAAAGAATACAATGAAATGGGATTTGGAATTGAAGGCTCCCGGGACTTTATTTGGCTTGACAAAAACTACCTGATTATGGCCCGGGGAAATTCTGTTTACCGTAGGAAATATTCGGATAAGAACTGGGAAATCATTGGCACAATTATTTCAGAAACACATCAAAATATAACAAGAATGGCCTACAGTCCGGATTTGAATGTCCTGGTAGTAGCCATGGAAAGAAAATAATCAATAAACCCTATGCACTCAATCAAACATTACCTTTTACTCACCGCTATTTTACTGTCGAATGCGGCATTAGCGCAAATCGAGGACAAAAAAGGAATAATAGCAAAAGATGCCGAGCTGGTGAAAGTTCAGGATGGATTCAGTTTCACAGAAGGCCCGGCTGTGAACCGATTTGGAGATGTCTATTTCACGGACCAGCCCAATAACAGAATTCACGTTTGGAATGCTATTTCCAACACAGTTTCGGTTTTCAAAGAAAATGCCGGCCGTTCAAACGGAATGTATTTCATGCTTGACGGAACCTTGATCACCTGTGCTGACGAGAAGAACGAGCTTTGGTCAATTGCAAAAACAGGTGAGCCGACGGTTTTGATCACTGCTTTCAAAGGGAAAAAACTGAATGGGCCAAATGATGTCTGGCTAGTTCCAAAGGGCGGGTTGTATTTCACTGATCCTCTTTATCCAAGACCATATTGGGAAGGAATCAGAAGTCCGGAAAAGCAACAGGACGGGGAACATGTCTATTATCTTTCTGCAGACAAAACCCAACTATTCCGGGTAGCTGAGGATTTGGTTAAACCAAATGGAATCGTTGGTACACCGGATGGAAAGTACCTTTACGTGGCTGATATCGGAGCAAAAAAGACATACAAATACGAGATTCGGGAAGATGGATATCTGACCAATAAAACTGTTTTCTGCGAAATGGGATCAGACGGGATGACCATAGATGATCGTGGCAACGTGTATCTGACCGGAGACGGAGTAACCGTGTTCAATAAAACCGGTGAAAAAATTGCGCACATTCCTGTTCCTGCAAAATGGACTGCCAATGTGGTTTTTGGAGCATTGGACAGAAAAACTCTCTTCATCACAGCGATGGACGCTGTCTATACTCTTAAGATGAAAGCAAGAGGAGTTTGGTAAAATCACTCTTCTAAAAACAGAAAAAGGCAGTGTCACCACTGCCTTTTTCTGTTTCCAATTGAAGTAGAATCAACATTCACCTTCGATCTCACAGGAATCAGTTGAATCGCCAACCATTTCCAATTGAGGATTTTCTTTAGCAAATTCAGTCCAGGCCTTTTTCAAAGTTTGGGTAAAAACCTCATCAGGCTGAGCTCCTGAAACCCCAAACTTGCGGTCAAACACAAAGAAAGGAACACCTTTGACACCAATTAATCTTGATTCATAAATATCCTGATCTACAGCGTCTTCATACTGATTTGATTCTAGTAGTTTTTTAATATTTTCCTCCTCCAGACCAATCTCTTTTCCGAGTGAAATCAATGTTTCTGAATCATCGATATTCAGCCCTTCGGTAAAGTAAGCTTTGAGTAATCGCTCTTTCATTTCCCCACCTTTGCCCGCTGCCTTTGCCAGATGAATCAGGCGGTGAGCATTTTTAGTATTGGCAACTACTGCATTTTCGAAGTTGAAAGTCAGTCCTTCCGATTCAGCCATTCCTGCAACCTGAGATGAGATTTCTCGGGCTTGCTCCAGTGACCATCCTTTAGATTCCGCCAAATATTCTAATGTGCTGATATTTGGATTGGTTTTCTGGTCAGGATTGAGCTGAAAGCTTTTCCATTCTATTTCGATCGCTTCTTTCTGAGGAAATTTAGCAAGTGCCTTTTCAAGTTTTCTTTTGCCGATGTAGCAAAAAGGGCAAACCACATCAGACCATATTTCTATTTTCATATGATTATATTTTGTTTTTTTATGGACACATGGAATCTCGCATGAAGGATAATCATTCCAATGAGTGTCACACCTGCGACATGCTCGATTTCATCGCTTTTTTATTTACTTATTTCAAAATCTGAATCAGCCTTAAAGAGTTCAATCCCTCCGATGAAAACTAAAGAATGTCCCTCTTGCGCCATGGAAGTTGATGCCAAAGCTAAAGTCTGCCCGATTTGCCAATTTGAGTTTCCTCGTCGATCTCCCTGGATAGGTTGGGTTGCGATTCTTTTGCTGATAATTTGGCTTTTGAGCTATATCTTTTAAGTGTATTCGGTTGATTGCAAGTGGCAATAAAAAATTCTGAATAAATTTCCCCTCGACTTTGCTCGGGGACCGAATTTAAGTCTTGAGTCTGGGGAGAGGGATGGAATGCGGCGACGCCGCATTCCATCCCTCTCCCCCTAAACTATAAACCTCCGGAGGCCGAGCGCCCGCCTCCCGGAGGGCAGGTAGTCAAGGCCAGATTGAACATAAATGCATGATTACAGATACACATAATATCTTTTGACGCTTCCCGGATTTCCATTAAATCCCAATCAAACCCCACCCACCCTATGAAGAAGCGCGCATTTATGAAGTATTTGGCACTTCTTGGAATCAGCACAGGTTCCGTTTTTCTTCCAAAGCAAAAGCTGCTCAATCGCTAAATGAAGTTGATTTTAATTCAGATGACCTTTGGGATCAGATCAGGGGGATATAAGTTGAAACCCGATTCCATCAACCTTGAAAATGGCTATTACTGTTTTTTTGCCATAGGAAACTCTCGAAAAATACATTGAGCACATTCGTGAGATTAACTATCAGGGCTCTTTCTACATGCGTGGGGTACAGTTTCAAAACAAAGCAAAAAGTGCTGCAAAGCTTGCTGATTTGGTTGGAGCATCACCTGAAGAAGTTGTGCTAACTCGAAATACAACAGAATCTCTAGATCTGATTATTTCCGGATATCCCTGGAAAGCCGGTGATGAAGCATTGGTTTCTATTCAGGATTATGGAAGCATGTTGACGATGTTTGATATGTCTGCGAAGCGTTGGGGAATCAAAGTGAATCGGATTGATATCCCGATGCATCCGGAAAATGATGAGGAAGTTGTGGCAGCTTATGAAAAAGCAATCACTCCGAAAACCCGCCTGATGATGGTTCCTCATATTGTCAATATTACCGGGCACATTCTCCCGGTTAAGAAAATTGCTTATATGGCACATTCACATGGAGTGGAAATAATGCTCGATGGAGCTCATGCAATTGGTCAATTCGAATTTAAAATCAGCGAACTGGGTTGCGATTATTATGGATCAAGCCTGCATAAATGGTTTAGCGTGCCTATTGGGGCAGGTTTGCTTTATGTGAAAAAGGATCGAATCAGTCAAATTGAACCGCTTTTGGCACCGTTTGATATGAACCTTAAAACAATTGCCTATCTCAACCATATCGGAACACATCCGGTTGCAACTGATTTAGCGATCTTGATTGCGATTGAATTTCACAATAAAATCGTGGGCAAACGCAAAGAAGCTCGTCTGCGCTACATACAGCGGTATTGGTCAGATCAGGTTCGGGACATGCCAGGGGTTGTTATCAATAATCCAAAGGAACTCCAGCGTTCATGTGGAATCGGAAAGGAGGGATTGGAAAAAACCAAGCCCGGAGATATGGGAACCATCCTGATGGACAAGTACAAAATCTTTACCGCTCCCATAGACGGTACCAGTGTGAAAGGCTGTCGAATCTCTCCAAATGTCTTTACTCTCTGGAGGAACTGGATCGCCATATCCTCTCCCTGAAAGATATGGCATCACCTCCCGGATATTTTTTTAACCTGAAAGCGGCAAAACCGCATTTTTTGTTTTGCGTGCGATGAAAAAATAAATACCTTTGGTTCGATACTTTAGGGGTGCCTGCAATACAAGGGCTGAGATTATACTCTATAACCTGATCAGAGTAATTTCTGCGTAGGGAAAAGTGGACATACGTCATACAGACTATTCTTTCTTCTCTTCCAGATCATATCAGGGTTCTTCTAACGTTTCATGATTCCATTTTGTCGATTTATCCCTCAAAATCATGAAAATCTTGGTAAACAATACTCCTTTTGAACCCATTCTGGAGGAAAACATCACTTCTCTGCTCCACCGTCTGAAAATCAGTCCAAATGGCATTGCTATAGCAGTCAATGACCGGGTCATTCCCAAAGTCTCCTGGGATGTCCATGCCCTGCATGAAAATGACAGACTGACGATCATCCGTGCTGCTCAGGGAGGATAAACTATCAGAAGAAACCAGTCTCAAACGTATGAAAAGCAAAGAAAAAATTCCTCATTCTCAGGGAATTACGAGGGAGCCATTTCCCTCATCCAGAAAAATTTATTTAGAAGGCAGCCAGCACGACATCCGGGTCGCTATGCGGGAAGTGGAGCTTTCCCCTACACTAGTCCACGGGAAAATCATCCAAAAAAATGCTCCGGTAAAACTCTACGACACCAGTGGCCCCTACACAGATCCTGATATTGACCTTGATGTGAGAAGAGGCCTGCCCCGGCTTCGGGAAAAATGGGTGCTGGAGAGAGGTGATGTCGATCAACTACCGGAAATATCTTCCCGGTACGGAAGGGAGCGTCTGCAAAATCCCGCACTGGATTCGCTTCGCTTCAAAGAACTTAGAAAACCGCTAAAGGCAAAAGCAGGGGCCAATGTCACCCAGCTTCACTATGCCAAAAAAGGGATTATAACTCCTGAAATGGAATACATTGCCATACGGGAGAATCAGGGCATCCAAGAGATGGGCAGCATCGGACACCAGCATCCGGGATACAGCTTTGGGGCCAATACCCCCGGAGGATTGATCACTCCCGAGTTTGTAAGAAGTGAAGTAGCCGCAGGCAGAGCTATAATTCCTTCCAATATCAATCATCCCGAAAGCGAACCGATGATCATCGGGAGAAACTTCCTGGTCAAGATCAACGCCAACATTGGCAATTCGGCGGTCAGCTCCTCCATAGAGGAAGAAGTCGAGAAAGCTGTATGGGCATGCCGCTGGGGAGCCGACACCATCATGGACCTTTCTACGGGAAAAAACATCCATGAGACACGTGAGTGGGTGATCCGCAATTCACCTGTACCTATCGGTACGGTTCCGATTTATCAGGCTTTGGAAAAGGTCAATGGCAAAGCCGAGGAACTGACCTGGGAAATTTTCAGAGATACCCTGATCGAACAAGCCGAACAAGGAGTGGACTATTTCACCATACATGCCGGCGTTCTGCTTCGCTATGTACCGCTTACTGCCAGGAGAGTTACGGGGATTGTTTCAAGGGGGGGTTCTATTATGGCCAAGTGGTGTCTGGCCCATCATCGGGAAAATTTTCTCTACACACATTTTGAAGAGATCTGCGAAATCATGAAAGCCTACGAGGTATCCTTTTCATTGGGAGACGGACTGCGGCCCGGGAGCATTGCAGATGCCAACGACGCGGCCCAGTTTGCGGAGCTCGAAACACTCGGAGAACTGACTAAAATTGCCTGGAAGCATGACGTACAGGTGATGATTGAGGGACCGGGACATGTCCCCATGCACCTGATCAAAGAAAATATGGACAAGCAACTGAAGGAATGTCACGAGGCACCTTTTTACACACTCGGACCTTTGACTACTGATGTGGCTCCCGGCTACGACCACATTACCTCAGGCATCGGAGCAGCAATGATCGGCTGGTTTGGCTGTGCCATGCTGTGCTACGTGACTCCAAAGGAACATTTGGGACTTCCCAACAAAAATGATGTGAAAGACGGTGTGATCACCTACAAGATCGCCTCTCATGCCGCCGATCTGGCCAAAGGACATCCCGGCGCCCAACTGCGGGACAATGCCCTGAGCAAAGCCAGGTTTGAGTTTCGCTGGGAAGACCAATTCAACCTTTCCCTCGACCCCTACACCGCCAGGGCTTATCATGATGAGACCCTGCCGGCCGAGGGAGCCAAAATTGCCCATTTCTGCTCCATGTGCGGTCCCCATTTCTGCTCCATGAAAATCACCCAGGAAGTGAGGGACTATGCTAGGGATCTCGGTGTGGAAGAAGATCAGGCTCTGTCCACCGGATTGGAGGCCAAGGCCGGAGAATTCAAACAGACTGGTTCGCAAGTTTACTTCTGAGTTGGCTGTCGTATCCAATTTGTCACTAAATACTAACTAACCTGTCCGAAGTAGCTGTTTTTTTATGAAGTTGATCGTAATCTCATCTCCCGAAGCGCTTGCCTGTGAAGCTAGCCAGGTCCACGGTCTTTTTGAGCGTGGATTGGAGGTCTTTCACCTTCGAAAAAATCAATATTCCCGGGAGCAGCTGGAGGAATCCCTCCGCCAGCTCCGTCCAGAGTATTATCCCCGTATCGTTATTCATGGGCATTACCAACTGGTGGAACGCTACAATCTGAAAGGAATTCATCTGAAAGGGCAGTTTCTGGAACAGGCAGAATCGGGAGAAATCCGGCAGTTGCTCCGCCTTGCAAAAAAGAGAAGGCTGAGTGTCAGCGGATCTTTTCATTCCATAGAAGCCCTAGAAAGATTGCAGGCGGAATTGGATTATGCCTTTCTGGGCCCTGTGTTCAATAGTATTTCAAAAACTGATTATCCTGCCAAAATCAGCCTCAAAGAAGCCTGTGCTTACCTCCTCCACAAAAAACAGAGAGGCAAAGTGATTGCTTTGGGAGGGATCGATGAATCGAATATCCTACAGGTGCAAGCGGCTGGATTTGACGGTGCTGCACTCCTTGGCTCCATCTGGCTCAGTGAAAAGCCTATTGTGAAATATGAAACAATCAAAACACTACTCAGTCGTGAAGTCTGACAGGCCTTTTGTGTTGAGCATTGCCGGATTTGACCCCTGTGGAGGTGCGGGAATTCTTGCGGACATAAAGACATTTGAAATGAACCATGTCCGGGGATTGGGAATATGTAGCTGCCTCACTTTTCAAAACGAAAATGAGTTTGATGGAGTGGAATGGGTGCCTGTTTCCTCTGTCAAAAGACAAGCCGAGGTACTGTTCCGAAAATATGACATCCGGACCATAAAAATCGGGTTAATCGAAAGTCTGGAGCAACTGAATGACCTGCTGGACTTTTTGATTATCCTAAATCCCGGGCTGAGGATCGTTTGGGATCCTGTTTTGAAGGCTTCGGCCGGCTTTGATTTTCACGGCTCTATCAGCAGTTTCCTGCTGGCTGACGCTTTTAAAAAACTGTCTCTGGTGACTCCCAACCTACAAGAGGCTGTACGCTTGGCCAATATTGGAAATGATCCCATGGAAGCCGCATTGGTGTTGAGCAATCAGTGTCCTGTCTTGCTCAAAGGAGGTCACCGGGAAGACGAAAACAGGGACGACCTGCTTATTCTCGGTGGTCGCAGTATCCGGATAGCAGGGCAAAAAATTGAAAACGGGGAAAAGCACGGCTCAGGTTGTGTGCTGTCGGCAGCCATAGCAGCCAGTCTGGCCCAAGGTGCTTCTCTGCAGGACTCCTGCCGAAAAGCAAAAGAATATGTGAACCGGTTTTTGGGCAGTACCCCCGGATTGCTTGGATTCCACTCCGATCCGTATCAGATTTCTCCCATTGACAATATCGGGAAACCTAACCAGGCATAAGGCAGAAGTGCATATTGCTTTGCCTCTCCGTAAGGCGGCACGTTGAAAAGAAGAATTATGAAAAAAATCGAAAAAATCCACTACATCACTCAGGATCTGCCCGGAAAACCACATTGGCAATTGGCAGAGGAAGCGTGCAAAGGGGGTATCAGATGGGTACAACTGAGGGTAAAAAACAAAACAGAGGAAGAATGGCTGGAGATAGCCTGGAAAGTGTCAAAAGTATGCAGTAAATACGGAAGTAAGCTGATCATTAATGACCATGTGGAGATTGCCAGGATGGTCCGGGCCGATGGGGTTCATCTGGGCAAAACCGACATGGATCCTGTGGAAGCAAGAATCCTGCTGGGAAATGATGCGATCATCGGCGGAACAGCCAATACTATTCTGGATATTGACAAACTGAATGGCAAGGTCGATTACATCGGGTTGGGGCCTTATAAGTTTACGGTGACCAAAGAAAAACTCAGCCCCATTCTGGCATTGGACGGATTCCGGGACATCATGGAACTGTGCAGGGACAGGAGCTTGACCGTTCCGGTCATTGGCATCGGAGGCATCCGAAAAGAAGACGTTCCGCTACTGTTGCAAACTGGGATATACGGTATGGCAATAGCCTCAGGAATCGGAATGAGCGATTCCGTGGAAACAACCGCAGACGAATGGATAAACCTATTAAATGAAGCAGTTATATGAGCTTACAAATCGCTAATAAAGTATTCTCCTCCCGGTTATTTACCGGAACAGGGAAATTCAGCTCTCTCAGCCTTATGAAGGAGAGCTTGCTGGCATCTGGCACCGAGCTTGTCACTGTTGCACTGAAGCGCGTGGATCTCAAAGGGCAACAGGACGACCTGATAGAATATCTGTCATGCCCAAAGTTTAATCTCTTGCCAAATACATCAGGAGTCAGGACTGCCCGGGAAGCGGTTTTTGCTGCCCAGTTGGCCCGCGAAGCTCTGGAGACCAACTGGCTGAAGCTGGAGATACACCCCGACCCGAAATACCTGCTGCCTGATCCCATAGAAACGCTTCGGGCGACCGAAGAACTCGTGAAGCTCGGATTTATCGTTCTCCCCTACATCCATGCTGACCCGGTACTGTGCAAGCGTCTGGAGGAAGTGGGAACAGCCGCCGTGATGCCTTTAGGATCACCTATAGGCAGTAATATGGGATTGAGAACCCGGGATTTCCTGGAGATTATTATCAGTCAAAGTAAAGTCCCTGTGATAGTGGATGCCGGAATCGGTTCTCCTTCGGATGCAACCCTGGCAATGGAACTGGGAGCTGATGCTGTTTTGGTCAACACGGCCATAGCAGTCTCCGGCAATCCGGTGGAAATGGCCAAGGCATTCAAAAAGGCAGTGGAAGCCGGACGGATGGCTTTCGAAGCACGTCTGGCTTCCCCCCTGCCTCATTCGGTCTCTAGCAGTCCCCTAACCGCATTTCTCCATGAAGAGTGAAAGCTTTAAGGATGTATTCGAGCAATACAGCTGGGACGTTGTATCTGAACAGATCTATACCAAAACCGATTCCGATGTAATCCATGCACTGAACAAAAGTAAGCTAGATCTGGAAGACTTTAAGGCCTTGGTTTCTCCGGCAGCGGAACCCTACCTGGAGCAGATGGCACAGCGGAGCCAATACCTTACCCAGAAGCGTTTTGGAAAGACTATCCAGCTCTATGTCCCGCTTTACCTCTCCAACGAGTGCCAGAATATCTGCACATACTGCGGATTCAGTTTCGACAACAAAATCAAACGCAAGACTTTGACTGAGAATGAGCTTCTCAGGGAAATCGAGGCCATCAAATCCATGGGATTTGAGCATGTTCTGTTGGTCACAGGAGAAGCTAACCGCACCGTAGGTGTGGACTACCTGAAAAATGCCATCCGGATCGTTCGTCCTCATTTTTCCAATATTGCGATGGAAGTACAGCCCCTGGATGAATCAGAATATGCCCAGCTGATTCAGGAGGGGGTAAACACCGTGCTGGTGTATCAGGAAACCTACCACGAAGAAGACTACAAAATCCATCATCCCAGAGGGAAAAAATCAAATTTTGAATACCGGATGGAAACACCCGACCGTTTGGGTAAAGCCGGCATCCACAAAATAGGACTAGGAGTGTTGATCGGTCTGGAAGATTGGAGAACAGACAGTTTTTTTACCGCCCTGCATCTGAGCTACCTGGAGAAAACCTTTTGGCAGAGCCGGTATTCCATTTCTTTTCCCCGGCTTAGGCCTTTCTCCGGAGGACTTACCCCAAAGGTGGAGATGAACGACCGGGAACTCGTACAGTTGATCTGTGCTTTCAGGCTGTTCAATGTAGAAGTAGAGCTGTCGCTTTCAACACGGGAAAGTGAGAAGTTCAGGGACCACGTGATCAGGCTTGGGATCACTTCCATGAGTGCCGGTTCCAAAACAAATCCCGGGGGCTATATCGTGGAGCCCGAATCCCTGAAACAGTTTGAAATTTCCGATGAACGTTTTCCTGAAGAGATTGCCTCCGTCATCCGCAGACAAGGCTACGAGCCGGTATGGAAAGACTGGGACTCTTTTCTCCAGTCAAAGGATTTTCCGGTTCGGGAGAATACATACCAGCCCTGAAAATCCAGAACAAAACCCTAACAATCATGCTTACAAGCAAGGAAATTTTAAGATACAACAGTCATTTGATACTTCCCGAATTTGGCCATGAAGGACAGGAAAAGCTCAAACAGGCTAAGGTTATTGTGATTGGGGCCGGAGGATTGGGCAGCCCGCTCCTGATGTATCTTGCCGCCTCGGGAATTGGCAAAATCGGAATTGCCGACGATGATGTGGTGGACGAAAGCAATCTACAGCGGCAGATTCTGTACGTAACGGAAGACAGGGGGAAGCCAAAGGCAGAGCAGGCAAAAAAGAAACTTTTGGCACTGAATCCACACATTGACATAGAGGCCTATCGGGTGAGAGTCACTGCATCCAATATCATGGATCTTGTCTCTGGATATGATGTCGTGGTGGACGGTTCTGATAATTTTTCTACCCGATATCTGGTCAATGATGCCTGCAGAGCCCTTGAAAAGCCCTGGGTATTTGGTTCAGTCTTTAAATTTGAGGGCCAGGTCTCTGTTTTTAACTACCGGGGAGGGCCATCCTACCGTTGCCTTTATCCGGACCGTCCGGATGGCCGGGATATGCCAGACTGCTCGGAAGCAGGAGTTTTGGGTGTTTTGCCCGGAATCATCGGAATCTTGCAAGCCAATGAGGTAATCAAATTGGTCACAGGCATCGGTGAAGTGCTGTCTGGGAAGCTATTGATGGTTAATACATTGACCATGTCCTTTCAGACGGTTTCCTTTGCCCCTATTTCACCCCAAACCTCGATTTCGCCTCCGGAAACTTTCACCGATGGGTCCTGCTCTGTCGATTTTGTCCGTGAAATTGATTGTGCATATCTCAGAGAAGCAAAAGAACGGGGAGAAATTTTTCAGGTGATCGACATAAGGGAAAAGGAGGAGTATGAGAGGTATCCCGTGGGCGGAGAATCTATGCCCCTGTCCGAACTGGATCTCCACCTTCACAGAATTTCTTCCCTTATCCCCGTCGTATTTATTTGCCAAAGCGGCATCAGAAGCCGTGAAGCGGCCCGGTATGTCCAACGCAAAATGAAGCATGAACGAATATTTAGTATAAAAGGAGGGATTATTGCCTGTATCGACGATGATTTTGACTTGATTTTCTAATTTTTCATGAATTTTCTTGCAATTGAATCATACAGGTATAACATTTGCATTCTAATTAGCATGACAACTGCAAATAACATAGCGCCAGCCTTTCAGAACTCTACTTTGGTAGTATCTGCTAAGAGTGCTTTGTCATTTTTTACTCCCATAAGGAGGGATAGATTTTTTTTCAGGGTTTAACCCTGCGACTATACCTGTTTTCCTACGCGGAAAACTCCCTTGGCTAATTCCATCATCTATTATCAAATGCCCGATAATTCTCGGGACTACGTTCATGCAAGCAAACATGGAAAATATTTCATTTCAGATCCTTGTGGCAGATGCCTCTCATAAATCTTATGCGGAGCAAATCACCGAGGAAATGGAAAATTCTGCCAAAGCAAGAGGAACCGGAATTGCAAAGCGAAGCCCTTCCTACATCGAAACAAAGATGGAGGAAGGTAAGGCTGTCATTGCTTTAACCTCTGATGGCAAATGGGCTGGCTTTTGCTACATTGAAGCTTGGGGACATGGAAAATATGTAGCCAATTCAGGACTGATTGTTGCACCTGACTACCGCAAGTACGGTCTTGCCCGAATGATCAAGCGTGAAGTCTTCAAACTCAGCAGAAAGAAATATCCCGGGTCGAAGATCTTTGGTTTGACAACGGGTGCTGCTGTTATGAAAATCAATTCGGAATTGGGCTATATCCCGGTTGCGTATTCAGATTTGACAGATGACAACGAATTTTGGAAAGGATGCCAAAGCTGCGTGAATTATGAGATTTTGATGAGTAAAAATCGTCAAAATTGTCTTTGCACGGCTATGCTTTATGATCCGCAAGCCAAAAAGAATCACACCGAAGATCTTGCGTTAAGGCAGGATTTCAAGAAAGAACTCAAGCTATTTGATCGCTGGGTAAGCCTGAAAAAATATGTCATGCTCAAATTGACCAAATCAAAGGATTCGGTCATGAGCATTTTTCTCTAATCATTCTATTCCCTCAGGATCTCAAACCAATTTAAACCGATGAAAAAAGTCGTTTTAGCCTATAGTGGAGGCTTAGATACCACATTTTGCGCTCTTCACCTGACCAAAGATCTGGGCTATGAAGTCCATGCTGTAATCGTGAATACCGGAGGTTTTTCAAAAGAAGAACTTGCAGCAATTGAGACCAGAGCGAAAAGTCTTGGAGTTGCTTCCTTCACTATTTTGGAGGTATTGGATACTTATTATGAAGAGGTGATCAAATACCTGGTTTTTGGCAATGTGCTGAAAAATCAGACTTATCCCCTTTCAGTATCTGCTGAGCGTATTTTGCAGGCTAAATCTTTGGCTGAATATGCTAAATCAATCGGTGCTAAAGCTGTAGCTCACGGTTCGACCGGTGCCGGAAATGATCAGGTTCGGTTTGACATGATATTCCAGACAATTGTTCCTGATATCGAAATCATCACTCCTATCCGTGATCTTAAGATTTCCCGTCAGGAAGAAATTGAATACCTGAAAAAGCATGGCGTTTCGATGAACTTCGAGAAAGCTGCTTATTCTATTAATAAAGGAATATGGGGAACCTCTGTTGGAGGAAAAGAAACCCTGACTTCATCAGAATACCTCCCTGAGTCTGCCTGGCCAACTCAGGTGACCGAGACTGAGCCAAAAGAAATCAAATTGACTTTTGTTCAAGGAGAATTGAAAGGTGTAAATGGCGAGGATTTTTCCAATCCTGTTGATGCTATTTTGAAAGTTCAGGCTTTGGCAGGTCCTTATGGAATCGGCCGTGATATTCACGTCGGTGATACCATCATCGGAATCAAAGGCCGAGTGGGATTTGAGGCTGCTGCTCCATTGATTATCATCAAAGGCCATCAGTTATTGGAAAAACATACCTTGACCAAATGGCAGTTATTCTGGAAAAATCAAATGGCTGAATTCTACGGCAATCACCTTCACGAAGGTCATTACCTGGATCCAGTTATGAGAAATCTGGAGGCTTTCCTGAGCAGTACTCAAACTTACGTAACCGGTGATGTCCGTGTCCTATTACAACCCTATCGTTTCACCTTACTTGGAATTATTTCAGACCATGATCTGATGTCAGCCAAGTTTGGAAGCTATGGAGAAATGAACAAAGGTTACACTGGTGAAGATGTGAAAGGATTTACCCGTATTTTGGGTAATCAGACCGCTATTTTCCACAAGGTTAACAGCGAAAATGACTAAGATAAGAACAGCAGTCATTGGTGCTGCAGGCTATACAGGAGGAGAATTACTTCGAATTCTGGTTCACCATCCTGATTGTGAACTGGTTTGCGTACATAGTAATAGCCAAAAAGGCAAAAAAGTAAGCGATGTTCATCCTGATTTGATTGGAGATTGCGAGCTGATTTTTACCGACGAAGTCCCAACGGAAGGTATTGATGCAGTTTTCCTTGGATTGCCTCACGGTGAAACCAAAGGTTTTCTGGAATCTCACCCGTTCCCTGCCGATACGGTTATTATTGACCTTTCAACAGATTTTCGGAACGAATCCAATGGCTTCATTTATGGCCTCCCGGAAGTGAATGCAGCAAAAATCAAAACTGCCAAAAGAATCGCAAACCCTGGCTGTTTTGCAACCGGAATCCAACTGGCTTTGGCTCCTGCCATCGCAAAAGGTTGGGTGAAAGATGCTGTTCATATTTCCGGTATTACCGGAAGTACCGGAGCAGGAAAAAAGCTGGCTGAAACATCTCATTTCAGCCATCGAACCGGAAATATGTCGGTTTACAAGCTTTTCACGCATCAGCATCTGAAAGAAATCAAGCAGACTTTCAGGCAAATCAACAGCGAATTCAATTCAGATCTACTCTTCGTCCCTTATCGTGGCAATTTCTCACGAGGGATTTGGGTAACGGCCTATTTTCCTTTCAAAGGGACTGAAGCTGAAGCTGTTGAAGCCTATAAAAACTTCTATATAAATGCACCATTTACCCATGTTTCGGATCAGGATATCGATATGAAACAGGCTGTAAATACCAATAAATGCATCCTTCATATTCAAAAAGAAGGAGGACAATTGGTGATTTATTCTGCGATAGATAACCTGGTCAAGGGAGCATCCGGCCAGGCGGTTCAGAATTTCAACCTTGCTTTTGGGCTGGAAGAAAAGTCTGGATTAAACTTGAAAAGCATTGCTTTCTAAGAGTTTAGAAGCAAGATTTTAGACATTGAAGTTTCGAATGATTCATCCTTCGAACTTCGTAACTCATTATTGAAAATGAAATTATTTGACGTTTACCCTTTAATCCCTGTAACCCCATTGCGTGCTGAAGGCGCCAAACTTTGGGATGATCAGGGTAAGGAATATTTAGATTTATACGGCGGGCATGCTGTGATTTCCATCGGGCATACTCACCCCCATTTTGTGAAGCGTATCAAAGATCAATTGGATCAAATCGCTTTTTACTCAAACTCCATTCATATCCCGATTCAAGGGCAGTTTGCTGAAAAGCTTGGGGAGGTTTCCTGTTATCCGGATTATCAACTCTTTCTTTGTAATTCCGGAGCTGAAGCAAATGAAAATGCAATGAAATTGGCTTCGTTTGACACAGGAAAACCGGGTTTTATCTCATTTAAAGGAGCATTCCATGGGAGAACTTCCGGTGCAGTGGCCTTGACTGATAACCCAAAAATCATTGCTCCATGCAATGAAAGAGATGATTTTCATATTCTGCCTTGGGGAGATTTGAAAGCGACCAAGGAGGTTTTGAAAAACCATGAAATCGCCGGAATCATCATCGAAGGAATTCAGGGAGTTGGAGGAATTCAGGTTCCATCGGAGGATTTCTTATACGGCTTGTCCCAACTGGCAAAAGAATATAAAGCTAAACTCATCCTTGACGAGGTGCAGTCTGGCTACGGTCGTACCGGTAAATTTTTCGCTCACCAATGGGTGAAAGGAATCATGCCGGATTTGATCAGTATGGCAAAAGGAATGGGCAATGGTTTCCCGATTGGAGGTATCCTTATTTCACCTGATTTCAAAGCGAGTCATGGGGTTTTAGGAACTACCTTCGGAGGTAATCATCTTGCTTGCGCTGCAGGAATAGCAGTTTTGGAAGTAATCGAAGCAGAAAACCTGATGCAAAACTCAGAAGAATTGGGTGAGAAATTAATGGCTGAACTGAAGGGTATTCCGGGCGTAATCGATGTGAGAGGAAAAGGCCTGATGATCGGAATTGACCTGGATCGGGACGCCGGACCTGTTCGTACAGAACTCGTTAAAAAGTACCATATTTTCACCGGAAGCGCAGCCGGAAAGCAAACGATTCGTCTGTTGCCACCATTAAATATCGACTGGAATCAGCTAAATTCGTTCGTAGTAAGTCTAAAAGAAATCCTTAGCCAATCTCCTGCTGCTTAAGCCATGACCATAAATTCATCACTCCGGCATTTCACCAAATTTGAAAGTCAAATGCTGGGTCAACAATTGATTGATCAGGCTTTGATTTACAAATCAGATCCAAGGTTAGATTTGACAAAAGGTGTTGGAAAGCGAATTGGATGCATTTTCTTAAACCCTTCTCTTCGCACAAGAGTGAGCACTCAAATCGCTGCTCAAAATCTTGGAATGGAGCCTATCGTTCTGAATATGGACAAGGAAGGCTGGGCGCTGGAGATGAAAGAAGGGGCAATCATGAATAAAGGAACTGTAGAGCATATCAAAGATGCTGCTGCAGTCTTGGGTTCATATTTTGATATTTTGGCGATCAGGGCATTTCCATCTTTGACCAATCGGGATGAGGATGTCACTGATTTTGTCTTCGGGCAGTTTGTGAAATACTGTGGAAAACCTGTAATCAGCCTGGAATCCGCCATCCGCCACCCTCTTCAAAGTTTGGCAGATCAGATTACAATTCAGGAAAATTGGAAAGGTAAATCCAAACCTAAAGTGGTTTTATCCTGGGGCCCGCATATCAAGGCTATTCCTCACGCTGTGGCAAACAGCTTTTCAGAATGGACGCTTGGAATGGGTCATGATTTGACGATCACGCATCCGGAAGGATATGATTTGGATAAGGAATTCACCAAAGGTGCAACCATCGAATACAATCAAAGTAAAGCATTGGAAGATGCTGATTTCGTGTATGTTAAAAACTGGTCATCTTTCAATGACTATGGTAAAATCCTGACAACGGATCATTCCTGGATGCTGACTGAAAAGCATCTGAAGCATGCCAAAAAAGCTCATGTGATGCATTGCCTGCCCGTTCGCAGAAACCTCGAGCTTTCAGATGAAATTCTGGACAGCAAGCGATCTCTGGTGCAAGAGCAAGCAAACAACCGAATCTACGCAGCTCAGTCTGTGATCAGTCATATACTTGATGTCTGAGAAAAACCTCCCCAAACCTATGAAGATCAGTATCATCAAAATCGGAGGAAATGTTATCGACTTCCCGGAGAAGTTGGATGAGTTTCTGACACTTTTTTCAAAATTCCCGGGATTTAAAATTCTGGTTCATGGCGGAGGGATCATGGCTTCGCGGTTTGGTGAGTCAATGGGTGTAATGCCTGAAATGGTTGATGGACGGAGAATCACAGATAAAGACACGCTTGACATCGTCACAATGGTCTATGCAGGTCTGATTAACAAAAACATGGTAGCCAAACTGCAGGCCCTCAAAGTGAATGCAATCGGAATGTGCGGCGCCGACGGAAACCTGATCAGATCAACCAAAAGACCCGTAAAAGAAATTGATTATGGCTATGTTGGCGATGTGCAGGAAGTCAATACCACGCTCGCTTCGCAATTTTTAGAGGGAGGTTTAATTCCTGTTGTCAACGCGATTACTCACGATCGTAAAGGTCAGCTTCTCAATACCAACGCGGATAGCATTGCCTCAGCATTAGCCACAAGCCTGGCAAAAGATCATCAGGTCAATTTGTATTTCTGCTTCAATAAAAAAGGGGTTTTGATTGATGAGAAGAATGAAAACTCAATCATCCCTCTCATCAACGAGGATATTTACAAAGAGCTCAAAAAGGAAAATGTGATCCATTCAGGGATGATTCCCAAGTTGGACAATGCATTTGAAGCACTTCATAAAGGTGTAAATCATGTCTGGATTGGGAAGGCTGAAAACCTCCTTTTGGCAGCAAAAGGGAAACTTTCAGGAACTTCGATTGAGAGACAACGCTACGATTTATACTGATGAAATCGAGCATGACGCATGCGTCACACACGGGGATGGTTTTCAAATTTGCGAGATTCCGTCTGTCCTTTAAAAAACAATTATAAACAGATGAAAGAGCATAGCGAATTGGCTCAGGAGGCAGTTCAATTACTTAAGAAACTGATTAAAACCCCTTCCTTTTCTAAAGAAGAAACGGGAACTGCTTTATTGATTGAGGATTTTTTGAAGTCAAAAGAAATCGAAACGCATCGCTCCGGTAATAATATCTGGGCTTTTGCAAATCCATTCAATGCTGACCATCCAACGATTTGGCTGAATTCACACCACGATACCGTCAAGCCAAATTCGGGCTATACTAAAGACCCATTTGCTACAATTGAGGAAGATGGAAAGCTTTATGGCCTTGGAAGCAATGATGCAGGCGGTCCACTTGTAAGCCTTATCGCAACATTTTTATATTTCGCAGGAAAATCACTTCCATTCAATTTGTTGCTGATAGCTTCAGCTGAAGAAGAAATCTCCGGTCATGGAGGAATTTCCTCCATCATTTCCCAACTCCCGGAATGTGAACTCGCAATTGTCGGTGAACCGACCCTTATGCAAGTTGCGGTAGCCGAGAAAGGTCTTTTGGTAATTGATGCAAAAGTGAAGGGGAAATCCGGTCATGCAGCTCGTGAAGAAGGAATCAACGCCATTTATTTGGCCATGGACGATTTGGATGAGATTCGGAATTTTGAATTCCGAAAGACTTCACCATTTCTGGGCAGAACAAAAGTCACAGTGACGATTATTCATGCCGGCACACAGCACAATGTCGTGCCTGATCTTTGCGAATATACCCTTGATGTACGTGTGACCGATGCTTACACTTTGGAGGAAGCTTTTGAGGAATTGAAGTCTTCGCTCCATGCCGAACTCACTCCCCGATCCATGCGCCTGCAATCTTCACACTTGCCGGGAGATCATTTGATGAACCGTGTCATTGAAGATTTAGATCTGGAAATTTATGGGAGTCCTACCCTATCCGATCAGGCTTTGATCCCCTATCCTTCCGTAAAGATTGGTCCCGGAGATTCGGCCCGTTCTCACACAGCGGATGAATTCATTTATTTGAACGAGATTCAGAAAGGAATTTCAGGATACATTAAAATCCTCGAAACCTATTCAAACCTACTAATCCAAACCAATTCCCTATGAAACTTTGGCAAAAAGCTACTGGCAATAAGAAAGAAGTTGAACAGTTCACAATCGGAAGAGATCCTGAATTTGACCTGATATTAGCGCCTTTTGATGTGCTTGCTTCGATGGCTCACGCTGCCATGCTTGCCACAATCGGACTGCTTACTGAGGAAGAAAACCAAACCCTTCAAAAAGGCCTGAAAGAAATCTATTACGAAATCGAGCAGGGAAAATTCAACATTGCAGCCGGAGTTGAAGACGTGCATTCACAAGTTGAATTTTTGTTGACTGAGCGTTTTGGTGAGGTTGGAAAAAAATTACACAGCGGAAGAAGCCGGAACGATCAGGTTTTAGTGGATTTGAAACTCTATTATCGGGCGGCAATAAGAGAGGTAGTGGAAGAAGCTTCTTCCCTTTTTAATTTACTGCTGGAACTTGCAGAAAAGCATAAAAACGATTTGATGCCTGGATATACTCATACCCAGCTTGCGATGCCATCTTCGTTTGGATTATGGTTCAGCTCATTTGCCGAAGGCTTGAGTGAAGATTTGGGAATGCTAAAAGCTGCCTTTGATTTAAGCAATAAAAACCCGCTGGGTTCGGCAGCCGGATATGGTTCCAGTTTCCCCCTCAATCGGACAATGACAACAAAGCTTTTGGGCTTTGCAGATCTTCATCACAATGTGATCAACGCACAGAATAGCCGAGGGAAAACTGAGAAAACGCTGGCTTTTGCAATGTCGGGAATCGCAGGTACACTGAACAGATTAGCGGCTGACGTATGCTTATTTATGAATCAGCATTTTGGATTTATTAGTTTCCCGGATGATTTGACGACCGGAAGCAGCATCATGCCCCATAAAAAGAATCCGGATGTCTTTGAATTGCTACGTGCAAAAACCAATCAGATTTCAGCAGTTCCGAATACTGTCAGTTTGCTTTTGGCAAATACCACGACGGGCTACCATCGGGATTTACAATTACTGAAAGAGGAGATTTTCCCCGCTTTGGCTACTTTGAAAGATTGCCTTGTCATGAGCACATTCATGCTTAAATCGATCAAGGTAAAAAAGGAAATATTGCTCGATCCATTCTTCAAACATGTGTTTTCAGTTGAGGTTGTGAATGAATTGGTATTGAAAGGAGTGCCATTTCGAGATGCGTATAAGCAAGTTGGGTTGGATATCGAATCAGACAAATTTGCTCCTGATCAAAACAAGATTAACCACACGCATGAGGGAAGCATTGGAAACCTGAATCTTGATTTAATTAAAAATAAAATGGAAAAGGCAATCATTTCTTTTGACTTTAAGGCAATTGACCAGGCTTTTCTATCGCTTTTAAAATAAAGCAAACCGTTCTTTGTAATTTTTTCTGAACAATTCCGGTCAAAATTCTATTTTTAGACGTAGTGATTTTTGTGAACCAAATCAGGTCGAAAAATAATCAAGGAATGAACACGCTTTTTAAAGATGCTATTAAGTATGATTTAAAGGCCAGTTTAGTGGTCTTTTTGGTTGCACTCCCGCTTTGTTTGGGAATTGCAATTGCAAGTGGCGCACCGCCCATGGCTGGATTAATCGCCGGAATAGTTGGAGGTGTTGTAATTGGCGCTTTGTCCGGTTCCCACGTAAGCGTCAGCGGACCAGCAGCAGGTCTGACTGTCATAGTACTCGATTCAATTTCCAGTTTGGGCACATTTCAGCTTTTCCTTGGTGCCCTGGTTATTGCCGGTATTATTCAACTTGGATTTGGATTGCTGAAAGCCGGGGTTTTGGGTTACTACTTTCCGCATGCTGTAATCAAAGGAATGTTGACCGCAATCGGTCTGATTTTGATTCTAAAGCAGATTCCTCATGCCCTCGGATACGATAAGGATACCATGGGCGATGAGACGTTCCTTCAAGCCGATCAGCATAATACTTTTTCTGAAATTTGGTATGCAATTCAATACTTCAGCCCGGGAGCAATTCCTATAGTTCTGGTATCTCTGGCCATTTTGATCACTTTTGAGAGACCGGCGGTTAAAAATCATAAAATCTTCGGAGTTGTTCCGGGAGCACTTTGGGCTGTTATATCAGGAATTGTTTTGAATCAGGCATTTGGGAAGTGGATTCCTTCCTGGCAATTAAATAATGAACATTTAGTAAATATTCCTGTCCTGAATAATCTGGGAGAGATCGGAAGTTTACTGACTTTTCCGGATTTTGGTATGATCGGAGAAAGTACATTTTGGGTTGTGGCTGCCACCATCGCTATCATTGGAAGCATTGAAACACTTCTGAGTATTGATGCAGCCGACAAAATGGATCCTTACAAAAGACTGACTCCAACAAGCAAAGAACTGGTTGCTCAGGGAGTTGGAAATACTCTCTCAGGTTTGATTGGAGGTTTACCTGTTACGGCTGTAATAGTAAGGAGCACAGCCAATATCACTGCAGGAAACAGAACCAAACTCTCAGCAATATTCCATGGATTCTTGTTGTTGTTTTTGACTTTATCGATTCCGGGAGTTCTGAATTTAATTCCTCTTAGTGGTCTGGCCGCTGTGTTATTTTTAGTGGGATATAAGCTTGCAAAACCATCCATTTTCATTCAGAGTTATGAAAAAGGGATGGATCAGTTTGTCCCATTTATCGTGACCGTAGTTGCAATCCTATTTACGGATTTGTTGACAGGAATCGGAATTGGGATGGTTTTCGGGTTGTTTTTTGTAATGAAAACCAACTATCAAAGGTCAATTGTGGTGACGCATCTCAATGGGAATTATCTGTTGAAACTTCAAAAGGATGTATCATTTCTCAATAAAGCACCCTTGATGAAGCAACTTGCAGAAATCCCCAATGGCAGCCAGGTGGTCATAAATGCTCAAAGAGCTCAATTCATTGATCACGATATTCGGGAAGTGTTAAATGATTTCATTGAATCTTCCCACGATAAAAAAATAGATGTAACCATTGAAGGATTTAAATACAATCTGAAGGAACCTGTATGAACCCATACGAGAAACTATTACTGCAAAACAAAGCCTGGTCTGAGGAAAAGCTTGAATCAGACCAGGAATACTTCAATCGGTTAGCTCACCAGCAAAGACCAAAGTTCCTTTGGATTGGTTGCTCTGATAGCCGGGTTCCAGCCAATGAAATTACAGGGACTGATCCTGGCGAGGTTTTCGTTCACAGGAATATTGCCAACATGGTGGTTCATACTGACCTGAATCTTTTAAGTGTGCTTCAGTACGCAGTAGATGTGCTTAAAGTTGAACATATCATTGTATGTGGTCACTATGCTTGCGGAGGTATAGAAGCCGCTATTTCCAAAAAGGATTTTGGATTGATCAATAAATGGCTTCGAAACATCAAAGAAGTCTACAAAATGTATCAAAAAGAAGTTGATGCAATTGAAAATCATACTGATAAAGTCAACAAACTCGTAGAATTCAATGTAATTGAACAATGTCAGGATTTGATCAAGACTTCCATAATCCAAAAAGCATGGAAAAGCCGAAAAGCTCCTGAAATCCATGGTTGGGTTTATGGTTTGAACAATGGCCTGGTGACAGAATTGGTAAACATCGAACCAAATCTTGACAACGTCCATCCTATTTTCCGGTACATCGAGGATGAGTTATAAAGTACTTTAAATTATTTTCACCGTGAAACGACCTTGAATTTTGATTTGTCGTTTTCCGGTTTTTTATTTGCAGCGTCCTTTCACTTTTTCCAGTGGCGGGATTTATAAAGAAGAGGCGAGAGACAGGCTCTAAGACCCTCTGGCAACCTGGAAAATCCAAGGTGCCAATTCCTGCCAAGTGAGATGTTCTCATTTGGAAATATAAATTCTTTGCAAGATGAATTCAGGACTTCCTTTCTCCCACCTCCGATTTTCGGATCCAATTGATTTTCAACAAGTTATTTCTTGTTGTCGTATTTCATTGTTCAAGCCAGATTAATGGTTTTTAACTGCAATTCATTTTTCTACAGTCAAAATTAATCTTTAAACCACAAAACTATGAGTGCAAACTATCATTTTGAAACCTTGCAACTTCACGCTGGCCAGGTTCCGGATCCGACTACCAATTCACGTGCGGTTCCTATCTACCAGACCACCTCTTATGTTTTCAATTCAGCCGAACATGGAGCAAATTTGTTTGGATTGAAAGAATTCGGGAACATCTACACCCGAATCATGAACCCAACCACCGACGTCCTGGAAAAAAGACTTGCAGCTCTTGAAGGTGGTGTTGCTGCAGTAGCAACCGCTTCAGGTCAGGCGGCCCAGTTTCTGGCTTTAAACAATATTCTTCAGACAGGAGAAAACTTCGTCTCCACCACTTTTCTTTACGGAGGAACTTACAATCAATTCAAAGTGGCTTTCAAGCGATTGGGCATTGAAGCACGTTTTGCAAAAGGCCATAATCCGGAAGCTTTTGAAACATTAATTGATTCCAAAACAAAGGCGATTTATCTGGAGACAATCGGAAATCCGGAATTTAATATTCCTGATTTTGATGCCATTGCTGCTTTGGCCAAAAAATACGATATCCCTTTGGTGGTAGACAATACTTTCGGAGCAGGAGGTTATTTGTTCAGACCTATTGATCATGGTGCTGCGATCGTAACCTCCTCTGCTACTAAGTGGATTGGTGGTCATGGAACCTCGATCGGAGGAATAATCATTGACTCAGGTAATTTCAATTGGGGAAATGGCAAATTCCCTCAATTTTCAGAACCATCCGAAGGATATCACGGATTGAATTTCTGGCAGGTTTTCGGTGAAAACAATCCTCTTGGTCTTCCAAATATTGCTTTTGCGATAAGAGCCAGAGTGGAAGGCCTTCGTGATTTTGGTCCGTCAATCAGCCCATTCAATTCTTTCCAATTGCTTCAGGGGATTGAAACATTATCTCTCAGAGTCCAGAGAACAGTGGATAATGCGCTTGAAATCGCCAAATGGCTGGAGTCTCATCCAAAGGTTCAAAAAGTAAATTATCCGGGTCTTTCTTCCTCTCCTTACCATGCATTGGCTAAAAAATACTTACGAAATGGTTTTGGAGGGGTTTTGAGCTTTGAAATCAAAGGAGATAAAACCCAGACCTCCTCAGTAATTAATAACCTGAAACTCATATCCCACCTGGCGAACGTGGGAGATGCCAAAACTCTGATCATTCAGCCTTCTGCCACCACTCATCAGCAACTTTCGGATGAAGAACAAAAAGCTGCAGGTGTGACACCAAACCTACTTCGCTTGTCTCTCGGAATCGAGCATATTGATGATATCAAGGCCGATTTACAGCAAGCATTCGATCAAATCTAATTCGTTTAATGAATCTCAAAAGTCAATACGCTTCGATTATCATGTCCCAGGAATTATTTCATTCATGCAATCCTTTGGTTTTAGAATCAGGAGAAGTTCTGCCCGAATTTGATCTTGCTTACACCACTTATGGCCGGTTAAATGCTGAAAGAAATAATGTAGTCTGGGTAATTCATGCCCTCACGGGCGATTCAAATGCCTCAGAATGGTGGAATGGTATGATCGGTGAAGATAAATTCTTCGATCCGGCAGATCATTTCATTATCTGCGCAAACCTGCTCGGCTCATGCTATGGATCCACCAATCCTTTCAGCGAGAATCCTGCAACTGGTCTGACCTATTTCTATGATTTTCCACAGGTGACGACCAGAGATCTTGCCGAAAGTCTTGAGCAACTCCGTCAACATTTGGAAATCGAAGAAATCCATACCCTGATCGGAGGCTCTCTTGGAGGTCAGATTGTGTTGGAATGGGCGTATTCTTTGGGTAAAAAGCTTAAGAATGCGGTGGTTTTGGCATCCACAGCCAAAACATCCCCTTGGGTAATTGGCTTCAATGAAACCCAGCGCATGGCGATCGAATCAGATTGTACCTGGGGGGAACTGGATCCAAAAGCCGGTTCGAAAGGATTGGAGACTGCAAGGGCAATTGCGATGCTCAGCTATCGGCATCCGGATGATTTGAAAAGAAAACAGTCCGATCCGGAAGAAAAACTGGATGGTTTCAGATCTTCATCTTACCTGAGATATCAGGGTCAAAAACTAGCAAATCGCTTTAACGCGCTCTCTTATTGGACCCTGAGCAAAGCAATGGACAGCCATGATTTGGGTAGGAAAAGAGGGGGTTCGGATCAGGCTTTGGCCTCGATTTCTGCAAAAGTTCTTTCCGTCGGGGTGGATAAAGATTTGCTTTTTTTACCAAATGAATCACAATACATCAGTCAAAAAGTACAGCGTGGCACTTACAAGGAAATCATCTCTACTGCCGGCCATGATGCCTTTTTGATTGAATTTGAGCAGTTGGCTTCCTTCCTGCAATCCTTTTATCTGGAGCAAAAATAGAGCGGGAGAACCCGCTCTATTTTTTCACTTTAGCCCTGAAACATTTATTGCTCCGGACTTTGTCATTTTTTCAAATTCGACCTAGGTTTTACATTTTCTGATTTTGCAAAAGCTTTCCCCATCCTAATCGGTAATAAAATCAGAAGCCCGGAAGTGGGTTGTCAAGTTTTGATTTAAAATAATATGTGTATTCGCTTGATTGCACGTAACAGAATTAAGTTGGGATTTGAATGAAAAAATCCCCCTAACCCTCCGCCGCGCCTGTGCGCCCTTGGCGTAGCGGAGGGAGTCACATTTCCGC
>JAKFCO010000005.1:0-76110 GCA_036676605.1 Algoriphagus sp.
GGCTCCTGTATAGAAAAGGGGGAGGTAGGTGTCTCCACCAAGCTGAAGCGAGGGTCCGAAGGCAAAGGCCAATTTGAAACCTGATGGCCGCTGGAGGATGTCGTATTTGAGAGTTGGACTGATAAAAAGTCCCGAGGACTGATCCTTGTTCTTTCCATCTGATTCTGGTTGCAGTGATTTTGTGGAAGTGGAGAATAAGGATTGATAAAATGATAGACCTAGATTGAACGAAGTCCTTTTTCTCAAGTTGAAATTCAGCTCGTTTGAAAAGTTAACTCCCCACAGCGAGTTCGTCCTATCTAGGGTTGGCCCAAGACCAATAGTGTACTGTAGCTTGGGTTTATCCTGAGCATGGGAAACTATAGGTGCGCAAGCGATTACGAAAAGTAGAACAAGTAGTCGATTTGTTTTCATAAATGAGAGTTTAGAAGTTATGATTCAAACTTCAAGAAATATTTTATACCATAAAAATGTGTTTAGTTTATTTTAACTAAAAGTTTGTTAAATAACCGGATGTTCTTGGATTACGAACTGGCACCTGTAGAAGGTGGAAAAAATTAGTTCTTGGCCTTGAAATTCCATGAAAATCCAAATTTCTAAATCTTTCCAAGGAAACTTTCAGCCTTTCACCAATATCTTCGAAAAACTGATTCCAGCCCTGAATGAGAGAGGATTTTCTCAGTCGGACTGGAATCAGTTATTGATTGAAAATCCCAAGCAGGCTTTTCAATTAAGATAAGTTTTGAAATTGCGATGATTGCAAATTCTATGAAGATCAATTATTTCAACTTAAAGCCAATTCTATATGTAGCCATCAAATACCAAGGCCAGTAGCCCTCAAAAGATGTCATGCTTATCATAGCTGAATTAACCCGATTCTCATTTTTTGCAGCCCAATCAAATGTGATCTGTTGGGTAATTCCCAGTCTGTTATATTTTTCAATTTGATAGCGGTAGTCAGGAACATCATTTTCATCATAATAGATGCCACCTAATGAGTTTTCACTTCCCAATTGAAAGCTTGGACCAATTGCAACAGAAATTTTAAAATCCTTTTTTGTCTTTAAAAGATTATACCCAATGGTTGCATTGGTGAAGATTCCGGACGAATTATCCTTATTTAAATTTGGGTCTTCATCAGAATCAAATGGGGTTATTGATTGATAAAATGTAAGTGAGGGATTAATTGAACCTCTTTTTCCCACTTTGAAGCTTAACTCATTACTGAAATTCAAACCCCACAATCCTATATTTCCATCAATTGTTGGTCCAACGCCAACGAAATAGGTGAGCTTATCATCTTGTTGGGCTAATGCGTTTGTGCCAGTAATAAAAATTGTAGCGATTAGAATAAATGTAAACTTTTTCATTTCGAGAGGTTTAGTTTGAACCACAAGGTATTTTTTTTTTTTTTTTTGATTAACTAATAAAATGATTAGTAAACGATTTTTTTGAAGTAAAAGCGAAACAATCTTCGGTTATTTTTTAGGAATTATTCTCCAATTTCTATTAGGTGATTACCTTTGCGCATGGCAGAACAAATCCTCATTCTTGATTTCGGTTCTCAGTACACCCAACTCATCGCACGAAGAGTAAGAGAACTGAATGTTTATTGCGAAATCCATCCTTATAATAAAGTCCCTGAAATCACTTCTGATATCAAAGGAGTCATTCTTTCCGGATCTCCTTGCTCGGTCAGAGATAAGGATTCGCCAAATCTGGACCTGGACGGAATCAAAGGAAAACTACCGCTTTTGGGTGTGTGCTATGGAGCACAACTGCTTGCCCAGAAATATGGCGGAGAGGTTCTTCCGTCCACCATTCGCGAATATGGCCGTGCAAATCTCGATCATATCGATCTGCATCATGACTTGCTGAAAGAAATGACCCATGGTTCCCAGGTTTGGATGTCCCATGGAGATACCATCAAAATATTGCCTGCCGGCTTTGAAGTGATTGCAAGTACTTCTTCGGTGGAGGTTGCGGCTTTCAAAGTAGAAGGAGAAAAAACTTATGGAATTCAGTTTCACCCGGAAGTAACTCACTCAACTGAGGGAAAAAACTTGCTTCGCAACTTCGTGGTAAGCATTTGCGGATGCTCTCAGGATTGGACTTCAGATGTATTCATTGATTCCTCGATTGCTGCTTTGAAAGCCAAAATCGGCACTGATAAAGTGGTGATGGGGCTTTCCGGAGGAGTAGATTCTTCCGTAGCTGCTACATTGATTCACCGCGCGATTGGTGATCAGTTGACTTGCGTTTTTGTAGACAATGGTCTGCTTCGCAAAAATGAGTTTGAGGAAGTTTTGGACTCATACAAGCATATGGGTTTGAATGTCATCGGAGTTGATTCCAAAAAGCGTTTTTACGATGCCTTGGCAGGATTGACAGATCCTGAAGCTAAAAGAAAAGCGATCGGAAGAGCATTTATTGAAGTTTTTGACGAGGAAGCGCATAAGATAGAAGGAGTGAAATGGTTGGGTCAGGGTACAATCTATCCGGACGTGATCGAATCAGTTTCGGTAAAAGGACCTTCTGCCACCATCAAGTCTCACCATAACGTGGGAGGTTTGCCTGACTTCATGAAGCTTTCTGTCGTTGAGCCATTAAATACACTTTTCAAAGATGAGGTTCGTGAAGTGGGTAGAGCGCTGGAAATCGTGGAGACTATCATCGGTCGTCATCCTTTCCCGGGTCCCGGATTGGGAATCAGAATCCTCGGAGATATCACCGAAGAAAAAGTAAAAACACTTCAGGAGGTTGATCATATTTTTATTCAGGGTTTGAAAAATCACGGTCTTTACGATCAGGTTTGGCAAGCAGGAGCAATCCTGCTTCCAATCCAGTCTGTGGGAGTGATGGGTGATGAGCGTACGTATGAGAAAGTCGTTGCTCTTCGAGCGGTTGGATCAGTGGATGGAATGACTGCCGATTGGATTCACCTTCCGTATGAATTCCTTGGAAAAATGTCCAACGATATCATCAACCGTGTAAAAGGTGTTAACCGGGTGGTTTATGATATTTCTTCCAAGCCACCTGCAACGATTGAGTGGGAGTAGGAGGGTGATGGATGACCGTTGTCGGATGTCGATGTCGGATGTCGGATGTTGAAAAAGACGGAAGACAGAAGAAAAATAGTCAAGCCGAATGTTCCGTAAAATCTGAAATCATAAATTATCCAAAACCCGGAGACTATTCTTCGGGTTTTTGATTTTGGAAGCAGTTTCGGCCCAAACTTTGGGTTTGGAAATATTGGCTTAAATTTGTCAACCTGATTTGAAGTATTGCTACACCCGCAGTTTCATGAGAAGATATCTCCTAGTATTTCCAGTTTTTTTCATTCTGAGTTTTGCTTTGGCACAAAATGTTCCTGAAGGCTATCAGAGAGCAAAGTCCCTGTTGAGTTCAAAAAGCTATTGGGAAGCGATTCCGCTTTTCAAGGAGTTTTTGGATGAGGAAAAATATGGCAGTTTGTCAAATTATGCAGCATTTCACCTTGCTGAGGCAGCAATGGGAGCCAATCAGCCAGTCCAGGCGATTGAGGCTTTGAAAACTGTCGCCCTGAAAAACTGGCCAAAATCTGACGAGACTAAATACTTGCTGGGATTGGCTTATTTCCAAAATCAGCAAAATCTTGAAGCGCTTAGAGTATTTAAGATGATCAAAAAAGAGAACGTGGTCCTGATGGCTGAAAACGCCAGTTTCGAGAGTTTGAAGAAAACATCGGCCAGCTTCATGGTGGCCAATTTGCAGGAATTCAAAGACAATGCAGGTTATAGAGTTGCGCTGAAAACCGTACTCGAAGCTCAGACAATTCTCTCAGCAACTGAAAGGGCGGCTTATTACGAATTGCAGGGCAAAAAGCAGGAAACTGCCAGCGTGGTCAAAGATCAGGTGTTGGATATTGTGGTGATTCTTCCTTTCACCAATTCCAATTCAGCATCCATCACCAATGTTACTCCTTCCGATTTCGTGTTTGAATTGTATCAGGGTGTGGAATTTGGCGTGGAGCAATTACGCGCATCCGGTCAGAAAGTCAATTTACTCACATTCGATTCGAAGCGGGACGTCAATTATTTGCAAACTCTTCTGAAAGATCCGGCAATCGCAATGGCGGACGCCATCATAGGTCCGATTTATCCGGAGGAAACCGATCTGGTAAGTACTTTCGCAGAGACTTCCAAGATTTCTTTCATTCACCCTCTTTCCAATCTGGGAGAGCGCTTTGAGCAAATGAAATACAGCTATTTGTTCAGGCCTTCAATCTCCTCCCTTTCCGCAGGAATCATCAACGGTCTGAAAAAACAGGCATGGGGAAAAAGAGTGGCAATCGGATATAGTGCAAGTTCGCGGGATGAAAAGCTTGGACTTTTGCTCCAGGCTGAATTGACAAAACTTGGATTCACAGTTACCAAATCTCAAAAAATAGATGCCCGAAACGTGGGCACATTCCTTCAGGGTTTGGGCGTGCGTCGTGGAAATACTCCAAATGTTGACCAGGTTATTTTGCTGACGGATGATCCGGGTATTGCTCAGCCTACTTTTGCACTGATGGAAAGTATTAGTACATCTGTGCCAATGCTGGTAATGGATTCCTGGTTGGGATTCAATTTTGCGAATTTTGAAATGCTTGAATTTCCCAACTTCTACTTCATTGCCAATAATACGAGTCGTTTTGACTCAGAGGATATGAATGTCTTCAGGGATGAATTTTACACCAAATATTTGGTTTACCCAAGTTTGAATTCAATTCTTGGAATCGATTTAGTTTATTGGCTTCAATCCAATTCTTCACCAACCCTTGGGATGGATTTGAGAAGAAGTCTGGATCTAAAAGCTTTCCAGCCGGGCAAATATACCTGGGGATATAATTTCCGCGAAAGCAATAACAACCATTACGTGCCTGTGTTTAGATTAGAATCAGGCGAACTGAAACCCATCGAATAATCCATGCAAATTTCTGAAAGCAAGCGGCTTTTTGCCCGCGCTCAAAATTTCATTCCCGGAGGAGTAAATTCTCCTGTCCGTGCTTTTCGGGCAGTTGGGGGCGAACCAATATTCATCAAAAGAGCAGACGGAGCCTTCATTTATGATGAAGATGACAACTCTTACATCGAAATGATCAACAGTTGGGGTCCGATGATTCTGGGTCATAACCATCCGATGATTCGCGAAGCCGTGATCAAGGCGATGGAAAACGGAACCTCTTTCGGTGCGCCTACTGCCAGAGAAGTCGAGATCGCTGAGCTGATCGTATCGATGGTGCCATCCGTGGAGAAAGTCAGAATGGTGAACTCCGGTACGGAAGCGACCATGTCTGCGATTCGTGTGGCTCGTGGCTACACTGGTCGGGATAAATTCATCAAGATGGAAGGTCATTACCATGGACATGGCGATTCATTTTTGATTGCAGCGGGATCAGGCGCGATGACAATGGGAAATCCTGATTCGCCGGGAGTGACCAAAGGAACTGCGAAAGACACACTTTTGGCGCCTTACAATGATCTGGAAGCAATCAAAACATTGGTTGAAGCGAATAAGGGAGAAATTGCTGCTTTGATCCTGGAACCCGTTCCGGGAAATATGGGGCTGTGTCTTCCAAATCCCGGCTATTTGCAGGGATTGAGAGATATCTGTACTCAGGAAGGAATCATCCTGATTTTTGACGAAGTGATGACAGGTTTTCGTCTTGCCAAAGGCGGAGCACAGGAACTTTACGGAGTGACTCCTGACATGACAACCCTTGGAAAAATCATCGGTGGAGGAATGCCAGTTGGGGCTTATGGAGGGAAAAAGGAAATCATGGAATTTGTATCTCCCGCAGGTCCTGTCTATCAGGCGGGAACTCTTTCCGGAAACCCGATTGCAATGGCTGCCGGATTATCCATGCTTCATTACCTGAATTCTCATCCGGAAGTTTATTCCAGATTGAATGAAATCGGAATGCAAGTTGCAGCGGGCTTGTCCTCGATCAACCAAAGCCTGGGGCATGATTTCACTATTAATCAACTGGGAAGCATGTATTCCTTGTTTTTTACTGAGGAATCTGTGTTTGATTTTGAGACTGCGAAAAAATCCGATACCGCCATGTTTGGAAAATACTTCCAGGCAATGCTGCATCGTGGGATTTATTTGGCGCCATCCCAGTTTGAGAGTTTGTTCTTATCAACGGCTCTCACCGATGATCTGATTGGGAAAATCCTCGAAGCACATGAGGGAAGTTTGAAGGAGATTTTGAAATAATTGGAAACCTGCTTCGGCAGGTTTTTTTTATAGGGTAATCAGGGAATAATAAAGCTCAAGAATAATTGCGAAGGAGAGGATCGTGAGATAGAAAATACCCAGAATTGAGAATTTCATTAAAGTCTTGAACCATCCCTGACCCGAAATTTTCTTCATGGAAAAATAAGCGTAGATACTCACCAGCATAAAACAAAGGAATCCGGCGAACCCAAAGCTCCATCCAACTAATGACATCCATAGAATTCCAAACCCATAGATGAAATAGGCGAAGGAGTGCAAATGAAGTCCGTGGATCAGGTGCTCAATGTAAAAAAAATTACTTCTCAGGTACAGAATCCAAAGCAGAAATGCGAAAAACGGAAGCAGGAAAAACATCATAAAAGGCAGGTTCTTGATTGCTCCGCTGATAAAAATGTTGGAATTGGCGATGAAGTCCCGTTGCTGCCTTATGTCTAATACAGATTCGGCTTTAATTCCGGTGGCTTTAAATGCTGAATCAAAACCGGCATCGCTTACTTCGGGATCAATGGACATCAGGCGAAGATTTCTCCATGTTTCCTTGGCTTTTTCTCTGCTTTCCAGAGCGATTTGCATCATGCTGGTTGAGTCGGTTTTGGTGCTGTCAAGCAAGGGGTTAAGGTTTGGTAAGTTCTCCAAATACTCCCTGTTTTGAATAGAGTCCAGACGTGCCCTGATGCCTTCCCGTTGCTCAGGAGTGGTATTTAATTCAAAAAATTCTTTATTGATATTCCCGGAGATTATCCTGTCCACGATGTCATTTGGGATGACCAGCGCGATCACGAAGAAATAAAACAGGGATGCAATCAGATAAAGGCGGATAGGATTGATGTATTTTTTCCTTTTACCTTCATTGAATTCAATGGTCAGTTTGCCGGGAGAAAACAGAAAAGCCGGAATTGTGCGAAAGAAGACCGTCTCAAAATTGAAAAGACTGGAGATAAAATCTTCGATGAAGGCAAAAATTGAGATTTTCTGAGCCTTATTTTCCTGGCCGCAAACCGGACAGAAATTTTCATCTTTCAAAAGTGGCTGCCCGCAATTCAGGCAATGATCAAGTTTTTCAGATTTTTCCAAAGGATAAAAGTTTTAGGAAATTAACCCGAAGGAGCTGAAAATAAAAATGGGTTCCACCGACATCCCTTATTTTAGCATAAAATACAAAAGCAATGGCACTCAAAGTTTACGGAATCAAGAATTGCAATACGATGACAAAGGCTTTCGGATTTCTCCGGGAAAAGGGAGCTGAATTCGAATTCATCGATTACAAAAAGCAAAAGCCTTCTGAGGCACTTCTGAAGGAGTTTTTGGATAAAGCTAGTTTGCCAGCCCTGGTTAATAAACAAGGAACGACCTATCGTAAAATGAATGACGCTCAAAAGGCCCATCTCGAAAAGGTGGAAACAGCTCTCCCGATTTTGACTGAAAACTCAAGTATGATCAAAAGACCGGTGATCGTATATCCGGATGGTTCGATTACGCTGGGCTTTGATCCGAAAGAGATTGAGGAGAAGCTCGTCTAATAAACGATTGTATCGGCCGGGATTTTTGGCAGGGAGTAATTTCCTGTTTCCAGCTGAAAGCTGAATTTTCCAGGGTTTACACTATTTCCCGCAGGAGTCTGGAAAGCAAAAACCTTTTGCAAACCAGGATGTTGATTTAAACCTGATAGATTTTCCAGGCTGATTTTGGTGGAATTCAGGTAAAGTATCTTGAGATTTTTGCAACGCGAAAGTGCCTTGAGCTGGATTCCGGAGATTCCGGTTTGATTGAGCTTGAGGACGGTGAGATTGGTTAAACTTGTGACGCTGTCCAAAATCCCCTCCGTCACCTGAGTACTGCTCAGATCCAAATAGGCAATTTGATCTTTAACAGATGCGAGGCGTATCCAATCTTTGTCTTCAAAATCCGGGAAATTGATGCAACTCACTTTCAGCCAGGATGAGCCTTGGAGGACATTCTCTGCAAAAAATCCTGCTTTTCTGAGTTTGGAAAGTGTATCAACCGGTACGGCAGGAATTTCAGTCAGAGGATAAAATGGGATTTCTTCTTTATGGAAAAAGGGTTCCACAAGTTTTTTACCTACGCCGGCTTGGCCAAGTGTGTTATTTTGCGAAGCTCCCGAAGCGATCCAGGATTTGATGAGTTCAATTTCCTCTTTCGATGGCTGCCGTTTTTCTTTTGGAGGCATGTGGTCCTCATCATCGAGGGGCAGGATCATTTTTGCAAAAAGTGCACTCAGTTCAGGATTTCCAGCTTTTAGCACCTCACCATTTTCACCGCCTTTTAACAATTCTTCGAAATTTGTCAGGTTGAATTCTCCCTTCAGATTTCTGGGATTATGACAGCTTTTGCAGTTATGATTCAAAATCGGCTGTACGACTTCACCGTAAAATTCGAGTTCTTCCCAGCCTTGTTCGGGGATTTCCAACGGCTTTTCAGGAGCGGCTTCGTATCCTGTCAAAGCTTGAATTTCCGCAGGCAATACCTCAAGTAGATATTCTTCCCCTCGGGAAATATTTCCTCCCAGATGTCCTGTCACTGTCAAAACCAAAAATAAGCCTAAGACCTGAAATTTGATTTTAGAGGCAAAAATAGTTTCGTCTTTGACCAGGGTGAAAATATAGAAACTTCCAATCGCGGTAATAACTCCTGCGATCAGGTGGTTTTGGACGGATCCCCATGCAAATCCTTCAAACTGATATTGGAAATAGCCGCTGATTCCTGCCAAAGCCGCTGAAATTGCTCCTAGCAAAAAGGTCAATCGGATTACGGGATTGTAGGAAGTCGAAGATTTTTTTTGCCAAAAGACCAGAAGCATCCCGAAGATCAGAATCCCGATCGGAAGATGGACAAGCAGCGGGTGAAGCCTTCCCACCAAAGGCAAAATAAAATCAAGCATCAAAGAAGCGGGTAATCAGAAAGGTTCACGATTGATTTTGGGTTGCTCTGCATTGTGATGTTAAGCTAGAATTTTGCGAATAAGCTCTCCTTCCACATCGGTGAGACGGAAAGGACGGCCCTGGAAATCATAGGTGAATTTCTCGTGATCAAATCCCATCAGGTGAAGGATCGTAGCATGAATGTCATGGACAGAAACCTGGTCTTCGATTCCCTGAAAACCAAAATCGTCCGTCTTCCCATGACTTGCCCCACGCTTGATTCCGCCGCCTGCCATCCACATCGTGAATGCATCCACATGGTGATCGCGCCCGAGAAATCCCATCGTTTTCCCTTCCCGATTTTCCTGCATTGGTGTCCGTCCAAATTCCCCTCCCCAGACGACCAAAGTTTCCTCAAGCAATCCCCGCTGCTTCAGATCAAGCAAAAGTGCACTCATCGGCCTGTCTATTTCCCGGCATTTATTCCGCAGGCCCATATCAATTGAGCCATCGTGATCCGTACCATGAGTATCCCATCCCCAATCGTAAAGCTGAACAAATCGAACACCTTTCTCAACGAGCTTTCTTGCCAGCAGACAGTTATTTGCAAATGATTCGACTCCCGGTTCGGTACCGTAGAGTTCGTGAATATGCTCAGGTTCGTCGTTGATATTCATGACTTCCGGCACTTCGATCTGCATTCGATAAGCCATTTCATACTGGTTGATTCGGGCAAGAATCTCAGGATCGCCATACGTGTTGAACTCTTCCTGGTTGACCGAATTGATCGCTTCGATCACGTTTTTCTTCAGGTCACGGGACATCCCGGATGGATCTTCGAGGTACAGAACCGGATCGCCTATTGATCGGCATTGAACTCCCTGATAGACCGAAGGCAGGAAACCGCTTCCCCAGACGCTCTTTCCGGCATCTGGAGTTTTGCCTCCGGAAGTAAGTACGACGAAACCGGGCAGGTTTTGATTTTCGGTGCCGAGACCATACGTCACCCAACTTCCCAAACTCGGTCTTCCAAGTCTCGCACTTCCTGTTTGCATAAAAAGCTGAGCAGGGCCATGGTTGAATTGATCGGTGTGGACGGCTTTTAGGAAAGAAACCTCATCTGCAACTTTGGCAAAATGCGGAAGGAAATCCGAAACCCAAGCCCCTGATTCGCCATGTTGAGTAAAATTTGCTTGCGGTCCCAAAAGATTCGGAACACCACGGATGAAGGCAAATTTTCGTCCCTCCAAAAGCGATTCAGGACAAGGCTGATTATGGTTTTTGACGAGTTCGGGTTTATAGTCGAACAATTCCAACTGGGATGGAGAACCCGCCATGTGGAGGTAAATGATCGATTTAGCTTTTGATGCAAATGGAGGCGCGAGCGGAGAGAGTGGATTCAAATCCCTGTTGCTGAGGTTTAGACCCATTGGTTTAGCCGGATTACTTCCCGGATCACAACTAAATAGCAAAGGCGCCATCGCCAGGCCTCCGATCTTTCCAACGCAATCCATCAAAAAATGCCTTCTGGTCTGCTTTTGCAGTTTCTCCATTTCGAACTCGAAAACCAGTTTTTCTATGCTCTTCATCTCATGGTTTGGTTAGAAATTCATCCAGATTCATCAGGGCATTGGCGACTACAGTCATCGCTGCTTTTTCAGGGTTTGCAGTATCTCCGGACAATGTATAAAACTTTGACATTTCTTCAGGATGAGACTTAAATTCCAAAACTGCCTGATCGTATAATTTTTTCAAAGCCTTCTGCTTTTCTGCCGAAATAGGCTGAAGCAACAGTTTCTGGTAACCAAAGGCAATGCTTTTTTCAGGGGAATTGGCAGAATGTTCTGTCATCAATTTCCCCAGATGGGCAGCTGCTTCGATGAAAACCGGATCATTCAGCGTGACCAAAGCCTGAAGTGGGGTGTTGGTTACAATCCTTCTGCTCAGACAAATTTCCCTGCTTCCCGCATCAAAAGAAATGAAAGAAGGGTAGGGGCTGGTACGCTTCAGGAAGGTGTAAATACCTCTTCGATACCCATCTTCTCCTTCACTTTCGGTCCAGGATTCACCATTGTAAACTGTCTGCCAGATTCCTTCCGGTTGATGAGGTTTCACTCCGGGGCCATACATTTTAGGGCTTAGAAGCCCGGAAACCGCTAATGCCTGATCCCGGATTTGCTCTGCGTTCAATCGGATTCTTGGCCCGCGAGCATACCATTTGTTTTGAGGATCTGCTGCGTAAAGTGCGGGCGACACTGCTGATTTTTGCTTGTAAGCAGCAGAAGTGATAATCTCACGAATCAAAGATTTCATGCTCCAGTTGTAAGTGTTCATCGTTTTCCAGGCCAGGTAATCCAGAAGTTCGGGATGGGAAGGCGGATCCGATTGAGAGCCCATATCTTCCAAAGTGCTGACTAATCCTCTTCCAAAAAGCTGATCCCAAACCCTGTTCACCAAAGTACGGGAAGTGAGCGGATTGGATTTGTCTGTGAGCCAATACGCGAATCCTAATCGATTTTCAGGCCATTCCGGATTCCATTGGTTCAAGGGTGCAGGAACTTTTGCATTTACTTTTTCTCCCAAAATAAGCCAATTCCCACGCTCAAAAACATGCGTGGACCGGCTCATGAATTCAGGATTTTCGATCAGAATCGGAAGCTGAGTTCCTTTGAATTTCAGGAGTTCATTCCAGGAATTCTGCACTTCAGCAAATCCGGCTTGGCCCTTGCCGGGCAAACTGGGAACGAATGCAAACCAGACAATTGTGGATGTATTTTGCTGAGGTTTTGCATTTGGATTTTGGACTTCCAGATACAAATCAACTTTTCCTGTAACCGGTTTAAATGGTACCTCCTTTACGATTTCACCTTCAGTTTTATCCATCGTGAAAGCTGCCAGGATTTCACCCGTTGGACCTCCGTTTCGAATGGTCATCTTGCTTCCATCGATCCCGGACCAAAAATCGATCAGGAGCTGATCCGATCCCTGGGTATTTACATTCCGCAGGTAAGCCGATCCGCCTGACCAGAGTCCAAGCCATTTGGTATCTATCAGTTCTGCTTTATCAAAATCTTCGCAAAGATGCGCATGGTATTTTGGCTCACGGAAACTCAGGAAATCTGCCCTCAGAGCAGCTTTTTGGATGCCCTCTTTTTCCTTTACCCATGATAAAATTGTAGCGACCTGACCTTTTTCCCCTTCGGAGTAAAACCGGAGTTTTGGTTCTTCGTTATGCGTGTCTTCATCTCGGGTATTATTGAAAAAAGCAGCGGATTGATAGAATTCTTCGTGTCGAATCGGGTCGTAAGGATGACTGTGACATTGCACGCAAGCCATTGTCGTGCTTTGCCAAACTTCATAAGTCGTATTCACCCGATCCAGAACTGCAGCTACCCGAAACTCCTCATCCTGCGTTCCGCCTTCATCATTGTTCATGGTATTTCGGTGAAAAGCCGTGGCAGTCATCTGATCCTGCGTGGGATTTGGCAATAGATCCCCGGCGAGTTGCTCGATTGTAAACTGATCAAAAGGCTTGTCCTCATTGAAAGCCCGAATCACCCAATCCCGAAAAGGCCACATGGTTCGCGATACGTCACGCTCGTATCCTTTGGTGTCAGCATATCGCGCCAGATCCAACCACCAGGTTGCCCATTTTTCACCGTACGCAGGTGAGGAGAGTAATTGATCGATGGCTTGATCATAACTGAGTTTGCCGGATTGGTAATCCTTGATCAGATCTTCTGAAGGAGGCAAGCCGGTAATATCCAATGCCGCTCTTCGGAGCAGTTTCATTTTTTCTTCTTCAGCCGATGGGGAAAGATTTAATTCCTGAAGCTTTTCTCCGACAAAAAAATCAATCCCTGAATTAGCTGATTCGCTGTTTTCGGTGCCGATTCCGGCAACGAGTTTTGTTTGGATTTCCGGTTCTTTTACAGGTTCATATGCCCAGTGTTTCCCCCATTTGGCGCCTTGCCTGATCCAGGTTTTCAGTAAATCGATTTCTACTTCTGAAAGCGGAGTGCGCTGGTAGGGCATTCGAAGTTCAGGGTCAGATTCAGTCAGTCTTCGGATGAGCTCACTTCCATTGGGATCGCCGGGAATTATCGCGGCATGTCCGGATTCAGTGATTGCAAATGCTTCTTCTTCGAAAAGAACGCTGAATCCGCTGTTCTTTTTCACTCCGCCATGGCAGGAAATGCAATGCTTATTGAGGATGGGTTTGATCTGGGTACTGAAGTCCACTTGCTTCTCCTCTCCAAAAACCAAGAAACCAATAATGGCTAATGCCAGAGCAATTGAAAGAAAGAAAGCGATGCGATACCTATTCATAGCGAAATGACTGATGGGAAAATAGCCAATTTCAGAATAGTATGGAAGTCAGAATAGGAGTAAGGCAAATAATAAAGGATAAAAAAAATCCCGACCGGATTATTTGAGTCGGGGATTTTTATTATGATTTTTTCGGAGAGTAAAAATCGGAGAGATTCTTCAGGATATCTGCCGTCATCCGATCGAGATCGTAGTCTGGTTGCCACCCCCAATCCTCTCTTGCGCAGCTATCGTCAATGCTATCCGGCCAGCTGTCGGCAATCGCCTGACGGAAATCCGGATTGTACTCGATCCGGAAATCCGGAATATGTTTGAGGATGCTTTGATAGATTTCTTTGGGAGAAAAACTCATCGCCGAAAGATTGTAACTGGATCGAATCTTTACGCTTTCCCGCGGGGCACTCATCAGATCGAGCGTTGACTTGATCGCATCAGGCATATACATCATCGGCAAGTAGCTGTCTTCTCTCAGGAAGCAATTGAATTTCTCCCCGGCCAAAGCCTTGTGATAAATATCTACCGCATAATCAGTGGTTCCTCCGCCAGGCAAAGATTTGTATCCGATCAGTCCCGGATAGCGGAGGCTTCGCACGTCCACATTATACTTTTGAAAGTAGTATTCGCACCATCTTTCTCCGGCTTGTTTGGATATTCCGTAGATCGTGTTTGGCTCTTTGACACAGTATTGAGGCGTATTTACTTTGGGAGTATTTGGCCCAAAAACTGCAATTGAAGATGGCCAATAGACTTTGTCAAGTTTGAATTCTTTAGCCAACTCCAGCACATGAAGCAGACTTTCCATATTCAGATGCCAGGCAAAAAGTGGGTTCTTTTCTCCGGTCGCGGAGAGCACAGCGGCGAGATGATAGATTTGACTTACTTTTTCCTCTTTGACCAAGTCTCTCAGCGCTTCCTTGTTCATCACATCGAGGACCTCAAACCTGCAATAGCCAAACTTAACTCTGGCTAATTCCTGAAGGTCGGTAGCGATGACGTTTTCACCTCCAAAGAGGTTGCTCAAAGATTTGGTAAGTTCGGAACCCAGCTGTCCTGCCGCTCCGATTACGAGGATTTTTTCCATGCTTTAGTCTTTCAAAAAAGCCCCGAAACAGGCAGGGGTTTTTGTTTATATTTGGGTTTGGTTCCGCAAAAGTAGTGAAAATCAACTATCCGAAAGGGATTTTTGATCAGCGGAACAGACTATATAATACCTTTAATATTTGACCAAAAACCCCATGTACGATCAGTTTAAACCCAAGTTGCAACAAGAGTTAAAATCCATCGAAGAAGCCGGACTTTTTAAGAGTGAGCGAATCATCACTTCACCTCAATCGGCAGAAATCACCATCGCCGGAGGCAAAAAAGTATTGAACTTTTGTGCAAACAATTACCTCGGTTTATCCTCTCATCCAAGAGTTTTGGAAGCTGCAAAAGCGGCGATTGACTCTCATGGATTCGGGATGTCTTCAGTTCGATTCATTTGTGGTACCCAGGATATTCATAAAACCCTGGAGCGGAAGATTTCTGAATTCCTCGGGACTGAGGATACAATATTATACGCAGCAGCTTTCGATGCAAATGGAGGTGTATTTGAGCCGCTTTTTGGTGCTGAAGACGCAATCATTTCGGATGCTTTGAATCATGCTTCAATTATTGACGGCGTTCGTCTTTGCAAAGCAATGCGCTTCCGCTATGAGCACAACAACATGGAAGATCTGGAAGCTCAACTCAAGGATGCGATTGCCAAAGGTGCTCAGCAAAAGATCATTGTAACCGATGGGGTTTTCTCCATGGACGGGACGATTGCTCAGTTGGATAAAATCGTTGAGATGGCCGAGAAATACGAAGCCTTGATTATGTCGGATGAATGTCATTCAACCGGATTTATGGGAAAAACCGGTCGGGGAGTTCATGAGCACAGAGGTGTGATGGGAAAAATCGACATTATCACTGGTACGTTGGGAAAAGCACTTGGCGGAGCTTCCGGAGGATTTACTTCAGGGAAAAAAGAAATCATCGAACTGCTTCGTCAGCGGTCTAGACCTTATTTGTTCTCGAACACATTGGCTCCATCCATTACCGGAGCATCGATTGAGGTTTTTGATCTACTTTCTGAGACAACAGAACTGAGAGATATTCTCGAAGAGAATACCAAATATTTCCGTGCTAAGATGACTGAAGCTGGTTTTGATATGAAGCCGGGAGAGCATCCGATCGTTCCTGTCATGCTGTATGATGCGGTGCTTTCGCAGAAGATGTCCGAAAAGTTGCTTGAAAAAGGAATCTATGTTATCGGATTCTATTATCCGGTGGTGCCGAAAGGTCAGGCAAGAATCCGCGTTCAAATCTCAGCAGGTCATTCCCGGGCTCATTTGGATACAGCAATTGCTGCATTTATTGAAGTTGGGAAGGAGCTGGGAGTTTTGAAGTAGGAAGTCACGGATTGAAGTTGGCAGAGTTGAAAATCAGCCATCAGTCCGTTTAGCATTTAAATTTCATTTTTATCAAAAAGAAAAAAACCGACAGGGTATCCCCTGTCGGTTTTTTCTTGATCAGAAAGGCTGATTTTTTAGCCGGAGAAATATGAATCGTAGACGACTAAGTCTTACTGGTCATTGCCAGTTTGCGTTTCTTTTTGATTTCGTATGCCTCAAGATCCTCAAATCTGCTGTCTACGTCCTCATTGTTCAGGTAGTCATTGATAGTTTCTCTTACTTCCTGGAATGACATATTATGAAGAATCTTTCCATTTTTTGCCATGGAAATCTGGCCTGTCTCTTCAGAAACGATCAATATCAATGCATCTGTCGCTTCCGACATTCCTATTCCTGCACGGTGTCTGAGTCCAAATTGTGCCGGAACTTCCCGCTCTGTCACAGGAAGGATACATCGGGCAGCTTTGATGCGGCCTTTATGAATGATCACAGCACCATCGTGAAGCGGACTATATTTATTGAAAATAGAAATAAGCAATCGCTTGGAGAGTTCGGCATCCAGAAGGTCACCGCTTTCTGCATAGAATTTAAGTCCGGTGCTGCTGGAAATGACAATCAATGCTCCGGTATTGCTTCCTGCAAGGGTTTTAGAAGCGTCGATAATCGGGCTGATGTTGAAAGCTGAGTTTTCTTTTTTTCTCCAGAAGAATAAGAAATCTTTCCAGGCATTGTCATCAGACAAGAAAGAAGATCTGCCTATCAGGAGTAAAAACTTTCTGATCTCAGGAGCAAAAATGATGATGGCTGCTATGACTCCGACACCCATAAACTGGCCTAAAATCGCAGAAAGAAGCTCCATTCGGAGAGCTCTTACTAACAAATAGATCAGGTAAATGGAAAGGAATCCGAGAAAAATCTTGATCGCGACACTTCCCTTTAGCAGCTTATACACTTGATACAATAGGGCTGCTACCAACGCAATATCGATCATATTGACGATGGAGATGTCTAAAAATCCTATTTTAAATAGTAGGCTCAAGGGTATAATTGATGGTATAATGTTAAAGTTTCTTTAGCCTCTTTTACGTCATGTACTCGCAGGATGTTTGCACCTTGTGTTAATGCAAACATATGAAGGGCGGTACTTCCGTTTAATGCCTCCTCAGGGCTCACTCCGAGTGTCTTGTAGATCATTGACTTACGAGACACTCCTGCTAAAATTGGTAAAGATAAAGCCTGAAAATATTTCAGATTTCTGAGAAGCCAATAATTCTGTTCGACGGTTTTAGCAAAGCCAAAGCCCGGATCGATAATTACATCTTTGATGCCAAACTTTCTACAAAGAGCCGTTTTCTCCGCGAAATAGTTCATTAACTCAACTAATATATCGGAATAGTTGGTTTTTTTCGGCATTGTTTGTGGATTTCCACGCATATGCATCGCTATGTATGGAATTTCCAGTTTCCCGACTGTCTCCAACATCTTTGGATCCAAGCTTCCTGCTGAAATATCGTTGACCAAATGTGCCCCACTATGTACGGCAGCCTCTGCAACTTTGGATCGAAATGTGTCCACCGAAATCAAAACAGAGGGAAAAGCTTCTGCTATCCACTCAACCGCCGGGATGACTCGCTGAATTTCTTCTTCTATGGTCACTTCTGCAGCGCCCGGTCTGGTACTGTAGCCTCCCAGATCCAGAATATCAGCGCCCTCTGAAACCATTTTAGTGACCCTCTCGATCAATACTTCCCTGGATGCCAAAACCCTGCTTCCACCAAAAAACGAATCCGGGGTCAGATTCAAAATCCCCATGATTTGAGGTCTGTTCAGGCAAACTAACCGTCCTTTGATTTGGAGTGTATATTTTAGGGGAAATAATTTATCTTCGATTTCAGAAGATGGATTCGATGCAGGAATCATTAAACAAGTAAACTTTGGAAACGCAGACGAGTACCGAATATACGCAAGTTATCAACCGTTGTAAAGAACTTTTTCGTAAGAAAACTCTCGATTATGGGACGGCTTGGAGGATTCTTCGGCTTCCTTCGATCACCGATCAGATTTTCATCAAGGCTCAGAGAATTCGCTCCATTCAGGAAAAAAGAAGTCAAAAAGTAAATGACCCGATCGTTGATGAGTTTATCGGGATTATCAATTATTGCCTGATTGCATTATTGCAAACCAGCTTCTCAAAAGATGAAAGACTGGAGATTCCTTTTGAAGAATTGGAGCCTGTATACGATAAGTGGGTTGCAGATACCAAAGGACTATTGGAGCAGAAAAACCACGATTATGGAGAAGCATGGAGAGAAATGAGGGTTAGCTCTATCACCGATATTATCCTGATGAAGCTTTTGCGGGTAAAGCAAATTGAAGACAATCAGGGCAAAACAATTATATCTGAAGGAATCGAAGCTAACTATCAGGATATGATCAATTATGCTGTTTTTTGTATGATCAAAATGAAATCAAATGATTAAAGACGGATTGCTCTGGACGCTGCGAATTCTCGTAGGCGGATTATTTATTTTCTCCGGCCTGATAAAAGTCAATGATCCTGTGGGAACTGCGATCAAACTCGAGGAGTATTTTGATGTGTTTTCCAATGACATCGCTGGGTTCTTTTATTACCTGAAGCCTTTTGCACTTTATATAGCCGTTTTCCTGGTTGTAGTTGAGATAGTTTTAGGAGTCATGTTGATTCTTGGAGTAAAAAGCCGGTTCACCGTTTGGTCATTGGCTTTAATGATTTTGTTTTTCTCATTTCTGACATTCTATTCCGCCTATTTCAACAAAGTAACGGACTGTGGTTGCTTTGGTGATGCTATCAAACTGACCCCCTGGGAGTCGTTTTACAAGGATTTGATTTTGCTTGTTTTCATTTCGATTCTGTTTCTTTTTCAGGCGGATCTACCGAAAACCTCAGCCTATTGGAAACAGATTTCTGTTTGGGTGATTTTCATAACCTCGCTTTCAATAGCAATAACAGCAATCCGAAACCTGCCATTTATTGATTTCAGAGCTTATAAAGTGGGAGTTAACATACCTCAGAATATGCAGCCTTCTGCTCCTTTGGAGTATACTTATGTGATGAAAAAAGGGAATGAATTGGTCTCATTTGATCAGTACCCGGCAGATGAGAGTCTGGAGTTTGTGGAGATGATTCTAAAAAATCCTGATGCACTTCCAAAGATCTCTGACTTCTCGGTTTGGAATGAGGATGGTGATCAATCCGAAGCGCTATTCTCAGGAAATAAGCTCATCATTTTATCAAGTAACATGAGTAAGATAAGTGATGCCAATCAGGAAGATTTGAATGCACTGGTGAACTCGCTCCAGGATTCTCCGGTAACGCCGGTTTTTATTGGAGCAGCCACTCAGGAAGAAATTGAAGCCTATTTGGCTAAAAATAACTGGAAAATTCAAGGGCTACAGGCCGATGCTACGGTGGTGAAAACCATCATGAGGTCTAATCCGGGAATTATGATTTTGAAGGACGGAGTAGTGATGGCTAAATACCATCATAACAATACTCCTGAAGCAGGTGAGGTTTTGGACTTTTTTATGAAATGAGCAAAAACCTCAAAGTAGTCTTAGTCGGATTGCCGGGTTCCGGAAAAAGTACCTTCGGAAGAAGCCTTGCTTCCACTTTGAAACTCCCTTATTACGATCTTGATCATCTGATCGAAGAGCGATATAAGATGAAGATTCCGGAGATATTCTCCCTTTTTGGAGAAGGGGAATTTCGAGCTTGGGAAACTGAGACGCTTGAATTGACTTTAAAAAAAGACGAATCATTCATTTTAGCCTCTGGCGGAGGTTGTCCATGTTTCAATGACAACATGGACCTGATCAACCAAAACGCGGTTTCTGTTTATTTGGACGTTCCGCTTGAAGAAATTTCCGGTCGGTTAGGCGCCTCAAAAGTACATAACCGCCCAATGTTTCATGGTTTGGATCAGGGGGAAATCATCCTTAAGCTAAAAAGCTTGCTTGTCCAACGAGAGTATTTTTACAATCAGGCAAAAATAAAACTCAGCGGGGAAGATTTCTCTGCTGAGTTATTAGTTTCCGAGTTGATAAGCTTGCTTAAAAGCTAAATCCAAAAGTCAAAACTCCGTTAATGATATTGTTTTCGATCTCAGTCTGGGGACCGAAATTATTTCCATCTGAATCAAGCACCTGGTAACTGGTATAGAGAGAATTGAATTTGCGGTTCACAAGTGTAAAATCAGCAGTGAAGTTTCCCAGCTTAACGCCTACACCTCCACTTATTTGCAGAGTGCTTCGGTCGTAATTTGAATTGGAATAGGGATCTCCGAAATGAGCGTAACCACCTCTTAGTCGAAACGTATTGATTTTATATTCCGCTCCAAACCGATAATTAACTGTACTGGAATAAACGCTTTTGATCGCTTGATTATCCGGGCCTTCATCGAAATCATTCGAGTTTAGTTTTGCCTGGGAATAATCTACCCAATCCACATCAGCGGAAATGAATCCATTTTTTCCGAAAAAATAGGTAGCACCCCCGCCGATTTTGATGGGTGTATTCAGATTGTAAGCACTTAAGATAATATCGGTTGCGGCTTCTTGACGTCCCAAGGTGATGTCCTCTTCTGCGAAATAATAATTATTGTAATCAGCCACTATGTTCGCATCGTATTCTTCATTTACACCGTACCAGGTTGGTGATTGGAATGTGAAACCAAGGTTGACAGTTTCAATTGGCTTATAAATCACACCCAAATTGATGTTTACCCCCCCTCCATTTATAAACAGTGTTTCTCTCAAAGAACTATTTGCCAAAGGCTCATCCACAAATTCCTCATTGTAGGTTTTAATGGATGTAAAATCAAAAGTTCTGATTCCTACTGATCCGCCAAGAAATAATTTGTGATTGAAATTGCCTCCGTAACTGAAAGTGATTTGATTGGCACTTCCTTCCTGAGTTACATTTTCATCCTGAAAGGGCAGACCCAAAACAAAAGAATCGTACGTATTTGGATTTGCAATTACATTTCCGTTTTCATCTACAGTAACCGGGTTAATCTGGTAAGTCAGATATGCCAAGCCTGTTAAGCCATTTCCTTCAATTTGGGTTTCCGGAACGCCAAAAGAGTCCTGTAAGTAAAAATCAATAATTGAAGAGGTTCCTAATTCATCAGAGAAATAGCCGAATTCAGTATTGAAGTTTGCTATTCGTTGAAAACCAATACCGAATGATCCGCCTTTAAATGCGCTGTTTTTATAATCATCCTTTGGTTTGGCAATGACGATGCTAACATTTGGCAGCGCAAAATTGGTAGTATTATAAGACCTGTTTTGTCCCATAAACCGAGTATCAACCCCCCAATCAGTGTATCCCATTGTTAAGCTACCTTCTGATTTCCGGAAGAAACCCAACCCGGCAGGATTTCCTGCAATATTGGATACATCCCCTCCAAGTGACAGTTGAGTGCCGCCAACACCCATGATTCGGGCAGAACCTGAAGGGATTATATTGCTGAATCTGTATGCATCCTCATAGTATCCGCTCTGAGCAAAAACAGAAGGTGCCGAAATTATGCAAATGGAGAAAATCAGAATTGATAGCCGCATTTAGAGTTTGTTTAGTTAGAGTATTAACGGCAAAGAGTTGATTTTGTGTCAACTGAGTTTGGCAAAAAAAAAGGGGAATTAATTTCCCCTTCCTGTTCTGGATCCTCCGGAGACGCTGCCTCCTGAAGAACCGCCTGTACTTCCTCCGGAACTCCTGCTCGGAGCACTGAAACTTGGACCAGAGCTGCTTCTGCTTGGCGCGCTATATCCAGGCGTGTTGTTATTTGATCTGCTTGGTGTTGTACTTCTGTTATAAGAAGGACTTGTTGATCTCTGATTATAAGAAGGAGCGGTCGATCTGTTGTAAGACGGACTTGTTCTTCTGTTGTAGCTCGGTGAAGAAGTCGATCTGCCTGGAGTATTGATGTTTCCAACAGAACTTCTTGAATTGGTTCCTCCAACACTTGTTGAAGGTCTCGATGTAGGCATTGCACTTCTTGATCTGGTAGTAGCTCCTCTGTCTACTGCCGGAGAGTTCACATTTCTGGTGGTACCTGTAGCAACTCTTGATCTTGAATTAGAGTAATAATCATTTTGCGAAGTACTGAAATCTCTTGATGATATTCTGGAGTTTTCAGATGAAGAAATAACTCGTCTATTGGTTGCACTGCTACTCATTGCTTCATTTCTTGCCTGAGCTCTTGCAGTGCTGGGTACAGCAGCTGAACTTGTACTTCCTCTGTATCCGGCTCCAGCCAGTGAAGCTCCTCTGGTCGGTCTTGCCCCTACTACCACATTTCTATCGCCATATTCTCCGCCTGGAAGAACATAGATGGGGTTTCCATATCCGGGATATCCATAAACAGGATACCCGTATCTATACATTGGGTAACCATACATAGGGTAGCCGAAACCATACATCGGATATATAGGGTAGCCAAACATTGGATAACCGAATCCAAAGCCCATTCCCATATAAGGTGAGCCCCATCCGAAACCAATACTCATACTTAAACCTGAACCATATCCAAAGTAAGGATTGTAAAATCCTCCCATGCCATAGCCACCAAATCCAAAACCTAGACCAACCGAAATAGCGGGGCTAAAACCACTATTGAATCCGGCTCCATTCGCGTAATAATTATTGTAAACATTAATGTCCTGGACGGTATCAGCAGCGCCGGTCTCATCAAAATATATTGTTCCTTCCTCCTGAACTGCTGTCTCAGCCTGATACTTTGCTATGTAGTCAGGATTAACATTACGGGAGCTAAAGTTTTCCTGTGAATACGCGTCTGCGTTCACAGAGGAAAGACTTTTGAATGATTCGGGTTCGTTGTTTTGAACGGCATACTCAGTAGCAACTTGAGTGTCTGAGGCCATAAAATACAGGTTGTCCTGATCCGCATTCGTAGCAATTTTATTGGTACTGCATGAAGCCAAAGCGAGGGAGCCGAGGATAAATGAAGTGGTGATAACTTTAATATTCTTCATGGTTGAAGTTGAATAGTTAATCTCTTATACGAGGCAAGAGGTGAAGGGTTATACTTTTTGGTTTATATTTGCCCTCCCCAATTTAGCGAAATTAAGAACAATTCATATCCCAATCAACCATAATGAGCAAAGGTTTACCTAAGAGGAGTGAAGACTATTCACTCTGGTATAATGAGCTGGTGAAAAGAGCCGATTTGGCTGAAAACTCAGCTGTGAGAGGTTGTATGGTCATCAAGCCATACGGTTATTCTATTTGGGAAAAAATGCAAGCCGAGCTTGATCGCATGTTCAAAGAAACAGGTCATGTTAATGCCTATTTTCCATTATTCATTCCAAAGTCTTTCCTCAGTAAAGAAGCGAGTCACGTTGCGGGATTTGCAAAAGAATGTGCGGTGGTGACTCATTATCGACTTAAAAATGCGGAAGATGGATCCGGAATTATTGTGGATCCGGATGCTAAACTTGAAGAGGAGCTGATCGTTCGCCCAACTTCGGAAACGGTAATTTGGAGCACGTATAAAAGCTGGATTCAATCCTACAGAGATTTACCTCTTTTGGTCAATCAATGGGCCAATGTGGTGAGATGGGAAATGAGAACAAGACTCTTCCTGCGCACGACTGAATTTTTGTGGCAAGAAGGTCATACAGCTCATGCTACTTCAAAAGAAGCAATGGATGAAACGGTGCAAATGATGAATATCTACGCTCAGTTTGCTGAAGATTTTATGGCTTTGCCGGTGGTGAAAGGAATGAAAACTGCAAATGAGCGTTTTGCCGGAGCCGATGAGACTTTCTGCATCGAAGCTATGATGCAAGACGGGAAAGCACTGCAGGCCGGAACTTCGCACTTTCTCGGTCAGAATTTTGCAAAAGCTTTCGAAGTGAAATTTGCAACCAAAGAAGGTGGTCTTGATTATGTTTGGGGGACCTCATGGGGGGTAAGTACTCGTTTGATGGGCGCTTTGATCATGGCTCACTCTGACGATAATGGCTTGGTTTTACCTCCGAAATTAGCACCATTCCAGGTGGTCATTGTTCCGATTTACAGAGGAGAAGCCGAGTTGGAAGCAGTTTCTGTGAAAGCCAGAGAAATCATGACTGAACTGAAAAAAGCCGGAATCTCTGTGAAATACGATGATCGTGATACTCAGAAACCAGGATGGAAATTTGCAGAATATGAGTTGAAAGGAGTTCCTGTCAGAATTGCAATCGGACCGAGAGATCTTGAAAATGGAACTATCGAAATAGCGAGAAGAGATAATTTGACTAAAGAGCAATTCGAACTCGTGTCTCTGCCAATTTCTGAAAAAATCTCAATCTTGCTGGATGATATTCAGGAAGGGATCTATTCAAAAGCATTTAATTTCAGAACAGAAATGACCACGGAGGTTAATTCATGGGATGAGTTTATAGAGGTTTTGGAGGGAAAAGGAGGGTTTCTTTCAGCACACTGGGATGGTACTTCAGAAACCGAAGAAAAGATCAAAGAACTTACAAAAGCGACGATTCGATGCATTCCTTTAAACAGGAAAGAAGAAACTGGTTCTTGCGTTTACACGGGAAATCCTTCGCAAGGGAGAGTCCTTTTTGCAAAAGCATATTAAATCGAAAACCCGGTCAGCCGGGTTTTTTTTCTTTTTACATCGCCTTACCAAGGATTCTCGTATTTTAGGGACATAAACTCTCGCTGAATCGGAATGACGATTTTAATTTTATCAAGCCTTCTTCTTATTGGACTTATTCTCCTTTTAGCCGAAGTGATCTTTATTCCGGGTACTACCGTTGTTGGGATTTTCGGCTTATTGGTTAGCCTTACTGGAGTTGTTTATGCTTTTTTAAATTACGATCAGGCTACTGCTTCCTGGATTACGACGGTAGCTGTAGCTTTCAACTTTGCAGCCATAGTCTATGGCTTCAGATCGGGAGTTTGGAATAAGTTTTCTTTGAAATCTTCCATGCAAGGCGGAGCTTTTGACGGCAGAACAATTGGACTTGAGGAAGGAATGACCGGAAAAGCAGTTTCAGATATTAAGCCATTTGGAAAAGCCCAGTTTGGAGAGTCTGTTTATGAAGTAAAATCAGAGCAGGGATTCATTCCTGTGGACACCGAAATCAGTATTATCAAAATCGAAAACAATAAAATACTAGTAAAATAATATGGATGCATCTAATTCAATGTTCGTTTTAGTCGCTGCTTTGGCAGGGATAGTTCTTCTTTTCACCTTTTTATATTTCGTCCCGGTCAGCCTTTGGATCACCGCCCAATTTTCCAATGTAAAAGTTGGCCTGCTGGAATTGGTTGGAATGAGAATTCGAAAAGTACCGCCAAGTGTGATTGTCAATTCACTAATTACTGCAACTAAGGCAGGACTTGACCTGACTACCAATGATTTGGAAACTCACTTTTTGGCAGGGGGAAATGTTCAAAATGTAATCAGGGCACTGATCTCTGCTGATAAGGCAAATATCAACCTGACCTTCAAGCAAGCGACTGCAATTGATTTGGCAGGTCGGGATGTATTTGAAGCTGTTCAGATTTCGGTAAATCCTAAAGTAATCAATACTCCAAATGTCGCTGCAGTTGCTGCAGATGGAATTCAGCTGATCGCAAAAGCAAGAGTGACTGTGCGTGCTAACATCGCTCAATTGGTCGGTGGTGCTGGTGAAGAAACCATACTTGCAAGAGTAGGAGAGGGAATTGTAACCTCAATAGGTTCTTCCATAAACCATAAGACTGTATTGGAAAACCCTGATAAAATCTCAAAACTGGTTTTATCAAGAGGTTTGGATGCAGGAACAGCTTTTGAAATCCTTTCCATCGATATCGCGGATATTGACGTGGGAACAAACATTGGAGCGAAACTCCAGATCGATCAGGCATCTGCTGATTTGAAAGTGGCAGAAGCAAGAGCGGAAGAAAGAAGAGCAATGGCCGTGGCGCTGGAGCAAGAGATGAGAGCCAGAAATGTAGAAATGAGAGCCAAAGTAATCGAGGCTGAAGCTGAAATTCCAAAGGCAATTGCCGAGGCTTTTCGCTCAGGTAATCTTGGTATAATGGATTATTATAAAATGGAAAATATCAAGTCGGATACAGCGATGAGAGATTCCATCGCAGGTTCAGAAATTGATCCTAAGGACTCAGGAAAAGGTAAAAATGAAAAGAAATAAAAAGGGGGCTCAGGCCCCTTTTTTATTTCTCTTTCCAGTTGGTTGAATTTCCTGAACGACCACAGGTTCGTATAAATTTTTTGTCAGAATCTGTCCATTGGCCCAATCTACCAGGATTTCCTGATAAGCCAGGGGTAAAATAACTTCGCCAGCATCATTGATTACTCCTGTCAACCCGTCTTTTTTTACTATCAAAAAATCCTTCCTTTCTCTGCGAATATTCTCGAATTCTGTCGGGAATATTTCATTTCCTTTCGAATCCAGCAATCCGGTTTTTTCGGCTATTTCCACCAGAAAGTAATCATCAGATGTCCGGAAAATATTGTCAAATCCCTCCGGATTGATTGTTCCTCCGGAAGAGTTGATCAGGTAAAATTTGCCTGAATTTTTGGCGATTGAGATTCCTTTTACAAAGGGTTTGATTTCTTCCCACTGAGGAGTTGAAATGATTTCTCCCGAGGAATTTATCAGTCCCCAATTTGTGGAGTTTCTGTAGGTGGCGAGTTTTTCAGTGAATAAAGATGCTTCCGAAAATTGAGCAGGAATAATCCACGCCCCGGACTGATTCACATAGCCAATAGCTCCTTTTGCTTTCGCAGGGAAAAGTCCTTCTGTGCCGAAATCAATTTGGTCCACGCTATCCATGGGCTGGACCAGCCAACCGGACTTTCCAAGCAGTCCAAGCTTTCCATCTCTGAATCGAACGTTGTACAAATTATTACCAATCATTTTCACTTCCTCTATTCCCACTGCATCCAGGAGGATTCCGTCTTCTTCCATTACCCGGCGAAGCTTTCCATGGATGTATTCAAGCATCAATCCGTTTTGGAAAGTGATTTTGTGGAATGAATTGTATCGGATATTTGATTGAATGTCATTTCCTTCGATCAGCAAATACTGTCTTTCATCAAAGCCATAATAAAAATTCCCCTTTGTATGTTCTAATCGATCAATAATAGGATCCATCACATAGTCACCTTCCCTGTTTATCAAACCAAATCCGGTAGCTTCTTTTGCAAGTAAAAAATCGGCTTCGCTTTCTTCAAGCAGGTCGTAAGGTTTGTCTGGATTTTTCGAAAGAGGTAAAAAATACTCGTTTCCTTTTCGGGTAATAAGCATTCCCAAGCGGGTTAGTTTTGCTTCATCCAGCTGGCCAAGGAGTGTGGTTTTACCGGTTCCTCTTTCGAACAGCCAATAATTGGTCCCTTTTTTTGCCAGCAAGAGATTGTAATAGGTCTGGATATCTTCATATTCCAAAGGAAGTACCAGCTGTCCATATTCATGATAAGCTCCGATTCCATTTTCGCCTTTTACCAAAATCCAGGGCTCCAGGTATTGGTAAACCTCCATTCCCTGAAGTACTACGGCTGGTGTTAAATCTTTGGATAGCAAGGAAATTTCATCTCCTTTTTTTCCGATTCTCACAGTCTCGCTCAGCAGTTCTATTTTATCATACATCAATCTGGATTGAAGTTGAATTTGCTCATTGTAGACTTCCCAGGTTTGGGCTTGGGAAAGAGTGGAAAAATAAAAGCTGAAAAGAAGGCAAAGAGACAGAGTATTTTTTTTATTCATCAAGAGGGTAATTTCAGAATTGGCTTAAAGGTAAATGACCAAAGAATTGCAACAATCCTTTGGTCATTAATTCAAAAATAAAGTTTCGACTATTTTTCTGTTTTTATTTTATCGAGATCAAAGAGATCTGAGATGATTTCGATCATTTCCTCAGCCTGATCTCTTTTGCAAGCTGCCCTGAGTTGCACCACTGGTACTTTCAGGATTTTCTGCATCATACTTTTAGTTATTCTGTCGATCACAGCGTATTCTTTTTCATCAGCATTTTTAAGAAATCTGCTGAGTTCTTCTTGCCTGATTGCCTCCAGTGATTGCTTCAGTTTGTTGATGGTGGGTGAGATCATCATCTCTTTTTTCCAGCCATAGAATTCCTCGATGCTTTCATTTATTATCTCTTCCACCTTTGGAATGGAAGCCATCCTCTTGTCCAGCGCCTCGGTAGCTTTACTTCGAATATTATCAACGTTGTAAAGAATCACGCCCGGTATATCTTCTACAGAAGGCTCGATACTCCTTGGAACGGAAAGATCAACCAAAAGTTTGTAGCTCTGGATTTGGAATTTCTTGACGAGTGATTTGGTAATGAATGGCTCATTTCGCATGATAGAGCAGACGATTACATCAGCTTCTTCCATCGCCTCAAAGACATTTTCAAATGGCACGACTTCAAATCCAAGCTGAGCCGAAATCTCTTCTGACTTAGCCAGGGTTCTATTTGTGATCTTAACCTTTGCGTCAGGAAGGTGAACCATATTTTTTGCTACATCTTCACCAATTTCGCCGACTCCGATCAAGAGAATTCTTGGCTGGTAAGTATTAGAGGTAAGGCTGTCGATCAGCTCGATGGTGGCGTAGGAAAGAGAAGCAGCCCCATCTCTGAAACCGGTTTCCTGGGCGATTCGCTTGCTTGTGAAAAACACGGTGTGCATCAAGCGATGTAAAAAAGGGCCTGCCATGTCCAAGTCAGCCGCAGCTTGGTAAGATCTTTTTACCTGATTTGAGATTTGAATATCTCCTACTACCTGTGCCTCCAAACCGATGGAAACCCTGAATAAATGGGAGATGGCAGCACGATCGTCGTTGAAAATCTGAAAATATTCAAGATAGTTGACCACGTCAGAGAGGCCTTTTTCCAATCCAATCAATTTGATGATCTCGGTGCTCAGCTCGAGGTCATGGCTATAATAAACTTCAGTGCGATTACAGGTGGATAGAATCAATATATCATTCAAACTGAAAAACTCTCTCAGTTTCAACAGGATGCCATGAATTTCCCGCTCATCAAGTGAAATGAGTTCTCTGATTTGTACGGGAGCTGTTTTGTGTGATAAACTTATTGCTCTAAACTTAATATGCATCGTTCCGAGTCTTGGCCTGCAAATTTAACAGACATTGGCGGGTGAAGAGTCCATTTTGACTTTCAATATTTCAATTTAGAATTCGTCTAAATAGATACAATGTTTCGTCTTGCAAAGATCGAAAATTTTGATTTTATCTTCTATTAATATTAACTTATAAGTTATTGATTGTTTCTATCTCCAACTGATAATTTTTTATGAGGAGCAAATTTTTCTATTGGCTTAAGACCTATCTCGGTTTTTCGAGAAAAGAATCACACGGATTTCTGTTTTTGATTCCTTTTCTGGGATTATTGATCATTGTGCCAAGCATCATCAGGCAGTTCAAAACTTCTTATTCCCAGGATTTTCATGAGCAATTTTTAAATCAGATTGACAGCATGGAAAAAGCGGGTCTGGTCCTGGTAAAATCTCCCGGACCGCTTTTTAATCCGCAGGACACTGTCAAAAAATCAGCGCTTGATAGGCAGCTGGAAAATATTCAACGGATCTCGTTTTCAGAAGCCGACTCAATAATCCTTCAGATTGTACCCGGAATAGGACCCGGAACCGCAGGAAGAATCATTAAATACAGGGAGAATCTCGGAGGTTTTCACAGTACCAGCCAATTGAGTGAAGTATTTGGAATGAAGCCCGAAACTATTGAATTGATGTGGGAATTTTTTGATTTCACTCCTGAGATATTCAGGAAAATCAACTTGAATCAAGGTACAATCGAGGAGATTTCAGCTCATCCCTATGTAACCTACGGTGAGGCAAAAGTAATTGTGGCTTACCGCAATCAGCATGGAGTTTATCAATCAGTGGACGATTTACTGAAAATCAGGATCTTCAAAGAAGAATGGATCAGGAAACTGGCTCCATATTTGGATTTGGGCTAAAAATCAAAGATTCCCCCGTTATTTTGACTTTTTTTTCGATCAATATTAACCATCTTTGAATTATGAATTCCGATCAGGGACAGATTCAATTGCCATCGCTCAACCTTCCGCCCATCGAACCAACTCTTCAGGAAAAAGACGGTAAAATGATGATTTTTGATACTCTTCGGAAAAAATACCTGATACTAACTCCCGAAGAATGGGTTAGACAGCACTGGATCTCTTTTTTGATTAAAAACCTGAATTACCCCAAAGGTCTTCTTGCCTTGGAAAAGGGATTGACGTACAACCAATTACAAAAAAGGACCGATTTAGTCGTTTGGGACAAAGAAGGAAATCCGTATTTGCTGATCGAATGTAAAGCCCCTCAAATTAAACTGACCCAAAGAACGCTTGAGCAGGCATGTCTGTATCAGAAAAAGCTCCAAACCAAATTTTTAATTCTCACAAATGGGATCCAACATATAAATTTGGGTTGGGATGAAAAAAATCAGATCTTTGATCAACTTAAATATTTCCCTCAACCACCGAGTAAGTAACATTTTTTTCCTGAATAGTAATATAGTTTATATGATATTTGTCATTCATTTTTTCTAACTTAATACTCGAAAAGTATTTCTATCCAGCCATGTCTACTAATCATTCATTGAATACTCCTTGTGAACTGTGTGCAAGCAGGAAATTTTCCTTGTTTTCAGATTTATCGGAGACTCAGGTTTGTACAATTTCAGATCACAAAAATCTGATTTCTCACAGAAAGGGCCAGATTTTGTACTACGAGGGGACAAAGCCACTTGGGATTTTTTGCATTAATAGCGGGGTTGTCAAAGTGTATAAGACAGCCTCTAACGGAAAAGAGCAAATACTTCATTTGGCGCAAAAAGGGGATTTTCTCGGGTATTCTGCCTTATTGGGAGAGGAGAATTATACCAATTCTGCCATGATCATTGAGGATGCAAAAATTTGCTTTATCCCGAAGGAATCGTTTTTAAGCACTCTTTTCAACAATACTCCTTTTTTCAAGCGAATCACCAAAGCGCTCAGTCATGAAATTGGTGTAATGGAAGAAAAGCTGACCGATGCGACTCAGAAGAGTATTCGGGAGCGTCTTGCCTACGTCTTGATTCAGCTAGCCAATTGTTATGGTATTGAAGGAGGAGAAAGTCAAAGAATCGATTTGATTCTAAGCAGAGAAGAAATCGCAGGAATGGTAGGAACAGCTACGGAATCTGTGATTCGATTACTTTCAGAATTCAAAAAAGATAATTTGATCGACCTGGATGGCAAGCGGATCATCGTGAAGGACAAGAGAGGATTGGCTCGATTATCTGATTTCTACGCCTGATTCGAACCAGAGCCTTTCCTTTTGGGTTAGACGGTCATGGAAATTAAAATCAAAATCAGGTTTTACCTTGCCTTTCTGGCCATTGTACTTATTTCACCCATTTTGTTTTTCGGGGAAGCTCAGGCACAATCCACTGCCTACAAAACTCTTTTGAAAGGGCTAGATGATGAAGAATTCCCGACAGTTAAACCTGCCCAAATTTTCAGCCTGAAGAATTACCAGGTTTTGGATACCCGGGAAAAAGAAGAATTCGAAGTCAGTCATTTAGAGGGTGCAAAATGGGTCGGATATGATACTTTCAGCCTCGAAAAAGCAGAAGATTTGGATAAAAATCAACCGATTTTAGTCTATTGTACCGTCGGTGCCAGATCTCAGGATATAGGCAAAAAACTACGGGATGCAGGTTTTAAGCAGGTTTATAATTTATATGGAGGGATAATTCATTGGTCCAATGAAAGCCAGCCTTTATTCAAGGATTCCCTTCCCACCCGGCAAGTTCATACCTATAGTCGCATATGGGGAGTTTGGCTTACTTCCGGGGAGAAAGTTTATTGATTAATGTGATTATCCGCTACTTTGACAGTAGGCCTAAAATTGATTTGGGCAAGCGGATAATCGACCACATTCCGATAGCTATCGGACCACAGCCAGTGCATTTGGACTTCAGAGCTTGTTTTATTTGGTTGGTGGCAAGAAAGCTGATAGTCAAATTGATTAATACTCAAATTAGTCTCTCGTCCGACATTACCCCCAAACTCTACATCCTATTTTTGAATTGGTACGTACATCATACCAAAACCAAGCTCCTATGAAATTCTTAAGGTCAGCACTCTCCATGTTTTTGCTTTTCACAATTTTCTCATGCAAAGGCTCCGTTCCCGGAATGGCAGGAACCGCACCTCCCAGTCACCAAATTTGGGATCAGTTGCTTAAGGCAAATGTAAGTCCTGCCGGAATCGTGAATTACAAAGGTTTTATAAAAGAAAAAGCCAAGCTCGACCAATATCTTAAACTCATTACTGAAAACGCTCCTGACCGTAAAACCTGGTCAAAACAGGAGCAACTTGCTTACTGGATCAATGCTTATAATGCATTCACGGTCAAATTGATCGTTGACAATTACCCTGTAAAAAGTATCCGGGATCTGGGACCTGAGCTTAAAATCCCTTTGATCAAGGATGTCTGGCATTATAAATTCTTCAAAATTGGAGGAGTGGAATCCAGCTTGGACGAGATCGAGCATTCGATTCTGCGAAAGGAATTTGAAGAACCCAGAATACATTTTGCGATCAATTGTGCTTCAGTTTCTTGTCCTCCTTTGTTAAATGAGGCCTTTATGGCTTCTAAATTGGAAATACAACTTGACAAAGTTACCAGGGAATTTATCAACGATTCTTCCAGAAATAAGATTACTGCGGACAATGCCCAGATTTCTTCCATTTTCTCCTGGTTCAAAGGCGACTTTACGAAGAAGGGCAGCCTGATTGATTTCCTCAATCTTTACAGTAAGGTGAAAATAAAATCGACAGCCAAGATTTCACATCTCGATTATAACTGGAATCTCAACGAATAACCTGAATTAGCCCCAAGAATTGGTAAATTCAGTTTTCCAACCAATTTGTTCAATGAACTCAAATCGTCATGTGGTAATTATCGGGAATGGAATCGCAGGAATCACCTGCGCCAGAAATCTACGCAAACTTGATGAACAGGTTAGAATCACCGTAATCTCGGGTGAATCGAAATATTTTTTCTCTCGTACGGCTCTCATGTATGTGTACATGGGGCATATGAAGTTTGATCATATCCAGCCATATGAGAATTGGTTTTGGGAGAAAAACCGAATCGAACTCAAAGAAGGCTGGGTTGAAAAAGTTGATTTTCAGCGTAAAAATCTCGAATTCAAAACCGGAGAAATACTTGGTTACGATGAGCTGGTGATCGCTTCCGGCTCAAAGTCGAATAAGTTTGGATGGCCGGGACAAGATCTCAAAGGAGTACAAGGCTTGTATTCCAGGCAGGACCTCGAACTCATGGAAGAATCGACCAAAGAAGGAGTGGAGAGAGCTGTGATTGTCGGTGGAGGACTGATCGGAATCGAGATGGCCGAGATGTTGTCTTACAAAAAGATTCCTGTTACTTTTTTAGTCAGGGAAATTGGTTTCTGGGATAATGTCTTGCCCAAAGAAGAATCTCTATTAGTAGGAAGTCATATCAGGGAGCATCATATTGACCTTAGATTAGAGTTAGAATTACAGGAAATCATCGGTGATTCCGAAGGCAGAGTGAAAGCAGTTCGGACAAAATCAGGCGAGGAGATTACTTGCCAGTTTGTAGGATTGACAGCGGGAGTGACGCCAAACATAGATTTTTTGAGAAATACAGAATTGGAAGTGAATCGAGGTGTCATAGTCGATTTGAGTTTCCAGACAAATATCCCGGACGTCTACGCGATCGGTGATTGCGCCGAATTCAATCAGGCACCGGCATCTGACCGCGGACCGATTGAACAGGTTTGGTACACTGGTCGGATGCATGGCGAAACGTTGGCTTATACTCTTGCCGGGAAAAAGCTTTCATACCAACCCGGAATCTGGTTCAACTCAGCCAAATTCCTGGACATCGAATATCAGACTTATGGAACTGTACCTGCGACTTGGGATTCCGAAAAGATCCAGTCATTTTATTGGGAGCATTCCGGAGGAAAGGTAGCTTTCCGGATGCTGATGGATAATTCAGGTAAAATTTTGGGAATCAACAACTTTGGATTCAGGCTCAGACATGAGTTTTTTGACAAAGCTATTGGAGAGAAATGGAAAGCTTCCACAGTGATCGCTAACCTTGATAAGGCCAACTTTGATCCTGAGTTTTTTGCGCCGTATCACATCGAAATTCAAAAGGCCTTCAAAAGCCAATTTGGAGGTGGTTTTGCCATTTCCAAAAAATCAGTTATTCAAAAACTATTTGGTGCAAGGGTATGAAAATGATTCAAAACACAGGAATTCTACTCTTTCTGCTCGGTTTGGGAGCCTTCATCCTGATTCCTTTTCTGGGAAGCTATTCGATTGACGAAGCTCTGGTTCGGGAAAATACCAAAGACATCCATCAGGAAAAGATGGCGGAGATCCTGGCTCCAATGTACGGAGAGACCTATTCCTCCAACTTCGCTTTTTTAGGTGCTTTTGGGAATAATTTCAATACTTACAACGATCAGCTCAAAGACCAGTCGCTCTGGGATCAGGTGATTTGGGATGATTACAGCTTTGCCTTGGCTAAAGCCGCTGTCTCCAGTCCGGTGACAGAAAACCCATGGCTTTTCTTATTCCTATCGATCGGAATGGCTGTTTTGGGAGGTTTGCTGTACAATCTTCCCAGCTATGTCGACGAACCTGAAGGAATCAAAAACAACGGAATTTTCCATTCTTCCATAAAGGCAAAAGGTTGGCTGGGAATGCTGACCGGGTCATTTTTGATTTTGTTCTACATCATCTTGTACTGGTATCCGGCATTAGTTGTCAATCTGGTTTGGATGGTCGATCCGATCAGCCGGATGCTTTCCGGCAATCCTGCCAGTCAATGGTTTTTATATGGATTGATCTACACGCTGGCGATCATCGTGATGGGTATTCGGATGTTTCGCAAGTATCGGGGCAATAAATACCAGCAACTCCGCACTACCTCGGTTATGTTTTTTCAGACGGCTTTCGCTTTTCTGATTCCGGAAGTTCTGGTTTTGCTGAATCAGCCATATTTTGATTTCAAAAATATCTGGCCGCTTGATTATGATTTTTTCTACGATTATCAGATTGATACTTTTTTGAGTTCCGGAGGAGTAGGGATGTTTATGTTGATTTGGGGGATCTTATTGATCATCATCGGAGTGCCGCTTTTTACCTATTTCTTTGGTAAAAGATGGTACTGTTCGTGGGTTTGTGGTTGCGGAGGCCTGGCGGAAACCGTCGGTGATCCATTTCGCCAACTTTCTGACAAGTCAGTAAAAGCCTGGAAATACGAACGCGTGATCGTTCACAGCGTTCTGGTTTTAGCCGTAGTCATGACCGTGGTCACGATCGCTAACTACTTTTCAGGATTCAGCTTTTTGGGAAATGTCACGAACCAGCTACATTCGTTTTATGGTTTTGCGATCGGATCTGTTTTTGCCGGAGTGGTAGGTACAGGTTTCTATCCATTCATGGGCAACAGGGTTTGGTGCCGGTTTGGATGTCCTTTGGCAGCTTACCTGGGTATCGTTCAGCGATTCAAGTCCCGTTTCAGAATCACGACCAATGGAGGTCAATGCATATCTTGTGGCAATTGCTCCACTTACTGCGAAATGGGAATCGATGTACGCGCTTACGCCCAGCGGGGTCAAAACATAGTCAGAGCAAGTTGTGTTGGATGCGGAGTTTGTTCAGCAGTCTGCCCAAGAGGAGTTTTGAAGTTGGAAAATGGTCCTGAAGATGGCAGAATCCATGAATTGCCGATTATCATTGGAAATAATTCCATCAAGTTGAATGCGTAAATGATCTTCTTATACCTTTTGATGGGGATTTATGCCCTGGGTATGCTGTTTATATTTGTTTACAGTCTGGCCCAGGGTCATTTACTGTTGAATTTTCTGAAAGCGAGAAAATCACTGGCGAATGTACCGAAGGTATCTCCCAAAGTCTGGCCAAAAGTCACCATTCAGCTCCCGGTTTTCAACGAACTTTACGTTGTTGAACGATTGATTGAAGCGGTTGCCAAAATCAATTATCCCAAAGAATTACTTGAAATCCAGCTATTGGATGATAGCACGGATCAGACTGCTGAGTTGATTAAATCCAGGATCAGGCAATTTCCCGAGGTCAATTTCCAATACATTCATCGGGCCAACCGGCAAGGATTTAAAGCCGGAGCTTTAAAAGAAGGATTAGAAAAAGCGTCGGGGGAATTCATCGCGATTTTTGATGCTGACTTCATTCCGGATCCGGACTTTTTGCGAAAGACAATTCCGTATTTCTCCTCTGAAAAGATCGGAATGGTGCAGACCCGCTGGACTCATTTGAATCAGAATTATTCCCTGATCACACGCTTGCAGGCTTTTGCCCTTGATGCACATTTTCTGATCGAGCAAATTGGCAGAAATAGCCAACACGCTTTTATCAACTTCAACGGAACCGGAGGAATCTGGCGAAAAAGCTGCATTCTCGATGCGGGGAATTGGCATGACGATACTCTGACTGAAGATCTCGACTTAAGTTACCGCGCTCAGCGCAAAGGTTGGAAGTTCATCTATCGCCCGGAAATCGAATCCCCCGCCGAGCTTCCTCCGATCATGTCGGCAGTAAAGTCTCAGCAATTCCGATGGACTAAGGGGGGCGCAGAATGTGCAGCAAAGCATGCAAAGGGAGTTTTGGCAGAAGATTTACCTTTTTCAACCAAGTTTCACGCAATGGCTCACCTGTTCAACAGCACCATTTTTATTGCGGTTTTACTGGTGAGTTTCAGCAGTATCGGAGTGTGGTGGGCCGGAATACTTGGATTGATTCCATCAGAATTATTAAGGATTACCGGTTTGTTCATGATTGGGTTTGTGATCATAGCAGCAGTCTATATGATCTCTTATTTCTACAATAAAAGAGGATTTTGGAGAAGCCTGTTTCAGGCTTTGTACATGCTGCCTTTGTTTCTTTCCATTTCCATGGGATTGGCTCTTCACAATGCGCAGGCTGTTTTTGAGGGCTTTTCAGGCAAAAAATCACTTTTCATCCGAACGCCAAAATTCAATCTCGAAAGTGGAAAGTCGGCGCTTCGCTCTAATCTTTATCTCAATTTCCGAATCCCCTTGACTACCTGGTTTGAGGGAGTTTTGGCTTTGGTTTTTGCAGGGATGGTATTTCTCAGTTTCAGAGAAAACAACTTTATCCTCTTACCATTTCACATCATGCTGGCCATCGGTTACGCGACGGTTTTCATCAGCTCATTCAAATCTTATGGCCTGGGCCGATAAAAATTCCATGCATAATCCCCCGATCATAGACGTCATCATTCCTGCATACAACGAGGAAAAGTCGATCCCGAAAGTCCTGGCAGAAATTCCCGGCATCGTTCGCCACATTGTAGTCGCCAATAATAATTCAACCGACAGAACCGGTGAAGCCGCAAAAGCAGCCGGAGCCGAGGTGGTATTTGAAGGCCAAAAAGGATATGGAAAGGCTTGTCTCACGGCAATGGATTGGATCAGAATTCAGGAAGTCCAGCCGGATATCGTGGTGTTTTTGGACGGTGACTACAGTGACTATCCGGAGGAAATGACCGGCTTAATTCGGCCAATTTTAGACCGAAAGGCGGATATGGTGATTGGGTCCAGAGCATTGGGAAAGAGAGAATCCGGTTCGATGACTTTTCCGCAGGTATTTGGAAACTGGCTGGCCACGACGATGATGCGCTACATGCAAGGCGCAAAGTTTTCTGACTTGGGTCCGTTTCGGGCGATTGATTGGAAAAAGCTTTTGGAACTTAATATGATCGACCAAAACTTTGGATGGACGATCGAGATGCAGATCAAAGCGCACCAGAAAGGCCTGCGGTATACCGAGGTTCCGGTTAATTATCGCAAGCGTATCGGAGTTTCCAAAGTAAGTGGCACGGTAAAAGGTATCTTTGGCGCAGGATACAAGATTATTTTTACGATTTTTAAGTATTGGTGAAATGGTCTGCGATCCAAAGTACAACGTTTGAAAGAAGATATTACGGATTGAATTTGAAAGCCTAAAATCCTATGAAAACTAATTCTCTTATTCTCCTAATCTCCCTTCTCCTTTTCTCCTGCGGAACTTCAGGTCGGGAAGGAGTCAATGAGGAGCAGTTTTCGAAGTATTGGTATCAGGGAAAAGCTGAAATCAACGTCTTTGATTTAGTACAAAGCCGATATGGAGAAGATCGCCCTGGCAAAGCCGTAATGATCTTTGTGACGGAAGATTTTTCGAAGAATAAACAAGTCAAACTCGACAATCCGGAATCAGCCGGAGCGGATGCGAGAAAGGTTTTAAAGCTGAACATGACCCGGGAGTTTGTGACCGGAGTCTATCCTTACCACACCATGCTTTCTGTTTTTTCACCGGTTTATGAGGAATTGAAGGCTCCCAAAATCACCAGTTCAGTTACAGAATGGTGCGGACAATCCTTTTCCCAGCTCAACTGGAAGAACAGCTCCTATCAGGCCACACTCTTCACTTATTTTGAAAAAGAAGGAGATCAGGAGTTGAAAATCAACGCACTGGCTGAGGATGAGCTTTTCAATCTGATTCGACTCAATCCTGATCTGGTGCCAATAGGCGATACCAAATTGATTCCCGGATTGGTTTTTTACCGATTTGCACATATCCCCCTGAAAGCTGAGGAAGCTACAATATCCCGCAGGGAAACAGGAGAAAATCAATCTGAAATTGAAGTCGTGTATTCGGAAATTGGTCGCAAGCTAGTCATTCGTTACAATCAGTTTTTCCCTTACGAAATCATGGCCTGGCAGGAAATTCAAACCAAGCCGGATGGCAAGCAGGAAATCACTTCCGCAATCAGAACCAAGCTTGCAATGCTGGATTATTGGAACAAAAACGAGGCGATTTTTGAAGGACTGAGAAAAGACTTAGGACTTTGAATTCCACGCTGAAAACTTCACTTCAAGTCCTGCTGTTCATTTTAATTCTTGCAGGAACTTACTTTTTGGGCAATCTGGTTCCCCGAATTGATTTCCAATCCACCTTCGGAGTCTATCTGGTTCTGTTTGGATCAATGATTTTGATTTATTTATTCAGCGATGAAAAAACTCCCTGGTTTTGGATTTTTTTGGCTGGCATACTTCTCAGGTTTTCTCTTTTCCTGTCAATACCCATCTGGTCCGATGATTTTGCGAGATTTCTTTGGGATGGAGAATTGCTCAGATTAAATGAAAATCCCTACTCGGAGACCCCCGGTCAATGGAAGCAAAATCATCCTTTAGAAACCACAGAACTGCAAAAGAACCTTTTTGGATATTTGAATTCCCCGGAATATTTCTCGATCTATCCGCCTTTGAATCAGGCTGTCTTTTGGCTGGCAGCCAAATCGGGACAAGGAACAATCTGGAACGGTGTCTTGGGACTCAGACTCTTGATGATCTTGGGGGAAATCGGAGTTTTTTTCATGTTTTTGAAGGTTTTCAAAATCTTTGAAATACCAATCAATAAGCTTTGGCTGTATTGGATAAACCCGTTGATCGTCATTGAAATCACAGGAAACCTCCATTTTGAGGGATTGGTTTTGCTGCTACTGCTCGCTTCGATATTTCATCAGGGGATTAAGAAATCACTTTTGTCCGGAGTATTTTGGGGACTTTCTGTTGGAGTAAAACTCGTTCCTCTGATGCTGTTTCCTGCCTGGATTGCTTTCCCGAAAACTCAAAAAAATCTGATTTTCTGGATAGGGGCAGGAATTGCAGTCGGGCTGAGTTTTACTCCTTTGTTGATCGATTCCTCCTGGTTTAATTTTTTCCAAAGCCTTAAACTCTATCAGGGCAAGTTCGAGTTCAATGCTTCCATTTATTACCTGCTTCGTGAAGTTGGATTCTGGATTCATAGTTACAATACCATTGCCGAGCTGACTAAAATTCTCAGTGCTTTGACCCTGATCGGAATTCTGTATCTCAGCTGGAAAAAGAAACCGCAAACACTTCCCGAATTGGCGGAACTCTGGGTTCTGATCTATTTGATTTACCTGATTCTCCAGCCTGTGGTGCACCCTTGGTATTTAATTCCCGGTTTTGGATTGAGCTTGCTAACCAATAAAAAGGCTTTTCTGGTATGGACTTTTACCGTGATATTTTCATATCAGGCGTATGGAAATGAGGTTTTCGAAGAGAATCCTTTATTTCTGTTAGCAGAATATGCGGTCCTTTTTCAGGTCATCTTAGTTGATTATTCACTCCCGAAAAGAAAAACTAAATTGAGTCAATGAAGAATATAACCCGATTTTCAGTTTTGATAGGATTGCTGGTTTTTGGTTTTGGCTGTGCCAAAAGCCCCGAAAAGCAAGCACAGGAAATTCTCGAAAAATCCATGGAAGCTCATGGTGGATCAGAGAAATGGGAGAAAGTCACCAGTTTAAAATTCCGAAAATGGACTCGCTTGCTTACAGATAGCGGGACGGTTGAAAGTGAATTGGATCAAATGTTGGAGTTCCGCATGAAGCCGTTTTTAGAGGGTAAAATCACCTGGGTAAAGGACTCCGTAGAGCATGTTTCCACTTGGGATGGCTCTCAGATGAAATATTCCATGGGAGGAAATAAGATTCAGAATGAGGATTTTTTAAAGTCAAAAAAGGCTGACTTTGACGCTGCTTTTTATGCTGTTGCGCAGCCCTGGAAGCTTTTGGATGAAGGTGCCAAGCTGGTTTATGAAGGACAAAAAACGCTGGAGAATGGTCAATTGGCTGAAGTAATCAGCGTTGATTATGGCCCGGAATCAGATAGTTGGTGGTATTATTTTGACCCGGTTTCCTTTCAATTGATCGGAAATGAAGTTCAGCTCAAAGATCATCGAAGCCTGATTTATACGCTGACATACGAGCAAGCAGGTGGTTTGATTATGCATGGAAAGCGAGTGAGTTACCGCGTAAATGAGCAAGGAGAAAAACTCTATACCCGGGCGGAATACCTGTATTCAGAGTATGTAATCACCTATTGAGCTTTCGCATTAAGATCTGAAGTTCTGTTTAAATAAATTCAAGTTGAAAATTCAAAAAATGAAAAAGGAATTATATCTGATTGGCTTTTTGATTCTGGGGGTTTTGGCCTCATGTGATTCCCGTACAGAAGCAGAAAAAATCGTAGACAAATCAATCGATGCTCATGGCGGAAAAACGTATGAAACAGCCAAAATTGACTTTGATTTCAGGAACATCCATTATTCTATTTTCAAAAATCAAAATTCTTTTGAATACACCAGAGAATTCACGGATTCCACAGGAACTGTAAAAGATGTTCTCAATAATTCCGGCTTTGTGCGAACAGTAAACGGAGCCAAAATTGACACGTTACCAGAAGAACGAATCGGGGCATATTCCAGATCTGTTAATTCAGTCGCTTATTTTGCTTTTCTGCCATATGGACTAAATGACGCAGCAGCGGTCAAGACTTACCTGGGAGAGACTGATTTGAAAGGTGAAAAATACCATTTGATCAAAGTGACATTTGCGAAAGACGGTGGAGGAGATGACTTTGACGATGAGTTTTTGTACTGGATCGGGACGGATGATTTTTTCATTGATTACATGGCGTATAGCTACCATACTGATGAAGGAGGAGTGCGATTGAGAGAAGTGAGCGGAGTGCAGGAAGTGGGCGGGATTCGCTTTCAAAATTACCTCAACCTAAAGCCAAAAGATAACGACACACCGGTGGAAGAAATGCAAGCCCTCTATTCTTCCGGTCAATTGGAGCTATTGTCAGAGATAAATCTCGAGAATATCAAAGTGGAAGTTATTTCTAAGTAACTTAATTTCAATAAGTAAACCTTTCGAAGGTCAGACTCTTGAAGCCACTTTTCACCAAATATCTTTTTAGCTCCATAGGCATGATTTTATTCATGTTTATGGCTTGGTGGTTTCTGCCTGAAGAACAGCTTTTAATAGCTTCTGAAAAATGGAAAGGCGTATGTTGGGTCGGAAGCAGAGTGCCTCTTGTGGGAGGGGAATTACGCGCTTTGAAAGCAACCGGAGCGGATGCTATTTCTCAGACTCCGTTTGGCTGGCAAAGTGAGATTAACAATCCTGAAATCCGATGGGATCTCGCCAATGAGAAAAAGTGGTGGGGGGAATCGGCTCATGGGATGCAGGCAACTCTTGATTCTGCTCAGGAACTGGGTATCACCAATATGCTGAAACCTCATCTTTGGGTGAGAGGAAGTTGGCCGGGTAATATTGAGATGCAGAACGAAGCTGACTGGAAACTTTGGTTTGAAAATTACACATCCTTCATCCTTGATCACGCAAAGTTTGCGGAGAAGCTTAAATTTCCTTTGTTGTGCATCGGTACCGAACTTGAGAAAACCTCTCAGCGCGATGAGGATTGGAGCAAAGTCATTGCTGAGATCCGGAAGGTCTATTCCGGGAAATTGGTTTATGCAGCCAATTTCACCGAGTTTGAGAAAGTAACTTTTTGGGATGAACTCGATTACATCGGGATTCAGGCCTATTTCCCGCTTGCAAAAAATCACAATCCTGAATTGGATGAATTGAGGTCTTCCTGGGAAACTCATTTACCGAAAATCGATAAGGCTGTCAGGAAGTATAAAAAGCCTGTTATTTTCACTGAAATCGGATATTGTAACACGGTAGACGCTGCAGTAGAACCTTGGGTTTGGCCAAATGAGCGAAAGGAAATTCAGTTTTCAGAGGATGTTCAGGCGCGTTGTTATGAAGCATTTTTTGAAACAGCGTGGAAAAAATCCTGGATGGCAGGGGTATTTTTCTGGAAATGGTACCCGACACGTCATGATCGCGAACCGGATTTTACACCGCAGGGAAAGTCCGCTGAACGCATAATGAGCTCATATTTTCTCAGATAAACGTAAGGACAGACTATTTGCCTGCTTTCTATCCACAAAACTGGGCTGTCTGTCCCATTTTTTCGGTTTTAGGAGTTGATGCGTCTAGGTTTGATGATAATTCAAATCAGAGAATATGAAAAAGAGAGCAATCCGGTACTTCAACCCGAAATATGCATTAGGAAATCTACTGCGGCCTCAAAACGCTTCAAAATCAGCCGCTATGCTTCCCTTTTCGATCTCACCGTAGCGGTGCTACGCCTCGATCTCCAAAGTGACTGATTTTCTTGCGTTTTGAGCCCTCGCCACGAATTCTAATGCATACTCCGGGTTCAAGCATATTTTATTCACCATTCTAATTCCGCTGCCATTTTTGATTCTATTTGGGTTATATCATGGAGCTTCTTTTCATTACAATGACAATCCAGCTCTTAACTGGGAAAATGAGGGGCCATACATTTTCTATAAAAATGACAGTACAATAGGGGTGAGCTACCTTAAGGGAAATCAGGAATTGGGATTTTATGCTTCAGAGAAAGTGTATCATCAGGACTTTCTTTTTTCAGTTCCCACCTTTTATCCCCTTGATTCGACTGAGTTTCAGATTCCGATCAAAACCAAGTTCGAAACCCCGAAAAGTGTCTATATAGATTCCGGTAAGACCTTGGCCATCTCTGATATCGAAAGCAATTATAAAGCGCTCCGGGATTTCTTGATCAGCAACAAAGTCATCAACGGAAATTTGGAATGGACTTTTGGAGACGGACATCTGGTATTGGTGGGTGACATGGTGGACAGAGGATACTTTGCGACTCAGGTGCTTTGGTTTATCTACGCTTTGGAGCAAGCTGCTGCTGAGAAAGGTGGCTTCGTTCATTATATTATCGGAAATCACGAACTGAAGATGATGTATGGAGACTATACTGTCACCTCTCCCGAATACTATCACGTGGCGTCCATTCTGGTAAAGAAGCAAGTTGAATTATATGACCAACAATCGGTGATTGGAAGGTGGTTGGCAAGTAAAAACGCAATTGAATTGATCAATGGCAATTTAATTGTCCATGGAGGTATTCACCCGGAAATAGCCAGCACCGCATTGACTTTAGAGGAAATAAACAGGCTTATCAGAGCCAATTATTATCAGTCATTTTCTCTCCGATCAGCCAAGATTCCCGGGTACCTGTTTGTTTCATCAATCACAGGCCCTTGTTGGTACCGGGGATATTTTAGGGAAGATCTCACCCTAGAGCAAGTGGAGGCAGGTCTGGCAAAGTTTGGAACCAGTGCTGTAATCGTGGGTCATACTATCCAATCAGAGATCACCAAATCGTATGAAGGAAAGGTTTTTGGCATTGATGTAAAGCACCCCTAGGATGACCGCACTGATTGGCCACTGGGGAAATCCGAAGGATTGTTGATTGAAGCAGATGTGTATTTTAGAGTGCGGGAAACCGGGGAAAAGTATAAGATGTGAATAGCTGTCAGGTTATTCAATATTGAATCTATTGTAACTTATCTCTTAATTTTCACGCTTGCCATTCCAGTCCGTTTGGTGGTTTTTTAAAAGTCATTTTTTGTATATTTATTGTAAACAAATTAAAAATGTAGAAAAATGACACATTCAATTAATTGGTTCGAAATCCCTGTAACTGATTTCGCCAGAGCAAAAAATTTTTACGAAGCATTGTACGGTGCTGAAATTGTAGAGATGCCTTTCCCTGATGGAAAGTATGGTATGCTACCATCCGATATGCAAAAGGGGGGAATTGGAGGAGGTATCGTTCAGGGTGATGGCTTTGTTCCGTCAGACAAAGGAACTATTGTGTACCTGAATGGCGGCGATGATTTAAGTGCACCTCTTTCAAAAGTTGAAGAAGCAGGAGGCAAAATTATTATACCAAAAACTTCAATTGAGCCCAACGGCTTTATGGCACATTTTATAGACACCGAAGGAAACCGAGTTGCCTTGCATTCTATGAAATGATATGGTATGGCATTTAGTGAAAAGTTAGCCGACAGAATCAGGGAAGCGTTAGTTCAATTGCCTAACGTTGCAGAAAAAGCAATGATGGGTGGACTGACCTTTATGGTAAACGACAAAATTTGCATTGGGATTATTGGCGATGAAATGATGTGTCGCATCGACCCGGTGTTGCAGGAAATTGCACTTAATAGGGTGGGCTGCCGAATTATGGACTTCACAGGACGACCGATGAAAGGTTATGTAATGATAGATGACAGCGGAATGAATTCACGAGCCGACTTTGACTATTTGATAAACCTTGCATTAGACTTTAACAGCAAAGCGAAATCGTCCAAAAAGAAAATAAAATAAACTCAACATCAAAGTTTATAATGACGGACTTGCTTACATAATTCCCACAATGTTTTTGGGTTATGTTGGCGTTTTATCTTTTTTGAAGACCAATATCACAGTCTTGAAATTTTACAACAAAGCTGAACCAAATATTCCCCTTAGCTTTTTTTCTATGATTATGCAAGGTATAATCTTAGCATACCTCTATCCGTTTTACATACAGGGTAAAATGCACAATTAAAAAAGCAATTGTGTTTAATTTGGTTTTAGGACTTTTCATTTTTAGCGTTTCAACACTTGCCAATGGTGCTAAGATTGAAGTAATTAAAATATATTTAAGATGTGTTACCGCACCCCCATATTGGACTGTCCACGGTAAGTTATCGGCTTGATGGCAATGTAACGCACAGAGATAGTCTTGGTGTGGAGCAACTGATAAAGCCAGGAGAGTAAACTGGATGACTGCCGGGAAAGGGATAGCCCATAGTGAACGTTTTGAAGACCCGGCAATATTTGCCGCCGGTGAACTGGAAATGATTCAAACCTGGGTTGTACTTCCTGAAAAAGACGAAGTAGCAGACCCTTCTTTCAAAAACTATACAGCGGAAGAATTACCGGTTTTTACCGACAAGGGAGTTTGGATGCGTTTAATAGCGGGTGATGCTTATGGGTTGACAAGTCATGTGAAAACAAGTTCACCCTTGTTTTATCTGCATGGTGTACTTCAAGAGGGCGCGAGATTCGGTCTTCCCACAGGACATAATGAAAGAGGGGCATACATTGTTAAGGGCAGTGCCGAAGTGAACGGAATTACCTACACGGATGGCAAGTTGTTTGTATTCACCAAAGGTGCAGATCCCCCGATTATTGCAAAAGAAAACACTACGTTAAGATTCCGGGTGGCGAATACCTGCGAGATCGGTATATCTGGGGGAACTTTGTATCCAGCTGTAAAGAACGGATTGAGAAGGCTAAGGAAGATTGGAAACAGGGCCGTATTCTTTTGCCTCCCACAGATAATGAAGAATTTGTTCCGCTGCCTGAAGACAATTCCAAGCCTGCGGGAGGGCCTCCTCCCGGAGCTCTTTCCTGACAAAAGTAAGTTCATTTGCCATCATACAACTATGCAAGATGAACCTGACGACTGTGAAAGACTGTGTGCTGAAATCCAGGATGCGCTTTCAGTTATTGGAGGCAAATGGAAATTGGTGTTGCTGACTACTCTTCTGAGCCGAACTCTAAGTGAACTGGTCCGCTAATAAGACTATGGATCAAAAAAGGGCTTACCCATAGCTCCCTCAAAGCGATAGTAACCACCCTTTCGTTGGGATTCAATAAAGAAGAGACCTTAGCCTTCTTTTCGTTCGGTTTTCAGTTTTGATTTCAAACCTGATGAACTATCATCATTGATTGACGGAATCACAGATACCCGAAGGGCTTTCATGCCGTTTACCCCTTGCATCTCCTCAAGTTCAAGGTATTCTACCCCTTCTTCCAGCATACCCTTGTTTTGAAAGAAACTGATGAAATCACCGTAATCTTGGGTATCCCGCTGTTGGGAATAAACAATGGCGATTTTTCCAGGCTGGGCAAGTCGGTTCTTTGTACCCTTAATCAATGCCTTATCTATCCGTTTTTTGATGACTTCATAGCGGATATTATAGGCTCCTTCGACATCAAACTTGCGCTCGTCAAGCCTGAAACTGATAGAAATAGGAACGGAATGAGCCAAAATCATCTGGGTAGTCTCAAGCTGAAGGGGGAGATTTTTACTTTTTGCCTGAACCAGATGAACAATTTCAATTAAAGTCTGGAGTTGCCAAAGACGGAGATTACGAAGATAAAGCGGATCAAACTTCTTGTCTTTCACTAGTGACTGGCCAATATAAATGTTGTACTCAAGGCCGTCTGTCTTGAATTTCTCGAAATAATGGGGGAACATGTCCTGGATTTTCCCTTCCTCCAAATCTAAGTACGAGCCAATCGTCTGATTGATTGCTTCCAGACTTTGTTCAAAGTCCTTTCTGTGTCTGTTCACCACTTTCAACTCCTCATCCAAGGCATCAAAATAAGCCTTAACAGGGAGTTCGAGTTCCTCAAAAGTTTCGCTGAGATGGAGAAATACCGGCGCCAATTCCCGATGGAAGAATTCCGTGATCCTTACCTCTTCTTCACCGAGCATCATCAGGACGATTCTACTCTCAAATTCTTCAATTTTATCCAACAGCCTTTCCAGCAAGGGCAAAAAGTGGAGTGATTTTGCCTGCTCTAAGATACGCTTGCCCATTGCGAGCTGAATTCCAAAATCATTGTGGATCGCATGATTCCGCTGTCGGGAGGAATCCTTCACATCCACTGCCCCATAAAGGGGATAGACGTCTCTAAATACGATCGGTTTGATTTCCGAAATCCTTCCTTCCTCTTCCTCAAGTGCATAATCCAGGGCAATTTCGTCAAATTTCCACTCCACCACCGGATGGATTGCTGTGAAGTTTTTTCTGATAATTCCTTTGATTTTCTGATCCAGAATTTCCGCTTGCCTATACAATGCCAAGGATAGGGACGGTGCTAAGTAATCCAGACTTAAAAGCGTCGTAGGATCAAAATTGCTCTCATCTAAAGAACAAACTTCCAACACCCCTACCAAAGTGCCATTGTGCCGAAGAGGATAAAGGATTACACTTTTTATTCCAAAATCAGCCATTTGATTTGACATAGGTATAGCAGTTTCCAGAGAACCGATGTCATTGAGAAAAATAGGTGTTTTGACTTGCGAAAGAAATTCCTTGATCGCCTGAAAATGCTCCTGACAGGCTGATCCGCAAAGTTGTCGGATAAGGAAACTATTGGAAAGTCTGCTCTCAGTCAATACCAGTCGGTCCTGGATACTTTGGAGCACCACCAACCCGATTTTCAAATCGGATCTTCCCAGCATACTTCTGATTGAGTCTTTCACGATCTGCAAAAAGTCTTCCGGACTTGACTGATCCTGATTAAGCACTGCTTGGTTTAGAGACGCAATGCTCTGAGCGATCGTAATATCCTGAGCCTCCTGAAGCACAAAACCATAAAATTCAAACTGCTCTAAAGGCAATTGCTCCCTCCATTTTTCCAAATCATTTACACTTGGCGACATTCTTGAACAGACAGCATCCAGTGAGTGAAATTCAGGTAAGCTGCATTTGGGAATTACTTTAACAAACTGCGTGTCCAGCTGAATTTGGAAATGACGGGTGAGGCCATTCTTTCCTTTTACCTTGAATACAAGTGGATGAATGGGATTGATCTTGATACCATATATCTGATCCAGAATCACCTGGTACACGTACAGTAAATTATGCTTGGTTACAACCTCAGGAGTTAGGTTGTCCGGCAGTATGACCTGACCATCTTCGTCCAAAAATTGATCCCTGAAAGAAGACGTAGCATAGACAGGATTGAAATTGAAGGGGGTGGAAAGTCCAAATATTTTTTTCTGTTCCTGACCACTTAGCGGAAACAAAGAGCTAAGAATCAACCCAAATCCAAGCTTGTTCTCGTCTTTTTCTAAATCCAAGGGGTTAACCGGTGTCTGGTTAAGATCCGGGAATTTCTGAATTCTGTTGAGCAGTTCATGATATAGACAAGTTTCTGGTTTTTTCTTATCTGCCAAAAGATCCCATTGATTAAACAACTGCTTGAAATCCAAATAGGAAGCTATACCACTGGGGGGCAATGAGTGTAAAGGTTTCATGTCTACCGGACTTTATTGATCAACCTACTGTTTTTTATGGAAATAAGTTCCAAAATAGCATATCGTATTGGTAGAAAATAATCTTTATTTAACCATCTAATTATCCGTTTTTAGCTCGGTTTTCTTAATCAATAAAGGATTAATAGCAAGACTTTGGCCAAAAACAGTCTTTTCAGATTCCTCCAAATCGTTAATTGAATTCCAATAAATGGGTGTTAGGGATAAGGAATTAGCAATCAATCTTCCAATTACTCCTAACCTCATTGGGATCCAACCTTTCAACTCTAAAATTTTCCGCATCAGTACCATTAACCTTCCAATTTCCGTTTACTAAAGATCCGAAGAGCGGGAGGCCAGGTGATTTTACCAATTCAAGATCATCCTCTTCTGTGACTTTTGTCATTTTATCTGAGTGGTATGGGATCTAGATTTACTCTGTCAGTAAATCAGTTTACCTTTTTATCCACGAAAGAAATGTTATGAAAAAGAACTTGGGAAATGCAGACAGAGCCATTCGATTGGTGCTCGCTGCAGTGTTGATAGGACTGTATTTTTCAGGAACCATAATCGGTACAGTCGGAATCATAGGTTTGGTGGTAGCAGCAGTTTTGGCTCTGACCAGTTTCGTGAGTTTCTGCCCGTTGTACTCCCTGTTAGGAATCTCAACCTGTCCAAGGACAGCTGCGAAATAGACAATGCGTAATAGTTTTGGGAAAGGCCGGAGGTAATAGCTTCCGGTTTTTTTGTGTTTTTTAAAGCCGTGGAATAGTAAACTTCCTTGATTTTTTTATTAATTAGATTTTAGAAACCCAAAAAAAGCAATAATGAAAAATAATCTACGTAGAGAGTTTTTGAAGTCCACCGGTCTTGTCGGTTTAGGATTGTTTGGGGCCGGAAGCGCCTTGGCCGAAAACTTTGATCAATTGCCCTTGGCAGCTAAACATGGTGCCGGAAGGATTCAATCATTCAACATGTGCGGATTCAGAGCACCTAAACTGGAAACCGTCAGAATAGGTATTATTGGATTGGGTCAGCGTGGTCCCGGTGCGGTGGAAAGACTCAGCAAAATAGAGGGAGTTGAAATCATTGCTCTCTGTGATTTGCTTCCGGATCGGGTGGAAAAAGCTAAAAAAAGTCTGGAAGGAACACCCCATAAGCCTGAGGGTTATTCCGGCAATGCATATGCCTACAAGAAAATGTGTGATAGACAAGATCTTGACCTGATCTACATCGCTTCCCCTTGGGAATGGCATGTGCCGATGGCGGTTTATGCCATGGAATCAGGAAAGCATACTGCAGTTGAAGTGCCTGCTGCACGGACTTTGGACGAGTGCTGGCAATTGGTGGAAACTTCCGAGCGTACCAAAAAACATTGCATGCAACTGGAAAATTGCTGCTATGATTTCTTTGAATTAATGACCTTGAAAATGGCAAGGGAAGGATTTTTTGGAGAAGTTCTCCATGTCGAAGGAGCTTACATTCACGATTTGCTGGAAGGTAATTTTGATAAGGATAGTGGATATCAGGACATGTGGAGACTGAAGGAAAACTTCAGAAACGGAAACTTATATCCAACTCACGGTTTGGGGCCTATCTGCCAGATCTTGAATATCAATCGCGGTGATCAGATGGATTATCTCACTTCGGTGTCGTCCAATGATTTTCAGATGAAAGCAAAAGCCGAAGAACTTGCTGCAAAAGATATGTTTTTCTCTTCTTATGCAAGCAAAAGTTACAGAGGCAACATGAATACAACGGTCGTAAAAACCAAGCATGGGAAGACGATCATGATTCAGCACGATGTGACTTCGCCGAGACCATATTCAAGACTTCATGTCGTTAGCGGTACGGAAGGATTTGCGCAGAAGTATCCTGAGCAAAAAGTATCAAAGGGTCATAGCTTAATGAAAGCAGAAGAAATGAAAGACCTTCAGACAAAATATACACCTGAGATCGTCCAAAAAGTCGGTGAACTTGCCAAGCAGATTGGTGGTCACGGAGGCATGGATTTTATGATGGATTGGAGGCTGATTGATTGCCTGAGAAATGGATTACCGCTGGATCAGGATGTTTATGACGCAGCACTTTGGAGCTGTATCACTCCGCTTAGCGAATGGTCGGTAGCAAACCGATCAAATTCAATTGATGTTCCGGATTTTACTGGTGGAAATTGGAAAACAAATAGCCCTGTTCCGATCACACTTGAGGGTGGAGGAACTACCAAGGTTAGAGTGTAAACAGATTAAGCTTCTTTATTTTGGGGTGATTGACAAAGTACATGTTCATCACCCCTTTATTTTTTACAGGAATTTCACCCCGGTGCTCACACTCAAACTGATCCGCAATCACTTGATAATGATCCTCTGAGATGTTGATTTTTCCGGGTTCGGAGTTACTCTCCATTCGGGAAGCAATATTGACAGTGTCTCCCCAGATATCATAGGCAAACTTCCTTGATCCTACCACACCAGCCACTACAGGTCCTGAGTGAATTCCGATTCGGATAGCAAACTGAGCTTTTTCAATGGTTAATCTTTCCTTGTTGTAAGATTCAACAAACTCAAGAATTTTCAGGCCGGCATTTACCATTCTGACTGCGTGATCAGAGGATGGAGTAGGAATCCCGCCTGCGGCCATGTAGGCATCTCCAATGGTTTTGATTTTTTCCAAACCAAACTCATCCATGATGTCGTCAAACTTGGTGAAAAATTCGTGCAGGTTTTTCACCAGATTATCCGGGGTCATCGCCTGGGCAATGGTCGTAAAATCTTTGATGTCAATAAACATTACAGAGACATGATCATACAATCTGGCCGAGGCTTTTCCTTTCAGAATCAGTTCGAAAGCGATCTCTTTGGGAAGAATATTCAGGAGCAGAGAATCACTTTTCTGCTTTTTTTCTTCAAGCTCCCGGGTTCGTTCCTTTACGAGATTTTCCTGAATTTGCTCGTGAGTTAATCTTTTTAGGTAAATCTGACCTACCTCAAAGTGGAACCTGCTTTCCTCCTTCTTTTCCAGTAAAGCATAGACCGCTTGCTGAATTCGGGCATGTGCAAATCGGAATTTTACGTCCCGATTTGTCTCTCCATAAAACTCAGGAATGTAGCGATAATCATTACCCACAGGTATCAAAGAACCTTCCTGAATCAGTGGCCAAAGGAATTGGTGGACAGTTGTGGAGGATTTTTCAGTGATCATCGACAACTGAAAAAGTGAAAATTCTATTCCAAAAACCGATGCAGCCTTGATCACCTGAAGTGCTTCTTCCGGAAGTTTTCGGATTCTCATCAATAGCAAATCAACAATATTCTCACTCAGATTTTGAGCTTTGATCTTCCGGATGTCCCAGGTCCATTTGTTGCTTTGATAGTCAAAAAGAAGCAGCTTTTGGGTGTAAAGCGACTCCAGAAATTTATTCAGTGAAAAGGCATTTCCCTTGGTTTTTTCATAGATCAGCTCTGCAAGTTCAGCCACTTCCAATGATTCTAATTGAAGGGTATCTGACACTAAACTGGCTACATGCTTTGCATCCAGTGGCTGAAGATGAATTTCCTGGATAATCAGGTAATTAGCATCCAGATTGTTGTTTTTGATGCTGTTGATTGCCTGGGTGAAGGGATGATATTCTGTGACTTCATTGTCCCGATAGGAAACCAGGACCATCAGGTGGGTCAGGTTATAGTTATTGAAAAAACTCTTCAATAATTCAATGGAAGCGTCATTTGCCCATTGATAATCATCCAGAAACAAGACGAGGGGAGTCGTCTCCGAGGCAAGATATTGAAGGAAGGAATTGATCGTAAACTGGATCCTTTGCTGGTTTTCGTATCCGGTAAGCGGAACCAGTTCAGGTTGTGATGGAAGGATATGTTTCAGGTTTGGAGCCATATCAATGATGATCTGCCCCAATCCTTTTAAATCCTTATTCAGCTTTTTTGACCAATATTTTTGAATGGAAGGTGACTCCACCATCAGCCAATCGGCAAACTGCCTGAATGCTTTGATGAAGGCCAGGTAAGGTGTCTGCCTGTCCAGAATATCAAAAGCTCCGGAAAGGAAAATTCCGTTTTTCGAAGATGTGTTTTTGTAGAGTTCCTGGCAAAGTACGCTCTTGCCTACGCCACTGTATCCGCCGATTGTCAGCAGGATTTTCTTTCCTGCAAGAGTTTCCTCAAATCTGTCCTGAAGCCAGGTGATCTCTTGTTCACGGCCGTATAGTTTCTGGCTGATGTGAAGTTTGGAAGCGATATCAGTTTTGCCGGGTTCAAGGCCCCTGATTTCCCCAAAGGACTTTAAATCATCGAGACAATGATTGAAATCCACCAAAAGTCCGGGCATGGATTGGTAGCGCTCTTTAGAATTTTTCGCCAGTAGTTTTAGAATGACTTTATCTAGTGTTGCGGGCATTTTGCTGTTATGAATTCCCGGAGCTACCGGATGAATAGCCAGGTGACAATGGATAAGGGGGAGCACATCCTTTTCCACAAAAGTGGTAACGCCGGTCAGCATTTCATAAAAAGTAGCTCCAATAGAATAATAATCGCTTCGCTGATCAAGTTTTCGATTCATTCGACCGGTTTGCTCCGGAGAAATGTATTCGATGGTCCCATTGATCATCGGGATCGGCTCAAATTGAAGCTCAAGGTTTTCGATAGAGGAGCCAAATTCGTAATCAATCAGCGTTCAGTTTTCCAACTGCTCATCGACAATTATATTTTATGTGTATTCGCTTGATTGCACGTAACAGAATTAAGTTGGGATTTGAATGAAAAAATCCCCCTAACCCCCTTAAAAAGGGGGAGTCACATTTCCGCATCATTAAAACCGATGGGCTTCTATCCATCGTGCAGATATCCGGATACGCATATTATATTTTTTGGGTTGATATCGTTGTGAAGAATTCCTTGCTGGTGGAGATTTTGAACTTCGTGACAAATCAGAATTGCAAGCTGTAGAAACTCCTTTGGCTCAAAGCCTTTTTCAGGAATCAGGTCTTTCAGAGGTTTACCCTCAATGAAATCTCTGACTATGACAAGCCTGCCATTGTAGAGCATCACTTGCGAATTGACCTGAGTATGAAAAGAACGGGTGGAAATTGACGCTTCATTATGAAGCCTGCCCAAGTCACCGGTCAGGTCTTCTTTAATTAATAAGGTATTTCCAGTGTCGCTTTTCCCCGTGAAAAGCTTGCTCCGATGGCTTTCATGGAGTAAATGGAGTTTCTCTACCTGAGGCAGCTCGTTCACTTTTTCCGGTCGAAATGTGGGTAAATATGAGTTTCAAAAAACTCGGTCAGGAATTTTTTGTCCGCACCTATTTTAATTGAATTGAGCACTTCATCATAGTCTTCCCTGGCAGTGATTCTATATGACTGATCGGATGATTCTGCTTGGGGGATCCATGCGGTATGAAGTGTGAAGGCAAATTTCACATGGTCATTTTTAAGTTTGCAAATAGGCCCTTTGCTGATTTGGGTTGCATCAAACACCCAGAATTCGCTGCTGAAATTCCAACTGCCATCGGCATTCTGCTGGCCTACCTGAGCGGGACAAAAAAGATATCCGTCTAATTCATCAGGCACACCGGGTGTCGGTGATTTCTTCGGGATAAAGTGAATTCCTCTAAGGTAAGTACGCTTTGCGAATTGGTAATAATCTTCCGGTTGCACCGTCATCAGATTTACCCGGGTGATGCTGAACGGTAATTCACGCTCGGTTACTTCCCGGATCACCTCAAGGCTGAGTTTTCTGTGCGGGTAATCCTGATAAAGATTATAGACAAAATCAGTCAGTAAATTTTTGTCTGTTCCATCGCTGATGTACCAAAGTTGCTTGATTTGGGGTACCACATTCTCTGCAGACAAAATATCCCGGAATGTGTAAAGTACAATTGTCCAGGTATTTGGGCCAAGGTTTTTCTCTTTGTACTTGCCCGGATCTTCGTAAACCTGAGATTCTGAAGTCATCAGACTCATCGTTTTTGTGTCGAATTTCCATTTTCCGAGTCGGTTGATATCCATGCTTCCCACAGCAAAAAGGCTGTAATAATCGGGATCAACCGGTCTTTTATCCAAAGCTCTTTTGTCAAAAGTCCTTACCCACTCTGCGATGCAAGTGGCAGCATTGTGAACGCCATAGAGCGTTATTATCCCCTCCGGATTAGCGAAATCGCAGCTGTAGTGAATGGTTTCAAGAGGGATTGGCTGATCAAGTCGATAGGCAGTTACAATTTCTTTTCCTGGAATCAGGTCTTTTCGTTTGACGATATAAACGGTCGTGAACGGTTCCATTTTCACTGTTCCTAATCGTCGGATCAGGCGTTCGATTACTTTGCTTTCGGGAAATGGATTGTCAAAAAGCAAATCAAGGGCAAATTTGAAAGAGCAATCAGTCAGGATGAGAAAATCCTCCGTGATGCCTAGCTGATGCATGCATTCGTAGATGGCTAACTTATCGCCGGATTGATCCTGAAGATTCCATTTAGTCAGCGGACCTTCCCCCTCCCAGGAAAGCAAATACATGAACATATCTCCTTTTGGCTCATCAGGATCATGTGCTTTTCCTTTGACATGATGGTTTAGATTTTTGAAAAAATCTTTGACTTTACCCAGAACATGGCGGTCTTCCTGATGATCCAAAAGTTCATTGGCTAATGACTCCAACTTGGATTTGAATTCTTCTTTATTGTGCCTCAGGTGATGGAGAGTTTGCTCCATATGAGTAAATGAGCCTTTATTTCTGGAGTAATTCACCGTAAAAAGTTCTTTGCTGATAGGATCAAAAACCGGGTGGGCGGAAGTTTGAACAATCCCGAATGGCCAGGGAACCATCGGTGGCTCGGCGGTCATCCATTCACATGCTTTGCCTACAGGCGTGATCAACTCCAATGATTTTGGATCCAGGAGATATGGCCTGCCCACATCATAGGTAGCCATTAAACTTCCTTGTTTTTGATTTTTGAATTTTACCGGCTGAACTGCCGTATTGAGTTCGTTTCGTGCACCAAAGACCATACTCAGCCTGATGATACCCATATTATGAAACCCCATTAATCCATGGTGTTCTGTACCGGCTTTTGTAGCTTCATCGGCATAAAAGCAAGGAGGTTTCATTAGTTTGGTTTTGATTTTAGGAAGAGGTGATTGATTCAAATCTATTTGAATAATCATTCCGTCGCCATTCATAATAGGTGACCCAAATTCCGGATTGTGTTTTCCATCCGGCAGATGGGAGGGAAAAGGAAGGCCTCCCGAATTGACCGAACCTACAGGAAGAGAAACAAGAAAAGCACCATGGATATCTGTTGGAAGAGTGCCTTCTTTGACCTGGAGAATTCCTTCGTATTCCTCGCGGGAAGTTTTGAGTAAGGGTTCTTTGGTTTGAGTGATGACCGGACCGGATTCTTTTGAGGCATGTTTTTTCTTAAAAAAATTCAATATCATTTTTATAAATTTTGAAACTCCCATTTGAAAAAAGTATGGTTAAGTTGAAAAACACAACCCTGTAATGAATATTAGCTAAAAAAAGCCGAATTATTTATGCGTAATGGGAAAATACTTAGAGAGTTTTCTCCACTATATTTAGTCAGGTTTGTAAAAATAATGCAATTTTTCAAGCCTGTTTTGAAAGTTAAATTTTTAAAAAAACTGCCTGTAATTTAATGAATCGATCAAATTACAGGCAGATATAAAAAAAAAGGAAGGTGGGTATTTAGTCTTTCAACCGGGCGTTAACCAACTCTTTCAGCTTTTCCGGATCACCAATAAATGGGGTCAAATCAACAAGCGCAACTTTTCTGAAATCAATTGGATGACTTTCACTTTGCAAAGCGATATAGCCGGATTTCAGAAGCATCCCATCAATCTTCACTGCCGGATCTACCGGGTTTACGTTGCCTCCTCCGATCTGGGGCTTGTAGTAACTCATGACCGTATCCGTTCCAACCAAGTGGTGGATTTCTGTATCACCCATGACGATGAAATTGGCTGTAACCCACTGTTCTCCATGATAAGTTTTGGAGCTTGAATTGATGCAATGCGGAGTGAAAAGGGTGTCAGCAAGGACGACGTTTGTGCCGGGAGTACAAAGATTACAGGTGGTGCGGGGATCAGTGCCATTTCCTCCCAGAAATTGAGCCTCAACAGAAATCGGGAAGTCCTGGTCTTTCAGAATGGTTTTTGGATCCTGACAGTGAAGCATTGCGCCGCTATTTCTGAGTGCCCAGCCTTCGCCTCCGGTTGCTTGTTCTCCCACAAATCGATATTGGACCTGAAGCAAATAATATCCATAGGGTTGATTGTAATAGATGTGTCCGTATTGCTGGTTAAACTTATCATAACCATCATATCTGACTTTCATCATACCATCTTCTACCCGAAATGTATTTGCAAAATTATCGCCCAATTCGTGTGTTCTTATTTTAATCGTCCAGTCTTTGAGGTCTTTTCCGTTGAAAAGTTCTTTCCACTCAGAGGATGCGGATTGATTAATTTTTTGACAGGAAATTGCCAGAAGGCAACAGGCCAGCAAAATCAAAGGGAAAGTATATTTCATATAGGGTCAGGTTTTGTTTTTATCCTAAGTGTGACTAATACAGGGAAGTGGTCGGAGTGAGGCAGGTTTAGAACTTTGTATTCCACGAGTTCAAAAGCTTCAGAATCATACCAGATATAATCGATCCGCTTTCCGGTTTCCCCTGCGTAGGTAGCGGTGGTGTCTCCGGCTACCATTCCGGCATCTTTCCATTTGGTTGGGATGCTTTTATACTCCTCAGATTCAGGGTCAAAATTCAGGTCCCCAGCAATGAAGACAGGAAGTGAAAGCGTGTCGGCGTAGGAAATTAACTCTTTGAGTTGGGCCAGCCTGTTTACAGTAGCATCATGAGAAAAGTGAGTGCTTGCAAAATTAAACTCCTTCAGGGATTTTAATTCGGCTTTTACCCAGGCTGCGACTCTCGGTTCACCACCTGCGGGAGAAGGCAAATTCTGAGTTTTATAGCCTGAGCCTTTCTTTACCAAAAGTCCCACTCCATAGGCCCCTTCATCATAATTCATGGCTTTGCCAAAATAACCTCTGTATCCGGTGCGCTTGATGAGTTCGTTGATCAGATTTACCCTTGTCCCAAATAAAGTATCAGTTCGCACGGTCATACTGTCGATTTCCTGAAGGGCAATCACTTCCGGCTGGACCTGGATGATCAAATTTGCAATTTCGTCCAGATTGGATTTTCCGGGTTGGTTGGGGTTTTCACCATGGTAAATATTATAGCTGAGGATTTTGATCAGATTTGGATCTTTTTGAGCCAGCACATTGTGGGAGACCAAAACCATCACTATTAAAAAACTGATGAAGTTAATTTTCATTTTTGTCGTTTTAAATCAAGAATTCTTTACGCTTTTCTGTAAGTTTTCAGCAACTACATGAGCCAAGTTCGTGGTTTTCGGGGTCACTATGGTTCCCATTCAGCACTATTTTCCCCAAAAATGCGAATCTTATTTTATATCTCTCAGCCTGATTCCAGTTCAGAAATACCTCATCAGGTCTTGGCGATTAAAATATGCCGAATTGAAGGTCTGCGGGTTAATTTTTGTTAGAATTGATCCGTGTTGCAACTTGAAAATTCAATGGATTACAATTTGATGAAATTCAGCATTGATTCAAAATGGGATAAAATCCTAAATTGGGTCAGGCGAAATGTTGAAAAATCGGTTTTTGAAATTCCGGATTTAAAGATGAATCCAGAATTACCCCGAATTTTCAAGCCATTTTGTGAAAGTCATTGGCAAGCACTCTTTTTTGATTTAAACTTCCCCGATAAGAAATGAGGAAAATAATTATTGGCATTTTGGTTTTGGTCCTGCTTGGTTTTGGAGCGGTTATTTACATGGAAAAATGGCTCTCTGCCAACCTTCCTTCTATCGTAAACCAAAACGAAAACAGAAACTATGATATCTTATTTGAGAAAGTGGACATCAGGATTTTCGGAGGATCACTTGATTTTCAAAATATCATGATTGTGCCGCTTAATGATTCACTACCCACCACTGTCAATGGATCTGTAAGAAAAATCAGAATGAGCGGGGTGAAAATCCTGGAATTGGTTTTTGAAAGAAAAATAAATATCACCGAATTAAGGTTGGAAGAACCTGCTTTCAGATTGATCAGAAAGGATTCAAATAGTAAACCTACTGAGACTTCAAAGGCTTTTCAGGACTTGTTCAGGGATATTGTTTCCAGGGGAATGATAAAGAATTTCGTGTTGGAAGATGGCACTGCCGAATTATACATTCAGAAAGATACGCTGGTTCGATTCGGGCAGTTTACCGATTTGAATATCCTGGCAGAAGGACTCAAGACAGACTCGGTTACTGTGATGAACACGGTCCCGTTTCAGGTTGATAATATTCATACAAGCCTCAAAAATCTTCAGATCCAGGTTTCAGAAAGCCAGATATTTAAAATGGAAGAACTGGATTTTGATTACAGGGAGAGAGAATTTGTCTTCCGTGATATGTCCTTAAAATTCAACGAGCCCTGGACAGACGAAGTCAAAAAGATGGATGTTCAACTCGATATGATCGAATTTGACCTCAAGGGATTGAAAATTATTTCCATCAATACGAATAGCGATCCATTCGGACTATGGACTGTCATTGCTGATAAAATCGTGTTGGACAGTTTGGTTTTTCATGACGGACGGGATAAGAATATTCCTCGTCCTCCTGATGTCGTCAAGGTGAGAATTGAGGAATTGATTGAATCGATTCCATTTCCGGTCGAACTCGATACGCTTCAAATAATCAATTCGGATATTTCTTATTCGGAAATTCCCAAAGGAAAATCGGATCCCGGAACAATTCAATTCAAAGAATTCAACGCAATTATTCTTAATGTGTCTTCGATAGATTCGGTTAAAGTAGATGAGGAATTGGTAATAGAAGTAGATACAAAGCTCAATGGAGCTGGAGCACTGAAAGTCACAATCAATGTTCCATATAATTCAGGCAATTTTAATCTTTTTGCTACTTTGGGCCCTATGGATTTGGCTACGTTAAATCCAACCTTGGAGCAGATGGCTTCTGTGAAAATGGGTAGCGGAAAGATTAGAGGAATGGTTTTGGAGATGGAAGCTGATGTTTACAAATCCAGAAACAGGTTTACCATTGACTATCAGGATTTGGAAATTGACCTCTCAAAAGTGACCGAAGACGGAGTTGAAAAGAAGAATGTCATATTGTCGAAATTTGCAAATCTTGGGATCAAAAGAGATAATTTACCGGGGGATAAAAATTATCTCATTCCCACCTACACAACTACCAGAAACAGATACCGGTCCCCATTCAACCTGATCTGGCTTTCAGTAAAAGATGGTTTCTTTGAAGTAATTCCTTCACGATTAGGAAAAAAAATAATGGATGCGAAGGAAAACAGAGAGAATAAATCCAAAAAGAATTAGGCTAAAGATTCCCAATTCTCTCCTGCACCTAGACTTGGTTCGACATGCTTCGACAAGCTCAGCAACCATGCTTCGACAAGCTCAGCAACCGTGCTTCGACAAGCTCAGCACAAGTGCTCACCAACCGTCTCTCGGTGACCGGATAGGGTTAAAATTTGGGAGGAGGGGAAAATGTGGCAGAGTCACATTTTCTCCCCTGTATTTAAAAAAAAAAAGAAACCGATGGCTGAGCACCCGCCTCCCGGAGGGCAGGAAGTCGAAGCCATTTTTGGTTCATTCTTCCAACTGGCAACAAAGCGGATAATCCTAAAATTGAATAAGCTGCAAAAGCAAAAAGGCCGGTTACTCGGCCTTTTTGCTTTTAGTCAAACAGTTTTCCCAGTTTGATAAATCCTTGTTTAAACGAATCCATGGAATCGGTAAACACTTCTTTGACTTCATCCCATTTGTCTTCTCCTTCATCTTCGAAAGAACTGATTTTTTGTTTTAGCTCTTCACCTTTAGCCTTCAGCGCTTTGATTTTTTCATCAAATTCACCTTTAAGTTCGCCCGACATTTGATCTCTTTTACTTTCCCATCCGGAGATCTTGGCATATGCCTCATCAATGGCCTTTTTTGCCTTGATTTTAATTTCTTCCTTGTTCATAATAAAAATGGATTTTGATTTACACTAAGTTAATCACAAACGAGTAAAAGAACTGAAGCCTGAACTGACTTTTTGAATAAGATTTCACCCAAATGTTAAAACATGGAAAAAATCCTCTAATTAATTATTTTTCAAGGGTTTAAACGTCAATTATGTGCTTGAATTCTCCGGTTTGATCAATTCAAAAAAAAACATTTCACGGGATGGTAAAGAATGCATAGAATATTCTGGAAAAATCATATTTTTCATTAACCAAATAAAAACTTATGAAAAAAATTCATTCACTTTTATCGCTTGCGGCTATGATGGGCCTAGCGGTTTCCTGTACGGACGTGATCGAAGACAATGTGGCGATTCAGGATCCAACCGAGCGTATTTTGGGTGACAATTTTGTCGCCGGCGAACTCCTGATCAAATTCAAAACAGGTGGAGAAAAAGGTTCAAGATTATCTGCGGATATTCTTGCTATGATCAATGCCCAGGTGGTAGAGGAGATTAAAACTGAAGCAATGGATGTTGCAAATGCCCGCAAGGGAGGCGAATCCGGAGAGCTTGTTTTGGTGAAATCAAGCATGGGCACAATGGCAGCCATCGAAAGATTAAGAGGAATGCCTGAAGTGGAATATGCTGAGCCAAACTGGATTTATCAGCATTACGCAACTTCCAATGATCCATATTTTATAGATGGAAAGCTTTGGGGAATGTCTGCCGGAGGTAATGTTTATGGTTCAGGAGCGGCAACGGCTTGGACTAATAATAAAACTGGAAGCAGCACAGTTTACATCGGAATCATCGATGAGGGATATATGTACACTCACGAAGATATCGCAGCGAATGCCGGAACAAACCCCGGAGAAATAGCCGGAGACGGGATTGATAATGACGGAAATGGTCTGATTGACGATGTTTACGGATGGGATTTTGACGGAAATAACAGCTCTGTATTTGATGGAGCAGGAGACGATCACGGAACTCACGTAGCCGGAACAATTGGCGGAGTTGGAGGAAATGGAATAGGTGTAGCAGGAGTGGTTTGGAATGTAAAATTACTAAGCGCCAAGTTCCTGGGTCGCAGAGGAGGTACAACAGCCAATGCGATTAAAGCAGTAGACTACTTTACTGACCTAAAAACTCGCCATGGATTAAATATAGTTGCTACAAATAATTCTTGGGGAGGCGGAGGTTTTTCCCAGGGGTTGAAGGATGCCATTGATCGTGCAGGCGCTGCAAATATTTTATTTATAGCTGCAGCAGGAAATAGCGGAACGAATAATGATGCAACAGCAAGCTATCCTTCCGGATATACAAGTGCAAATATCATTGCAGTTGCTTCTATTACCAGTACAGGTGGTTTATCAAGCTTCTCTCAGTACGGTGCTACCACAGTAGATATCGGAGCTCCGGGTTCAGGAATTTGGTCTACAGTTCCGGTTGCTGGAAAAGGTAAAAATGCTCCGGTTGCTTCAGGCTATGCAAGTTATAGTGGTACATCAATGGCTACACCTCACGTAACCGGAGCTGCAGCACTTTATGCTTCAACACATCCCGGAGCTACTGCAACAGAAATTAAAGCAGCCATCTTAGGACAGGGTACATCAACACCGTCTTTGGCGGGAAAAACTCTAACTGGCGACAGATTGAACGTTTCAGGATTCTAAAACTTCAGAATTTCTTAAAAATTAAGAGAGCCTCGAAAGGGGCTCTTTTTTTATTTTAATCAGGTTTAATGAGTATTCGCTTGATTGCCCGTAGTGGGATGGAGTTTGGATTTGGATGAAAAAATCCCCCTTGCCCTCCGCCGCGGCGGGAGTCACATTTCCGCATCATTAAAACCAATAGCTTCTATCCATCGTGCAGATATCCGGATACACATATCAGGTTTTGGGTCTTCTTTTTTTCATTTCCGAGGAGACTTCTTTATCGAGGGGAAACTGGCTTTCTTCCAGCTTTTGGACGATGTTGTGGTAGTTTACATCGTCCCGGTTTTGGGAAAGTTTCGCGCTGGCTTTCACATCTTCGATTTTGATTTCAAATCCTACCAAGGCCCCCAATTGTCGGGCTACATAGGTTTCGTTCATCGTTTCTACTCGCACTCGGTTGGGGCGGCCTTCTTCATAGATGTCGGTGAGGCTCTTGAGATGGTCCATAAGTTCTTCTCCTTCGATCAACCGGATTTTACCAGAGACATGAACTGCCAGATAGTTCCAGGTAGGGACATTCTCATGATTGTACCAGGAAGAGGAAATGTAGGCATGCGGTCCCTGAAAGATGACAAGGACATCTTCATTCTCAGAAATCGACTTCCATTGCTGATTTGCTTTGGCCAGGTGACCGCTCAGGACTGGTTCGCCTGATTTATTTTTTCCCAACACAAAGGGTAAATGAGTCGCCCAAGGCTTTCCATCCACTTGAGAAATCAACGTTGCGAAAGCATTCTTTCGGATAAAATCGACGATTTCGGGTTCGTCTTCCCATTTATTGAGCGGATGGATGTACATATTCGTAATTTCACGATTCAGGATTCAAATTTGATATTTTTGACCGAGCTATCATAAGCCGGGAAAAAAATAGCGTTTCGAGTACTGAAATCTAAAATTACAGATTAATTTAGTTGAATGGATATTGAATCGACCGACAAGCTGGAGCTGGCGGCAAAGTTTGTAAATAATACAGGCGCTCCGATTTTTTTGACTGGAAAAGCCGGAACAGGCAAGACAACTTTTCTTCGAAGTCTGGTCAATCAAACGCATAAGCGACATGTGATCCTGGCGCCGACTGGCATCGCTGCATTGCATGCAAAAGGGGTGACGATACATTCTCAGTTTCTGCTTCCCATGGGAAGTTTCCTTCCGGTTCGTGAGCCGGAAGGGAATTTCACAGATCAGTTTGGGTTCTTTACCCAACACACTCTGGCGCGTAAACATCCGCTGAATCATCTCCGGAAAAGCGTGCTCCGATCCATTGATTTGCTCGTGATCGATGAGGTGAGTATGCTTCGCGCCGATATTCTGGACGCGATCGATTATCGGATGAGAAGTGTGAAAGGCAATTTCAACGATCCGTTTGGAGGAGTCCAGGTGCTGATGATCGGAGATTTGTACCAGCTTCCCCCGATCGTCCGCGAACAGGAATGGCAGATTCTGAACCGGTTTTATCCGAGCATGCATTTCTTTGAGGCCAAGGCTTTGCAAAACTCCGGGATGGTTTACCTCGAGTTGGATAAGATTTTTCGCCAGCAGGATCAGGAATTCATCGATGTGCTGAATCACCTTCGCGACAATCAGATCACTCCCGAGGATATTCGCCTGCTGAATAAACATTTCAAAACTGCAGAAGAGGTAAAGGCGCTTCCTGCTTGCATCACGATCACCACCCACAACAGGAAGGCGGATGAATTGAATCAAAAGGAACTCCAGGCATTGGAAGGCCCTTCCTTTTATTATGATGCCGAGGTTACGGATGATTTTCCTGAATCGCTTTTCCCACTTCCGAGGAGGCTTGAACTCCGGGAAGGAGCTCAGATCATGTTTGTCAAAAACGACAGCTCAGGGTATGCCCAATATTTCAACGGGAAACTTGCCACGGTCATATCCTTGAAAAAGGAAGAAATCACAGTCAAACTGGAAGGTTCAGACCAAGAATATAATCTGCGAAAGGAGCTTTGGGAAAACAAAAAATACATCATTAATACCCAAACCAAGGAATTGGATGAAGAAGTGATCGGGACATTTTCGCAATATCCGGTCAAATTAGCATGGGCAGTAACGGTCCATAAAAGCCAGGGTTTGACTTTTGACCGGGCAGTAATTGACGTGGGGCAGGCATTCGCTCCCGGACAAGTTTACGTGGCACTTTCTAGGTTAAGAAGTCTGGATGGGTTGATCCTGAGAAGCCGCATCCAGTCGGACTTGATATTTTCCGACAATCAGGTAGTGAATTTTTCACAGGGAGTAAAAAACCAATCCCGACTTGAGGATCTCCTTCATCAGCATCAAAACCAGTATTTGGGACAATTGCTCAACCGATCATTTGACTTCAAGGGGATCCTGCAAGACCTTGAGTATTTTCAGAAAAATCAGGAAAGCAGTCTGGAATTTGAAGATCCTGAGATGCTGGTTGCCATCCCGGAAGTTTTCCAGTTTTTGGCCGAAGAGAGAGAAAATACCCAACGGTTTGCCAGGCAATTGTTCCAGCTTTTGCAGACCCAGCAAGAAGATAAACTCATGGAGCGCCTTGAAAAAGGAGGTCAGTATTACCGTGAACTTTTGTCCAAAACCCTGAAAAGAATCCTGGTTCACCGTGGAATGGTGGAGCAGTTTTCCCAAACCAAAAAGTATCTCGAGGGTCTGGACGGAATAGAAGAGGGGATTTTGAAGAAATATCTGGAGATCTCCAAAGTGGGCCGGTTGATTCAGGCAATTCTGAAAGGGGATGTTCCGGGAAAAATGGATGATCTGGAGCTGCAGGTGAAATCGCTTCGATTGCAGTTTTTGGAAATCGCCAAAGAAAAAGCGTCCGAGAAAATCAAAGACATCAAAACTAAAACCGGAAGGAAAAAAGCAAGTTCACCTAAGCCAAAACGAAAAAAAGGCGATACGCATGAAGTCAGTTTTGAACTGCATAAAGCCGGAAAAAGCATCGAGGAAATCGCAAAAGAGAGAATTCTGGCAGAGTCCACGATCAAAGGTCATTTGGCAAAAGGGATTGAACTTGGCCGGATTGAGTTGGAGGATTGCTTGCCTCAATCGGTGATTTTTGAGATCAATTCCCAGCTCGATAATTTCAAAGATTTAAATTCCTTACGGGAGCATTTTGAGGGAAAATACGATTACGGAACGGTCAAAATGGTAATTGCAGGAAGGAAGGTTTGAAGTCCTTTATTTTTCAAAACCCTCTTAAATTAAGAAAGGAAGCCTTTCGGCCTCCTTTCAGTAGTTAAGTTTATCCGGCATTCTTACTTTCTGTTTCCATACGATTTGTCATGGAAAATATATCTGGCATCATTTGCTGTTTCTGCCTTAGTTTCTAAATTAATATTAATTAACGAAGGATTTATTTCTGTTCCAATGACTTTTTTCCATTCTGGCAGGCCATCTCCATTTGGATTACCTGTTTTAATGAAGTTTGCAAAGTAGTTCATCATCGTTTGGGACACTTTGTAATCATCCGGAGTCCATGCGAATGCATTCACCAGGTGAAGATTTCCCATTGCATATTCGATCTCACAAGCATGCGGAGCACCGATTGGCCCGGGAGCTTTTGGCCCGGTAGCAGGCATCGTTCCCCCGGCAAGACCTGTAGTCAGATTCTGATCCCTCAGTGGTGGACGGAGTTTGCTGTACAGATATCTGTAAACCGGCTGATCAGAGTTTTTAGCATGCAGGTCCAGCCATTTCCAGGTGCTATAAGAAATGAATCGATCGGAAGCCAGATCTGTCGCAGAGCGCTCCACTTGCTTCGCATCTGCATGGGGATGCAGTTTCAATACTTCTTCGAAATCGTTTGGATATACTTCCTTCACCCTTGCAATAAAAGCCTCCGGGGTGTAGCCTTTTCCTTGCATGAATCCATTTCCTCCTGATTCAGCAGAATTCCAGCCAGCCAAAAGCGGAACCATCGCTTGTTCTTTCGCTTCGAATATCTCCTGTAAAGTTTTTGGCAGGAAATGATTATCCAGAGTTACCGGGAAACCGAATCTCTTGGATTCCAAAAAAATCTCATACAATTCACGGGAAGAAAGCGCCCTCATTTCTTTGATGCTCTTGTAGCCGGCATTGGTGACAAATTCGACTCCGACTTTTTCAGCTTCAGCCAATGGAGATGGTGCCAAAGTTGGATTGATGCCTGCACCTGATTCACCGATTGCTCCGGCAATCAAACCTTTGGATAAAGGGGATGCCATTTGATAGCTGACCGAAATCGAACCTGCAGATTCTCCGGCGATAGTTACTTTGGACGGGTCTCCACCGAAAGAAGCGATGTTATCTTTTACCCATTGCAAAGAAGCAGCCTGGTCCATCAAACCATAATTTCCTGAACCTCTGTAAGCTGTTTCGGCAGTCAGGTCAGGATGTGCCAAAAAGCCAAATAGTCCCAATCTATAATTTACGGTTACAACCACAATTCCCTTTTTGGACATTGCTTCACCGTTGTATCTTGGTTCGGAACCATCGCCTGCGGCAAATCCGCCACCGTAGAAATAAACCAGGACAGGAAGACCTTTGGTATCACGCTTTGCTGGAGTCCAGACATTCAGGTAAAGGCAATCTTCACTGATTCCGTCTGATTTAAAATCCATATCTCCGAAAATCGGGGCCTGCATTGCGCGGGGACCAAATTTCTTGGTTTGTTTCACTCCGGTCCAGTTCTCTGCAGGCTGCGGTGCTTTCCATCTCAGATCGCCAACTGGTGGTTTTGCAAAAGGGATTCCCAGGAAAGTCTGGGTTCCGGTTTTGGTGTCATAGTTTCCTTCGATTACTCCATTTTTGATTTTTGTTTGAACGGCGAACGTGTTATTTCCCTGTGCCTTAATTTGCACAGGCAAAAGCACCGAAGAAATCATAAAAAGCAAGAATATTGAAAGAGCAAATTTCATAAGTTTGGATTCATTGTATCGCTATGAAACAATAGTAATTGCTTATTCTATTAATTCCAACTTATTTGTCAATAAATAGACCTACAAACATGCCGAATCCGGAACCCTTTGACTTTTTACCTCACATCGCATACGATTCGGTGGTTTTTGGTTTTTCGGGAGAAAAGCTGAAAATCCTGTTGATGGAATACCATAAAACCGGTTGGTTTGCCCTTCCCGGCGGATTTGTAGGAATAAATGAATCTCTTGACAATGCCGTACAGCGGGGACTAAGAGAGCGGACAGGACTGGATGAAGTGTATTTGGAGCAGTTTTACACGTTCGGTTCCATGGAGCGATTCAAGCCCGAAGTCATGATGAAAATCATGGAGCCTCATGGGTTTGAGCAAAAGGATCATTGGCTGTTTAAGCGGTTTCTCTCGATTGGATATTATGCGCTGATCAATTATGAGGAGGTAGAACCAAAGCCGGATAAGCTATCGGATTCAATCGGCTGGTACGAAGTGGATAAGTTGCCGGAATTGATTTTGGATCATAATTTCATCGTGCAAAAAGCTCTGAATCATCTTCGAACTCACCTGGATCAAAAGCTCCTGAGCGTCAACTTATTGCCGGAACTTTTCACCATGAAAGATTTGCAGCAAGTCTACGAAGCGATCCTGGGGGAGGAACTCAACAGAGCTAATTTTCAAAGAAAGATTCTCAGCCTGGATATTTTGGAACGGCACGAAAAGCTTTTTTCCGGAGGTTCGCACAAAGCGCCGTATTTGTACAGCTTTAAGAAATAGTCAGCAGTCTCATTTATCAGTCGCAGTGATCAGTCACAGTTATCAGTCGCAGTGTCCAGTTGCAGTATCAGTCGAAGTCGCAGTGATCAGTCAGCAGTCTCAGTGAACAGTCTCAGTGAACAGTCACAGTCTCAGTGTCCAGTTGCAGTAATCAGTCTCAGTTTGCAGCATTAGTATTCAGTTGTTATGACTCCATCGATCACAGATAACTGTCACCTGACAACCGACAACTGACAACTCACAACCGACAACCGACAACTGCCAACCGACAACTCTATTTCAATGGCTGGGTCAACACACTCATGATCGTCAGAATTCCTTCTTTATAATTTCCTAACCGGAGGTTTTCATTTGGACTATGCTGATTGTTGTCTGCATTTACGGTTGGGATAGTAACTGCCGGAATGCCCAAAGCATCCACAAATGGAGAAATCGGAATGGAACCTCCGGAGATCCGAATCTGAACCGGATCTTTCCCAAATGCTCTGTTCATCGCTGATCTGAGCCAAACTCCCGCTTCAGAATTCATCGGTGTGCGGAAAGCCTGATAGGAAATTGACTTTTCCATCTTCACGATTTTTGGATATTGCATGCGCTCCGCATCCGTCGGATCTTTGTCCACAATATGAAATCCCTGGTCTTTGATATGGTTTTCGATCAATCCAAAAAGGCGATTTGGATCAGACTCAGGTACCAATCTCATGTCGAGTTCGGCTATGGCAATAGCCGGAATGATGGTAGTTGATTGACTTCCCACATATCCTGAGGACAAACCCTTGATATTCAGGGAAGGGTGATTGATGCTTTCCTGATAGCTGGTGCCGACCTGATCCGTTCTTGAGATTCCCAACCGTTTTTGAACAGATGGTTCATTATCCGGAACTTTTGCAAAAATGGCTTTCTCCGCATCGGTAAAGCTGATTCCGTCGTAAAAACCAGGAATGGTAACTCTTCCGTTTTCATCTTTCATGGAAGCCAAAAGCTGGGAAAGCAAAAAAGCCGGGTTTGGTGCATAGTTGCCGTAATGACCGCTGTGCTGCGGGAGTTTTGGGCCATAAGTAGTTAATACCATATCAGAAATCCCCCTTGCCCCGTAGCTCAAGGTCGGTTCGTTGCTGGTATGACGCGGCCCGTCCATGATCAGCATAAGATCAGCGGCAAGTTTTACTTTATGGCGGACAACTGCCTGAGGAAGAAGTGGCGAGCCCATTTCCTCTTCAAAATCCAGGATCACTTTTACGTTATAGTCAGGTGCCAGACCGGCTTCTGTCAAGGCATCCCAAGCCGTCAGGAACATGGCAATCGGGCCTTTGTCGTCAGAGCTTGATCGTGCATATATTCTCCAATCAGGATTGTATTCGTTTTCCAGCTTTTCCATGGAAATTGCTTCCCATTCCCCTGCGGAATTTTGAGATTTTAGGACAGGAACATAGGCATCCGGCTGATTCCACTTGCTGATGTCAACCGCTTGCCCATCTACGTGGAAATAGAAAAGTGCGGTTTTTTTTGCTCCTGCCTGCTTTTTCTCAACAAGCATCAGTGGAATTCCTCCAGTTTCCAGCAACTCACGGTTCCATCCTCTTGCTGCAAATACCTGCTCGCACCAATCCAGGTTTTTTTGAATTTGCTCCGGAAAGTGTGCGTCATTCGGGATGCTGACGATCTCATTCAACATGCGAAGAGCGAGTTGCCATTGCTTCTCGGTGAGTTGCTCTAATTTGGCCCGGTCGGGAGTTTGGGAAAAGGCCTGAATACTTAGAAAAAGGAAAGGCAGGAAGAAATATCTTTTCATGGGAGGTGGTGATTGGGGGTAGAAATTAGGGAAAGGATCCCGGAAAAGAAACAGAGTTTTTAGGAATGAAATCATGAATCGGGATCTACTGCCTGCAAATTCCTCAGAGATCAGCTTTTCAAGCTGATTCTTCCCGGAAAGTCAATCATGTTGAAGTGCAATGGGCTTTCAGTTTTAGAGAATTTTTCAGTATTAGCCAGCCGATTTTTTAAGCGGATTATTTCCCGATTCACTGAATATTTTGATCATGATAAACACTGAAAAGTAAATCAAATTAAGTTTTTAATTATCTCATTTTCAATTAATTAAGATTGATTTAATTTTATTTTTGCTTAAATTATCTGCAATGGAATTTTTTATTGATTTCATTTCAACCAGTTATTTCTAACTAAAATTCTTTCCAAATGAAAACAACAAACAGTAAGTCTCGAAGGACCTTTTTAGGTGCTTTGGCGATTGGAACAGTTGCAGGTGGTTTGACTGCTTTAACCGGTAAAGCGGAAGAAAAGTCAGAGGATTTAAACGGCAGGTCTCTTCATGAAGCCGATGAGTGGTTCAAAGGAATTAAAGGTACTCATCGAATCGTTTACGATGGGTCAACGCCTCACGACGGTTTCCCCATTATATGGAACTGGGCTTTTTATCTGACGAATAATCAAACTAATAGTCCGGATAGCGATATCACTGCCATGACGGTTCTGAGGCATTCTGCAATTCCACTTGCAATGGAAGATCGTATATGGGAAAAATATCCGATTGGGGAAGTCTTTGAAATCAAAGACAATGCTACCAAAATGGCCGCTAAAAGAAATCCTTATTATGAACCTAAGCCAGGTGATTTCCCTATGCCACAGATTGAAGGGATAAAAAGACTTCAGGAAAGAGGTGCCATGTTTTGTGTCTGTGATTTAGCTATTAATGTTTACAGCGGAGTGGTTGCAAAACAAATGGAAATGGATCCGACTGAGGTTTATAAAGATTGGATTAGCGGAGTTTTACCGGGTATCCAACTCGTACCATCCGGTGTTTGGGCGCTGGGCAGAGCTCAGGAACATGGCTGCGGGTATGTATTCGCAGGATGATAATTCAATCGATAAAAAACTGAAATCATGAAAACATACTTTTTGTTATTCCTGGCACTCTTGCTTTCCCCGGATATTTTCGCACAGGCCAGACCGGTGAAAATTGTCTTTGATGTCACCAGCTCAAATGTGGAAGTTCATCAAGCTACTATCAGACATGTTCAGATGATGTCTGAAGAATACCCGGAATCTGAATTTGAGGTAGTGTTGTATGGCGGGTCAATTGATATGGTTCTCACCGGTAAATCAGCTGTTGCTGAAGATGTGAAAAAGCTCGCTGCAAAGGAAAATGTCTCCTTTGTGATTTGTGAGTTTACGATGAAAAGAAAAAATGTCCCCATATCCCAATTGATTCCCGGAGTACGCACGGTGCCTGACGGAATAATGGAACTAGTTCTAAAACAGCAGGAAGGCTGGGGGTATATTAAAGAAGCCTTTTGAAAAAGGATTGGATTTAGAAGTCAGTGGATTTGATCGGTGCGGCTTAAACCGCACCTTTTTTGATAAAAACCAGAGGAGGTTCCCGAAGGCCTTTTTCGATTTTTTAGTCTTATCCAATGCATTTTTTAACTCTAAACATGATTCTTATCAGGACTTCCATTTTTCTAAATGGTTAAATTAAGAAAAGATTAAACCAAAATATTGTAACATGGAACTCAAAGATAAATTCGCAATTATCACGGGTGGAGCTGGCGGAATCGGACTTGCCACTGCCAAACTTTTTCTGAAAGAAGGAGCAAAAGGAATCGCTTTAGTGGACTTCAGCCAAAAGAATCTGGATGAAGCGAAAAAGGAACTGGCAGGAAAAAATGTCCTCTACATTCAGGCAGATGTGTCCAAAGCTGCAGACGTGAAGCAATACATAGACGAATCGCTCAAAGTCTTTGGAAAAATTGACGTTTTATTCCTCAATGCAGGAGTGGAGGGAGTTGTCAAGCCTATGTCGGATTATCCGGAGGAGATTTTTGACCAGGTAATCGGTGTCAATGTGAAAGGCGTTTGGTTTGGAATGAAATATGGTTTTGCCGCGCTTAAGCAAGGAGGAGGAGGTTCGGTGATCATTACATCCTCTGTTGCCGGACTTCGCGGTTTTGCCCAGCTCAGTGCTTATGTCGCGAGCAAACATGCTACGATAGGATTGATGAGAACGGGTGCTCTTGAAGGTGCTCCGGATAAGATTCGGGTCAATACAATTCATCCATCCCCTGTAGATAATCGGATGATGAGGTCATTGGAAGAGCAATTTGCGCCGGGTGCCGGTGCTGCGGTGAAAGAAGGATTTACCAAAATGATACCTCTAGGCCATTATGCTGATAATACAGATATAGCTCAAATGGCGCTATTCCTTGCTTCTGATCGGAGTAAGTTTATTACAGGATCGACCAATGTGGTCGACGGAGGATTTACAGCTTAGATACAACCCAACCTTGATACAAACGTCGGCTGAGCAATTAGCCGGCGTTTTTTAGTATTGGGTAAATAATAATTCTTATCTGAGAACTCGGAATGACGGTCTTTATTTTGGATTATATTTCACATAATAAATAAGATCCATTCGTCAAATTGATGTAGACTTGCATCCGGCAATTATCTGCCTTGATTTCAAAGCAAATTAAAGAATGAGAAAAATATTAATAGTATTCCTGGTTTTAGCCTCGACTTTATCATCCTGGTCTCAGACCAAAGTCAGCACGATTTCGCAAGGTGAGCAGCCACAAGCCTGTTTGGATACAAAGGGGGTGATCAGAATAGTTTTCGGGCGAGAAGACAAAGTATTCTGCACCACTTCCAAAGACCAGGGGCTTACATTTTCGAGCCCTGTTTTGGTAGCAGAAGTGCCAGGAATGCATCTGGGAATGTCAAGAGGGCCGCAAATAGCAAGTTCTGATACTCATTCGGTCATTACCGCAATGGACAAGACAGGAAACATCCATTGGTTTGAACTGAGCATCGGATCGGAAAGCTGGAAAGCCAAAGGAATGGTAAATGACCAAAGCGGATCGGCTCCGGAAGGTTTGATGAGCATAGCTGCTGACAAAAAAGACAATTTCTATGCAGTATGGCTTGATACCAGAATTGGTAAAAGAAATCAGATCTATTTCTCGTCACTTTCAAAAGGCGGATCAAAGTGGTCCAAAAATCAGTTGGCGTATCAATCTCCCGACGAACACGTCTGTGAATGCTGCAAGCCAAGTATTGCTGTAAATGGAACTGAGGTGGCGATCATGTTTAGAAACTGGCTGGAAGGATCGAGGGATTTATATTTAGCAAAATCATCCGATAGTGGTAAATCCTTCGGAAATGCTCAAAAATTGGGGATGGGAACCTGGAAATTGGAAGGCTGTCCCATGGATGGTGGAGGAATCATAATTGATGATGCCAAAGGGATTCACACCACCTGGCGGAGGGAAGGCATTGTATACTACAGCAAGCCGGGAGAGCTTGAGATTAAAATAGGTGAAGGCAGGAATTCGAGTATCTCAGGAACTTCGGACAATATTTTGATCACATTGCAAAGTGGTGAAACTGTGAAATCAGTATCATTAAAAGGCAAGAATGAAGTTTCTGTCGGAAAAGGAAGTTTCCTGAAGTCAATCGTTTTGCCTGATAAAAAGGTCTTGTATATCTGGGAACAGGATCGTGAAATCAAATTTCAAAAGGCAGAATAGAACAGCTTGTGTCCGATCGATGAATTCCAGGTATCCCCTGATTTTTTGAAAAGCAGGTTTTAAAATCCGGTAAGTAGGAATTTCAAATTCAGGATTTTTTATGCCGTGTTGGTGTCTTTACAATCGTTTAAAACTAAACAGGAAAACCCGACGGATATTCCTGTTTAGTTAAGATTAGGATAGTTGTGACCTCCCGGAGATTAGCTTTTTAGCTTCTCTTTGAAAAAGGCGATAGTTCGATCCCAGGCAAGAGTAGCCGCCGGTTCGTCGTATCTCGGAGTGGTATTGTTGTGGAATCCATGGTTGACTCCCGGATACATATGCATTTGGTATTCCACTCCATTTGCTTTCAGCACTTCCTCATAAGCCGGCCAGCCTGCATTTACCCGTTCGTCGAGTTCGGCATATTGGATCATCAGCGGAGCTTTGATTTTGGCAGCTTCCTCAGCAGTCGGTTGCCCGCCGTAAAATGGGACTGCTGCGCCCAATTCAGGAATTCTTACCGCCATCATATTGGTAATCCATCCCCCAAAGCAAAACCCTACCACACCAACTTTGCCATTACAATCCGGATGTTTCATGAGGTATTCATACGCTGCGATGAAATCTTCCAGCATTTCCTCACGGGTTCTTTTTTGCTGCATGGTTCGTCCATCATCGTCATTTCCGGGATATCCGCCTAGCGGAGTGAGGGCATCCGGAGCGAGGGAAATAAATCCTGCTACGCCGGCTCTTCTTCCCACATCTTCAATGTATGGGTTCAATCCTCTGTTTTCGTGTACTACGACAACGCCCGGAAACTTGCCTTTCCCTTCAGTTGGGATGGAAAGCAAGCCTTTGATACTTCCTCCTCCTTTGGGAGAATCGTACATGATGTATTCGGAACTCAGCCTTGAATCGCCTGGCTTGATCGTGATCGTGTCCACATAATTTGGCATCATGGCACTCATCAGCGAAGCCAGCGTAATGCCTCCTACGGCATAGATGGAAAGCTTTTCCGTAAATTCCCTGCGATCCAGTTTGCTGTGCGCATAGTAATCGTAGAGATCAAATACCTCCTGAGGGATGTCCTCTTTTCTTAATTCGTTCATGGTTGTTTTTATGGTTTGTTAGTGTTAATGCCTGGTGATGGAGATCAAGACAACGAGCCTCGCTAATCAATTGTTGATCTCGGTTTTATCAAAAAGTTTCATGGACTTCCGGTTTCCTGTCTAATATCCTTATTTTGTTTAGACTAGCGTAGCCGTTGGTGGTTTAATTTCGAGGGCTGAAATAAAAAAGGGAGGTTGGGGGAGGGAGGTCGGAAGCAGTCATAGTATTCAGTCGCAGTGATCAGTAACAGTGTTCAGTCGCAGTTGCAGTGATCAGTAACAGTGATCAGTAACAGTGTTCAGTCGCAGTGATCAGTCCACTAGAACAGACAACCGACAACCGACAACAGTTAACTTAGAGATTAAGAGATCAGAGATTAAGAGAATAGGAGATCAGAGATTAAGAGATCAGAGATTAGAGATAAAAAGATCCCGGTAGCTATCGGGAGGGATTAGGGATTAGGAATTGGAGAATAGGGATTAGGGATTGGAGATTGGAGAATAGAGATTAGAGACAGTGATTGACATTCCACAACCGACAACCGACAACCGATAACCGACAACCGATAACCGACAACAGGCAACTTAGAGATTAAGAGATTAGAGATTAAGAGAATAGAGAATAGAGATTAGTGTTGACACTGTCATGTCACCTCGACAAAGGAGAGGTCTGCTTCGGGGATTAGGAATTTGGAGATTAGGAGATTAAGAGATTGGAGATTAGGGAATAGGGATTAGAGATTTTCACACCTGTCCGCCGTGGCGGAACCGACACCTGAGGCAGTTGCGGAACCGGCAACCGACAACCGACAACAGCTAACAGATAACTGACAACCCCACTCTTTTACCTCCCTTCTGCTCCCTCCTGAAGGAGGGAAGTAGCATCCAGGTCAAATTAGCATCTGTGATCAGAGTAGATATAGAAAAACGCATCAACAATTACCACTTAATAAACTCCCCTTCAGGGGGCAGGGGGCACAACCGACAACCGACAACAGCCAACCGAGGCTGTGTGAAAATCAACTTTTGAAGTTCCAAGTTCCAGATCGGTTTTTCAGTGATATTTTAATTAGTAAACAGATATAGAAATTTGAAGTCTAAAATCCC
>JAKFCO010000006.1:0-41773 GCA_036676605.1 Algoriphagus sp.
AGTGACATCAATTCATCTCTCTCTTCTTGACTTAATGTTACCTTGTATTTTATCATCTCTATCTTTGTATTTTTCCAAAGATAAAAGATTTATACGTCAAAGTATATATGACATGACACTAGTTTGGGCTTTGTTTGAAAACCGCTCGGGGATATTCCTGAGCGGTTTTTTCCTTAAGAATTAGCGGTTAATCCAAGTTTAAAAGGCGAAAACTTTCTTCAACAAGCTAAAACCTGATTAAAGTCATTGTAGCCGCTTAGCCGATGAAATATCTTTCGAGCTTACTAATTAGACTATGGGAAGAATTGTATGGATGGGTAGAGTTTCTCTATTTATCATTTATTTCTGGTTTGGAATTTTGAAAGTAATTGGTGTTTCACCTGCCGAAAACCTGGTTGAAACGCTCTTTTTAGGCACCATAGGCAGGTTTATTGAATTCAGTACGTTTACTATTTCTTTCGGAATTGTGGAGTGTCTGATCGGTTCGATTTGGCTATTTCCAAAATTTACCAAAATTGCTTTCTGGGCATTGATCCTCCACATGGGAGCTACTTTTTTGCCGTTTTTGGTTTTGCCCGGAGAGACATGGCAATACTGGTTTACCCCGACTTTGGTAGGTCAATACATCATCAAAAACTTCGCCTTGATTTCAACCGGATTGCTCATCCGCAAGATTTACGAGAATGAGTTGGTATCCACTAGTTCATTGGCTTGAAACAGGATTTTTTCAGGAGATTTTCCCATTTTGAATTCTTTCAAAGTCTGGTTTAGAAAATCAGTGTTTTCCCCTTTATGATTATCCGAATGATACCAGCGGGAAAAAAATCCAATTAACTAAATGCGGATAATCATCCTCCCGTCGACACCTGTCCGATGTGGCGGAGCGGAGTTCCTGAAATTGAACTTCAAACCATAGATTATATGGCTACAGGTTAGAAAACGGATAATTATATTTTTTTAAATGGTTTTATTAAATCATTTCCCAAGATGATTTTTATCATGAATACAGCCATTAAGGTAAAATACCTTCGTACCATTAATAGACCCTAACATCCTAATTCACCATGAGTACCTGGCTAAAAGTATGGGACCCCGAAAACATTTCTTTTTGGAATACCACCGGTAAAGGAATTGCCTGGAAGACACTAACCATCACCACCATTTCTTTAATTCTATCTTTTTCAACTTGGTTTATGGTCAGTGCAATTGTGACACGACTAGATGGAATCGGATTTAACTTTACTTCCGGGCAATTGTTTTGGTTGGCCGCATTGCCTGGTTTGTCCGCAGGTACGCTTAGGATTATTCACACGTTTTTGATTCCGATTTTCGGGACAAGGCATACGATTACGATCGCTACTTTTCTCAAACTTATCCCTGTCATAGGATTTGGGTTTGCAGTGATGGATCCGAATACTCCTTTCTGGGTATTTGTCGTACTTGCTTTGACTGCCGGGTTTGGAGGCGGAGATTTTTCCTCCTTTATGCCTTCTACCAATATGTTTTTCCCCTCCAAGCTCAAAGGTACAGCACTTGGGATACAAGCTGGGATCGGGAATTTCGGAGTCAGTTTGGCTCAATTTATGACCCCGGTTATGCTTAGCGTAGCACTTTATGGGACACCACAGATTTTCACGAAGGAAAGCGCCACAGGAGAAATTATCACAAAAGAAATCTATCTTCAAAGTGCCACATTCTGGTATGCACCGCTCCTCATACTGGTAGGGATTTTATGCTGGTTCATGCTGAAAAGCGTTCCCATAAAATCCAGTTTCAAGGAGCAATTAGGCATTTTCAAGGATAAGCACACTTGGTATTGTACCATTACCTATTTCATGACTTTCGGTACGTTTGCGGGTCTTTCTGCCGCTTTTCCACTTTTGATAAAATCGGTTTATGGAAAATTTGATCCAAGCCTGGATCCGTTGACCTATGCCTTTTATGGGCCTTTAATTGGTTCTGCAGCCAGAGTTTTGTTTGGGTTTGTTGCAGACAAAGTGGGTGGAGCGATTTTGACTACTATTTCCGGTATTGGCCTTTTTCTTTGCTCTTTTGCAATAATTTTCCTAAACTTATTAGAGCCGGGCAGCATGGATCAATTTCCAATGTTTATTACCGTTATGATGTTACTGTTTCTATTTACCGGTATTGGAAATGCCTCTACCTTCAAGCAGTTTCCTGTAATCTTCAAGCATAATCCGGTACACGCCTCCGGAGTAATCGGATGGACTGCCGCAATAGGGGCATATGGTCCATTTATTTTCTCCCTTGCTATCAGTGGCTTTATGAGTGCCACAGGAAATGCCACAGGCTTTTTCTGGATACTTGCTGCTTATCTGGCCATGGCCACAGGAATCAATTGGTATTTTTATCAGAGAAAAGGGGCGGAGAGACCTGGTTAATTTACTTGTAAAATGTTTAGACTACTAAATACCCTCAACAGACTTGCTTTTATAAAAGCTACTATTGCTGCTTTGGCAGTAGTAATTCTGGTGTTCATTGGGTCCAGAAATCTTCAAAATTTCGATGCTGCCCTGATCGCATATTTGTTAGGGACGATTTTCGCAGTTTTTGGGGTAGCTTATCGGTATTCCATTTGGATTCAGCGCCCACCGACTCGCCTATATTGGAAGAGGAGTATGCAGTTTTTATTCAGCCGCGATTTCTTTCCCTATTTGCTGCGCTCATTTCGGCTTTTCTTTCAGAATATTCTCTTCCAGCGTTTTATCTATCATCGTGGCAGGAGCAGATGGATTGGGCATTTTATGCTTGCGACAGGTTGTTTGATTGCTTTTATTGTCACTATTCCGTTGACTTTAGGCTGGATTCACTTTGAATTTCACCCCGGAAATGACAATACCTATTATGCCAATGTATTCGGATTTGAAGCAGGAAGCTTTGAAATAGGCTCTTTTATGGCCTTCATGGCTTTTCATGCACTGGTTTGGTGTTCTGTTTTAGTAATTATCGGCTCAGTGATGATGATGAAACGTCGATTAACTAACGGAGGTTTGATTGCAACCCAAACTTTTGAAGGAGACTGGCTTCCTCTTGTTTTATTGATTGCAATATCTGTTACAGGATTGGGTATTTCATACGATTACACTTTTCTCCAAGGCAAGACCTATCAGTTTATGGCTGTAACACACGCTATCACTGTGATCTTGTTTCTGGTTTGGCTTCCATTTGGAAAGTTTTTTCACATATTCCAGCGCCTTGCTCAGCTAGGAGCAAACATCTATCGTACCGAAGGGAAAAGAAGAGGTATGGCGGTTTGTCCACATACTCACGAGGAGTTTGCTACCCAAACCCACATCGAGGATTTGAAGACAGTCACCAAGGAATTGGGATTCGATTTTACCTTGAAAAATGGGAAAAGTCATCTGGATCTCAGTCCTGAAGGCAAGCGAGCGGCATTGGCCAAAGCGCATTTCGAAGTAAGAAAATCATCCGGAACATTTTTCGGATAAAAGCATAAATCATGGCAAAATTACCTACCTCAGTAGAGAATATTATAGACCAATTTGGCCCTCACAAAGGCTACACGCCAAAGGATGGTTTTAAAGGTGTACACGAGCCAGATAAGTTGGTGAAAACCCACTGCTGCTTTTGTGGAATGCAATGTGGTATCCAATTGAAAGTTAAGGACAATAAAGTAGCTGGTTTTGAGCCTTGGATGGAATTTCCGTTCAATGAGGGAAGACTTTGTCCAAAAGGTGTCCAGCGCTATCTCCAGAATAATCATCCGGACCGACTCCTGAATCCACTCCAGCGTGTTGAGGGCAAGGGGTTTGAAAAGACTACCTGGGAGGCTGCCATGAGCCGGACCGTAAGCGAGATTCAACGCATCCAAAAGACGTATGGGAATGATGCAATGTCTATGCTATCCGGAGTGTCTTTGACCAACGAAAAAAGCTACATGATTGGAAAATTTGCCAGAGTAGCATTAAAGACTGCCAATCTGGACTACAATGGCAGACTCTGCATGGTCAGTGCCGGGGCAGGCAATAAAAAAGCCTTTGGTTTGGATAGAGCATCCAACTCATGGGAAGATTTGAAGCATGCTAAAGTGATTATTATCGCTGGGGCCAATGTCTCTGAAACTTTTCCAACTCTTACTCATTACATCTGGCAAGCACGGGATAATGGAGCTAAACTCATCGTCGTCGATCCAAGGGTCACTCCAATTGCCCGGACAGCAGACCTTCACTTACCGGTGAGACCGGGAGGAGATTCGGCTCTTTTCGGAGCTATGCTAAAGATCTTAGTAGATAATGATTGGCTGGATCACGATTTTATCGATAATCATACTTCAGGATTTGAAGAAAGCATCGCCGCAGTAAAAGAGTATGATCTTGCCTGGGCTGAGGAAAAAACCGGCATTCCGGCGGCCAAAATCCAAGAGGCTGCTGAACTATGGGGAAAAGCAGAAACGAGCTTTTTACTTCACGCCAGAGGAATTGAGCATCACTCCAAAGGAGTGGATAATGTCCTCAGCTGTATCAATCTGGTGCTGGCTACCGGAAGAATCGGCAAGCCTTTTTGTGGCTATGGTACTATTACCGGCCAAGGTAATGGTCAGGGAGGGAGAGAGCATGGTCACAAATGCGATCAACTACCCGGAAATCGAGATATCACGAATCCTGAGCATCGAAAATATATTTCGGAAGTATGGGGAATCGACGAAAAGGATATGCCAGGGAAAGGGTTATCAGCTTATGAACTCATCGAGGCCATTCATCGCGGAGAGGTGAAAGGATTGATTACTATTTGTTTTAATCCTTTGGTTTCCCTGCCCAATAATAATTTTGTCAAAGAGGCTTTAGAGAAACTCGAATACTATGTCGCCATTGATTTTTTCCTCAACGAAACAGCTCGTCATGCAGATATCATTCTTCCGGGTTCTCTCCACGAAGAAGAGGAGGGAACAGTCACTACAGCCGAAGGACGTGTTGTTAAAATCAATCAAGCCGTAACACCTCCCGGAGAAGCCCGTCGTGATGGAGAGATTATCATGGAACTAGCCAAGCTATTGGGTGCAGGCGATAAATTTAATTACGCATCATCAGAGGATATTTTCAATGAACTTCGGGTGGCATCCAAAGGTGGAACAGCCGATTATTTTGGCATTACCTACGAAAGAGTCGTGAAAGAAATGGGGGTCTTTTGGCCTTGTCCTTCCGAAGATCATCCGGGCACTCCAAGACTTTGGGAAGATCGGAAGTTTAAGACTCCTGACGGAAAAGCACATTTTAATCCGGTGCCCTATCGAGAGCCTTCCGAGGTAGTGGATACGGAATATCCTGTAGTCATGACCACCGGTCGTGTGGTTTCTCAATACCTCAGTGGTACTCAAACCCGGAGAATCGGGAAACTAGTGGATCAATATCCACAGCCATTACTGGAAATCCATCCGAAACTGGCCTACCATTACGGCATAAAGGATGGAGAGCAAGTCACTGTCAAAACCAGAAGAGGAGAGGCAACATTTCCTGCGCAGATCGTGGAAAGTATTCGTGAGGATACTGTTTTTATTCCGTATCACTGGGGAGGTAAGCAATCTGCAAACCAGTTGACTATTGGTACTCTGGATCCGGTAAGTAAAATTCCTGAGTTTAAAGTTTGTGCGTGTCAGTTGGTGCCAACCGGTAAATTGGCCTCAGTAGTGATCAAAGAAACAGCCTATCAAAGTTTTTAATCTATACCCATTCAATCATGCAAAACCCACAGTACAATCAGCAAATGGAGTTTTTCGTAGACATGCAGCGCTGTATAGGCTGTCATGCATGTGAGATGGCCTGTGCTGAATGTGAGACCAACGGACAAGAAAGCATGATCCATATTCACTATGTGGAGCGAGCTGTATCCGTGCAGACGACCGTGCAGGTGTGTATGCACTGTGAAGACCCTGTTTGTGCTAATGTTTGTCCTGCCGATGCAATTACCAAAGATGATTTTGGTGTGGTTCATACAGCAAATACCTCCCGCTGCATAGGATGCTCCAACTGCGTTCTGGCTTGTCCATTTGGCGTGCCTAAAAAAGAAGAAAAATCTGAACTGATGATGAAATGTAACATGTGCTATGACCGCACCAGTGCCGGAAAGAAGCCTATGTGTGCGACCGTTTGTCCAAGTCAGGCACTTTTTTACGGGACACGTGAGGAAATCGAAAAGTTGCGTCCTAATAGTACCCCAGTCAATAAATTTCTCTTTGGAGAAGAAGAAGTCAATACAAAAGTAAATATAATGATGCCAAAGGGGAGTAATTTTTTACAGATACACCCGTAATTCGAAAGTGCTATGTCTAAGGATCCAAACGAAAATATCCCTAAGTGGAAACAGGATTTTCCAATCGAGCAAAAAGAGGCAACTCATGTCTCCCGGAGAGAATTTGCAAAATTCCTTACCCTGCTTTCCGGAGCATTGGCGGTGGGTAATGGTGCAATCGTAATTAAATCTCTGGCCTTTCCGGAGAAGCCTTTGGAAGGAGAGAATTTTGTATGTGAGCAAGCTCAGGTACCTGAAGGAGAGATGTTCCAGTTCGAAATCGAAGGAAGTAAGCTCGTTCCTTATATTTTGATTAATCTGGGGGGAAATGAATGGAGAGCCTTCGAGCAAAAGTGTACCCATCTCTCTTGTGCAGTGCGATATCGTCATGATATCGGCCAGATTGAATGCCCGTGTCACAAGGGCTATTTCAACCCTCGTACGGGTGATGTGATCCAAGGCCCTCCGCCAAGACCTTTGCCTCAGTTGGAGGTGGTTATCAAGGATAATAAAGTATTTGTCAAAGCCTTACAAGCCTAATTAACATGCTATGAGTGATTTCAGAAATTCTCAAAATGAGGCTCATCCGAATAAAACTAATATTTTGATGACCGCGATTATTTTCCTACTGATCCTGTTTGTTACTATTCAGATTTGGTTTCTTTCCGGTGCGCTTAATAATGCTTTGCAGGAAAACATCAATTTTGCCATTACTACAGCAGTAGGCTCTCTTATTTTTGCCGTTGCTTCCTTTTTGCTACTGAAATACCTTCCTGATCCCATTCGAAAAAAAAATAAAAGATGATGCTCAAGGATTCCTTCGGTCGAGTTCATGATTATCTGAAGGTTCTCCTTACTGATAACTGTAATTTTAGCTGTGCTTATTGTATGCCGCAAGAGGAGATGGAAAGGAAGCCACCTTCCAAACTGATAAGCGCAGAGGAGATCGTTGAAAATGCTGGACTTGGCCCAACGAGAATTCGATGTTGTCAAGTGAAACGAAAAACACTAATACCATTCTACGATGCCTGAACCTATATCATCTAAAGCAAATAGGATTCTATTCCTGAACACGCTCGCTTTTACACTCTGTTTTGCTGCCTGGACATTCAATGGAGTAATGGTCACATTTCTGGTGGATAACGGGATTTTTTCCTGGTCCCAAGTGCAGATTGGGTGGCTATTGGGTATTCCAATTCTGACCGGGTCTGTGATGCGACTTCCAATCGGAATCCTGACGGATAAATATGGTGGAAAATGGGTTTTTGTCGGATTATTGGTTCTGGCAGCAGTCCCTATGTTTTTGCTCAGCATGACCCAGTCTTTCGAGTGGTACGCAATGATGAGTTTTGGGTTTGGACTTTCGGGAGCAGCTTTTGCAGTTGGGATAGGCTATACTTCCGTATGGTACCCTAAGCATTGGCAGGGCCGTGCACTCGGGATTTTCGGTGCAGGAAATGCCGGCGCTGCCATCACTACACTTCTTGCCCCCTCTTTATTGATTTCATTGACCGATTCGGGGGCAAACCCTGAAGGCTGGAAGACACTTCCCATCATCTATGCGGCAGTTTTACTTCTGATGGCCCTTATCTTTTCGATTTTCGCGATTAACAAAAAGTCAAGTGCCCCCGAGCGTACGATAGGTCAGGTATTGCAGCCTTTGGGAAATATTCGGGTATGGAGATTTGGACTTTATTACTTCCTCGTTTTTGGCTGTTTTGTGGCATTTTCTCAATGGTTGGTTCCTTATTTCACGAATGTCTATGGTACCAGTCTGGTCATAGCTGGTTTGTTTGCATCTCTTTTCAGCTTGCCATCCGGAGTGATCAGGGCGGTTGGAGGCTGGCTAAGTGATAAGTTTGGTGCGCGAAAAGTGATGTTTGGCGTATTCAAATGGTCTATCGTCATCAGTGGGCTACTCATGATTCCCAAAATGGAAATCTTCTCTCCGGGACGAGGCATAAATGCTTCCCAGGCTGGAACTGTAAAAGAGGTTAACATCACCGAAGTAATAATGGAAAATGGAAAGAGCTATACATTTGCACCCCAAAGTCAAGATCAACTCCCGGGAGAGAATAAATCTTCGCTTTTACCACAAAAAGCTTCCTGGCAGGAGCCTGTAGTCCAGCCTGGAGATCAAGTCGAGAAAAAGCAATTATTGGTCAAAGGAATCACTCGGATCAATTTCGAAGCCAATATGTGGGTTTTTGCAGGGTTGACATTGCTGATCGGAATCATTTGGGGAATAGGCAAGGCTTCAGTTTATAAATTTATCCCTGATTACTTTCCCAATGAAGTTGGTGTAGTGGGGGGAATGGTCGGCGTAATCGGAGGAATGGGTGGGTTCTTCTGTCCGATTCTATTCGGCTATATCCTGGAGGAAACCGGACTCTGGACCAGTAGCTGGATGCTGATGCTAGTGGTATCTATCCTTTGTTATTGGTGGATGTCCCGAGTAGTAAAGTCCATTGTAAGAAAGCATGCTCCCGAAATTTCTGAAAGTATCGAACACCAATGAGTAATATACCGGCATGCTATGAAAAAGTCTACCTTATTAATCGCCCTTTTGATCCTGATGACCTCGATGACAAGAGTACAGGCTCAGTTTCAGGTGGATGGGCAATATTTTGCCCGCTCTGAATATAGAAATGGTTACGGTCGTCCTATTTCTGAGGGAGCAGATCCCGCATTCTTTATAGCCCACCGGGCCAGGATTCAGGCGGCATACACCCACCAAGATGTGAAGTTTTACCTCAGTGTTCAGGATATTCGCACTTGGGGAAGCACTCCTCAGTTGAATACCAGTGATGATTTTCTCTCAGTTCATGAAGCTTGGGCCGAGGTGAATTTCAATCCTAATTGGACATTGAAAGCTGGCCGTCAAGAGCTTAATTACGATAATTTCAGATTTTTGGGAAATGTGGATTGGGCTTTTCAGGGGAGATCACATGATCTGGCATTGATTAAATATGAAAAGGAACAATCCAAACTCCATCTCGGAACTGCATTCAATCAGCAGCAGCAAAGACTGAGTGAGACGAACTATGAACTAGCAAATCAGTACAAAACAGCACAGTTTATTCGATACCAGGATGTACTTTCTTCGGTAAACTTCTCCTTATTATTTTGGAATGAAGGAAGGGAAAAAGATAAAAAGCAGAATTTCAGACAAACTTTTGGGATTTCGGACTTGACTACCAAAGTTGTTGGTCTTGAATTGAAGTCCTTCCTTTATGCTCAATCCGGGAAAGATATTCAGGCAAGATCGGTCAGGGCTTTTGATTTAGGGATTGACTTGAAGAAGTCTTTTGTACTGGATTCGGCGGGAATCAAAAAAATTGAATTTGCTTTTGGGGGAGAATGGATTAGCGGCTCAAAACAAGACTCAGCCGAAAATAACTCCTTTTCGCCTCTTTACGGGACCAATCACTTTTTCAATGGGTACATGGATTACTTCTTTGTGGGAGGAGCATTTGAGAATTCAGTGGGGCTTGAAGATTTATACCTGAAAGCGAGATATACATCTGGTTCCAAATTCTGGATACAATCTGATCTCCATCATTTCTCCAGTCAGCAGGATTTCACCAATACCGAAACACTCCGAAAGGAAAGTTACTTGGGCATCGAGTGGGATCTTTCAGCGGGAATTCTGATCAACCAATCCGTTTCAGTTCAATTAGGATATAGCAGATATTGGGGTTCGGATGGCTTTCATCAGCTTTTCCAAAATACCAATCCCAAAGGAGTGCAAGACTGGGCGTATGCGATGCTCATCGTACGACCTACGATTAAAAACAAATTCATCGGGGTAAGAATATAATGGAGAATCATGGCAATGAATTAAATCTGCGATGATTTCAATTGAAGAAATAGAGGTGTTTATCCTTGCAGGAGGGAAAAGCAGCCGCATGGGAGAGGAAAAGGGGCTGGTCAATTATAAAGGGAAACCTATTATTTCTTACTTAATCGATACAGCGACTATGCTGGGGATGCCGGTTTCAGTGATTGCTTTCGACCTTCGGTATGGTCAATTTGGCTTGAAGGTCTATGAGGACACCATCAAAGAAAAAGGGCCTATGGGGGGATTATACACAGCTTTGAAGCGATCGGAGAGAGAGAATGTTCTACTTTTAAGCTGCGATATGTCCTTTTTGTCTGAGGAAGTATTGAGAAGGTTAATAGCGCAGGCCATTCCGGGTAAGATCAATTGCATTTCCCTGGAAGGGAGGATCAATCCGGTTATTGGAGTTTATCCCAAAATGCTTGAGGCATCTTTAAAGGAACTCTTGGATGAAAATAAACTTAAAATGCAGGCGATGGTAGAATCTCAGTCTCATCAGATTATTCCGATGGATGATTTCTATGATCGAGAAAGCCGCATATTTGCCAACATCAATTCAAAGGAAGAATTAAAAAAATGGGAGGACAAAAGCTAGTTGAGAGGGAATCATTGAAGTGTCCAATCCATCCTCGTGTAGAAAGTAAAATTGAATGATCAACATCACAACCAAAAGTAGTACGCTTAGGAAAGCTATAGCACAGGCGATCCTTCGGGTAAGTAGGCCCGAAACCATCGTTGCCGTCATCAATAAAACTGTGCCTAAAGGGGATGTTTTGGAGATGGCAAAAACAGCCGGCTTGTTTGCCGCCAAGCGAACCGCTGATATAATCCCGGACTGTCATCCTTTACCCATTGAGTACACAGGTATCCGGTATGAGGCAGGTAAAATGGAAATCCGGGTGTACGTAGAAATACACACCATTTATAAGACTGGGGTTGAAGTAGAGGCTATGCACGCTGCTTCTGTGGTTGCCTTGACCATGTATGACATGCTCAAGCCAATAGATAAGGGAATCAGTATCGAGCAAATCAAACTGGTGGAGAAAAGAGGAGGAAAGTCAGATTTGGCAAAGGATCAAAGTCAACATCTCAGAGCAGCCGTGATTGTCTGTTCAGATTCTGTCGCTTCCGGAAAAAAGGAGGATAGTGCCGGGCGGCAGGTGGTTGACCAACTTCAAGTGCTGGGTGTCGAGCTCAGCGATTATCAGATTATCGGTAGCGCTAAGGCAGATATTCAAAAAGCTGTAAAAGAGAAATGTGCCGCAAGCAATCATTTGGTGATTTGTGTAGGAGGAACTGGCCTGGCATCAAACGATACAACGCCGGAAGCTCTCCATGAAATACTAGAGAAGGAAGTGCCGGGAATAGAGGAAGCCATGCGGAACTATGGTCAGCAACGCACGCCCTATGCGATGCTTTCGCGCTCCTCTGCAGGACTCATTGGAGAGAGCTTGGTGTTGGCTCTTCCAGGCTCTACGCGCGGAGCTAAAGAGTCAATGAATGCGATTTTTCCGGCGGTCTTCCATATTTTCAGAGTCATGCTGGGAAGCAGACATTGAAGCATGATTGACAGCAACAATCTCGTATTTCGCCAAATATATCAGAGTACCTGCGGAAAGAATATTTTCTTTTTCAGGGCATGTGGTTTCTCATCAGCAGTTCAACCCAAAATATGCATTAGCAAATCTATTACGTCTTGAAACTGCTGCAAAATCAGCCACTTCGTTGCCATTTTCAATCCTGCCTACAGGCAGGCTACAATGGTTCAAGACTTCAGTCTTGGACCTATGTGCTTGCAGTCTTGAGACTGCTTAATTCTGATCCAAGTTCGAAAACTTGAACCAACACCGTCTATTCTGTTAATACTGTTTACTGCGGCTGAATACTGAGACTCTTTTCCTGAGACTGATCACTAGACGAAAAGTTTCCCACAGACCTGCCAGCTGCAGGCAGGCACACCATAGCGGTGCTATGGTGAGATTTCCAAACAGCCTGATTTTATTGCATTTTCAAGCCTTCCCGATAAAAATCGGGACAGTCTATTACGAATCCTACTGCATAATTACGTTACTTTTCCCAAGTCTTAGAATCCGGGTTTAAGTAGGGTTCGAGATGTTACTTTGATTTCCTCCATTTTGCAAAGCTTGTCTCAGTTTCGAACAACACGATTTCTTCCAGATTTACATGACCTGGCAAGACGGGCTCAAGCTTCCGGCTAATATCGAGAAGCATGCGCTCAGCTGTTGGTTCGCTGTCCATCCAGTAGATTTTGCCGGGGTAATTGAGGAAAAATTGACGGTTTTCAGCATTGTCCTTGAGCATCAATGAATGATCCAAAAGGGCAAGAATATGGCTCTGAACGAGTTCTTTGAGGATTTTGAAGTCCAGAACCATGTCGTTTTCTCCCGGCATCTCAGCAGATATGGTGATCTGAAGTTTGTAACTATGGCCATGAACCTGGCTGCAAGCTCCCTGGTAATTACTGATTCTGTGGGCCGCCTCAAAACTGAATAACTTGGTAATGCTGAGCATCTGTAAACTGGAATAAAGTGGCTATAATTGTTGGTTTAATTAGCTTTTTTGTCTCCGACTGGCCTGAGTTTAGGTAATTTTTTCAATTCCCTGAGTCAAGCCAAATCCAGCATCCGTTGAATCGGTTTCAGTGCTTTTCGACCAATCTCAGGATCCAACGTTATTTCGGGTGTCTCGTGGAGTAAGCATTGGTAGAGTTTTTCGAGTGTATTCACTTTCATGAATGCACATTCACTGCAGGCGCAGGTATTATCCTCCTCGGTGGGAATAGGAATGATCGTTTTGTGGGGAGCAGCCAAGTGCATTTGATGCAGGATGCCAGCCTCTGTTCCAATCAGAAATTCCTCCGATTCATTTTCTGTCACATAGCGAAGCAATGCTGATGTGGAACCGACAAAATGTGCAAGCCGGAGAATAGCAGGGGACGATTCCGGATGTGCAAGGATTTTGGCTTTTGGGAATGCAACAACAAGGTTTATGAGTTTGGAAACCGAGAATGCCTCATGAACTGCGCAAGCACCATCCCAAAGTATCATTTCACGACCTGTTTTTCGGATCAAATATTCCCCCAGATTTTTGTCAGGAAGAAATACAATTTTTCTGTTTTCCGGAATGGACTGGATGATCTTGACCGCGTTGGAAGAGGTACATACATAATCACACTCAGCTTTGATCTCCGCAGAGCTATTGATATAGGCTACTGATACACAGTCAGGATGAAGTTCGAGGAAGGTTTTATAATCGAAGGTTGAGCCGGAATCTGCCAGCGAACAACCTGCTTCCAGATCGGGAAGCAAGACCTTTTTATCAGGATTCAGGATTTTCGCAGTCTCGGCCATGAAATGTACTCCGGAAAAAACGATGATGTCAGCGGATGTTTCTACGGCTTTTCGGGAAAGTTCCAGGCTATCCCCGACAAAATCAGCTACATCCTGAATCTCCTGATTTTGATAATAATGTGCCAGGATGACGGCGTTCTTTTTTCTTCGCAATTGATCGATCTGTTCAGTCAACCATCTTTTTCTATCATTCATGGGATTCGTTCCTGTTGGAAGGATTAGGTAAGCCTTTGGTTCTTGTTAACCCCTGAAGGGTTTTACAAAACCTCGTTTTCAGCCCTTAAGAGTGTTTCTTCTTTGTGAAAATAAGAGGACGAAATTATCCTTTAAATTTTCGCCAACCAATTTTTTAACCTTCTATTTAAGATAAAAAAGTATGATTTATATCAGGCAGGAATCTGATCGAAATGACCTCTGTGATTTTTAAGGATCCTTACCTTTTTCCATCCCAAAATCAAAGTTTAACCCACCAAACAAACTTCTCTCGTCTATGGATCAATTTGTCATCAAACGCAATGGTAACTATGTGCCTTTCGAGGCTTTCAAGATTGAAGATGCTCTCAAGAAAGGATTTTCAAGTGTTCAACAGCCATACGATCCATCGATTTTTGAAAGGCTGTTGAAGAAGCTTGAATCGAGAGTCACCTGGGCGGTGGAGGAGGTTCAGGATTTGATCGAGAAGGAATTATTTGCAGCCGGGTTGTTTGAGGTCATGCGATCCTTCATGGTGTATCGTCACACACGAAAGTTGCAGCGGGAGCATGTGGCTGGACTCAATGAAGACACAACTTATGTGGACAGTACGCAGACAATTGAGGAATATGTAAAGCAAACTGATTGGAGAATCAATGCCAATGCGAATACTTCTTATTCCAATGCCGGTCTGGTGAACAATGTCGCAGGGAAAATTATAGCCAATTACTGGCTTGATAAAGTTTATTCAAAGGAGGAAGGATATGCACACCGCAACGGTGATATTCATATTCACGACTTGGATTGCCTTACAGGTTATTGCGCAGGATGGAGCCTGAGGGTATTGCTCAATGAAGGATTCAACGGAGTCAGAGGCAGAGTGGAAAGCAAAGCGCCATCGCATTTCCGAGAAGCTTTGGGGCAGATGGCTAATTTTCTGGGGATTCTTCAAAGTGAATGGGCTGGTGCCCAGGCATTCAGTTCCTTCGATACTTATTTGGCTCCCTATGTTTTCAAGGATGGTTTGAGCTACAAAGAGATTGAAAAAGCAATCAGATCCTTCGTTTATAACCTGAACGTCCCTGCCCGCTGGGGTCAGTCACCTTTTACCAATATCACCCTGGACTGGGTAGTTCCTGAGGATCTTAAAGATCAAATGCCAACCAAAAATGACCTTCACTTATTTTTGGGATTGGATGATCCTGACCTTCTGGCTAAGGTCCAGGAAAGAGGCGTAGATCGGCTAGAGGATCTGACCTACAAAGATTTTCATCGGGAAATGAAGCTTATTAATAAGGCTTACTACACCATCATGACCGAAGGAGACGCGAATGGTCAGCCGTTTACTTTTCCCATTCCTACGGTCAATATCACGGAAGATTTTGATTGGTATGGAGAAAATACCGATTTGCTTTTTGAAAATACTGCCAAGATCGGCTCCTCGTACTTTCAGAATTTCATTGGCAGCCAATACACCTTGGATGCAAATGGGGAAAAAGTCGAAAACCCCAATGCGTACAAACCCAATGCTGTTCGTAGCATGTGTTGCAGACTTCAACTGGATTTGCGAGAGTTGCTCAAGCGTGGAAACGGACTATTTGGAAGTGCTGAAATGACCGGAAGTATCGGAGTTGTCACCATCAACATGGCAAGGCTGGGATACCTGTACAAAAACGATAAAAACCGGCTTTATCGTAGACTTGATCACCTGCTTGAACTTTCGAAATCTACTCTTGAGAAGAAGAGGGGCTTCATTCAGGAAATGTATGACAGGGGACTTTATCCTTATACCAAGCGCTATTTGACCCATTTCAGAAATCATTTCTCCACCATCGGAGTCAACGGCATGAATGAAATGATTCTAAATTTCACTTCAGAACAGGAGGACATTGCCGGGGATTTTGGACAGCGATTCGCCTCTGAGATTTTGGAGCATATCCGCAGCAGAATGCGGGAGTTTCAGGAAGAAACCGGAAATCTCTACAACCTCGAAGCAACCCCGGCTGAGGGGACAACTTACCGGTTTGCCAAAGAAGACAAAAAGCGCTTCCCGGATATTATTCAGGCGGGAATGGAAGAGAATATTTACTATACCAACAGCTCTCAAATCCCTGTCGATTTTACCGATGATCCTTTTGAAGCATTGATGCTGCAGGACGAATTGCAATGTAAATACACCGGTGGTACAGTACTTCACCTCTACATGCGGGAGAAAATCAGTACACCGGAAGCCTGCCGAAATCTGGTCAAAAAAGTCCTCTCTAATTTCAAATTACCCTACATCACCGTGACGCCGGTATTCAGTATTTGTCCTGTTCACGGATACCTGAATGGCGAGCATGAATACTGCCCGCATTGTGATGAGTCCCTACTCGAAGAACTTAACCTAACCCCAAATACACATGCAAGTAATCCATGAAGTACAATTTGAAAATGAGACTCAGTTTCTTTTGGAAAGCAATTCTGAGCGAAGAATGAAATGTCTGGTCTATACCCGCGTGATGGGATATCATCGCCCGGTTGAGAGTTTTAATATTGGAAAAAAAGGTGAACATAAACAGCGACAGCATTTTGCGGAAAACAGGGGTTGAAAGCCTGCCAATTTTCAGCATTACACCGTTTACACTACTCGATTTCCCGGATAAAACAGCCTGTATTTTATGGTTTGCAGGTTGTAATATGCGTTGTGGTTATTGCTACAACCCGGAGATCGTCAAGGGCAAAGGCAAGCTGGGGCTTGCCGATGTCCTTGTTTTTTTAAAAAAGCGAGAAGGATTGCTTGATGGTGTCGTACTCAGTGGAGGAGAGTGTACTCTTCACCCGGGGATTATTGATTTTGCCCGGGAAATAAAAGCTTTGGGAATGCAGATTAAGCTGGATACCAACGGGAGCCGGCCGGATGTACTTGCAAAAATGATGAGCCAAAATCTTCTGGATTATGTGGCGCTGGATTTCAAATCCTTGCCCGGAAGTTTTCAAAAAATCACCCGAAGTTCTTTTTTTGATCAGTTTGAGAAAAGCCTGAAACTCCTCCTTGCCAACAACATCCCGATGGAAGTGAGAACGACGGTTCACTCATCTCAAATAAATGGGGATGAGCTGGCTGAAATGAAGGATTTTTTGGCTGCCCGGGGATACAAAGGGCAGTATTATTTGCAGCATTTTGTGAATCAAACTAAGACTCTGGAGAATATGGGTCCTAGCAAAAAGCCACAGCTTGATCAGTCAATAATTTCCTCCGGACCTCAATTTGTCTGGAGAAATTAAGGCAAGTATTTCTGTATTTTCATTAGTTAGGAAAGACTCAACTTCCCCCGCCTGGTGAGAAAACTGAGTTTTGTAAAATAAAAAAGTGAAGCCCGAAGGCTCCACTCTTAAGGGTGATTCGCAACTTAACTCTTGACTCGTTTAATCCAACGGACCTGTTTAAAGTGAATAATAGTTGGTTTCAAATGATTCATTAGTGTTCTGTTTTTTTGGTTTTTAGCGATTAATAAACCTTTTCTTTTTTAAGGTTGCCGTTGACTGAAACTGCTGAAATCGGCCTGCTTGGTTTTAGGTATGCAGCACTTTTTAGTACCAGCCAGGTAAGGGGCATTACTCCTCCAATGAAAAACAAGGAACCACCCACAATTCTCAGCCAGGTCATGGTTTGGAAAGGAGTGCTCTGGATGAACTCCTGGGATCTGGCAAACCAATAGCCCTTATCAATCACAGTGAAGAGTTGATGGATACCGGCAGGGAACAAGTCCATCAGGACCATGAGAATCAGGCCTCCGTTGATTGACCAGAATGAAATTGTAACCAATCGGGAATTCCATGCCGAAGGATTTACCAGAAACCTCAGGGCAAATAGAATTGCGGCGATGGATAAATTGCCATAAACACCCATCAGCGCTGCGTGACCATGATTTACAGTCAGGTAGGTTCCATGTTCGTAATAATTTGCAATAGGAAGATTGATGATAAGCCCGAATACACCTGCTCCGAAGAAATTCCAGAAATTAACACCTAGCAGGAACAGGAAAACTCCCGGCATGGCAAAGAGCGCCGAACGGTCTTTTGGATTTTCTTTGTTTAACAGGATATAGGGCATTTTCTGCATTTTCCATGCTTCCAGTGTGAGCAATATCAGGGGTACCACTTGCAGGGTGGAAAAGACGGAACCAAGAGCGAGCGTTCCGACAGGTTTGGCATTCCAATAGAAATTGTGGGAAATCCCCAGCAATCCGGATCCGAGAAATAACAAAGCAGCCAGATAAACGACCTTGACAACGGCCTGGCGATTTACTAACCCCATCATAACCATCATGTAGCCAACGATGATTGTGGTAAAGACTTCGAAAAATGCTTCAACCCACATGTGCACCACCATCCATCTCCAGAAGTCAGCTACGACAAAGTTGGTTTCAGGTGTAGCGACAAACCCGGAGACTAATAAAATCAGGATACAGACAATGGCATATATCAGCCAGTTTGGAAGTTCCCAGGGTTTTCCTGCCTGGAATGTCCCTTTCAATCCGCGGTAGACAATTAATGCCCACAGAGCGAAAATCCCCAAAAGCATGTATTGGTAGAGTCTGCCCAATTCCACAAATTCCCAACCCTGATGTCCCAGCCATCGGGACATGGAACCCATCATTCCCTGCGGACCCATATACATTCCCACGACAGAGCCGGCTACCATCACGAAGAATATCCCGAACAGGAGGTTGATCAGGTTGAGCTGACCTTCAGGTTCTTTTTTGGAAAGTAGAGGAAGAATGAAAAAGGAAATCCCTACCCAACAAGCTGAAATCCAGTACAAGGAAATCTGCACATGCCAACTGCGGGAAATAGTGACGGGGATGAGTTTCTGAAGATCAAAGCCAAAGAAATTGGTGAAGCCAACAAAATCGTGCACGGTCAATACTCCCGCCAGAACCTGAAGCAGGAAGAGTAAAATTGCAACATAGAAAAACTTGAAAGTTGCCCGCTGGGTTGGGGTAGGATGGTAGTTTCGAAGTTTTTCCTCGGTGATCATTTCCGAAGAACCCTTGGTGAGGTAGGAATCATTCAGTTGCTCAAACTGGCCATAATAATACATGACAGCGCCCAGACCTAAGATCAATGCCAGTAATCCAATCAGGCTCCAGACCATTGTGGAGGCAGTCGGAGTATTGCCCGCTTCCGGATCAAAAGGCCAATTATGGGTGTAACTGTATTTTTCCCCGGGTCTCTCCACACTGCAAACCCATGCTCCCCAAAAGAAAAACTTGCTGAGTTGGCGAATCTCAGCCTCATTACTGAGGTAGCCGGCCGGTTTGAAAACTTCCTTGAACTCCGGATCAGTGAACATGCTCAGATAGAAATTTTCAATTTCCTCAGTAGCAAAAACCTGGGAATCTGAAAGCTTTGCAGTATTGCTGTCTTCGACATAAGTATTGGCCTTGATTTCTCCTTTCACCAACTCCTGAATTCCTGATTTCTCCAAGTCAGAAACAGTTCCTATTGCCGTATTGGTGTGAAAAGTCCGCATTGATATGGCAATCTCGTGCAGTGTTTGGGCGGTGAAATCCGGTCCTCTCAATGCACCGTCGCCAAACATACTTCCATATTCCATCAGCGCATATCGGTGAAAAACTTCTTGTCCGGCCAAAATATCTGATTTCGAGATCAGCACATTTCCGGATTGATCTACATAATCCGGAATTGGAGGAGCCTCCTGATAAGTCTGATAACCAATGAATATCAATCCTGTAAAACTGACTACGAATATGAGCGTAAACGGAAGCCACCAATTGCGAGGCTTCATGAGATAATTGAGAAAGGATGTTTCGGGTTTCATAGTGTGTATGGTAAAGGCTTAATTCATATTTAAGAGTATTTAATCTTATTTAAAATCAAAAAAAATCAATCATCAAGACGGAATTCCTGAGAGCGGATTTTTTCACCCAATGAAGCCAGGCTGGTTTCGGTAAAATTCTGTTGAATTTTGATTTTCGTTTCCTTCCAGAATTCGTGAACCGGGCAGGGCTTGGCTGTTCCGCAATGAGGCAATCCAATCAGGCACTTATCAAAATAGTCCTCACCCTCCAATGCTTTGACCACATCGATAAGCATGATTTGATCAGCAGGCCTTGCCAATGCCACTCCGCCGGAGGGTCCTCTGTAGGAAATTAGAATTCCCTTTGCCGTCAATTCCCTGAATATCTTGGTGACAAAGTGAAATGAAAGATTCAGTTCATCAGAAATTTGCCTGATACTCATGTAGGGATTTTCAGATGGATAAGCGACTAAATAAAGGATTGCTCTTAGACCATATTTCCCTACCTGAGAGAGTGTTTTCATATTTCGGATTAATTTGTCTTAAATAAAAGAATTCCTGTTTTCAAATCCAAATTATAGGATTTGATTTTGTGAGGAGGAGATTGGAGCTGGGGAATAGATGAAAGATGGGATTAAGTTATTTCAATCAAAACTTGAAAAGTTTAAAACCAAAAAACCTGTCAGAAATGAATCTGACAGGTTTTATTTGGCTTTCCTTTTTAGCAAAACTCGATTTTAAAGGAGATTTAAAAAGGCGGAAAAGCTGAATTGAGACCTTAACCAACCTTCATTTTTCAGGACTTCAGGCTTTTTGGTTATGAGCCAAATCAACTGCCAGGCGTATCTGCTTCCAGTCGATCTCGCCAAGAAGTGCGCATTCCGCTCCCAGGATAAATCCTTCCGGTGAATTTTTGAATACATCAGTTACCTCTGCCTTCAGATTTGAGGAGTTTGCTGTAGAGATTGCGCCTCTTTTTTCCAATCCTCCAAAGACAGGTCTTTTGAACTGATCATAAATATCCTGAGGGTGGAGCATTTCATTTCCCACTTTCATACTGCAATTCACGATATGTCCGGGATAATCCACGAATGGGCTGAGGTCGTTGTAATCGCCCACATAGTCACAGATGTGTAAAACGTTACAGGAACAGGCATCATTGATTTCATTCATTACTGCCAAATCAAAAGGCTTTACATAGTTTTTGAAGATTGCCGGATCTTGAAATCTAAAGCCTTCTCCTCCCTGTGTGGAAGATAAAAAGCCGTCTACTCCAAGTTTGATGCACTCTCTGGCGAAAATAAGCGTGCTCTCTGTAATGATTTCCATCCCTTTTTTGACACTTTCAGGGTCTTGCTTCATGTGCTCAGTCAGTACCTCAGTAGTCACAGAATGTCCTGCGCTCATAAATGGCGAATAAAGTGTAGCGATCACAGGAGCTGATTTTTTGCCTTTTTTGATGAGTTCCTTTACCACGTAAAGTTGGCTTTCGAAGAAATCCTTTTTGTAAAAAGGTATTTTTGCCCAGTCTTCAGGTTTTTGGATACTGGTTAGTAGAGGAAATTCGGATTCGTATTGAATTTTCACAAAATCAATATCCACCGCATTGAAATATTCCAGATGCTTTTGGACCGCGGCATCACCAGTTTTGAAACCTTCCCCAAAGTGGACGAAAAATCCGGAAGGGGTGTAGCCTTGATTTTTCCCGGTTTGAATCAGGTTGAAGACAGCCTCTCGTTTGTCAACTTTTAGTCTTGAATTAATTCCCGGGAGAGTCCAGCTGCTCGTTAATGCCGTCGCTGATATAAGACCAAGGGATTGAAGGAACCTTCTGCGATTTTGCAAATAGTTGTCCATGATTCTGTTTTTAGGGATTGTCTCTGCCTATGAATATACCGAATGTTCTCAACCTAAAAAATACCGGAACCGGGACAAGATTTTTTGGAAGATATCCTCCATGATTTAATCAGAACAATATTTGTTGAGAGGGATAAGACGAAAAAAAGAGGTCAGATTTGACCTCCTTTTGCGTTTGTTCATTTCTCTTTAAACTCCGGATCAGGGGTTTTTCAAAATTCAGACTCCATAAATATGCTGATCCAAAAACTTGTTTCTGAATTTTCCATTCGGGTCGTGCTTTGCCATGAGTGATTTAAATTCTTCGATTTTTGGATAGCGGGAAGCCAAGGAAGCATGAGAAATGGTAAACAGCTTTGCCCAATGTGGTCTTGGATTGAAGCGGTTTAACTTTTCTTCCATTTGAGGGAGAAGCGCCATTACCTCGGGGATTTCTTGTTTCCAGGTGGTGTGAACAGCAATCGAATCCCGCTGATAGCAGGTGCTCATCCAAAGTTCATCCGCTTTGATGCTTCTGATTTCAGAGATGAAAAGGTGTGAATTGATATCCCCGGACATTTCTGCTACAGCCATGATGGCCTCGTAGCCATTTTCCAAGGGAACAAAAAACTCCGATTGAAGCTCTTTTCCGGCACTTGGCTGGAATTCCATCTTGAAGTGTGGCAATCGATCAAACCAGGGGCCCGGAACGCCAAGTTGTTCGGAGCAACTTTCCGGGTCCAATTCGGGGACCGGGTGCATTTTTACAGCAGACTTTTTGGCTCCAAAAAAATCCTCCGGAAAAATCAATTCCTCGCCCGGTACAACTTTACTTTTCACCCAGACCTCCGCTACGTTGTTACTTTTCCAGTCGATGAAAAGGCTCACGCTGTATCCTGCGCCCATGATTTCTTTGAAATTATCCTTTAGAGATTCCATTGGCATATCGAGATAGACCACCTGAGCAACTTCAAACGTGGGCAAAAGATCCAACGTGACTTTGGTGACCGGACCCAGCCCGCCCAGGCCAACCACCGCTCCGTAAAAATCAGGATCAGTTTCTTTGGAAAGTCTGACAACTTCGCCCATTGCATTGATAAATTCAATGGCAGCGACGCTGGTGGATAGATTTCCATTTTCAAGACCCGAACCGTGAGTTGCAGTAGCGATCGTGCCGGCTACGGAAATATGAGGAAGTGAAGCGAGGTTGTGCAGGGCAAATCCGTTTTCGTGCAGGTAGCCGGACAGCTCGCCGTATTTGATTCCACCTTCAACAGTGACCTGACTTTTCTCCTTATCCAGAGAGATTATCTTATTCAGATTTTGAAATGAAATCAGGTTTTCGGTGCTGTCTGCGATTCTATTAAAGGAATGTCGGGAACCCAATACTCTCAGATGATCAAATTTTTTGACAAGCTCCTGTACTTCTTCCAAAGTTGTTGGATAGTGTACAGCGGAAGTGCTGAATTCGAAATTTTCAGCCCAATTTTTTAATAATTCAGGAGTTACAGTTTCCACAGGTTTTTTGGGAGAGCATGAGATTACTGGATGAAACACCACTCCTCCGATCAGGAGAGAAGAGTTTTTAAGGAATGTTCTTTTGTTCATTTCAGGATGAATGGGTGAACAGGTTTATTTTTAAATCTAAATCGATCTGAATTTTAGGATTTTCTTTAGAATGAAATTGATGAAATATTAAGAATATCGCTACAAATATGGGGGAATTGTAAGTTCACAATTTTGGGTAGAATAGAAATACCTTTAAATTAAGCCTTGACATGAAAATTATCTTCCTTTTCCTACTGACTTTCGCCATTTTCTCCTGCAAAACTTCCACTTCTCAGGAAAGCACTGAAGAGTTTACCAAAGGGGTATATGGGAATCCGGGAACATTACTGGAGGCAGGTTATACATTCGATTCCCTTGGGATGAATGCAGTATTTGTCAGGAGCGCTTCTCTTAACAGGGAGTTTTTTGAGACCTCAAAAAAGCAAGGGGTAAAGGTGTTTGTGGAGTTTCCGACGCTGAATGGAAAAGAGTATTTGGTGGATCATCCCGATGCTTGGCCTATCAATGAAAAAGGGGAGAATGCACCTCCGGCTGACTGGTTTATGGGCATTTGTCCAACTCATCCGGGTTTTAAGGAATACAGATCTGATCAACTTAAAGAGATTCTGAATGAATATGAAGTGGAAGGGATTTTTCTGGACTATGTGCATTGGCATGCTCAGTTTGAAACACCCAATCCGATACTGCCGGAAACCTGTTTTTGTGATCGGTGCACCAGTGCGTTTGCAGCCGTCATCGATACCATAATCCCGGGGAATACGATCCCTCAAAAGGCGGAGTGGATTTTGAAAAACGCTGATCCGGAGTGGAGGAAATGGAGAGTAGGAGTCCTGAATACCTGGGTGGAGGATATGGGAGCAATTCTCAAAGAATATCAGCCTAAAGCCAAATTGGGAGTGTTCCATTGTGCCTGGTATCCTTCGGATTATGATTCGGCGCTGTATCGCACGATGGGCCTTGATCCGGTCGCTTTGGCTGAGCGAGCAGATGTGCTTTCTCCCATGCTTTTTCATAATATGAAAGCAAGACCAACCACTTGGGTGGGAGAGTATGTTTCCTGGCTTGGTGAAACATTAGACGTTGAAAAAAAAGGCAAACCACAAATCTGGCCTATTGTGCAGTCTCATAATAATCCCGGAATCGTCAGTCCCGAAGAGTTCCGAATGGTAATGATTGAAGGTTCAAAAGCGCCGGCCTCAGGAATTATGATGTTTTCCGATCAATCCCTGATTGAGGATCCCAAAAAGCTCGAAGTCATGAAAGAACTCTATTCCAAAGGAAGGCCTTCCATCCGGTAAAAAATCTAATCCCCAAGGTTGCTCAAGATCACTCGCAACCACCTGAAGTTTCACATTGGTTTTTGATTGGACTCCGGTAACTCTTGCCTGACCCGGGCATGCAGGTTGTGGTCTATTAAAGTTGCCGGAATATCGTCTTCCGGAGGCAAAGTTTATTCGAATGTATGGGGCAAGAGAAAAGGCAGTAAAATGAAAATATCTGACATATTTTTTTATATATAATTTGGGATCGTAGAAATAGAAACAAAATCAGCAATAGGCCAATCAGAAAATTTAATTATCTAACCCCTAAAGAGAAGCTATTATCTTACGGAGCTATTGCATTAGTCTCTTAAACATGGCAATTGAAAATGAAAGGATCTAAACTGATTTTATTACTTATCCTCTTTTTGGGATTTTTTATTCCCGGAATAAGCCAAAATCCATCCTGGAAGAAACCTAATATCTTAATCATTTTAACCGATGATCAGGGATATCACGATGTCGCCTATTATGGAACTAAAGATTTGCAGACGCCAAACATTGATGCCTTGTGCAAGGATGGGATGCGTTTTGATAATTTCTTAACCAATTCTCCTGTTTGTGCTCCAACCCGTGCTGCCCTGCTTTCTGGCAAGTATCCCGACAGAGTAGGAGTGCCGGGATTGATCCGGTTTCATCCCGAAAATAACTGGGGATACCTTGATCCAAAAACTATCCTTCTCCCTCAAAAATTAAAAGAAGCAAATTATCATACAGCTCATATTGGAAAATGGAACCTGGGACTGGAATCGCCTAATCTGCCCAATCAGAAAGGTTTTGACTTGTTTCATGGCTGGCTGGAAGATATGATGGATGACTATGTGATCAAAAGACGGCATGGTGAAAATTTTATGCGGCTGAACGATGAGGTTATTGACCCTCCCGGACATGCTACAGACCTTTTTACAGCATGGGCGGTAGATTACATTTCTGAACAGGCAAAGGATGATCGACCTTTTTTTCTTTATCTAGCCTATAATGCTCCTCATTTTCCGGTACAGCCCCCTAAGGAATGGTCTGATAAGGTTAGACAAAGAGATCCGGGTTTACCTGACAAAAGATCAAACCTGATAGCATTTATTGAACACCTTGACGATGGGATTGGGAAAGTGATAACATCCCTAAAGGAAAGCGGACAGTATGAGAATACTATCATCATTTTCACAAGTGACAACGGAGGCCATCTTCCTGATTTAGCTAATAATGGTCCTCTCAGAGATGGAAAGCAGAGCATGTATGAAGGAGGCCTTCGGGTTCCAACATTGGTGAGCTGGCCTGGACATATTACTCCGGGTTCTTCGACCAATCAAGTGAACGTTTCGATGGATATCTATCCAACCTTACTTCAACTGGCTGGAGTAGAGAACAGCCAAACTATTGAAGGAAGAAGTTTTCTAAATACGCTTTTAGGGAATAGCGTGGCAGAAGAGGAACGAGTGCTCTACTTCACACGTCGGGAAGGTGGACTGACTTACGGAGGAAAAGCCTATCATGCACTTCGAATGGGAGATTGGAAACTTTTGCAAAACAGCCCTTATCAGCCCATGGAATTGTATAATCTAAAAACTGATCCCAAAGAGGAAAATGATTTGATTAAGTTGGAAACTGAGGTCTATAAAAAAATGAATAGCATTTTAATGCAGCATATTCAGGAGGGGGGCAAAACGCCTTGGCAAAAACCTGGAGCTCAGTCTAATTAAATAACTAATATTATAATATAATATAATTAATGATTAGTATATGAAAAATACGTGTTCTATTTCAAAGTATTTTATCGGTGTTTACATCGCTGTTGTTTTGATGGCAATGCTGATTCCTTTGCATGTTCATGCTCAAAAAAAACAACCAAATTTTATCATTATTTTCACCGATGACCAGGGATATGGTGATTTGGGTTGCTATGGAAATCCAACTATTAAAACGCCAAACATTGACCAGATGGCAGCAGAAGGGCAGAAGTGGACAAATTTCTATGTCGCTGCAAACGTCTGTACACCATCAAGAGCTGCGATTATGACAGGAAGATTACCTGTACGCTCAGGAATGTACAGTAACACCAGAAGAGTTTTATTTCCGGATTCGGACGGAGGACTACCCACTTCAGAAAATACTATTGCCAAACTTCTTAAAAATGCCGGATACAACACTGCCGCAATCGGCAAGTGGCACCTCGGCCATTTGCCGGAATATCTGCCAACTAACCATGGATTTGATTATTATTTTGGAATTCCATACAGCAATGACATGGACAGGGTTACCAATGGAATGACCTATCAGCAAATGTTTATTGATCCGATTTATCAAAATTTCAATGTTCCATTAATGCGAAACAATGAAATCATTGAAAGACCGGCTAATCAAAACACCATCACAAAACGCTACACCGAAGAGGCTGTTAAATATATTTCTGAGAATAAGTCAAAACCTTTCTTTTTATATATGGCTCATTCTTTACCACATGTTCCCTTGTTTACTTCAGATGCATTCAGGGGGACAAGTGAAAGAGGTCTTTACGGAGATGTGATTGAGGAGATTGATTGGAGTGTCGGAGAGATTCTCAAAGCTTTAAAAGAGGAGGGCTTGGAAAAAAATACCTACGTAATCTTCACTTCCGACAATGGTCCTTGGGCAATATTTAACGAGCAGGGTGGAAGTTCAGGAGGATTATTTGGAGCAAAAGGGACTAGTTATGAAGGAGGGGTTCGTGTACCAGCCATTTTCTGGGGTCCGGGAAATGTCGAGCCGGGCGTGATTTCCAAAATGGGCAGTACTTTGGATTTGTTACCTACATTTTCCAGTCTTGCAGGAGCAACTGTCCCAAATGACAGAACTTATGACGGGTATGATTTGACAGGAGTCCTGAATGGTGAAAATGTAAATCCGAGAAATGAGATGTTTTATTACCACGGTGACAGGGTTTTTGCTGCCAGAAAAGGTGAGTTTAAACTTTATTTCTACAGCAACAATCCACTGGGTTATCCTGAGAAAATTGAAAAGCTGGAGAAATTGACTTTGTTTAATCTTTCTCATGACCCTTCGGAGCGTTTTGATATTGCGGATAAGCGTCCGGATGTGGTAGCTGAAATTCAGGCAATGGTCTCAAACCATCAGTCATCCTTTACACCGGGACCTACTCAGCTCGAAAAACGGATTGTTAACCCAAAATGATATTAGATTAGCAAATTCTGTTGGGTTACGCACTTGTGAAAAAAGATAAAGTGGCCAAAAATAGTTGGTGAAATTGGTTAAAAAAACCTTCTTTTCTCACTCATTTTTTTAAATGAGAATTAAGCTCTTCTTTGGAGCATCTTAACAGCAAAAAAGATTTCAAAGCAAAATGAAGAGCCTCCTGTAAAGGAGGCTTTTTTGAACTTTCTAATTTAAAAACAGTGCCACAGTTTGTTGAATAATTGCTTAAACTTGTTTTGAAAAAGTTTCCAATCTGGCAATTCTATTAACCTGTCAATCTTTTTTCGGATATTTTGGCAAGATTCTGATTTTCGAAGTTCCCAATATTCATGGTTAAGAAAAGAATCTTAGGCTAATTACCTTTTCATTCTTCCTTTCCCAATCCGAAAAACTAATACACCTCCCATAACCTATGAAAAAAAAACTACCTATTTTATTCATCGCATTTATAATGCAGATAGCCTGGGGTTTTGCGCAGAAAAAAGAATATTCTGAGCGTCCCAATATCATCTTTATCATGTCGGATGATCATGCTTATCAGGCTATTTCTGCTTATGATAACCGATTGATTGAGACGCCTAATATTGATCGGATTGCAAAAATGGGGATGCTCTTTACCAATGCCAGTGTCACAAATTCTATTTGTGCGCCTTCCAGAGCGACTATTTTGACAGGGAAGCATTCCCATCTGAATGGAAAAATCGATAACCATTTTCCTTTCGATACGACCAACGTCACCTTCCCTCAGATCCTTCAGAAGGCAGGATATCAGACCGCGATGTTTGGAAAGCTTCATTTTGGAAATAGCCCCAAAGGATTTGATCAGTTTAAAATTCTTCCGGATCAGGGTTCGTATTATAACCCTGACTTTATTACCAAAAATGAAGGCAATATCAAAGTGGAAGGATATGTGACCGATATCATTACGGACATGACCCTGGACTGGCTCGAAAATGAGCGGAAATCCGACCAGCCTTTCATGTTAATGTACTTGCACAAAGCCCCCCATCGGTCCTGGCTAATGGCGGAGCGGCATATGGAAGAATTTACAAATAAGACTTTCCCGGAGCCTTCGACACTCTTTGATGATTATTCCGGTCGGACTTCAGCGGCTGCGGAGGCTGAGATGAATATTCTGAAGCATATGGGTTGGTCAGGTGATAATAAGGTTTTCCCGGAAGTGATGGATGAATTGGGCATTGCAGAAATAGGTGTCGATAAAAGACGCTTCGAAAATGAGATAGGCCGATTTACTCCTTCCCAAAAAGGAAACTTCATGAATGTTTATACCAAAGTCAATGATAGTTTCAAAAAAGCCTATCCCTCCATGACTGAGGAAGAGAAGATGAGGTGGAAATATCAACGCTATATGCAGGATTATTTGGGTACGATTCAGGCAGTGGATGAAAATGTGGGGAGATTGATTGATTACCTGGAAGCCAATAATATGATGGAGAATACGATCATTGTCTATACGTCTGATCAGGGTTTTTACCTGGGCGAGCATGGCTGGTTTGACAAACGATTCGTTTATGATGAATCCTTCAAAACTCCACTTTTGGTGGCTTGGCCGGGAAGAACCCCACAGGGTGTTCGCTCAGATGAGCTCGTCCAAAACCTCGATTTTGCGCAGACCTTTTTAGATGCTGCTGGTGTATCGGCTCCAAGTGACATGCAGGGAGAGAGTCTGATTCCGCTGCTTACCGGTCAGCCTGAGAAGTGGACAAGAGATGCGGTTTATTATCATTATTATGAATATCCTGCCGAGCATATGGTCAACCGACATTATGCCATCGTGACCAAGGAATATAAGCTGATTCATTATTATTTTGTGGAAGATCAGTGGGAGTTGATAGACCGGAAAAAGGATCCACAGGAATTAACTAATGTCTACAACGATCCGGCTTATGCGGAGATTAAGCAGGACTTGCATGTCCGACTGGAAAAGCTCAGGGAGAAGTATAAAGACAATACTGATCTGAGTCAAGGATATATCGATCTGTTGATGAATGATGTTGCCCAAAATAAGGTTTTTGGGGTCAGTCCGGCGAAGGGGGAAGAAATCCTGAAGCGGAGAAAGGAAAATTGATTTTTCAAATTCAGCTGCCCGAAAGGAATACTAGGCTATCCAAAATAATTAAAGTTCTAGTACTATTCTTTGAGAACTTTGGTTATTTTGAAAATTAGTTGATAAAAGAGTCGAGATGAATTTTTCGAATTGGATATTAAATGATTTTGAGAGATGAAAAGATTAATTTTATTAGTTTTTGGTTCGTTTTTCCTTTTTTCCTGTGGAGATGAAAATGTTCCGGCAACTATTCCCCTGACTAATTGGGAGGTTCGTGAAGTCGCGGTTTCTTATTCAGTAGCACTTAATAAATTCTACTTTTTGGATGAAAATATAGGGTTTGTACTGGATCTAATTCTACTGAAAACTGAGGATGGAGGTAAAACCTTCAGAGAACTTACTCCTTACATTGATGCTCATTCCAAAAGAGAATTGGCAGTTTACGATGAAAATCATTTATGGTATGCAGTCGATAGTCTGAATTCTGCTGCAGGTCTTTTTTGGACCCATGTATTTCGATCAACCGATGGGGGCAATAGTTGGGAAAAGTTTACTTTAGAAAATCTGGTTTTTTATAAGATATCCTTTGCCTCTCCGGATTTGGGGTTTGCCTTTGGTTTTGTGCCTGGGCTTGACCCTAAGTCACAGCTTTTCCAAACAAGTGATGGGGGAGAAACTTGGGCGTCGTATGAGGAATTAGATGTTTTTTCATCTGGAATACATCGATTCCAGTGGAAGGATCGAAATCTGGGTTTTATAGTTTCGCTATCAGGGGCAAAATTTCGAACACTCGATGGGGGGATTTCTTGGGAGACTTTTGTATCCAATGAGCGCAATGAATCATCCGAATTTTACCCCGTTTCCTCCAGCCTATTTTATGATATCGGTATATATCAAACGTTTCGTGTCGATGTACAATCAGAAGATAGAATTGAGACCAATCCTGCTTCTATTTATGTTTTAAATCAAGTTGGGGAAAACGCAATTGGAATTCAGCTTGATGCAGACTGTCTATTTGCCGCACCTTGTGAAAATATCTTGGTAAGTTCACAGGATGGAGGTAGAAACTGGATGCAGCACGAAAAAGTGAATTACTGGAAATTCTACAATCGTGCACAGGAAATCCGACCGGGGTTGACGGTATTTCCACAAAGTGATCCCAGTGGGGAGGAGCCCGACAAATTTGTATTTATGAAAAGTAAGTAGGAGTGGTTGTTTTTATGAAAAATTTTCATTCGGAATTTTACTTCAAGTTTAAATCAATGGCACGGTGAAGGTTAATTTTTAAATTATCCTTACCTTTTTTTACACCCTAAACCTGATATATGAAAATCTTCATGAAATTCCTCTACTGCAGCCTTTTTGGAATATTTATTTTGTCCTGTAGTGAAGCAGAAAAGTCCAATCTGGCAAGACCCAACATCATCTTTATCATGTCAGATGATCATGCTTACCAGGCGATTTCAGCTTATGACAATAAGCTTATCGAGACTCCGAATATTGACAGGATTGCGAAGATGGGCATGCTTTTTACAAATGCCAGTGTTACCAATTCGATCTGTGCACCTTCCCGGGCTACAATCCTGACAGGGAAACATTCTCATATGAACGGGAAAATCGACAACCATTTTCCTTTCGATACGACCAATATCACGTTCCCTCAGATCCTTCAAAGCGCCGGATACCAGACAGCCATGTTTGGCAAGCTGCACTTTGGTAATAGTCCCAAAGGATTTGATCAGTATAAAATTCTTCCGGATCAGGGCTCCTATTACAATCCTGATTTCATTACCAAGAATGACGGGAATATTAAAGCGGATGGCTATGTGACAGATATTGTGACAGATATGACCTTGGACTGGCTTCAGAATGAGCGAAAGGCGGATGCCCCTTTTATGCTGATGTACTTACACAAGGCTCCTCATCGGGAATGGCTTCCGGCTGAACGACATCTGGAAGAATACACCAAGAAGACTTTCCCTGAGCCGGCTACACTTTTTGATGATTATTCAGGAAGAGGATCTGCTGCCAAAGAAGCCGAAATGAACCTGCTGAAGCATATGAACTGGTCTGGTGATTCCAAGCTTTATCCCGAAGTACTGGATGAAATGGGTATCTCTGACGCGTCGGGTTGGGACAAAGCTGCCTTTGAACGTGAAGTGGGAAGGCTGAATCCTGCGCAGCGCGCAAATTGGGACAAGGCTTATATGAAAGTCAATGAGGACTTCAAAAAGGCCTATCCTAAAATGACCGAGAAGGAAAAAATGCAGTGGAGATATCAGCGCTACATGCAGGATTACCTTGGGACCATTGCTTCGGTGGATGAGAATGTCGGTCGGCTTTTGGATTATCTGGAAGGAAATGGCCTGATGGAAAATACCATCATCGTCTATACTTCGGATCAGGGTTTTTACCTGGGTGAGCATGGCTGGTTTGATAAGCGCTTTATCTACAATGAGTCGTTTAAAACGCCACTTTTGGTTTCGTGGAAAGGAAAAATTCAACCTGGAAGCAAGTCAGACGAGCTGGTTCAAAACCTGGATTTTGCCCAGACATTTCTCGAAGCAGCCGGAGTGGCGGCGCCTGCTGACATGCAGGGAGAAAGTCTGATTCCAATTTTGACAGGAAACACTGAAAAATGGACCCGGGATGCCGTCTATTACCATTACTATGAATATCCGGCGGTTCATATGGTTAAGCGACATTATGCCATCGTGACCAAAGAGTATAAGCTGGTTCACTACTATTTCGATGTGGATGAGTGGGAGCTGATTGACCGAATCAAGGATCCGAATGAGATGAAAAACGTCTATGACGATCCCGCGTATGCAGAAATTAAAAAAGATCTGCACGTCCGGCTGGAAAAACTCAGAGAAAAATATGGAGACAGTTCAGAATTGAGTCAAAGCTATATTGACCGATATCTTGAGGATATTTCGAAGAGAAGAGCTTTTGGAGCCAATCAGCAAAAGGTAAAGGAAATATTGGAGAAGAAGGGGCTGCAACCCGCTTACAAGTTTGAGTAAGGAGCCAGGCAAAAGCCCGAAAGAATACTCTTTCGGGCTTTTTTAAGGCACTATCCCGATTTGAAGGAGCAGTCTGTTTTTTTCTTTCTGAGTAGTTAAATTTTACTTTTTCAGAGAGGCATTATTTTAAATATTTTGCCTTCCGAATCATCATTGATCACATAAAGTACCTGGTCCGGACCCTGAACAATATATCTGAACCTGGTTTGTACCTCAGAAAATAATCGCTCTTCCCCTACCACTTTATTGTCTTTGATTACAAGTCTGTCTATGTGCATTCCTTTCAGGCACGCTAAAAACAAATTCCCCTTCCATTCAGGAATTGCATTTCCGGTATAAAAAGTAATTCCACTTGGTGCAACTGAGGGATCAAAGTAATATACGGGCTGTTCCATCCCTTGCATTTGAGTTTTTCCGCCATTCACCGGATCTCCACTGTATTCGATTCCATAGGAGATGGTCGGCCAACCATAATCTTTGCCCGGTTTTATGATGTTTATCTCATCACCTGCATTTGGTCCGTGGTCACTTGCCCACAATTCTCCGGTGGTTGGATGAAAAGCAAGGCCTTGAGGGTTTCTGTGGCCGATCGTCCAGATTTCAGGCAATGCATTTGGTTTTTTTTCGTATGGATTTCCCGGAGCAGGTGAGCCATCCTTTTTGATTCTTATTATTTTCCCCAAAGAAGAACTAAGATCCTGCGCTTTTTTGCGGATTTCATCATCAAATCTCTCCCCTGTAGTCACGAATAAATAACCCGATTTATCAAAAAGCATTCTTGATCCATTGTGATTGGGACCTTCATATACCGGCGAGGCCCGGTAGATAATTTTCACATCTTCGAACTTCTTTTCATCCATTGAAAGCTTTCCTCGTGCTACTGAAGTCACTCCTCCTCCGGTTACTTGCTCTACAAATGTCCAAAACACGAGGCGACTCCTGGCAAAATCGGGATCAAGTTTTACATCATACATTCCACCATCACCTCTTAATCTTACAGCCGGGACATTTGCAATAGGTTGTCCAACCACTCCTGATTTCGTGACAAGTCTGATGCTTCCGGATTTCTCTGAAACGATCATCCTTCCATCAGGTAAAAAATCTAATCCCCAAGGTTGCTGAAGACCACTCGCAACCACCTGAAGTTTCACCTTAGTTTTTGATTGGACTCCGGCAACTCTTGTCTGGTCCGGGAATGCAGGTTTTTGGCCTGTTGAAATTGGGGGAAGGGTTTCTACCGTTGGCAATTTTTGCCCAAATCCATCTGTGGCAAGGATGACCAGTAATACGAGTATTGCTAACTTATTTTTCATGCCGATAATTTACGGTTTCGATCACTTGGCTCAAAGAATTTGTAGGCACTTGATCGGGTTTATTTACTTAATAGCTCTCCAGGTTGGAAAGGTAAATTAATTTCCTGTCTGCTATGACTTTCCTTTTGCCCACTCTTCCTGAAAATACTTCTCCGGAAAGAAATAATCTTTGGTTCCGGTCTTGTGGCTGATGCGCATGGTAAACATCCGGTGAAAATCCTCCGGCAGCTTCATTGGTCTATTTTCTGCGTTGTAATAATCCTTACAAAAATCCAGATCGACTTTCAGATAGTTTAGATAGGCCAAAGCTCCTTTGTGAGGACTGGTGATCCAGCCGATATCTTCCATTTTTTTAAAGTATTGTTCAGGATCGGGAAGGAATGCCTTTAGCTTTTTCCCAAGATGATCTGTAAAGATTTTCATAAAGTGCACTTTTTGATCTACCTGATACGGACCGATCATGAAGCTTACCCGTGTCAGTTCATTACAAAAAATCAGGTATTTTTTGCGCTCATAGTAATAAACATCCCCATACCATTGATAAAGCGGGTTGATTTCTTCAGTGGCTACTTTTGGGGTGTTTTTGAAATTTTTTTTCCAAAAATGGAGGAAGTTTTTTGGAAGCGTATAAGGAGAGAGTGGATTTCATGAAGCATGGAGTTTTTCGTATTTAGGGATTTTCAGGATTAAGTTAAGGGCTTTGATTGAATGGGTTCTATACCAGAGGCTCTGAAGCTTTATTTTTTGGGCCAAATATTCCGGAACGAATTGTATTTCTCCCATCAATAATAATAAATTCGAACTCTAAATTATCGCGCTGAATGAACTTGTCCTGGGAGGAAGAGAACCTGCTGCAGAGGCTGCTTAAAAAATATCCGGACAAACTGTACGACAGAGGATATGAGCTTTACGAAAATGAAGCGGTGACATTTGACTCAAATGATGAAGAAATCCATACCTATTATTTTTCGGTAAAAGGGATACAGAAGCCCAATTATAAAGTGGAAATCTGTCTGGACGCTGATTTGGTGTTCTTGGATAAGAAAGTAAATCAAGAACTTGCTTACCAGTGTTCCTGTATTTATTACGAAGAGAATAAGAAGTGCAAGCATATCGCTGCAGCACTTATTTTTATGGAAGAATCTGTGGATAATCTGCCTGATTTCCCCTCTAAAAGCACGTTGAATGATCCCGGTATAATTCCGCTTTTTCCCACTGAAACTACTACAACTAAAAAAGAGGAAGAAGGTCTTCCTATGGAAATAGCCTGTTGGGAGGAAGACCTGAAGAATTTAGGAAAACTCATTCCAAAGGGTAATTCCTTTTCTTACAGTACTGTTCAGTCGGCAAAATTGTTGGATTCCGGAATTTGGTACTTTGTTTACCTGGGAGGCTATCCGGTAGAGTTTACTGTCCAATATCTTCAGGAAAAGCAAGCGGTGCGAATCAGCACCGGGGATAAAAGGAAATGGATACACCAGTATATTTTCTTTTTTTTACAAAACTGGTATAGCAATCCTGAAAATCTGGATCTAATGCTTTTAACCAAGTCGCTAAGAAAACAGCTCAGGCTAAATAAGCTTGAGAAAATGGGGCTGCTCGGGGAAGTCTCTAACCCTGATAGAGCTTTCGAAATAGGATTTCAAAATAAGGCCTTCCGATTATTTTTCTCAGGGGAACTGGAGGGATTGAAAAATATTACTTTACTGGGTGAAGGACTGGGGAAATTCGTCTCAGAAAAGCTGGATTTTTTGGATCCGGAAAAACTTGAAAAATCACCCGAATCCAAAGAGTTTGGTAGCTACAATGTGGGTTTTGCTCTGGAGATTCATGCCAAATCCAAACTGAATAATGTGGTGCCCTTTATCGCAAAAGGCAAAAAGCAAGACCCGGAGGGATTTCACGTGAGGTTTGAGTACCTGAATGATCCTTTTGATTTGAGACTGGCCAAAAATGACAACCTGGAGCAAATTTTTACAGATATTCGTCAATTTGGCATTCTTCGGGAGTCCCCGGACCAGCAGGTCAGTTTTGAAAAATTTCAACAGCTACTGAGTCAGCTTAGGGATGAGTATCCGATTTTTGTAAGCACGGGTTATGGATTCGGATATCCAAAACCACGAAAAGAGAATTTCAATCCGATCACCCAAATTCGGGAGGCGGAATTAGAGTTGAATCTGACCAGAAATAAGAGCATTATTGAACTTAAAGTCTGGATTGTCTTCGGAGATCAGCGGATTGACTTGTCAATAGATCAGTTGAATTTGATCCTCACGCAGGCTTTTGGACTTTGGCAAAATCAGGAATTGCTGATTTTTAAGGATTACCGGACAATGAAAATCCTGGAATACCTTAAATCCCTCGTTCCGTGCAAATTTGTAGAAAAGGATTTTGATTTGTTTTTTGAAAAAGTTATCCGTTCAATTGTACCATTTGTGAGATTTTCAGATGATTTGGGACTTATTCAGTCCAGAGATTCAGACAGCGTTTTGCATAAGGAGCTCTACATCTCTGAGCTTTCAGGTCTGATAATATTTAAGCCGTCAGTCCGATATACGGACGATTTGAGATCTAATCCGTTGATGGATTCGACTCTTTTGGATGTGGAGTCAAGATCCATTCTTTTAAAAAATGATCAATTCGAAGCCGAATTTGTAGATTTTCTCAAATCCCTGCACCCTGCGTTTGCCAAATCGGGGGCTCAGGGTTTTTTCCATTTGAATCAGCGACAGTTTAGCGATGGAAAATGGTTTTTGGAAGCTTTTGAAACCCTCAAGGAAGCAGGAGTACACGTATTTGGGTTGGATAATCTGAAGATTAAGCGGTATTCTCCCTACCAGGCGGTGGTATCGATGGGCTTTTCTTCTAAATCTGACTGGTTTGAAATAGATTCCCAGCTCTCTTTTGGTAATTATTCTGTCCGCTTGAAGGACATCAGAAAGGCCTTTGACGCCGGTGAAAAGTTTGTGCCCTTGGGAGATGGCTCGCTGGGAGTGATTCCGGAAAGATGGATGAAAAAAATCTTACGCTTGCTTCGTTCAGGTGAGGTGCTGGAGGATAAAATCAAGTTATCCAAAATCCACTTTAATCTCCTGAGTGAGTTTGAGGAAGCGGAAAATTTCCCGGAGGTCCAAAAAGAGCTTTTGGAAAAGAAAAATCGTTTGCTGGAATTCAACGAAATCAGAGCTGTGCAAGTGTCTCCATCCGTAAAAGCAGATTTGAGGAGCTATCAAAAAGCCGGTTTAAACTGGCTGAATTTCCTGCACGAATTCGGTTGGGGAGGTATTTTGGCGGATGATATGGGATTGGGCAAGACGCTCCAGGTGATTGCGTTGATTTCCCAACTTAGCGAAAAGGGAAATACCCGGATTCTGATTGTAGCACCTACTACATTGATTTTCAACTGGAAAAATGAACTGGGTAAATTCGCTCCCCACTTGGATTATTTAATCCACCATGGGCAACGCTATGATTCGGCGGAAGATCTGCGAAATCACAGTGTAATCCTTACAAGTTATGGGCTGGTGATCAATGATTTAGAGTTGCTTTCTAAAATTGACTTTGACCTCATCGTGGCAGATGAATCCCAGGCGATTAAAAATGTGTCCTCACTCCGGTACAAAGCCATCACCAAACTCAAATCCAAATTTAAACTTGCCCTGACAGGTACACCTATTGAAAACGGCATATCCGAGCTTTTTGCCCAGATGAATTTTGTCAATCCGGGCTTTTTCCGATCCTTTAGTCATTTTACAGATAACTACCTGAAGGAACTCAAAAACGGAAATTCGGAAATATTGGGAGAGCTCAAGCAAAAAATTCAGCCTTTTATACTCCGCAGGACCAAAGAGGAGGTGCTGACCGAACTGCCTGAAAAGACCGAAGAATACCTTTACTGTGAGATGGGAAGTGCCCAGAAAAAGATTTATGAAGCCTATCGTAATGAATATCGGGATTACCTGCTGAAAAAATTTGACGAGGAAGGAGCCAATCAGTCCAAAATGTATGTGCTCGAAGGCCTCACGAAGCTGAGGCAGATTTGTGATTCACCCAAACTTATCCAACCTACAGATTCTGCAGAGAACAGTACGAAAATTGACCTGCTGATGGAGCATATTCAAGAAAAGACCGGCTCGCATAAAGTTTTAATATTTAGTCAGTTTGTTAAAATGCTCGATTTGGTAAGGGTAAATCTGGAGAAGCTGTCAATTTCATATTCCTACCTGGATGGACAAACTTCTCTAAAAGAACGGGAACATACAGTCAACAGATTCCAGGATGAAAGCCAGATTAGGGTGTTTTTGATCAGTATCAAAGCCGGAGGGACAGGTCTCAATCTGACCGCAGCAGATTATGTATATATTCTTGACCCTTGGTGGAATCCGGCTGTGGAAAACCAAGCAATCGACCGATGCTATCGGATGGGCCAAGAGCGACATGTAATGGCCTACCGGATGATATGTAGAGATACCGTCGAGGAGAAAATAATGGAGCTACAAAAAGCCAAGAGCAAACTCGCCAAAGAGGTAATTTCGGAAGGAGACGGATTTTTGGCTCAGATGGACAGGGATGCCATGCTGAGATTATTTGAATAAGTCAAATATTACCAGGGTATCCCGTGGATGGAAATTCAATTACGCATTAGCAGGGACCTTACTTTTTAGGGACCTTGTTCTTAGAAGTGGCTTTCGTCATTACTGGAAAAGCAGTGGAGCAAAATCGTAAAGATTTTGCCCCAGTTCAGGAGAGTATGACCAGCCGGAAAGTCATTGGTCTGGTATTTAATCCCATACTTATCCAGAAGGGCCAGGGTGTTTTTTCCGTTTTGGTAAGCAATGTCCTGCTCTCCGCCCATCGCAATCCAAAAAAGTTTCAGGTTGTTTATTTCAGGATTTTTGAGGGTTTGAGCATATTTTTCTTCCAGCATTTTCAGCTGATCCGGAAAATATCCAGTGCTTAGAGGTAAGACATACCCAAACTTCTCCGGATGAAAAAGTCCGATATCGAATGCCCGAATTCCTCCCATCGAAAGTCCGGCAAAAGCTGTCAGTTCCCTCTTGGTCGAAACCTGGCAATAGCTTTCCAAATAGGGTGTTTTCCTGAAGTAAATGCAATGGTTTTTTTTCAGTAACCGGCAGAAAAAACTTTTTCTTTTTAAAGGGTTGAACTTTTTATTGCTTCAATGGGATTTCAAAGTATAAATTTGGCTATGCTTTTTTCGAAAAACTCATTGATTCCCACTCAAAAAACCACATGAAGCGGATCATTGTCATTTTAAGCTTTTTGATGGCCATCAATTTTGTGGCCTGTACTTTCTATAGTCCAATGCTGTTGGCGGCAGAGGAACTGGTTGAGATAAATCCGCTTCAGGAGATTTTAGAAAAGCACGTGGACGAGAAAAGTGATTTTCTTCTTCCTTCCTTTCGGTTTAATTCTCTATTAATTGAAAAGGAAGAGAATATCTACAACTGGAAGAATTCTGAAAGCTTTTCAAATTACGAACAGGATATTCTGCTTCCCCCTCCCGATTTTTTCCGGTTCTCTTCCTGATTACCGGTCTCAGGGTACCCCTGAGCCTATATTTTCATTTAAAATTTAATATATGAAACCCACATTTAAGCATGTCGGCAAGGATTTGTCGGCTAGTATTGTTGTGTTTTTTGTAGCCTTGCCACTTTGTTTAGGTATTGCCCTTGCCAGTGGAGCGCCATTATTTTCAGGATTGATTGCAGGGATAATCGGCGGCGTGGTCGTAGGAGCGATCAGCGGTTCTGCCATAGGAGTCAGTGGCCCCGCTGCCGGGTTGGCGGTGATTGTACTTACAGCCATTGGCACACTGGGTAGTTTTGAAGATTTCCTCCTCGCAGTGATTCTTGCCGGAGCGATCCAAATTATCTTCGGGATTTTGAGAGCGGGGGTGATTGCCTATTATTTCCCGAGTGCGGTCATCAAGGGAATGCTTGCTGCCATCGGTATCATCATCGTTCTCAAGCAGATTCCTCACGCATTTGGTTACGATGCAGATTTTGAAGGGGATGAAAACTTCATACAACCAGACGGGGAAAATACGTTCACAGCCCTTTCTTCCATGTTTGATTCCATTTCCGAAGGAGCTATTACGCTTTCCATTATCTCACTGATTATTCTTATTCTATGGGATAAAGTGCTGAGCAAAAAGCACCGGATATTCCAGTTGGTTCCCGGACCTTTAGCCGTAGTAATTCTTGGATTGACCTTCCAAAGCATGGTGCCCGAAAGTTCGGTATTGTATATCCAGCCTTCCCATCTGGTGAAGGTGCCTGTGCCGGAAAATCTGAATATGTTCCTGGGTCAGTTTACCCTTCCGAATTTTGGAGCGATTACAAATCTGGATGTCTGGACTGTGGCCCTCACTTTGGCAGTGGTTGCAAGCCTGGAAACTTTGCTTTCCGTAGAAGCGGCTGATAAGATAGATCCTGAGAAAAGGGTGACTCCGACAAACCGGGAATTATTTGCCCAGGGAACAGGCAATATCCTTTCCGGATTAATCGGGGGAATTCCCCTCACACAGGTGATTGTCCGCTCTTCGGCCAATGTGCAGTCCGGGGGGAAAACCAAATTATCCGCAATTTTCCATGGACTCCTTCTACTCTTGTCTGTCATTTTGATTCCAAACCTGTTGAATAAAATTCCTTTGGCAGTCCTTGCGGCTGTATTGCTGATGGTGGGCTACAAGCTGGCCAATCCTACACTGTTTAAAGGAATATATCTCTTGGGTAAATCTCAATTTATCCCATTCATCGTGACCGTCATCGTGGTCGTGTTTACCGATATTCTGGTGGGGATTGCCATGGGCATGGCTGTTTCTGTGGTGAGTATTTTGATTGAGAATTATAAAAACTCCCATTTTCTCCACATTGTAAAGGATCCTGGAAAAAAGGGAAATCATGTCTATATGACCCTGGCAGAGGAATTGTCTTTCCTGAATAAGGGGGCAATCCAGCGTGAACTTAGCAATCTCCCGGAAGGCACTTTTCTCGAACTGGATGTGCGAAAAACAATTCGTCTCAATTATGACGTGATCGAGATATTGGAAGATTTTGCTTCCCAGGCCAGGGAGCGAAATATCCACGTAAAACTAATTTCTGATAGAGGAGTGGTTGAAAATCCGGAAAGCTACAGCGCTTTCTTTGGGTGGAATTCCCCTGTCAATTCACATTAATCATCACCTTAAAATGGATAAAAGATTTTATAATCAACTGTTGGAAAACAACAAAGAATGGGTCGCTTCCAAACTGGCGAATGATCCCAACTATTTTGATAAACTGGCCAAAGGCCAACAACCTCCCTTGCTATGGATTGGTTGTGCCGACAGCAGAGTGCCTGCCAATGAAATCATAGGAGCGCAACCCGGTGAGGTTTTCGTGCACCGTAATATTGCCAACATGGTGTTGCATACCGACATGAATATGCTGAGTGTACTGGACTATGCAGTGAATGTGCTGAAGGTGAAACATGTCATCGTCTGCGGGCATTACGGCTGCGGGGGAGTACGCGCTGCCATGGGTTCAGAAACCTATGGTTTAGTGGACAATTGGGTGCGGCATATCAAAGATGTCTACCGATTTCATCAGGCAGAACTGGATGGGATCGAAGATGATACGGAAAGGTTCAATCGCTTTGTGGAGTTGAATGTGATTGAACAGGTTTATGACCTGGCAAAAACCTCCATTGTCCAAAATGCCTGGAGCATCAATCAGCCACTTTACATCCATGGATGGGTTTACGGGTTGGATTCCGGGATTATCAAGGATCTGGGAGTAAATATCGAATCCAATTCCATTTTGGACGAGGTTTACCAGCTTAAGATTAAATAATTAGGGTCTGCTGAAAAACTCAAAGTTTCAGATTCTTAAAACCAGTCCAGAATTTACTCTGAACTGGTTTTTTGTCTCTAAGCTCTTATAAACTGCTTCAACTATTGCTATTAGGGCATA
>JAKFCO010000007.1:0-1617 GCA_036676605.1 Algoriphagus sp.
TAGGGCTTGCTGAACGAATTACCCTATAAGGATCTTCCGACCTACAATGCCTCTGAATAGCTTTCTAAAAAATAAGTAAAAAAGAACTCGGAGCTTTTGCTCGATGTTCATAATCAGGAATTGGAGGGCAATTACGGTTTCGCTTGTATTTTGAAGGCGTGACCGAATAAGGCCTAGCCCATAACGGCGCTTGCCTTCTCCAAATTTCCCTTCCACTGCGTTGCGTTCTGAAGCATCACTGTATTCCAATTTCTTGTGGTCCTTCTGATCTTCTTTGGATGGACGGCCAAGCTTCGGTCCGCTCAACCGAATACCCAAGCTTTTGCAGTAGTTCAGGTTCTCCCGATTACGATAGATTTTGTCTGCGAGTACGGCTTCAGGATAGAACCCGTAGCGCTTTCGGTAAGCTTCAACAGATGCCTGAAGGGTAATCCCCTCGTTGTAGCTGTCCCAGTCCAATTTTTCCACCAAGGCGAAGCCATCCACCACACTGATGGCAACTTTTGCACCAAACTCAACTTTTGCCTTTGCTTTGCCTCGGACGATAGGGCGTACATGCGGCTGGGAAATACTAACGATTCGGTCGTCTGCCCGATGAGTTTTGTTTCGGTACATCTCATCCTGTTGTCGGTAAAGCTCCTGAATCACAAGGAGTTGCCTGTACTCTTGCTTACTCAATAAGGACAAAGGGTTCTGAACCCATAGATCTTCGATGATTTGCAGGTCACGCCTGACGTATCTCAACTGCTTGCCAACGGTCTTTCGGATCTTCTTGGCACCCGCCTTTCGGTGCTTGGCGACAGCCAGATAGGCTTTACGGGCCTCTTTCCGGTAAGTTCGTGGCTTCGGCTGCTCTCCACGTAAGGGAGCATGGAGCACGTCAATGATGTGCTCCAGCTTTTCACGAGCTTCGTTTAAGAGTCCAAGGTCGGTGGGATAGGCGATATCAGCAGGTGCGCACGTGGCATCAAGCAAGAGCTTCCCTTTGGGAGTTGCCTCTTCTGAATTTTGGGGTTCAGTATGTCCATCAAGGGACCTTCCTTCACTGGGTGGCGGATCGTCTGGATTGTTGTCATCTTCGCCATCGTTTTGTTCTTCGAGGGCAATCCATTCGTTGACTTCGTTGATGATATTTGCTCCAAGCCTCTTCCTGAAGTGGGTCATCAAAGAATGATGGAAAGGAGCTGTTTCCTGGAAGGCAGGAAGTCCAATGAAGTACTGAAGATATGGGTTTTCCGTAATCTGTTGAACGGTTTCACGATCGCTGAATCCATGGCGCTCTTGGATATACAGGGACCCTAGAGCAATCCGGACAGAGAGGGCCTGACCGCCCTTGAATGTCTTTTTGAAAGCCTTGGCGTACTTTTCTTCGGCTCTCCACCATGGAATCATCGCAGCGATAAGCACCCAACGGTTATCTTTATTTAATTTTCCTCCGAAAGGTAGGAAGAACTCATCGGAAAAAGTCAGTTGATTTTGGGTTTCCTTGTACAAAATTTTGTCCTCCAAGTGCAAGGTTTTTTGTAGACTTTCAATCAAATCCTTACACTTATATTCGACAAAAAAGGTCCAAAACCCTTGTGATTACTAGGTTCTTTGTTTATTCAGCAAGCCCTA
>JAKFCO010000008.1:0-2099 GCA_036676605.1 Algoriphagus sp.
AATGGGGATTTTGATGGGGGTAGGGATAAGAGATAAAGAGATAAGAGATAGAGAGTCCCGCATCCTTATTAGTTCAACTCCTCCAGAGTTGTGGTTCCGATGTTATGCATCTTTTCCCCCGGTGAAACCGGGGGAAAGGAGTCAATCGAAACCACGACCCCAAAGTGGGTCGAACTCATTTGTTCCTACCAAATAATTTTCAGAAATTCCTTCTGACTAGACTTTTATAGTATAAATCAAACTTTTATGAGCACCTACATCCAGCCAATTTATCATTTAGTCTTTTCCACCAAATATTGAGAAGCTACCATCGTCCCTCATCAAAAGAAAAGGCTTTTTACATTAATCCAATGGCTTGACTTCTCCCTTTGGGCAGTATAATAATGCCTGCAAAACCATGTAAGATGTCGTGAAAAATAATCAAACTCAATATATTGAAAACTAAAATCTCAACCCAAACTTATACCTATGCTTAATCGTCGCGAATTCATCAAGCAATCTGGACTTGCTCTTTCAGCCGCGGGCTTTGGCCTTTCTGGTTTCAAATTCCCAAAAGCGAAGTCCCATAAAATGGGGCTGCAGCTTTTTACAATTAGAGCTCCAATGGCTGAAGATCCAAAGAAAGTATTAAAAACTATAGCAGGGTTTGGTTACCAGGATACTGAAACTTACGGATATGATGGCCCTTCGAAAAGCTTCTATGGCATGCCGGCGACTGATTTCAAAAAAGTTTTGGAAGATAATTCCCTTGAAAGCACCAGTGGTCATTACGATTTTATCAAGTATTTCAACAGCTCAAGCGATGAACTTATGCGCTACACAGATCAAAGCATCGAAGGCGCCAATGCTTTGGAACAAAAATACATCACCTGGCCCTGGCTTGATCCTGAATCCCGCTCTATAGAAAGTTTCAAAATCTTAGCTGAAAAGCTGAATTTGATCGGAGAACGAGTGAACAAAGCCGGATTTGGTTTTGCCTATCACAACCATGATTTTGAATTTATTGATCATAATGGTGAAATTGGTTACGACATCATTTTGAAAAATACAGATCCAGAATTTGTCAAGCTTCAGATTGATCTGTATTGGGTGGTGCGAAATTCTCCCCGTACACCAAATGAGCTTTTCCTTGAAGCGCCCGGCCGTTTTGTCATGTGGCACATCAAAGACATGGATAAAATCAGTAGAGACTATACCGAAATGGGTAATGGATCAATTGATTATACCAAAATTCTTCCAGATGCGTCTCTATCGGGAATGGAATATTATTACTTGGAGCAGGGTGGTAATTTCGCTCAAAACCCCATCCGAAGCGTACAGGAAAGCGCAGACTATTTCAAGAAAAACCTGATCAACTTATTTGCCTAGCTACTAATAAATCTTCTCTTTAACCTGAAGATCGAATTAGGTAAGCCATCTTCATTTGTCTAAAACCTGCTTAGAACCTTGAATGAAATACAAACCAAGTTCCCAGGCTGGGTGAAGGATGACGGTTCGCTTGGTAAATTGAGTCTACACTCGACTATCAAAAGGAATTTATCTTTCAATCAATAGTGAATGAACAGGATAGCAAAAATGAAAAATAGAAAGATGTCGTTGCTCCCGACAACTGTGCGGGATTACACCCAGTCCCTACGGTTATTTGACTACTTCCAGATGGAGAAAAATCTTAGAAAAGGTAAAAGAACAGATAATTAAAAATGAAACAGTTTCAGGAAAATATTGATACTGCAGTTTTTACGACCAAATAGGTACTGGAGAAAAAGTCTCCAATTATTCATGTTTATCATTATGATGGTGCTTGGCAATTTTCGAGTTCAGAAGAGGTTGAAGAAGATGAGGACTTTAGAGTAGTGTCATTGGAGGAGATCTTAAGATTTGATAGTTCGGTGTTGGAGGTTTCGGATTTACCGTTAGGTTATGAAGCTCATAGAAAAAATGAGAGCTCGTTATGGGAGATGGCCAAAACAATTTGATAATTAGGGCCTGCTGTTAAAATATAAAAATCGCTTTTTTTGGGATAAGAGCTGGATTTTTAAGAATTTAAAGAGGTACAAGTGCAAGGAAATATGTCAAAGACCTCCAAAAGGCGTGCACCG
>JAKFCO010000009.1:0-2092 GCA_036676605.1 Algoriphagus sp.
AAGAGTTGATTACCCTACTAGATCAACTCAAAGATTTTGCTCCCAAGATTTTATACCTAGAAAAGAAAAAAGGAAAACTGTCTTTAAATGAGATACTTACAGCCTTAACCTGACGGCTATGGCCGCCTTTAGGCAGGTCTGTGCAACTCTGTGTAACAATAAGATCATTAAGATTTAATTTTAAACTCGATTAAAAATTTACAAACGGTTCCCACTCTACCCGTAAAATCAGGATATTAGATTTCCAATCACCACTCACCTTTATGAAAACCTATCTATTCCAAAACCTATCCAAACTCCTCCTTTTGGGAACAGCATTTCAACTCGCTTCCTGCGGGGAACCCGAAAAAAACGTAGGCCTCACTGAAATCACCAAATGGCAGGGAAATAAAAAATCAGCCATCTCCGTCACGTATGACGACGGCATCATCAACCAACTCACAGTCGCCAAACCCATCATGGATCGGCTCGGCTTGCCTGCAACATTCTACATCATCACCGGCAAAGTTGAAGGTTCCGGCACCGGCAAATTCATCGGCAGACCTCAGAAAGAAATCATCAGGGAAACCGCCACCATCAAGACAAACGCTGATAACTTCTTTGAGCGGGCTTCTTTGATCGCTTTTACCGGCACCAGCGAAGCCGAAGATTACCATGCCCGTGCAGGTTCGCTGTTTGAGCAGGGCAAAGTACAGGAAGCCTACGCCCTGATCGATGAAGGCTACGAAAAGATCAGAAAGGGCACGATGAAGGATACCGACGACGTGGTTTTTCATAACAATGTCGAGGACACCGTTTCCTGGGAGCAGTACAAATCCTACTCTGCCCAAGGCCACGAAATTGCCTCTCACACTGTGACCCATCCCAAATTAGCGGTTTTGGATGAAGTCAACATGCTTTATGAACTGGAACAGAGCAAAGCCGACCTCCTCAAATTCATCGGTCCGGAGTCTACTTTCTCAGCAGAGGGACCCTACGGCACTGAGAATGAGCGTGTGATGGAATACGCACATAAAGTCTACCCTGCCCTTCGGAATCGGATGCCGGAAGAATGGCTTGAGGAAATCAACCGGGGCAGCAAAATGAACCCTGCCGAATCCAAAAAGGAATACGTGCAATGGCAGCGGGGACCGATTACCAAAATCACCATGGACGAAATGAAGCGCTGGGTAGATACAGGAATGGCACATGACAATATCTGGCTGGTACTGGTATTTCACGGAATAAATGGGATCGGATGGGAACCCAAAACCGATGCGGAACTCGAGGAATATTTCAGCTACATGAAAGAACACGAAGACAAACTCTGGGTGGCGACTTTCCGCGATGTGACCAAATACCTTCGGGAAAGAAAAAGCGCTAAGATCCAGACCGAATTGCGGGATGATGCGATTGCAGTGAATATCACCTCAGACCTCGATGCAGAAGTTTATAATGTGCCAATGACGGTAAAAACCTATGTGCCAAGCGGATGGAAATCAGCAACCCTTTCCAAAGGAGAGGCTTCCGAATCCCTTGCCATCCAGAAAGACGAAAAAGGATCCTTTGTCCTCTATTCCCTGAAATTGGGAGAAGGCGAAGTGATTTTGGCGGAAGAAGGATGAAGGTAGAAGGCTGAAGGTAGGCTCTGCTGGCGCGCACGTGTCGCGCGTGCCACATTGTTGTCTTGCCTCTCCTGAAGCCGAACAATATTATAAAAAATCAAAAAAACCACGGAGCGATTCGTGGTTTTACTTTTTAAATCCCCCTTGCCCCCTTTGTAAAGGAGTCGCCTGAATTGAACCTCAATCCTCTCTTTCCATAAAAGATCATTTTAGAATTACATCTCAAAATGAAGCATTAAGCCAACTCCCCCTTCTTAAGGGGGCTAGGGGGATTTTTTTTCAGATTTAAAAAATGCCTAAATTGATTTCATGCATTTTTTACCCTACAACAAAACCCTGAAAGAGTATTCCAGGGAGTTGAGATCTCACAGCACTCTTTCAGAAATTCTTCTTTGGCAAAAACTCCGGGCAAGCCAATTCAGAGGTTATTCTTTTAATAGGCAAAAGCCTTTTGAAAATTACATCGTTGATTTCTTTTGCAGAAAACT
>JAKFCO010000010.1:0-49205 GCA_036676605.1 Algoriphagus sp.
AAAAGCTTGGGAAACACATCGAAACAATAAAGAAGCTAAAATAAAATGGCAATTTACCTGCCAGGATGCAAGAATTAAACTCCTTAAACTTTACCCGTCAATTAATGTGTGACATGACACTAGCTATAATCTTTACATCTTTTTCTTGCAAGTCTTCTAAATCACAAAAAGCAATAGCAAAAGATAATTTAGAAGCTACACCCACCAAATTAACATCGAGTGCAAGGGATAATGCAAATTCTAATTCAGTCGATATTCCCCCTAGGCCGACAACTACATCAAGACAGGAGATACTAAGAGCTAATGCACACAAGATTCCGGTGATAGATAAACCAAGCGGAATAGTCCAAAGTGGAGAAAATTATTATGAAACAGTCGAATTTCCAGCGGTGCCTCCTGGCGGACTTGATGGTTGGATGCAATATTTATCTTCCAATTTGAATTATCCTGAACTAGCAATGAAAAATAAAATTTCAGGTACAGTGATCGCTATGTTTATCGTAACAAAAGACGGTTCAATTTCAGACGTGGAGATATTGCGGGGAATTGGAGGAGGTTGCGATGAGGAAACTGTTAGAGTGATTAAAAATTCTCCAACCTGGACGGCAGGCAAATTAAAATCGGGAGAGGCCGTCAATACAAGGATGCGATTGCCCGTTCGGTTTAATTAAGGTTAGAAATTGAAATACAATTCGAAAAGTAAGAATTAGTATATTCAAGCATGAAGGCCAAGGAACAGATCATCGCCACTATCCTAAGCCATAAAACCCAACTTACCGAATTAGGGATTCGGGAAATCGGTCTTTTCGGTCTTACGTTCGGAATGAAAATACTCCGGCGAGCGATATTGATCTCTTGATTGATTTTGAGAATGAAAAAGAAATCTGCTGTTTGGGATTTGTAATCCCGAACCGAGATCATAGGATTTGTAATCCGTAAAAACAAAATCGACATCTGCTGTTTTTGGCGACACCGGTCATTCATAATTGACATGAAACGGCCAAAAATCAAATAACATGCAACCCATAATCCAGGGGTTATCCACGATAGCCATCGGGACCCCTGGCTACCAATCAAAGGTCTCGCCGGGACCAATTCCATTCGTTTATAGATGGTTCGATATATCATAAATCCTATATCATAAATCCGAAATCCCACCTCCGAAACTGTAAATCAAACATCAAAAAACCAGACATCACTATTCTTCTGGGTTTTCTTCTTTAAACCATATTCGGACATCCTGCCAGGACTGGAATTGTAGAATAGCCGGAAGATTTTCCGTATTCCAGCGCGAGAAATTACTCAGGTTCGAAAGGAGTGATAGAAGAGGACTATTGGTGATCAATTGTTTTTAGCCAATTACAAATTGCTGGTATAAGAGGGGGTATTTAAAAATTACACCCAGTCCAAACCGACATTTGCCCCCCTTTGGGAGCTTTTTTGTGGCTGGGCCATACCTTTCCCAGCCCAGTTAAAAGCGTGAGGCAATGTTTTGAAAAACAGCCTTCGGCGGGCCTCGTTTGGGCAATCGCTGAATACTCCCCAAACTTTCCTTTTGGCAGCAAAGACAGGACTCAAACCAAAAAAGATTGTTTCCTCTCCTGAAACCGGTGTTTTCAAGCTCAATGATTAAGGAAATCCATCAGATATCCTCGGTAATCGTAATATTCGGGATGCTCCAGTACTTCTTTTCTGTTTCTGGGGCGATCAAAAGGAATGCACAATTCGTCACCGATTTTGGCATAGGGCCCACTGGTCATCATGATGACCCGGTCAGCCAGGAAGATCGACTCATCCACATCGTGGGTGATGGCCACCGCAGTGATTTTTTCCTTTTGCCAAATCTCCAGCAATACATCCTGAAGCTCTCCCCTGGTCAGGGAATCCAGCATTCCAAAAGGTTCGTCCAAAAGAAGGATTTTAGGCTTCAGGGCAAAAGCCCGGGCTATCCCCACCCGCTGTTGCATCCCCTGGGAAAGGGAAGTGGCTCTTTTGTGAAAATCATTGCCCAAGCCCACCTTATCCAGATAATATTTGCAGATTTCCACTTTTTCTGCTTTGCTGGCTTTGGGAAAAACCTGCTTTACTCCTATCATAACATTATCCAGAGCGGAAAGCCAAGGCAAAAGACTGGGGGACTGGAATACCACTGCCCTATCCGGACCTGCTCCCTCTATGGGGAATCCATCTACCATGATAGTGCCTCCACTGACTGGATTGAGTCCGGCAATCATTGTGAGCAGCGTGGATTTGCCACAGCCCGAATGACCAATGATGGAGACAAATTCTCCCTGTTTGATCTTTAGCTGCAATTGATCCAAAACCACATAGTCCCCTTTGGGAGTGGGGTATGCTTTGCGTAGCTTGTCACAGACCAGCATATCCGCTCTGTCGTCTTCCTTTAATATAAATTGATCGGGGGTGTTGACCCATGCTTCCATTTTTGATGTCATTAGTTCAGGTGTTTACATTTTTTTTCCAGAAAGCCCTTCTTCCGGGATAAGTCGGCTGGAGATTGGGCAACAGGTATTTTTGGTCACTGAACTGCCTTCGGGTCGAGCCGACTTCGATCAGGAATTCCAAAATGTCGTTTCTAAGCCGCTTGTAGGTGGAATTTTTGTTGATTTCAGTGACGATTCTAGGCCTTTCAAAATCCACCTTAAACTCAGGCCCCAACGTCGCATTGGGACCGGGAGTCAGGGGAATGATACGGTCGGCCATGAGGATGCCCTCGTCTACATCGTTGGTGATCAGGATGGCTGTCTTGCGGTTTTGACTCCAGATAGTGACAATTTCTTCCTGCAGGGTACCTCTTGTCAAGGCATCTAATGCACTCAACGGCTCATCCATAAGCAGAATTTCGGGATCCATGGCCAGGGCCCTGGCCACAGAGACCCGTTGCCTCATCCCTCCCGAAAGTGCCGAAGGCATTTTATCCTTGGCATGACTCAGGTTGACCATACTGATGTATTTTTTGATATGGAGATCCTTTTCCATTTTGGAAAGTTTGGGAAACACCTCATCCACTGCCAGTTTGATGTTATTATACACCGAGAGCCAAGGCAGCAAGGAGTAGTTTTGGAAGATCACCCCCCGGTCAGGACCGGGTCCTGTAATGGGTAAGCCATGGAGCAGAACTTCCCCCTGATCGGGAAAATGAAGTCCGTTGACCAGGTTGATCAGGGTGGTTTTCCCACTTCCTGAAAAACCCACAATAGCCACAAATTCCCCTTCCTCCACAGCTAAGTTGATATTGCTGAGGACATTTACCTTTGTCGATCCGCTGCCAAAGGATTTGGATACGTTTTTCAATTCCAGAAGTGCCATAGGATCAAGCTTTGCTGAAAGTCATGAGATTCTGAACGGTCAGCATAATCCGATCAAGCATAAATCCGATGATGCCGATAATGAACATGGCGACGATGATCTTGGCATTGGAGTCATTGGCTCCGTTTTGGAATTCTTCCCAAACGAAAGAGCCCAGTCCCGGACTTTGTGCCAAAAGCTCAATGGCGATCAAAACCATCCAAGCCACGGAAACGGTGATGCGGAGGCCGGTAAAGATCAGTGGAAAAGACGCAGGCAGGATGATTTTGAAGATATTCTGCCCGATGCTCAGGTTGAGGACTTTGGACACATTGATGAAATCCTTATCCACGGTAGATACTCCCAAACTGGTGTTGATCAAGGTAGCCCACATGGCACAAAGCCCCACACTGATAAAAGAGATGATGAAAGATTTGTCCAAGTTGGGATCGGTCACGACTGTTTTGACGATCATAAAGACCAAAAGCAGCCACACCACCGGGGACACGGGCTTGAAAATCTGGATCAGCCAATTGAAGGAATTGCGGAGAACCTCGCTCAATCCGATGATGATACCAACGGGGACAGCTACAAACAGGGCAAGAATCACTCCCGCAGCCACTGTCTTCAGACTGGTCCCGATCTGATCCAAAAAGGAAGGCCTTCCGGTGTATTTGATCGGAGCCAATCCCTGATCAGCTCTTTTGCTGTTGGCCTGTGCTACCTGTTGGTTAAAATCTCTCTTTTTTTGGCTGATGTCCAAGTGGTCTTTCCAAAGGGTCTGATAGGCCATCCAAACCTGCGCCGGAGAGGGAAGCGTATTGGGCTGACAGCTAACTTCACCGGACCGGATGCAGTTTTGCACTTCCAAAGCCGCTTCCTCTCCCTGCTCGGCCCGGGCCTTTTCGATTTTCACACTTGCTTCCTTATTGTACAGGGCATGGGCGGCAAAATGCCATACTGTGATAAACAGGAAAATGGAGGCGATGGGAAAAAGAGTTCCTTTCACAAAGGTTCCGAAATTTTTCTTTCTTTCTTCCCCGCTTAATGCTCTTATCAGCGGTTCCAAAAAGCCCATACCGATGAACTTAAGGGATTTTATGGATTTATCTTTCATGGCTCTTTGTACTGGATTGGTTAATTGAAGAATGCTTGGTAAATAAGTGGGGTAAGCCTGGTGACTTCCCCACTTTTCCTGGTTGTTAGCTCAGTCTTTGTTTCCGATTTTGAAACTGTTGATGTATCCGATGGGGTCTTTCCCGTCGTATGAATTCCCATCGATAAAATCCCTCGTGGGAGGTTTGAAGCCGTCTGTTTCGGGAATCTCCGACTCTTCGAGATAGCCTTCCTTGAGAAGTAAGGCGGCGGCTTTACTCCAAATGTCAGGTCGATAAATCTCCCGAATGGTCTGACTATACCAATCTGCGGGTTTGCTGTCCGGGATTTGCCCCCATCGTCTCATTTGGGTAAGAAACCAGATTCCGTCCGAATAGAAAGGATAGGTGGCATGGTATCGGAAAAAGACATTGAAATCCGGTGAAGGTCTTTTGTCTCCTTTTTCATATTCAAAGGTTCCGGTCATGGAGTTGGCAATGACCACTGAATCTGCCCCCACATAGGCCGACTTGGAAAGGATTCCTACCGCTTTAGGTCTATTGTTGGGATCATCCAGCCATTTACCGGCTCGGATCAGTGCTTTGGTCACCGCAATGGCGGTGTTGGGGTATTGCTCCACAAAGCTTTTGGTCATGACAAAGACTTTTTCAGGGTTGTTTTTCCAGATGTCGTAATTGGTGATGACAGGCACGCCGATTCCCTTGAATACTGCCTGCTGATTCCAGGGCTCTCCCACACAATACCCATAGATAGTCCCTGCTTCCAGAGTTGCCGGCATTTGGGGAGGAGGAGTGACCGAAAGAAGTACTTCGGCATCCACTTGGCCCTGAATATTGTCAGCGGTGTAGAATCCGGGATGTATTCCCCCGGCTGCCAGCCAATACCTCAGTTCATAATTGTGTGTAGAGACAGGGAAAACAACCCCCATTTTGAAAGTTTTCCCGGAAGTTTTGTACTCCTGAATGACGGGAGCAAGCGCATCCGCTTTGATTGGATGGATGGGTTTTCCTTCTCCATCAGCAGGAATATTAGGTTTCATTTTGGCCCAAACTTCATTGGAAACGGTGATTCCATTGCCATTTAAGTCCATAGAAAAGGGAGTCACCAAGGCAGCTTGCCTCCCAAATCCCGATCCTGCTGCTATTGGCTGACCTGCGAGCATATGTGCACCGTCTATCTGTCCGTCGATCACCCGGTCCAGGATATTTTTCCAGTTGGACTGGGCTTCCACAGTGACAAATAGCCCTTCATCCTCGAAATATCCCAGTTCTTTGGCTATGGCCAAAGGTGCCATATCGGTGAGCTTGATAAACCCAAAGGTCAATTGGGGTTTCTCGATTTCGAGTTTTTGAGTGTGGGAAGACTCAGCTGAGCCTTCCTGGTTACCTGAAGTGGAACCTGAGCCGCATCCGTACAGCGTCAACATTAATGTGGCTCCGAGGAAACAAGATTGCGATATTTTTCTGAAAGTATTCATTGGAAATTCGGTTGAATAATAGTTTGATTGAATGGATTAAGGCTTGCTGGAGAAAAGAACCGGCTTGAAGGTGATCATAGTCCAGGCCCAGTTTTGAATGGCCCCTTTATCTCCGCCTCTCAAATCCACCATGGTATCGGTGGCAAACATTTGGGAATAGCCCAAATGCCAGGTTACCCCTCCTTTAAGCTGCTTTACAAAAACCAGGTCCACCTCGGTACCCATGGTCTTTTCCAACTGAGCCCCGTCTCCGTCATACTGAGCAGAACCGGTCAAAAACTCATGCATATTTACGTTCAGTGATCCTCCGGCCACCTTAAAACTGGACTTCAGGTAAAGGTCTGTCACCCCCACAGAGCCGTTTTCGGGGCCTACAAAAAAGTAATCCATGTAGCCGTTGTGGGCATGGTTAGTACCAAAATCAGGGCTAAAACTTCTGTTTCGACCGTCGCTTGGGTCATCGTCTCCGGAGATGTATTCCACTCCCAGTGTCAATGGAGTCAATTTGGTCTGGTAAGTGGCATTAATTCCAGCCAACAGGCCTCGAACCTCTTTAACCCCCTGCTTCCCCGTCTGATAATAGAAGTCACCTCCTACTTTGATCCCTGCCAGTTTTTGGAATCCATGAAGTCCAAAAGTCTGCTTGTTGGAAACCGTAGAGTCAGCATTCTGATACCCGGCATTCAGGGCCATCAGGGAAATACTGCCTTTCTCAAAGACTTTGTTGTACCAGCCATATTGCATGGTTTTGTAATTGCCTGCGACATTATAGAAAGAGGCTCCATTTCCCTGATAAAATTTTGGCTCGGGAATATCGCTGTCCTGATTGTAGGCTGCTCCTAGATGAAGCTTGGATTTGGTTTCCTCTTTTTCATAGATCAAGAGGACCGCGTCATGTCTTCTACCCTGTTGGGCCCATTCGAGTCCACCCAAAAACCGTTCATTGTCATACGATATGATCTGCCGGCCTGCTTTGATGGAAATCTGCGGGTTGAGGTAATATTGTCCCCAGGCCTCACTGATGAAAGTTTTACCAAGCTCTTCTTTGAAAATCTGCGGGCTTTCACCCCAAACCCGGACATCCTGAAAGGAAACTCTCATCTTGAATGCTTCTGAAGCATAGTCCATATAAATGCGGGATCTTTGTTCGGTGAAAAGGGCCGGATCTTTCGAATTGTCGGTTAAGGTTTTAAAACCGTTTCTGAATTCGGTCCGGGGTCTGACTTCGGCCGATATCGTCACCTGGGCGGCAAGTTTACTTCCTGTAAGGCAGGCCAGGAGAAATGGGATACAATAGATTTTTTTCATGTTCAAGGGTTGGGTTGGTTGAGAATAGGTTAGACAACGTAATTACAAGTAAGTATTATTACTTATTTACGTAAGCAATATTACGTACTCCATATGATGAATAACATGAGAAAGCACAGGTTAATACAGTTTTTTACACCATAAAAAAACCTGCGGATTCGCAGGTTTTGAGCAAAAAATAGACTTAAAAAGCCAGAAATAGCGATTAGCTATCCAGAAAGAAGTTATGTTCGGATATCTCCGAACTAAGCAATAACACGTTATCAATTCCGATTTTTTTCCCCTGAGTCTGAATCAACTTCTCTTTTTTAAGACTCGAAAGGATGCGGATAACCTGCTCTTCGGTAGTTCCGGCAAAATCTGCTATTTCCTTTCTGGTCAACTGAACATTGAGCAGATTTTTGTACTGACCAAACTTCCTGTTGATGTATAACAGCGAGTCGATGACTTTTTCACGGACAGTCATTTGGGCAAATTTCCGGACTTTAGTCTCGCTTCGGTTGAGTTCTTCTGCATAAAAAAGCATCAAATCAAAGGTCAATGACGGGGTATGCTGCAGCATTTCATACATCAGTGCACTTGAAAAATGACAAAGTAAGGAGTCCTCCAAAGCTACCGCACTGATCTGATAAAACTGACCCGCACCAAATCCCCGGTGACCAATGATTTCTCCCGAACTGGCAAATCGGACAATCTGTTCCTTACCGTTTAGTCCTGTTTTCGCCACTTTTACTTTCCCCTTGTGTACAAAATACAAACCCTGAACCGGCGCACCCTCCAGGATAAAATTCTTTCCTTTCCTACAAAGGACTATGTTTTTCTTTTCCAGGTATTCGGGCATGCTACCCACGAGTCTGTTCTTTTTGATGATACACTGCTCGTTGGCGCAGGTAGTGCAAGTTGGCTTTACCGGAGTCATGGAAGTAATTATTTTACTGACTACGTAAATATACTTATTTTTTACGTAAATCATTTATTTCGGATTTTTATTTTTGTTTAAGAATCCGGTCATAATTCTGTTGGCCCAACTGGAAACATATTTTTTTTGATTGGCCATACTCCCACAAAAGCATGCAACAGAGTAGTCTACCCCAGTCCCAATGGGACAGTCATCACCCTCTGGTCCATGGAAAGGATGATGGGACCAATCTGGATAACCGGAGCAGATTAAAAGATCATGCTTGAAAACGCCGACTGGTCTTTGCGACTCTGAGCCTTTGCGTGAGGTAAAAAGATGTGAAATCGGCCAAAAATTAGACCCTGCTTCAAACCTTTTTCCGGGGATTGCATCTCCAGCCACCAACCAAAGGTCCCGGCGGAACCAATTCCATTCGTTAATAGATGGTTCGATATATCATAAACCTGCCAGCCGCAGGCGGGTCCGACATCAAACATCCGAAATCCCACCTCCGAAACTGTAAATCAAACATCAAAAAAACCAGGCATCACTATTCTTCCGGGTTTTCCTTCCGGCACAATATACGGACATCATGATTTTATCAGAAACAATATTAAATTCTGAATATTGGAACATATTCACCTGTAACAGTTTTTAATTTTATATATTATAAATATTTATTCAATTTATTCTGAATATTTTTCAAATTAATGAAACCAAGTTTCTCCTGCCTCCGTTAAGTCAGTAATTAAAAACAGTTTTATAAAACCTATTATTATCATGTTTACATCAATTCAAGTGCGCCGTTCAGTATCTGTCCTTTCAAAATTAGGATTTGCTGTGATGCTCGGATTTTTCAGCATAGCACCTGCCTTGGCTTCGGAAATCACTCCAAAAGACTCGGTACTATCAACTGAAAATTCAACAGAAGTTTATTCTCTTGACTTCTCTGATCTGAAGCAGGTTCCTACAATCACCTTTGTAGACAAAAACCTGAATATCGTTGCGGAGTTTTACGGAGAAGTAAGTGAGATCAAAAGCAGATTCCCAGAGACTTTTGTGAATGCTGGCTTACTAAACGTTTACCAAAATCACACAATCTATCTGGTGAACGCTTCAGCAAAAAAGTAAGAGTAAAAACAGAATTGAACGAAGACCCAAGCACAGGCGCCCCCTGTGCTTTTATTTTTGGGGATGGGTGAAGCCGGTTTTTCGATCGGTGGATTTGCAATCCAATCCAAAATCTCAAGTTTTTTTTGCCGTAATAAGCAGCCTATTGCTCATCCTTCAAGCTAAACTGAATATTGATCTCTTTGATCAATCGGTCTCCGGACCAGTTTCCCGGAACTAGTATTCTCCTTAAGGTGAGCAAAGGTTCGCTTGGATCTGATTTCCCTGATAATTGAAAAGCAGTTGATATTCCTCTTTCTTTCAGTTCGCTTATGGCATTTTGATTCCAAACTCCAAATGGATAAGCAAAAGACAAAACCGGCTTTCCAATGGCATTTTCCAGGTTGAGTTTTGGTTTGTCGATTTGGATTTCCCATTGATCATCAGGGAGATTCCGAAGGTCCTGATGATCCCAGGTATGCAGACTTATTTCATGGCCACGGTCTGCCAGTTCTTCTATGTCTTTATTGCTCATGTAGTTTTTCTTCCCAATGGACACTGTCATGATGAAGAATGTTCCTTTGAAGCCATATTTCTCCAGTATTGGAGCCACCGTTGTATAATGTTCTTTTCGTGTATCATCAAAACTAATCAGAATCGGCTTTGCCGGCAATGAGTCGCAATTTGTATAAAAGGCATAAATATCCTCCGGCAAAACGGATTGAAATCCTCTATTTTTTAAGCTGCCAATCTGTGCTTCAAATGCTGCCGGAGTGATAAAATAAGCGGGATTTTGGCCTGTTCTATCTGTTACATTATGATAGCTCAGCGCAGGAATAGCTGTATTTGTAGGTAGTGTATTGGTCGTTTTTGTTGACTGTGCTACCGTGAATGCCATGGTGAAAAGAAAAGCCAAGCCTGCTGTGTAGTTTTTCATGACCGGTTTTATCCTCATTGATACTGAATATAGATTGGCCTGGGATACAGTTTGAGGATTTCCGAAGGTGTCATCATCCTGTAAGGACTAGTCAAAATATCGTTTTTATAAAATAGCTTGAAACCGGTGAACTGGATCGGCATGCCCCCGACAAATCTCCGGTAACTGTCTACTTTTTTTGCAGGAAAGCCAAATCCGTCCATATTGATCACTACCTGCACCTGAGGAGTGGGTTTTATGTCTTTATAATTAGTCAACATCCCCTGGGTAAACCTGTGAACGACCAAAATCTTGGGGGTGAGTTCATTTTTCCTGACCAGTTCTGAAAGATACTCAATGGCAAAATTGATGTCCGCAGCATCTAAGCTTCCTATTTTGGTTGCCGGAATACTGCCGTCTTTCATAGACCACTCCGGGTCAAGGCCGAGATGCACGTTCGGATTGAGTAAGTGTTTTTCTAAAGTCGGGACTTCATTTTGAACCGTGCTATGCCCCACCTGAACGTCCAGAAATGTGATTCCATTTATTTTTTCACTCAAACTGATGGCTTTTTCTATTTGGATGTCAGGCATTCTCAATCGATAGGTACCGCCTTTTCCCGGGTTATTCTGAGCTGTGATCGCAATGTAATGGATCGCCGGAACGACGGGAGTGATCATATCTGCTTCCGCCCAGCCTTTCATTTCTTTATTCAAAAGGCCGATCAGTTCATCTTCGGGCAACCTGCCCAGGATACCCATGTGTTTGGAGTAGAAATTACCATACATCGCAACTATTCGGTGGAAAGGCAAAATTGCTCCGGTTTCGGGATACACTGAAAAAATCGGCCAGTGTTTGGCTATACTGTCGTGCCCCAGATGCATGACTCTTCTGATGTAATCAGCTGTATCAAGTGATTCAAATTTCTCTATTGGAGAATCAGCAATCACCGGATCTGTAATGAAAACAGGTTCGGGATTTTGGTTAACTCCGGAAACGGCTATAGGCTTATTTTCAAAAAAGTAAAAGCCAATTGCCAAACAAATCACGATGATTGCCCCTGCTTTTTTCATAATTCTGCGATTTACTTTTTTACCGAAGGGAATTCCAAACCGGGCTTTTTGAGTAAAATAAAAATCTTTCCGCGCTTTCCTTTTGTCCCGATTCAACCTAAAAAAGGGAGTTCAATTATTTTAATTCCCCATCCGAGCGGAACTTAGGCGCTTAGCCTTTTCAGTATCCTCTGCCTCCTTTCTTCCAAAAACTTTCATTCCTCCAATGAAACAATTTGTCAGGAATTATTCGTTCCTGAAACCTGCTTTCCTGAATTCCTTTCTACTAAAGTTAGGATTAAATAACGAGTCAAACATTTTTTCTGGTCAGTCTTTTATTGAATGGAATGATTGATTAGAGTTACAAAAATTATGCGTATCCGCTTGTTTCCACGTAACAGAATTAAGTTGGGATTTGAATAAAAAATCCCCCTAGCCCTCCGCCGCGGCGGAGGGCGTCACATTTCCGCATCGTTAAAGCAGATCGCTTCTATCCCTCGTGCAGATATCCGGATACACATAATAAAAATCTTCAATAAAACTGATCCCCTTGAATATCTATAAATCATAAAACTTTAAATTAATGGGGCAAAACTTCCGGCAATGAAAACACTCACATCACCCCGGCCTTCTTTTTATTTCTATTTCAACCTGATCATACTTGCCCTGGTGATTGGCGGATTTGGATTGAACGCAGTCGTTCACCCCGAAAAACTCCCTCCCGTTTCAGGGATTGTCTATTTGCATGGACTGGTGATGTTGGCTTGGTATATTCTGATTTTATACCAGGCAGGCCTTGTCCGCTCAGGCAACATTGCCCTGCATCAAAAACTGGGTAAAAGCAGCGTTCTCCTTGCGCTGGCGATAGTAATTTCCGGTATCTGGATGAGTGTGGTGCACTACAACAGACCTGATGGATTTCTATTCACGACCATCAACACCTTTATCCTGATCAATTTCATTATCCTGTATTTTCTGGCCTGGAAAAATCGCTTTCGGTCAGAACATCACAAGCGATACATGATCCTTGTGAGCCTTGCCGCTGTGTTTCCTGCTTTGGGCAGAATCATCCTGGGATTGAATCTCAACCAATATCTTTCAGTTCCGCTTTGGATTGTTCTCGTTTTGGTTGTTGGGTTTTATGATTTCAAAAGCAAAAAGAAAATTCACCCGGCCACCAAAATCGGTACATCCTTGATTCTGGTTGGAATAGCACTCACGCTGATTCTAATGGAGAATGCGGTCTGGAGGAAGTTTTTGGACGGGATAATGCAATAGCAAAATCACGGAGATTGAAACCCAAACCTTCCTGCCAAAGGTCATAATGGGACAATTCTGAATAACCAAAGCAGTTTAAAAGATCTTCTTCGAACACACCAACGGGACTTTGCTCTTTGACGGAGAAAAAAATATCACAAGACCATCGCAAACAGAAAAATTCAGACCATTCATCAAAATTTGCCCAAATAGGCTCAGGGATTGACCGAATACAGGTAACCCCCTACATCTGAAAACGATATATTCGTGCCCTATTTCAGAAGTTTTGAATCCTAATAACCAAATTTCATTTTTGACATGTCAAAAATCACCCTCCCAATAGTAAGCCTGCTTGCTCTTGCCACAATGGTAAGTTGCAGCGAATACAAACCCTCAAAAACCGCTGATCTCGAAGAACTCAACGCTTATTTTTCCCTCACAGCTCCCGATACCACCACCGCCGGAGCAGCCAGCACTGAGCTGATCATGACCAATTTTGCAGGTCCGGATTTGGTTCCAAGTCCATCTTGTCTTGCAGTTGCTCCCACCGGTGAAGTATTTGTCGGGGTCGATATGATCGGTTCCCTCGGAAAAACTCCCGGCTTAGGAAGCATCGTGAAACTCGTGGATAGCGATCATGACGGTACGCTTGACAGCCATTCCGAATTCGTCAAAGTCGATAACCCCCGCGGAATTATTGCAATGGGAGATCAGGTCTTTGTTCTTCACACTGTATTTGGACAAGACAGTCTTGCCTCAGGAATGGATTTGGTCGTCTTCGAAGACAAAAACCATGATGGTGTAGCCGACGGCCCTTCCAATCCTCTCATCCAACATATCAGCTCCCCGAAACATCTAAGAGAAAGAGGAACTGACCACTCTACCAATGGAATCCGAATGGGAATCGACGGCTGGATTTACATTGCGGTCGGTGACTTTGGATTCCACAATGCAGAAGACAGAACCGGCAAAAAATTAACGATGCTTGGCGGAGGGATTGTTCGTGTGAGACCTGACGGCACCGAAATGGAAGTGTATACGCATGGCACAAGAAACATTTATGATGTGGCCATCGATCCGTTTATGAATATCTACACCCGCGGAAACACCAATGATGGCGGCGGTTGGAATATCCGTTTCATCCATCATGTACAGAGCGGGGAATATGGCTACCCAAGTTTGTTTAAGAATTTCACAGACGAAATCATTCCTGCCCTGAAAGATCTGGGAGGCGGATCAGGAACAGGAAGCTACTTCATGGATGATAGCCGCTGGCCGGCAAAATACAATCAGGTGCCAATGATGGCAGATTGGGGTAAAAGCCAATTGTATATCCATCGTGTCAGCATGGATGGCCCGGGTTTCACCCAACAAGATGAGCAGTTTATCAAGCTTTCCCAGATTTCAGACGTGGACGTGGACGGTTCCGGCACAATGTATCTGACTGCCTGGGATGGCGCCGGATATAAAGGAAGTCCTGAAAAAGGATTTGTAGTAAGAGTAGTGCCAACAGACTGGAAATATGAAGCTTTCCCTAACCTGAAAGCTGCTTCTGTGGATGAATTGGCAGAATTGCTGAAAGCTACCAATTCCGTAACAAGACTACACGCACAGCAGGAATTGCTTACCAGATCTGCTGAGGAAGCTGCTGCTGCCTCGCTGAAAATTGCGCAGGACCAAACTCTCCCGCTTGCTGCAAGAGTAGCGGGAATCTACACTTACGCTCAGGCAGCCTGTGCCAGCGGAGTTACCGAATTGCTCAACTTAAGCAAGGAGGATAAAATCAGGGAGTTCGCACTTCGTGCCCTTGCCGATCGCAAAACCTGCATTCAGGCTGTACCTGTTGAGCCATTTATTGCAGGAGTAAAAGATGCTAACCCTCGTGTTCAGTCTGCATCAATTGTGGGATTGGGCAGAATAGGAAACTTGGAAGCTGCTGAAACTTTGCTGGAGGTTTCAGTTCCTGAATCAGCCAAAATCCCTGAAAAAGGGACAGAAGGACCGCATGCCACTCCTAATTCCGCGATCATTCTTCCTCATTTGGCAGTTCGTGCTTTGGTGGAATTGAATGCTGTTGATGCTACAGTCGAAGCTTTGGACTCTGAAAATTCCAAGCTGGCTCTTTGGACTTTGCGTTTCATGCACGATCCGAAGGCTGTTGACGGACTCATCGCTGCTTATCTGGATAGCGATGATGCCGCTCAGAAAGGTGAGATTTTAACCTCCCTTTCCAGAATTTACCAGAAAGAGGCTCCTTATGATGGAAGTTGGTGGTGGGGAACCCGCCCGGATACGCATGGTCCTTATTATAAAGCGATCGATTGGGAGTCTTCCGAAAAGATCAAAACCTTCCTGTTGGGAGAAATGACTGCTGCCGGAGAATCCAGAAAATCCTTCTTTGCTGCCTTAAATGACCGAAATCGTCTGGGCATAGTGGAATTGGGCACCGAATCTGAAACTCCACTTGTGGAAGAAGCCTCTGTCGATCTCGAATCCATCAAAAATAAAAAAGGCCAGGTTGGTGAGTCATCGATTGAAGATGTGGTCCTTGCCATGGCTGACTTGAAAGGTGATGCTGTCAAAGGAAAATCACTCTTCACAAGTCAGGGATGTATCGCCTGTCACAGCATCGAAAAAGGTCAGGTAATGAAAGGTCCTTTCATGGGGCAAATCGGTTCAATAATGAATCGCTCACAGATCACCGAATCTATCCTGAAACCAAACGCTTCAATCTCTCAGGGCTTCGCGTCGGTCATGGTTACCTCCAATGACGGTAAGACTTTCATGGGTTTTGTGACGGGTGAATCGGCTCAGGAGTTGACCATCCGTGACATTGGCGGAAATGCTACCCGACTGGAAAAGAAGAATATCAAAGAGCGCAAAGAACTGGAAAACTCCATGATGCCTCCGGGTCTTGCAAATTCACTTTCCTTCGAAGAGTTGGCTTCTCTGGTTACTTATTTGGAGCAGCAGAAATAGAAAATGTTGGATGACCGATGATGGGTGACGGATGCAGGATGACCGAAGCTGGATGCCGGATGCAGCGGCAATTCCCCCTTAGTTTCCAATGTCAATTTGAAATCGGAATAATTTTCAAAGGGGGCAAGGGGGATTTGATTTCGGATTTTCGATTTGGGATAGAGGATTTTCGGATTTAAGATTTATGAAAGAGGGTTGATTGATGTTGGTGAAGGAGTATATCCAAACGCTGTGTTTTCCGATTTTTGTTCTTTACTTCAACCTTAAGAATTTTCATAAGTCACGAACCATGTCATTTGCTTCATCCGGTTTCATTTATTTATCCCTCCTGGTTTCCTTGATTTTTGGCACAAAAACCATATTTGAAGGGGAATCAGCTTTGCAAGATGACGGCCCTGTCGAAGTGGAAATGATCACCAATTACGGCACCATCATACTCCGATTGGCCGACGAAACTCCCCTACACCAGAATAATTTTGTTAAACTGGTTGAATCAGGAACTTACGACAGCCTCCTGTTCCATCGGGTCATCAAAGAATTTATGATTCAGGGCGGGGATATAAAAAGTAAATATGCGGACTCGGTTGCAGCCCTTGGAAGTGCAGACCTTCCTTACCAGGTTCCTGCGGAAATCGTACCGAATCTTTTTCACAAAAAAGGGGCTTTGGCAGCAGCCCGAACCAACAATCCTCAGCGGGCATCGAGCAGTACGCAGTTTTATATAGTGCAGGGAAAAATTCAAAATGACAGTCTTCTGGCTCACAATGAAGGCCGGATCAATAAAATGCTGGCAAGGCATTATGGCATCAATGACCCGACAAATAAACCTCTCGCAGATTCGATTCAGGTTGCCATGACTGCGAAAGACACCGCAACAGTCCAAATCCTGAATAAGCGGATGAATTTGATTTTGGATAATTACACCCAATATGAAAAGTACAGCATCCCGAAAGACCACCGGGCTGTCTATAAAACAATCGGAGGCTCCCCGCATCTGGATCAGAATTATACGGTATTCGGTGAAGTGATTCAGGGATTAGAAGTAGTTGATTCAATTGCAGCAGTGGAAACGGGTGCAAAGGACAGACCGACAACCGAGGTAATAATCCTGAGCATGAGGATCCTTCCGAAGATATAAAGGGGTCTTTCCAGTCGCAATAATGATCCTGATTTAATTCAATATGCGTATCCGCTTGTTTCCAGGTAACAGAATTAAGTTGGGATTTGAATAAAAAATCCTCCTAACCCTCCGCCGCGGCGGAGGGAGTCACATTTCCGCATCGTTAAAGCAGATCGCTTCTATCCCTCGTGCAGATATCCGGATACACATATAATTCAAAAAAAGAAATGGAAACGAGTTTTAGAATAGCAAGCTTTTTCTTTTTGGCGCTGAGTTTTTCTTGTTCTCAAGAGAAAGCAACAGAGCAGGAAGTTGTTATTTCGGAAGAAAAATCAGATGAGTTTTACGTGGTTCCCGGAGAAGATGAAGCTATTGACCCGGAACTGATCAAAAAAGGAAAGGTCTTGATTTCCTATTCGGATTGCGACGATTGCCACAGGGAAGATACCCGGGCAAAAGGGCCTTCTTTCACCGATATCGCTAAGAGATATCCAATAAGACAAGTTTATATTGATTTGCTCGCGCGAAAAGTAATCAGCGGAGGTTCGGGAGTTTGGGGATATCCTGTGATGGGTGCGCATCCCAAGCTATCAATGGATGATGCAAAAGCGATGGTCGCTTTTATCCTTACGCTGGAGGAAAATTAAAAGTTGGTTGGCCGATAACCTGGGATTAAAATCAGCGTATCCGAATCCTAAGTGGCTTACTGGTTATTCTTAACCGGCAATTAGGGGGTTAGGGATTAGGAGGCTTAGAGTTTAAAAGATTAAGGGATTGGTGATTAGGGATTGGAGAATAGGAGAATAGGAGATCAGAGATTAAGAGAATAGGAGATCAGAGATTAAAAGATTAAGAGAATAGAGATTAGAGATTTCCAAAACCGACAAACTGACAACTGCCAACCGAAAACCGACAACTGATAACCGACAACTGAATAACATTTCCCTTATATTCAAACCATGATTTTCAGACCCGGAACAGATGAAGATATTCCTCAAATCATCCAATTATTAAAGGTCACTTTGGGTGAATCTTTGATTCCTAAATCGGAGGAACTTTGGAAATGGAAACATTTGGATAATCCCTTCGGTAAATCCCCTGTTCTCCTGGCGGAAGAGGATGGAAAAATCATCGGAATCCGGGCTTTTTTAAATTGGGAATTTGCTCAGAATAACGAACTCATAAAGGCTTGCAGAGCGGTTGACACAGCGATTCATCCTGACTTTCAGGGAAAGGGCCTTTTCACCAAACTCAGCCTAAATCTCATTGACCAAATCAAGGACGATGGTTCCCAACTGATTTACAATACTCCAAACACCCAAAGTTTGCCAGGCTACCTGAAGATGGGTTGGGAGAAATGGGGAAAATTGCCTTTGAAAATGAAGTTTAATGTGGGAGGTTCAAGGTCAAAAACCAACGTGCTTTCTTCCGATTGGAGTACTGTTCAAAACCTGATTGAAGAGATTGAATCGCAAAAAAATTCCGGTTCCACCATTCAAACTCATCTGAAACCCCGTTACCTCAACTGGAGGTACGCCAATTGTCCGCTTTTTCCCTATCAATTCATCTCAGATGGTGAATCTTACCTCTTGATTTTCAGAATCAAAGAAGGAAAAATGGGACGGGAACTCCGGATTACAGATCTTTTTACGCTGGATTCCTTCGGGAAAACTCAAAAAAAAGAGCTCGATAAAGAGCTCAAAAGTATCCAAAAACAAAGTGCTGCCAGGTTTACAAGTTTCTCCGGCATCACCCATGTTAAGCAGCAGGCAATTGATCTTGGAATTCTTCCCATCCTTTCCATCGGTCCAATTATCACACTGAGAAAAGTAAGTGACAACTCTGAACCAATGAACCTAAATTGGGGCTGGAGTTTAGGTGATTTGGAGGTGTTTTGACCGGTTGGCAGTTGTGAGCAGTCGGTCGTCGGTTTGAGTTGTCGGTCGTCGGTTGTGAGTTGTTGGCTGTCGGTTGTCGGTTGTCAGGGTATCGGTTGTGAGTTGTTGGCTGTCGGTTGTCGGTTGTCGGTTATCGGTTGTCGGGTCTTTCCAGCTTTCTGACTTCAGCCTTCTGACTTCATACTTGCAGAATCCGAAATCCCAAATCATAAATCCGAAATCAAAAAATCCGATATCAAATCCCCCTAGCCCCCTTTGAAAGTGATTTAAGTTCCAGGCTTATATTCGAGACTAAGGGGGAGTTGCCGCGTCATCGGTCGGTTATCGGTTATCGGTTGTCAGGGTATCGGTTGTCGGGTCTTTCCAGCTTTCTGACTTCAGCCTTCTGACTTCATACTTGCAGAATCATAAATCCGAAATCCCAAATCCGATATCCCAAATCCGAAATCCCAAATCCTATATCAAATCCCCCTAGCCCCCTTTGAAAGTGATTTAAGTTCCAGGCTTATATTCGAGACTAAGGGGGAGTTGCCGCGTCATCGGTCGGTTATCGGTTATCGGTTGTCGGTTGTCGGTTGTCAGGGTATCGGTTGTCGGTTATCGGTTGTCGGGTCTTTCCAGCTTTCTGACTTCAGCCTTCTGACTTCATACTTGCAGAATCCGATATCCCAAATCCGAAATCATAAATCCGAAATCCCTAATCTCCTATTCTCTTTTCCCCTTCCAAACAATGAGATTTCTCGCTCACCTGCCTTCGGCAGACAAGCTCGACATGACTGTTGCGCAATAACAGATTCATACACCTCCTCCAACTCCCTCACCATCCGCTTCATACTGAACTGCTCAAGAACTCTTGCTCTGGCAGATGCAGCAAATCGTGCATGCAAATCCGGGTCTCGAATCAACTGTACGGCATATTGCACCAAGTCTTCAAAGTCCTCTATCTCCGTCAGAAATCCCTGCACTCCATGCTGAACCATCTCTCCTATTCCACCTGCCCGGGTAGCCACTACCGGAACTTCACAGGACATTGCTTCCAGCATGGCAATGGGTAAACCCTCAAATTCTGAAGTGCTCAGGTAAATATCCATCACTGAGAGGAAAGGAATCACTTGCTTTTGTACCCCCACCCAATGAAAATGTTCTCCTTTTCCGGAATCTCTTATTTGGTCCAGAATCCGGTCTCTCCATTCTCCATCACCTACCAGTAAAAAATGTGCATCCTGGCATTGCTCCAGAATTTTAAGTGCAATATCAACCCAGATCCAAAGTCGCTTTTGAGAACGGAAAACGGCTACTTTGCCAAAGACGGGGGCGTTTGGGGGGATTTGGAGTTGGGATTTGAGATTAGGAGATTGAGAGATTGGGAGATTGGGAGACTGGAGATCGAGAGACTGGAGATCGAGAGATTGGAGATTAGAGATTTGGAGATTAAGGGATTGGGAGTCAGGAGACTGGAGATTAGAGATTGGGAGATTGGGAGATTGGAGATTTGGAGTCCCGTCAGCAACGGGGAAAGGTTTAATCTCTATTCTCTTATTCTCTATTCTCTTATTCTCTGTTCTCTTATTCTCTTTTCCACCTAATGAGATTGCTTCGCTCCGTTCCTCCGCTCGCAATGACGTTCCATCTCCCGTCTTGTCTCTTGTCTCTTGGTTCTTGGTTCTTCTAAAAACCTCAGTATTCACCCCATTCTGAATCACTTTTACTTTCAGCCTTCCTCCTCTACGGTATGGATCAAAAATGGAGTTCAACTGCATGGAAAGGGCTACTTCATTTGATACAGCAATTGCCACATCCTGCTGCTTAAACGTCAGCCGGTTGCCCCAATACGAAATAGTATTATATCGATCCCAGGTATTATGCTCGGTATAAACTATCGGAACATTTAATTTCCTGCCGGCAAGTCTGCTTAAAATTCCTGCCCAGGGCAAATGGGAGTGAATGATATCTACCTTATACTCTTTGACAAACTCCCGAACTTTCCATATCTGAAAAAACAAACCCAAATTACCAGATGGAATCAGGTGAACCTGAATACCTGCTGATTCCAATTCGTCCACAATGTTACTTTCCTGATGATAGAAATACAGGCAATGAAACTCAAAGCGGGTTTGATCATGAACCGAGGCAGTTTCAGGAATCAGTTTTTCCGCTCCGCCGCGGCCAAGTGATTTGATTAGGTGCAATACTTTTATTCGCTTTGGCACTTGGTTAATTGAGTTTGGGAGATTGGAGACTGGAGATTAGAGATTAGAGATTAGGGATTAGGAACGTCATTGCGAGTTAGAAAAATTTTTGGATTTACAAAATGGAGATGACAGATCGAATGATTATTTGGTTTTTATACAATATGCCAAATAATACATACTCTGTCATTGGTAGTGAGGCCCATAGGCCGACGAAGCAATCTGTTGGAAGGATTAGAAGTCCCAATAATTATCGGGAGGAACCGTCACCTCGACGAAGGAGAGGTCTCATTATTTGGAAATAAGTTTGAGAGATTAAGAGATTGTAGATGCGGCAACTCCCCCTTAGTCTCGAATCTAAAACCCGGAATAGAAATCATCTTCAAAGGGGGTAAGGGGGATTTGGTTACAGATTTTTTGCTGTCGGACCCGCCTGCGGCTGGCAGGTTTATGATTTTATAGAATAGATATTAGGAGATTAGGAGATTAGGGATTGGGAGATTAGGCAACAGTCACCTCGAGGAAGCGAGAGGTCTCATTATTTGGAAAAGAGTTTGAGAGATTAGGAGATTAGAGATTGGAGATTGGAGATTGGAACCGTCACCTCGTCCGCCGAGGCGGAGAGAGGTCTCATTAATACATAAAGCCAAATAACCACAATGGGATTTTAGATCCAAGGCCTGTTTCAATCCCGTCAGCTGCTACATAATGCCTCTCAATTCCTGGTTTAGGAAGATCCTTACCTGTTCCACCGACTTCAATATTCCAAATTCGATCAACCAGAAAATCTCCCCTTTCAGGCAATGTTACCTGATGTTTATAAGAAACCTGATTTAAGAAAAAGGTCTCCCTGAGATTCCCTATGTCCACATTTCTTCCCAGTGCAAACGCCAGATTAGTATTTTCGAGGTAAAGTTTTTCAGGCTTTTGAAGCAGGGAAATCCCCTCATTGGATTGATAAAGGCTGGAAGTCAACTTACTTTCATTGAGGTAATGGAAGTAGGTGAGTAAAGTAGTCCGGTTGATCCCTATTTTCTGACTTAGCTTGGAAACATTAGGAACAAAAGGAACTGAATCAGCAATTATGGAAAGCAGCTGTTTGATCTTAGGCACATATCCCAAATCAAACTTTCTCAGTTGAGGTAATTCCACTTCCAAAATTAAATTGACTATGGACCTTAACTGCTGGTCATAAAGCTCCCCAAATTCTCTTGAAAAGGGGTAATATCCTTTTTTCAGATAGTCTCCGAAAAACTGAAAAGGTCTGAATTTTGTAATCAGTTCATTAGCTATTCTCTCATGATGCTGTATGACCTCTTCAAGTGTCAAAGCCGGAAATGTATTTCCTGTTTCAAAATTGACATATTCCCTGAATGACATTCCTTTAAGGTGATACATCAGGGCTCTTCTGCTTAAGTCTGCAGCCGAATTTAGAATTTCCAGCAAAGAGGAACCCGTAAATATTACCTTCAACTCAGGGTAAAAGTCATAAATATTTTTCAACTCACGAGACCAATCCGGGTACTTATGAACCTCATCCAAGACCAAAACTTTTCCTCCTTCTTTGGAAAACTGATCAGCCAATTCCAACAAACTATGACTGGAAAACCAAATATGATCCATTGAGGCAAAAAGTACCGAATGGTCTGTGACCTCAAATTCCTTCTTCAAATATTGTAAAACCAGAGTAGTTTTTCCTACTCCCCTGGCCCCTGTAATCCCTATCAGGCGGCTTTCCCATCGAATTTCGTGAATCAGGCTACGCTGGAAATCCAGCGAAGTCCGCCGCCAAAGTTTCCGATAAAGCTCAAAAAGAAGATCCATTATTGTTCATTTAGATATACAAAAATATATAATAATTGTTTATTGCAATGTACATTTTTTGAAAAAGAGTGGGGATTAAGAGATTAGGGATTGGGTAATAGGGATTAGGAGATTAAGAGATTAAGAGATTGGAGATGCGGCAACTCCCCCTTATTCTCGAATCTAAAACCTTGAATAGAAATCATCTTCAAAGGGGGCAAGGGGGATTTGGTTACAGATTTTTTGATGTCGGACCCGCCTGCGGCTTGCAGGTTCATGATTTTATAGAATAGGTATTAGGATTAGGGATTGGGTAATAGGGATTAGGAGATTAAGAGAATAAGAGATTGGAGACGTGGCAACTCCCCCTTAGTCTCGAATCTAAAACCCGGAATAGAAATCATCTTCAAAGGGGGCAAGGGGGATTTGGTTACAGATTTTTTGATGTCGGATTCATGATTTGAGAGATCCCGTAGCTATCGGGAGGGATTAGGAGACTAAGACGATTTCCGGATTAATCTCTAGTCTCTTTTCTCTAGTCTCTTGTCAAATTCCAGTAGTACTTCGGTAAATCAACTTCACGTAGTTTAATCCCCTATTCCGTTTAAAATCTGATGATAGAATTTTTCAAAACTCCGGGAAACTTGTACCAGAGAATATTCTTTCAAAACCAGGGATTGGGCTGCATTGAGAATTTGTTCTGTTTTTTCATCATCCATATTCAAAACCTCTTGAATATTTTCCAGAAATGCAATTGAATCTCCGGGCTGAACAGGCCAACCTGTTTCACCTGCCTTAAGAACTTCCGGAATCCCCCCTACTCCAAAAGCAATTACAGGAATCTGACAATACATAGCCTCCAGAATCACTCCGGGTAAGCCTTCTATTTTGCTAGGCATCACCAGGGCTTTTGCTTTTGCCAGAATGGGGAAAATATTTTGCTGATTTGGAATCAGATGAATCCTTTCAGACAAACCAAAAGCATTAATACTTAGAATCATCTCTTTTTCCAAAGATCCGGAACCCATAAAAACCAAATGCAGATCGGGAAAATCTGCAGACAGGTTTTCGAAAATACTGATCATTCCAAGGGGATCTTTTTCCGGAACCCAACCTCCGATTTGGATCAGAAAAGACTTAGGAAGTTTCAGATTTGGTTCTTCCTTTAGCTTAACATCTATCTCAACTGAATCAATCCCAATTGGAATAACCCGGATCAGTTTAGTTTTTAGTTGAAAAGTATGAATCAAATCATTTGCCGAATCCTCCGCCACTGAGGCTATTCCTGCCACTCGGTTCAATAAAAATTTATTCCAGGTTTTTTGTAACCCATTCCTGAGAAATCCACTCATCTTATTGGCATTTCTATAAACGATTGGATTGTTCCAACCGAATACAAATTGGGAGAGCACGGCAAACTTTAAGGTCTCAGAGGCATTGGCCTGAATGATGTCAGGTTCAAACTCACGAATAAACTCAGCCAGTTGTTTCCAGGATTTCCAATCGTAAAAGCGTTTTTTAGGATCCGCCTGAAGACTTTTGATCTCGCCTTCTAAAGGTAAATCAGCATTTCCATCAAACAAACTGAGTACTTCCACTTTATGCCCTTTTGCCTGCAGGGCTGAAGCAAGTTGACAAGCAAAAATCTCCGCTCCTCTTCTTTGTTGTCTGGTAATGAGTTGAATTATTTTCATTTTTTCGCCACTTTAACCTTGGCCGATGAGGACACAGGCCATACTCTTTAAATAAACCAAAGATTTTAATTGATATCTAAAAGCCCATTTGATCGGTCCGTCAATACTATACTTTTAATTAATTGGTGAGTTCCGGTCTGTGGGGACACTGACCAAGGTGTGGAGATACAGACCGGGGTTTGGCGTCTCAAAAAGCCCCGCCCAAATGAAAAGATTGCTTCTGATTGGTAACCTATGAAAACACCCAAAATATCCTTGTTCAATCCTACCAATGACGGGTCTATTGGCGACCGGCAAGGACTTTTCCAAAAAACTCCTCATACTTTAACGCCACCTGCTTTATATCTAAATTTTCTCTGGCAAATTGTTCCGCGGAATCCAATATTCCGGATAGCTCATTTGAGTCCAATTCCGTTAATTCTAAAATAGCCTCAACCATTTTATCGGGTTCATCAGCCGGAATAAGCCAGCCTGTTTGGTTGGTTTTTACCAACTCCGAAACTGCCCCCACATTGTAGGCGACCACAGGAATTCGGTGAATAAATGCCTCTCCTATTACAGCGGGCATTCCCTCTATTTTGCTTGGCAAAACCAAAATAGCATTCTTCGGTACCAGAGAAAATGGGTCCTGATGAGCTCCCAAAAAAGAAACAGCATGAGCAAGGCCTTTTTGCTCCGCCAATTCTTCTATCTGACTTCTTAATGGTCCTTCTCCAATCATGAGTAAGTTGGATTCAGGCTTTTTTGCAAGCACACCGGAAAAAACAAGGAGAAGTTCTGAATGATTTTTTTCAAAAGTAAATCCTCCGATATGAACCAAAACCGGATCAGGCAAAGGGTCTTTCAGGGAAACTTTCTCCGGAATCAGGATACCGACAGGAATGACTTCATGGAGAAACCGAAATGTGAACAGGTTTTCAAAATCAAGTTTGGAAGCCTTGCTGACCGCCACGATTCCATCGATCCTTTTGTAAAGCCATTGGTTAAAGTATTTGACGGAATTGGATCGGATGTATCTGCTGATCACACTGCCATTGTAAAAAATCATCTTTCCTTTCCATCCGAAAACCAGTTTGGAAAAGACCATGAACTTCAGCGTATCTGCTCCCATGGCCTGGACGATATCAGGATTAAAACTTCTTACGATCACGTTGATCGCTTTCCAGGCACCAAAATCAAAAAATCGTCTGGATGGATTCCTATTCAAGTGGTGAGTCTTTCCCGAAAAAGGCAAGTCAAAATCACCTTCAAAAACTGTAATCAAGCCAACCTCATGCCCTCTTTGGATCAATGCTTCACCCAGATGAGAGGCGAAGATTTCTGCTCCCCGGGCTTGAGATCTCTGAATCAGAATTAAAATCCTCATTTCCTTTTTTGACTAATCACCCCTAAATCCCCCTACCCCCTAATCCCCCTGAAGGGGGACTTTGGATTTGTGGTCAGTTATTGATTTCGTAATCAAATATTTTATCTTCTCAATCGAGGTTTGTGGACACAGACCATGGAGGTCATTGAATAAGGATTAAAATCTTCATCTTCTGGAATAGGCATCAGAAAAAACCCAATTGGATGTAAAATTTAACGTGTGGGTTCCCAAAACACCTTTATCCTCCTCCCGTTCAATAATCCTAACTGTCTTTTCATAATACTCAGACTTGTTCAATTTCAATATTTCCTGAATTTTAATCCGATGGCCGTAACGTTTCCCTGAATCTTGTGCGGGCCGGTAGAGTTTCCCCTCTTGTTCAAAAATCCGTCCTGCAGGCCTTGAAGACCGGACATCTGAAACAATAGGATTTAAGGCATGTGGAACCCAGTTTGGATTCTCTAAATCACCAGAATGGTAGCAGTATAGTTCTACAAAAGCTGAAGTCCCCTCGTTTGGCCTTCTATTTACGAATAACCAATAGAGCCCATCCCTTTTTATGATGGTGGGATCGTAGGCCTCTCCTTCGAAAAACACTCCGAGTTTTTCCCATTTATGTGGAAATTCTAATGCTTTGTAAATAAATATTTGTCCTGACTCACCTGATTCAGGAATTAAATAATGACTCCCATTTTCTTCCCAGACGAAAGGATAAGACAAATGCCAGTTTTCTTCTAAGACAATCTTTGTTTCTGTCAAGAAATCCCCATCCCAGATTCCCACACCTATTCTTCCTTTCTTTGAAGGATAATCAAATTCCTCATAAAAAACCCAGGTATTTCCTTGATAATCAATTGGGAAAGGATCTGCCCAAAATGATCCTATCGATAAGAAATTAGTTGGTAGTTTAATTGTTTTGAAATCAAAGGTTTGATTTAAAATATCCTCGCCAACTGTAAGTTTGGCAGCAGTGATTTCCCAATAGGGCTTTTTTAGGCCTTCTGAAATCTTTCGGGAAAAATTCCTACCCCATAAGCTAATCCACGAAGGAACCATAGTGGAAAAATCGGGAGGAGTCAGAATCGGGATATCCTTTTGTGAATTTGGTTGGGAGTCCAGCACTTTCTGTTTCCAAACTGCCTGGCCCAAAAGCGATATTTCCTGAAGAACCCGGGCAATAAAGAAGCTGGAATTCCAAAAACCCTTATTAGCGTTTCGTTGGACCGAAAGCGGATCTGTTTGAGACCAGGACTGATAGAGGATTAATCCATCATCCAATTTTTCACTGAGTTGCAGTAAAACTGCCCCGGTAGTATCCACTTGATTTATGACTTCCCAAAAGCAGGGAGGACCTCCCCGGTACACCTGAGGGTCACCATGATGATAAGACCAAACTCCCAAGGGTGCCAAATGAAGAATCTCTCCACGGAGAATTCGAAAGCCAAAACGAATAATCAAATCGGGTTGATAAGCGTTGATCTGATTCAGCGTTTGGGGATCAAAGTGATCCGAGTACTTTTTCTGTATGGGTTGGACATAAAGTTCCGGCACTTCCCATTCAGGCAAAGTTTTTAGATTTTTCCTGGCAAACGCATCAGGCTGTTTCAAAAAAAGTTTTCGGTCTATCCGTCGATAGGCCTTGTAAAATAGTGGTGATCTTTTTCCGCTTGTCTTGGGCGTTTTATTGATAACCGTTAAAACAACTTGTGCATTGGGCTGATTGGTAAGCTGATATACTGCTTCCCAAACCCATGCAGAAACTTCATAAGAATCCAGGAAAAGAACTATTCTAAGCATTTAAAATTTGATGTGTTTTCTTTTTACCCCCTAAATCCCCCTTGAGGGGGACTTTTGTTGAGTGGTCAGTTAGTAATTTTGTAATCAAATATTTTGTTGCTCATTACTTTTTGGAAATCTCTCCCTCCCCTCAAGGGGAGGGCCGGGGTGGGGAAATAAACTTTGTTATCTCAGCCAAGGCAATCTGAATATCTCCCAAAATCACCTCATTTCTGATTCTTAAAACTTGCAATCCCAATTCTCTTAATTCAAAAGTTCTCCCAAGATCATATTCTATCTGGTCCAAAGAATCATGAATTCCTCCATCGATTTCAATCACTAGCTTCAATTCATGACAATAAAAGTCAGCTATGAATTTATAAATAGGATGCTGTCTTCGGAATTTATAACCATCAAAGGATTTTCCTTTTAGGCTTTCCCAAAGAATTTTTTCAGAAGGGGTTAGCCGCTTCCTGAGTTCCCTGGCTCTTTTATGAATTTCAGGACTGGCACCATAGAACAGATTTTCTGCGTAACTCATTTTTTACTGCCCCCTAATCTCCCTGCCCCCTAAATCCCCCTCGAGGGGGACTTTGGGTTTGTGGTCAGTTATAGATGTCGTGTTCAAATATTTTATTGCTCATTACATTTTGGAAATCGCTCCCTATCCTTCAGAGCCTGTCCCGAGAAGAGAAGCGTATCGGGAAGAGGGCCGGGGTGAGGTATTTTACCCCCTGCCCCCTAATCCCCCTGAAGGGGGACTGAGAATTTGAGATCAGTTATTGATTCCGTATTCAAAAATTTTATTGCTCATTTCATTTTGGAAATCGCTCCCTCTCCTCTAGGAGAGGGTTGGGGTGAGGTATTTTTACCCCCCTAAATCCCCCTGAAAGGGGACTTTGGATTCGTTTTTAAATATTGATTCCGTATTCAAAATTATTGCTCATTACATTTTGGAAACCGCTCCCTCTCCTCTAGGAGAGGGTTGGGGTGAGGTTTTTTTACCCCCTAAATCCCCCTGAAGGGGGACTGAGAATTTGAGATCAGTTATTGATTCCGTATTCAAAAATTTTATTGCTCATTTCATACTGAAAACTACTCCCTCCCCTCAAGGTGAGGGCCGGGGTGGGGTGTTTTGATTCGCAATCACGTTCAACACCCCCTCATACTCCTTAGCAATCTTTTCGATATCAAATCTTTCAATTGCTTCCGATCTCGCAGCTTTGCCTAATTCAGCCATTCGAACAGGATTTTCGATGGCATAAAGCATCTTTTGAGTAAGTGCCTCAACGTCTTTTACCGGAAAAACCAGCGCATTTTTATCCGCAGTTACCGCTTCCAGATTCATGGGGATATCAGAAGCGATAATAGGTATGCCGGCCATCATCGCCTCTACCAAAGCCCCGGAAAAACCTTCGTACCAGGAGGGGAAGAGAAAGCAGTGTTCAGTTGTCAGTAAATCAGTGGGGTCAGTTACCCTGCCTGGCAGTTTTATATGAGTTTCCAGATTCAAGGAATTAACTAAATCCTTCAAATTCTTTCTAAAAGCTCCCTCCCCATAAATCGTAAGCGTACAATCCGGGTACTGCTTCACCACTTCCGAAAAAGCCAGGATCGCTTCCTGAAAGCCTTTTCGCTCCAGCAGGCGGCCGTATGAAAGAAATCGGAAAGCTCCCTTTTCTTCTTCATTATTTGAATTACCTCTTAATTCTCCAATCTCTGGTCTCTCCCGATAGCTCCCGATGGCTATCGGGACGGAATTCGCTAATCTCTCAGTCTCTAATCTCTTAATACTCCTCCCCCGGTAAACAACCGAAATCTTTTCTCTTTTCAGCCCCAAAGTCTTCACGTGTGAATCCACCAGAGATTCAGCATTAGCGATCCAATGGATAGGAATCCCTGCAGTCCATCTGTCGAGCAAATAAACCAACTGATATTTCAGACCTGGCTTTTCTTTTCTGGCGAAAGGACCATAACTGTCATTTACCAGAGTTCCGACCAAGGGAACGCCTGTAATCAAAGCTGCAAATCTTGTGATGATATCTGCCCGATACAGACTGGACACCAGCAAATCAGGCTTCTCCTTTCTTATCAACCGAACAAGGCGGGAAATAGCGGTCCCAAAGGAATATGATTCGGGTATATCCAAAAAATGCAGACGAATACCTGCATCCTGATACTCCTCTTTCAAATCATGTTTCGGATAAAAATACACCAACAGAACTTCCACATCCGAAGAAAACCTTGACAAGATCTCTAAATGGCTTCTTTCTGCGCCTGCATTGACAAGAGCGTCTTGAGTGAAGAGGATTTTCATTTTCTTCACTGTATCCCGAGAAAAACTTGTTTCTCTTTTATCTTTTTTAAATTTGCAAGCCGTTTGGATCCCTGCATAAATCCCAGAGCAAATGCTGAAATTGAAAATCTCCTTTTTAGTGCACTTTTAACCCGCAGAATTGCTAAGCCTTTGTCACCGAATTTTTCCTGAAAAAAGATTAGCTCAAGTCCATCGTATGTTTTAAGCCATTTATAAATGACACATTGTTCGGTATATCGTTCCGCATCATCCAAAACAATCAAACAACCTGGTTTTAATTTTGAATAAATCTCATCTAATCCTCCTTCTCTTCCAAAATAATAAGGAGGTCCATCAATAAAAACTAAATCTATCTCATCTGATATATTCTTTCTCTCCGGGATCCTGTATCGTGCATGGATCCCAAAATACCCAAAAACAAAATTCAGACTCCCAGTCATAAAGTGCATGTTATTCATTGAAACAACACTTTTTAAATCTGAAGGGATCTTAAACCAATCCACGTTTTCTTCAATTGAGTAAACTTCAAAAGGCTTTCCATCTTTAGCCAACCCATAATGAAAAACAATAGAAGAATATCCTGCTCCAATCTCTACGACTTTTTGAACTCCGAAGTCACCCAGAATCCTCAACAATGCTTCAGAAACAGCCTTATCTATTGACCAACCTCCTGGTGATTTATTAATAATTAATCGATCCAATTTTAATGGATTAGCTAACGTTAGGTGAAGGTTTGAATTCCTAACCAAGCTGGTCTCAAGGAATTTTGCAATGTTTGATTTAATCCAATACATCTATTCTTTTCTTAATCTTATCAAGCAAGTTTCTTATGTAATTTCTTGGCCAAATTCAAAGGAAGCAACTGAAAGAGAACAAACAGAATCAGAGATCTCGGAGCATAATTAAGTTTTTTAAGAAACTCAAAGGCTTCCAAATTGTCCCCTGCATATAAGGATAACCACATTGCTTTATGATTCCACCATGATCTTCTGGATAAAGATTCTTTAATTTCTTCCGAGTACCGATCAATTAAATTCCGGTAAGCAATTGCTTGGGAAGAGTAATTTTTTCTGACAGACTCGTGCTCACCGAGTAGGCAATTGACAAGAATTTTGGGGATGCCTAATCCAATTTCGTTTCGGGAGATTCGAAGAAAAAACTCACGATCTACTGAAGCCCTAAAAGATTCATCAAAACCATGATATCTCACCAATAATTCTTTTCTAAAAGCCACTCCACAATTAGTTCCTATCCTTAATTCGTCAAAAAAAGTCGTGCTCGGCAAAATTTCTCTTGGCTGCCAAAACTCCTCTTTAATGACTGAATCATCTTTATTAACATATCGAACACCTGTCCAGAAAAAACTTGATTCAGGGTTGAATGCAATAGCTTCTGCTAGTCGACTCAAATAATCAGTTTCAAACCAATCATCACTATCCAGGTAGGCCACCCACTCCCCATTGACATTTTTCCAACCTTCATTTCTTGCTTTTGCATTTCCTCCATTTTCTCTCAATTCAAGGAGTTTGATTCTCGAATCTGAAAACTCACGGACTTTCTCTCTCGATTTATCTGAGGAATAATCATCAACAACAATGAGTTCAAACTCCGAATACTCCTGATCAAGAACACTTTGAATAGATTTTTTTATAAACCGTTCGCGGTTAAAAACAGGAATTACAACTGAAATTAAAGGATTCAAATAAAATTTAAATTGAAATTGTTTTTCCCTTGATCCCCAATCGGTAATGATAAAATGCCAAAAAAATCATTTGCGCATTTCTAAACCCATATTTCAAACCATACCGAAACCCATAGATAGATTTGCCCAGCCATTTTTTGATAAGCTGATTTCGCATAGCAGGAAGGGTCAAGCTATCAGAAATCATCAGTAGATTTCTCAGACTATAATACTCACGTTCAAGTTTACTTTTCTTTTTGTAAATCGGTTGCTCAAAGTCCGTACGATTATGAAGTTTTCTTAATTCCAAAAAGACTCCACAATGAACCATTATAGTAAACCCACGCCTCGAGGCTTTCAGGCAAAAATCAAGTTCTTCAAACCCGAAAAATAAATTTTTATTTGGGAATATACCGGCCTTGACTACCTCCGAATTCACGATCATCGACATGCCTCCGGCTACATAATCGACTTCTACAGTTTCTTTTTTTTCTAAAAGCTTACTTTGAATCCTTTTGATCACGCCCTTTTTCCGGTCAAAAAAATGACCGACAGACCCAATCACTCCACAAAAAGGGTTTACATCCCTTATTGACAATAGTTTTTCGAATGTATCCGCAAAAAAAGGAGGATCGTTATCATCAGCCCATAGAATCCAGTCAGCACCCTCTTGGGAGCATAATTCCAGTCCCTTTTTTGCTGCCCCGGCCGGTCCGGAATTATAACCCATTCTATGCAGCTTAATTCTGGGATCCATCAGACTTGCGATGGCATGATCTGTCTCCAGATTTTCGGAATTATCAATTACCCAAATGAACTCCGGAGGATGAGATTGGGCAAAAAGTTTACCTAAGGTATCCACCAAGATTTGAGGGCGGTTGTAGGTGATGACAAATCCTCCGAATCGAATCATTTCCTGACTTCGGGTTTATAAAGATTTCTGGCAAGCGGAGGTAAAAATGAAATTCCCAGTCTGCCCAAAGTCGCCAGTTTATAAGGCTTGAAAATCCAGGCTTTCAAAAGATGCGTTCGCGCAAGTTGGTAATTCTGAAACCTCATCAAATTCACTCCCACCATCTGGTGGTACAGATGCTTCACATGATTTGTAAGATAGGAATCGTGTTTTTGCAGGATTATGAGGATTGAATCGATCATGTTTTGAAGGTTTTTGCTTCCTCCATTTACTGATTGGTTATAGATGAAGTTCACCTTTTCAATATATCTGGTATTTAGGCTTAGCTGATCCAATCTGAAAAACAACTCGGTATTCTCTGCAAATAATAAGCGCTCATCAAATCCACCTGTTTTTTCAAAAACCGATTTTCGGATCATCCAGGCACCCGGAATTACGATCCCTCTTTTATTGATGGAAGCCGAAACTATTGTTTCTTTCTTGTCCTGATCCACTAGTCGCATATTGCAATAAATCAGGTCAGCAGACCTTTCAGTCGACTTGATAAAATCACTCAGCCAATCTGGGGTAATTGAATCATCGTCATCCAAAAAAATTAAATACGCTCCCTTTGCCAATCCTGCACCCAGATTCCTTGCAGAGCTTACACCTAGCTTTTCTCCCCTGTGAATGTAATTTACACGTTGGTCCGACCAGGAATTGATTTCAATGGCAAGGCTTTCTTTGCTGTCATCTACAATGATCATTTCAATCTCATCATTCATGTACTGAATCAAGTCCTTTATCAGCTTTTTCAAAGCGGACGGTCGGTTCAGAGTTGGAATAATTATTGAAATTTTCATTTTTGAAAGCTTTTCCTGCTTCAGTTATATGTGTATCCGGATATCTGCACAATGGATAGAAGCCTATCGGTTTTAATCCCGATAGCTACCTTAGGTTTGGGGGATTTTTTTCATTCAAATCCAACTTAATTCTGTAATCCGGAAAAAATCTCATCAGCTCTTTGTACAAGCGGATTGATCTCTTTCCATTTTCAAAGAATGAATTTTTTCTGGACTCAAGAATCCGAAAACCCAATTCTTTCTCCCAACTTTTTTTCACAAAAGGCCTTAAAAATGCATGTTTGGTATAAACCAAAAAGCCTTTACCAAGCTCCTTGGCAAATGCTAAAGCGAACTGGAAGGAATTTAATTTCGGATTCTCCAAGAAACTGGTGTACCCAAAAAGTATCCCGCTTCCTGAGGCGGTCCCTGATTTAAGCTTGATATAATAATTCTCATTTAGTCTTTCTTTTGACAGCAGATGATAGAATTTAAGGCTCTTTTCATACGCTATCTCATACCCTTTCAATCGCATAAGCCAGCACCATTCCAAATCATCTCCTGAAATAAGTTTCGTTTTTGTCCTCCCGGTCAGAGCAAGCTGATATCCCGATTGAAGAATCTCCAGCATGGGTTCTTTTCTGAAAAAGGTACCTGCTCCATATACATAGGCATCAGCCTTCCCGATGATCCCCGACTTATCCGACTGAGGTCCCACCGCATAGCTATGACTGTATCGATCAAACCATTCTGGTTTATCAATCTCAAAAACAGGAATCCCTAAACCACCTAAAACTCCGATCCGGGGATTGTCTTTAAGAATTCGATATCCCAAATCGACATAATCTTTGAAAAGCTGATTGTCATCATCACAAAAAAGCACATACTCAAAGGATGCCGCAGAAAGACCCGCTATTCTGGCATGACTCAACCCCGGGACAGGTTCATAGATTATATTCCAACCCAAATCGGGACATAGCTCAGTCAGGTAATTCCGGACCATCTCGGAGCTGCCATCGGTGGAGGCATTATCTACCAAAATCAATTCCCTGTCAATTCCTGTATCCAGTTGATTGATAGCTGCCAATGTCTGAGGAAGTCTGTTTTTCCCGTTGTATGTGCAGACAATAATACTTACTCCTGTTTTGCTCATTCAGACTCCAAAGATGCGATAAATCGCATTGGTCATTTTGGATTTTACCTTCCTTCCTACCCGGTGGCGGAGGTCGTTTGGCTCCTCCCTGAATTTAATCAAAGGCTTTATTTTACTGAGTTCCAGAAAACCACGCGCATACAAGGTGTCCTGATACGCATCAAAAAGCATTCGCAGCGGACCTTCACTTTCCATATCAAACTCGGCAGATTTTATTCGCTCGGTCATGGAAGATACTCCGGGCCGGAATCCGCTGAAATGGAAAAAGATAAGTTTATCCTTCAGTGAGTTTACATAGTAAGTTCCTTCTTCGCGGATCAGTTTCCGCTCAGAAAGATTCCACCAGGCCATATTCCAGCCCGGATGCTTGACGGATTTAATTCCTTCAAAAAACAGAGGGACCAGATCAATCCATTTTTGATCTACAAAAATCCCCCTGCACTTATCCAGTTTGCAATGGGTATGGAGACGGGCCTTCCACCAGGAAATCAGTTTTTTAGATTCTTCTGTTCTCCGCACTCCGATAAATCCCAGATTATTTATTCCATGCTTCAGCGAAGCCAATTCACCTCTTACCAGCTTTCCGGGCAATTGAGTAAGATTAGGTGTCAGAAGGATATTTGCATCCCCCCAGGAATCTTCCAGGTTTTGAATCGACTGGAAGAGTAAAATATCCGGATCAATGTAATAGATCCGATCTGCCTCCTTGTTTATTCGGAACAGGTATTCAAAATAATAGGGTTTTACAGCAGTGTTAAACTCGATGATATTGTACCGGAGCAGCATCTCCTGAAACTCGGGATATTCAATATCCTCAAAAGGAAGCAGCTCAAAGGAATCAAACTTAGCGTAATCAATCGCAGAATCTATCCGATCCACAAGACCGATGATAAACCGAACTTTCGGATCAAACTGATGAATAGAATCTCCCAATGCCCCTGCATGAGCCAGGTAATTATTGGAGCAAAGGGTAAAGTAGATAGATGACATTTTTGAGTTATTTGGGCAATCTCCACTTCATTTCCCTGAACCAACGTGTTTCAAAATGAACGATGATAAAAGAATACCTTAATTTGTTGAAGATAAAAGTCAAATAAGATCTAACATTTTTGAAAATTTCATTAAATCAACAGTAAGGTTTGCCTGTTGGGGATTAGCATCATCAGTTTGTTCAAAACTATAATAATAATCCAAACCAAGTGCTGAAGCAAGGTGATAAAAACAAGAATTATAACGCTCGGTATCAGGATGCAATTCTATAACAGTTGATCCGGAAGGCAGATACAGCATATTTGTAAAACCTGCACCATGTGAAGAAAGCAAAACTTTAGATTCCATCATTAATAACCTCTGCTCTTTGAAGGTCAATTTTTCCATCTGAATAATCTCAAAGCCTCTTTCAATTAAAAGAGGCTCTAATTCCGTTTCGTTGAGAATTCTTCTTTTGCTAGCATTCCTTCTGGAAATATAAATTCTGCGTGCTTTATTAATTACTTTGGAACCATCAATCTTAAAATAGAATTTCTTTAAATCTTCTAAATATGAAGTATCGAATGCACAAGGCGAATCATGGGTAACTGTATAAAGTTTTTCGATAATAAAAGATTGTCTGAAATTAAAAGTGATTACCTGAATACCCAAGTCATCGAGGCTCTCCTTAATATAGTTGACTTTATACAAATGGCTGGGAATCAATAATGGAGCATCAATTCCGGATTTTTTTAGGGCAAGGATTCTGGGAAAACATTCCAAAGTCCAATGAAAATAATTTTTAGACCAAATATCAATTACCCAAATTGCTTCAGGTAAATGCTTTTTAGGGTACAAATAAAACTTCATCAATTGCTTAAAAGCATTTTGCTTCCCTCTTAACTGAACAGGCAGACAAAAATCTTCTAATAGCTTATAGCCTGAAAAAATATAATATTGTACAACTTTGGCATTATCAATCTCAACAATAGACGCCGGGCTAACTTTACATGTTTCAATTTCCTTGAACCTTTGAAAGTCTATATCTACATAATTCTTTGGTAAACTCCTCAAATAGGAATATTGATCTCTAAATTTACTGTATTTCATTTTTCTGAAAATCACTTAAATAAACTAATCAAAATTACTTACCAGTTATTTGGTAAGATATTTTTTTCTAAGAATGTATTTATAAAAAATGATTTTTAGAAAAAAAATGAATGGTTTCTCCTCAATTTTTCGAATCAGTCTCGAATAGTTCCTGTACCTATTATGAATCAAATACCCATGTTTCATCCCCAGATATTGAAGCATTTTCTCCTTTCTGATTAGATCTGAAGCTCCCATAAGAGATTCATTTCTTACCCGGTATTCAAACAGTTCCTGATCTATAAAGTGAAACTTCCAATCTGTTTGGCTGATCCGGATCCAAAAATCCCAATCTTCCCATCCAATCAGATCTTTATGTTCGTCGAACCCACCTACTTCATCAAAAACCTCTCGCCGGATAATAGAACACATATCGATGTAGTTCCCTGCTAATAGGCTATCTTTTGAAAAATCCCGCGAAATAAACCGATCTTCTGAGTCAGACAATTCACCAAAAAATGAAGGTTTAGAATATACCACGCCAACTTCATTTGCGGAGTCTAAAATATCTGTTGCGTGTTTCAAGTAGTCAAGCTTCACTTTATTATCACTATCCAGAAAAAGCAAATACTCTCCCGTTGAATGAAAAACTCCTTTATTCCTTGCGGATCCGGGACCCTTGTTAGTTTGGGAAATGATAATAATACCTTGTTTTTTAAGATTTTCAAGAATCTCCAATGAATATAAATCTGTAGACCCATCATCCACAATTATAATTTCAAAATTGGAATAACTGGAATTAAAAACACTTTCAATTGATTCCAAAATTAAATTTCCAGAGTTATAAAAAGGGATAATTACAGAGATCTTTGATTTCAAAAAATCAGAATTTATTCCCATTTCTTAAATTTAGAAAAACGCTTTTTCCCAATTAATTTTCTTACAATCCGATCAAGCCAAGATAATTCTCTTAATCTCTTTCTTGAAACAAAGCCCTTCGCCGATCTCACCAAATCACCTTTCCACCCATTTTGTTGAAGCCTTTTCTCGTATTCAATCAAATAAGGAACAAGCAGCGGATCGTGTTCTACCAAATAACCCAAATTTGTATAATGAATAAATACAAGTGGAAAAAACCCATTTATAATCAATTCCCCTTCAGGAGATAAGCTTCGAATGTTTTCAAATCTATTCCAATCTGCCACATTACAACCCCGATGAATAAGAATCTTAGTATTAGGACTCAAAATTGGAAAATGATTAAGATATGCCTGATCATCGTGAAGACCTCTACTTTTATCTTTCTCACAAGCATATAAGCACATATTCGCCCACCAATACAAGGAATCCAAACCTTTTATCGTAGCGCCTAAAAATCCTGCATTATAAAGCCCATCAGTCATAGCACTTTTAAAATGCAATTCTGATTTCAACGGATCAAGGCAACCCCAATGAGGGGAAAGCAGAAAGGAATGTGTACCTAATTCTTCATAGAGAAAATTAAAATCAGAATAGAAACATAAATCAGAATCAACATAAAAAGCTTTTTCAAAACCTAGGTCTTGCAATAAATGAATCAATAATATAGGTTTTAAGGACCATCGAATAGCATTAGGATTTTGGGAATACTTGGATAAAATATTTTTTACCAGTTTAGGTTCAGGTAAGTCACTTAAAGAAATAAAATCTAAATCTAACTTCTGTTCTATATTGAAGTCATCAACAACTAAAACAAATAACTTAATCGAATTATCAAACTCTTTTAAGGATTGAAATAATGTTTTTGCAAATGGTAAATAATTATTCGTAATTATAGTGCAAAAACTTCTCATTTATATAACTTAAACTTCTTTGGTAACAAACTAATAAAAAAAAGGCTATAATATTTTGGATATAAAAAATAAGGCATTCTAGGAAAAATAGAAGAAATCCTAAACCTTCCAAATTTATATTTTAACTTGAAAAAGTCTTTAACTAAGTAATTGTAATTTTCAGTTTGGAAATATGAAAGAAGGTTTTTACCAATGATTTTTCTTGAAGATTGAATGCAAGAAAAATTTTCCAAGTATCTTCTAACCTCAGATCTTTCATTAACAAAGCTTCGTGAAGTATTTTCATGGTTTCTAAAAAAATTTAAAGGAAGGTTTAAAAATTCCACATTACCACTTCTCAGCAAATAAAGCCAAAAGTACCAATCTCCCGCAAATGACATTTTCGCAATTTTTAATGGAAATAGATTTGGTTTCTTAAAGATAACACTACTTGCGTTAAGGATATAATTTCTGAATGTCAAATAGTTTTTTATAAAATCTACCCCACTCATTGAGAAGTCAAAAGCAGGCAATTCATATCCTTCAATTGTAAAACTATTTTCCTTAAAAACCCAAGGATTTCCTAATTTATCTACAATATTACTTCTACAAAAAACCAAATTTGAATTTTGTTTAATCCTTTGGATAGAAAATAAAAGAAAATCCAAATGAGAAAAATCATCGCTTTCTGCAATCCATATCCAATCTCCTTTGGCAAGTTCAATTCCTTTTTTCCATTGTTTAAAAGGACTACCTGAATTAGATTCATTTCGGATACAGAGACTTACTTTTGGATGATTTTCAAAATGCTTTAAATATTCCCAGCTTCCATCTGTAGAACAATCATCCAACAAAATTATTTCAAATTCCTGAAAGGATTGATTAAAAATAGTTTCCAGCCTTTTTGGCAGAAATTCTAGATGATTATAATTTGGGACAATAACCGAAACGCTCATAAAGTCTGAATCATTTCTTAAAACCTTTAATCAGATCCCAAGGCATAAACAAGAAATCAACTAATCGATATCGGAATCCTGATTTTATTTTTTTGATCCTTTTGCTTATCATTTCTTCTATTAAAAATTTATCCATCTCTTCGTTGGTAAAAAATGAATCGGAATTTCGAACTGTCAATTTACTATTTGAACAAATCGAGATCATATACTCCTGTTCAAGACTTCCTTCCAAATTAAAGCGATCAAAGTTACCTGAATAAAAATTAAGTGTTTCTTCCTTTCCCTCGGATGAAAGAATTAAAGATCCCCTTAAATATTTCTGATAAAACAATTGATAAAATTCAAACTCTAGGTTGATTAGGTCAATAAACTCGTCCTCATACAGTTCTTTTTCATGGAAGGGATTGAAATAATTGGTTTGATCAGAATAAACTGACTTTTCTGGAGTGGAAATGATCAAAATACCATTAGGCTTCAAGACTCTTTTCAATTCAGAAATCATTTTCTGGTGATCAGAGACATGTTCCAGGGTTTCAAAGGAAACAACCACATCAAAGGTTTCCTTTTCAAAAGGAAGATCCAATGCGCTTCCCTGCTTAAAACACAAATTTTCCTTTTTGTATGCAGTGCTGGCATGAAGAATAGCTTCCTCTGAAATATCAACACCTGTTACGTGTTCAGCAAACCCTGCCAATAAATTACTTCCATAACCTTCCCCAGAAGCTATATCCAATACTTTTTTTCCTCTTACTAATTCGGACGAAAGTGCATAGCGATGAAGATGCTCTACGGCGGTTTTACCAAGAGACACTGGCATTAACCTTTCCCCGGTATCTTTTAAATTATTCATTTTCTATGCAGGTAGCCTTTAGTATTGAACGTAGCACTTGGACCAAAAAAATCAACCCATTTCTTATCAATAAAAAAATCTGAATTTGTTTTCAGGAATTCTTCAATAGCCTTTACAGGACCCCCGTTATATTCTTTTTTCAATCCCAAATCATCAATGATTCCATCTTCCACAATCAAATAAGAGTTTTTAGAAACAACTTGACCAAACTTCTGAATAGCATTTAGGGTATTCATATACTCATGTGAGGCATCTTCAATCACAAGAATTGTAGAATATCCGGTAGTTTGAGCCAGATCATAATCCTCCCATCCTTTGTAAAACAAGTTAACTCTTGGGTGATTTTTCACAATTTGAGGACAATCGTCTTTGATATCGATAGAATGAATTACACCTTTTCCTTGCAGTTCCAAAAGATCAGCCAAATACAAAGTACTTCCTCCTTTATTTGTTCCTATTTCGATTATAATGTCAGGCTTAACTTCCTCAATAATCATCTGATATAGGACATAATCAAAGGGGCATTTAATACAAGGAACTCCTTTATAGGTTACATGATGGTGTCCCTGATTTATTCCTTCTAATGAAAAGGATTTCTTCTTTTTAAACATTTCTTGGTCTATTTAATCAATTTGATACTTTCCCACTTCAATTTTGGTCTTACCAATCCCGGGAAATATCCACCATAAATTCCCCGTGCCGAGAAGCCATCTACCTTATCAAGTATTGTTAGAGATAGGATTTTTTCTTCGTTTTGGAAAACTGTAAATGGCTGATATTGCATTAAGGCAACTGAAAAATAAATTACACCTTCAGCAAAAAAATTGGAAGGAATAACAACTGAGGTTTGATAGATTCCAACAGATAAGGGAGATGAATCCACCATATACTCAACATGATGAGATGTAAATAAATGATCTCCATCTTCGTTGTAGACATTGAAGCCAGGAGATATAGTTAGCCCATCTTGAAATACTTCAAAAGTGACATCTACTTGGATTTCATCTCTTACTTCAGCCGAAGTGTCCAAAACTTTTGAATTTGCTTTCAACTGGACCTTTCTAATTTCAGTGAATTGATTCCTCCCATTTAGATCGAAGATTGCCACTGCCCCATTTTGATTTTCTTCAGTTCCCAAATATTTTTTAATACCTGTAGAAGGAACACCATCATAATAAACTTTACCATTTTTTAATACCAAAACCCTGGAACAAAGCCGGGTCACAGCATCCATTTGGTGAGAAACAAACAGTACAGTTCTTCCTTGACCAGCGACCTCTTTCATTTTGCCAAGACACTTTTTTTGAAATTCAAAATCCCCTACAGCTAAAACTTCATCAATGATCAAAATTTCAGGTTCAAGGTGAGCTGCAACGGAAAATCCCAAACGAACTTTCATACCTGAAGAATAGAACTTAACAGGTGTATCGATAAACTTTTCCACTCCGGAGAAATCAATGATTTCATCCAGTTTTAGGTCAATTTCTTTACGAGTCATGCCAAGAATTGTACCATTCATGTAGATATTTTCCCTTCCGGAAAGCTCAGGATGAAAACCTGTTCCTACTTCCAATAAGGATGCTACCCTTCCATGAATCTCAACTCTTCCTGAGGTGGGTTCTGATATCTGCGAAAGGATTTTGAGCAAAGTTGATTTCCCTGCACCATTTTTTCCAATGATTCCTAACACTTCTCCTTCTTTAACCTCAAAGTTAATATCCTTCAATGCCCAGAAAACAGATTCATCTTCTTCTCCAAATCGGTTAAGGTGACGAAGTCGTTTAAAATTTTCCCAAGGAGATTTAATAATATTGACCATTTGACCTGCCAAAGTATTAGCTTTCTTTTCTTTTAGGCCAATACGATAGCGTTTGGATAGATTTTCGACTCGAATTACGATATCACTCATCAGAAAATTTAGATTTAAGAGCTTGCAGATTAAATCTTATTAGTTTTTTGATAATTAAATATTTATTAAATACTCCGACATTTTCATATCGGAATTGTCTCCAGATTTGTCTCCAAAAATTTTTTCTACTTTTCCAACCGGCAAATTTACTTAGATTATTTTCATGAATTTGATAGATTGCAATAGGATCATCACAAAGGAGATTTTTTATTTTTCCTAAATGAGATATTCTTATCCACATTTCTAAATCTTCATGAGGCCAAACTTTTTGATTAAATAGACCAACCTTTTTAAAAAAAATATTTCTTACTGTAATTGAATTAGTATGAAAATATCCTCCTTTTAAAAGATAAGTCAAAACTGAATCTTGAGGCTTTCTTTTCAAAAATCCCATTTGTTTTTGAGTCTTCTTTATTTTGTCAAAAACTAATACCCTTCCAAAGCAGGCATCCAAAGAATCATCAGATAAAAGTAGATCAAGAGATTCCTTAAACCGATTTGGCAAGTAACTATCATCGGCATCTAAAAAAGAAATAAATGGAAAAACAGCTGCTTTTATTCCGAGATTCCGAGATTCTGCAGCTCCCTTATTTGCACGTTCTGAGTGGGTAAGTAATCTGCATCTTTTATCTCTTTTTATCAAATCAAGACAAAGTTCATAGGAGCCGTCAGAAGAGCCATCATCCACTAAAATAAGTTCCCCTACGCAAGAATGTACTAAAACAGAATCAACTGCCTTTTCCAGAAAATTGGCGGTATTAAAAACCGGAATAACAACAGATATCAAACCTTTAGTTTTAAATTTATCTTTAAAATCAAGTTTCTTAATTTTACCTTAAAAAAATAAGAAAAACTCATTACCAATGGTAATAATTTATAGCTCGTGTAAATATTCGAAATATTTTTAGGTAAATGACTTTTTAAAATTACAGGCCTTCCCTTGACACTATTGATCAAATTATTAGAGTGAATATTTTGAATCCATAATGGAGAATCAGTATAGTTTATAGTAACAAAATTACATGATAACAAATGATGTGGTAAACAACAAACACTTTTAAAATCCTGTTTTCCTTCAATCAGACTAAAAAAAGGATTACTTAAAAACGACTTTGAATGGAAAATACCACTCACAGTATCTACAATAAATCCCTTCGAAAGATTTACCCCATATGGAACTTTTAGATCAGATTTTTTAAACAACTCTTGAATCACATCAATAAATTCGGGGAATATTCCATCATCAGTATCCAAAGTAGTTGAAATAATATATTCATCTTGAGGCCCACTTTCTTTTCCTATTAAATCCTTAACTCTTTGGAGATATCCATATTCTCCAACTTTAAGAATAGAAAAAATTTTCGAAATATCTAATTCTTCTAATTTCTCAATTAATGAGATCTCTGTCCTCTCATCTACTAGAACTATCCAGATAAAATTCTTATTAGTCTGATCTACAACCGTAGGATATGTGTACTTATAGAAAAGCTCTAACCTATTATTGAACCAATCTGCATCCAATGCAATTGGATGACCATCCGGTAAATGAGCAAGGTGATTTATATTAAATCTTGAAAATAAATAGTGTTTCATTAACACTTCTCTCTATACGCTCTCAACACTCCTCTCCTTAAAAAGGGTTTTTCAATTTTTTTATCGTAATAATAAATCATAAATCCATTTGATGATTTCACTGAATAGCCCATATCTTTAAAAAATTTCGAAAATTCCCCAAAATCATCCTGTTTATGATAGGTGCAAATGGAAATTTTTATATTAGGGTTTGACGAAAGCAAATTTTTCATTCCTTTCAATACCATACTTTCCGAGCCATCAACATCAATCTTAATAAATAATTTTTTGGTTAATAGTTCAGGAAAACTATCCAATGTTACATGAGATTCATTATTTACATCACCAACATATTTACTAATAATTTTAACTTTTTTTAAAAATGGCTCAAATGTTTTTTTTAATGCTTCAACCCACATTTCGTCCTTTTCAAAAATGTATATTTCCTTTGCCTTGTTAATATTATCTATTGAAAAACTACCTTCAGCAACGCCGATATCTATTAGCGTATCTTCTACATCTACTTCAACTTCTCCATGACAATATAAATGAGGAGATTTCTTGTCTTGTTCCATTAAAAGTCCTCTATAATAATTAATAATTTTTGATTCAGACCAACCTCTTTTAAAAAAAAATCTATTTCCAGAATGTAAAACATAGGGAAACTCATTATCAAAATGAACTTTTACTTCAAGTTTTAAGTACTCCTTAGTATAAGAATATGGGAAAATTGTTAAGCCATTCTCTCGAATATATTTAAAAGCAAGATTCTCATCAATTTCGAAATTTTTAGATAAACTATAATTTACAATACTATTATAAAGTCTTTCTTTAAATTTTTTTTGTCTCCAATTGTAAAACTGCACTCTTAATTTTATAAACAACATTACAAATTATTATGTTTTATATAAATATGAAGTGTCCCAATTGTTATTATATAACTTCCTTAATTGCTTCAAAAAATGACTTGGTATAAATATACCTGCCATGGCTATTCAAATGCCCCTGATCCTGAAAAAGTGATTTGTTAAGTTCGATAGATTGATCCGGATAGATTTGTGCGTGCCCGAGTTCAGAGATAGCATTTTTCAAATATCCATGATCGCCGAGATACATGGGTGCGGTAAATAATTTCAAGTCTATTTCTTGCTGTTCGGCAAGCTGAATGATTGTTTGCAAGTAGTTCCAGTCATCCTGATCAATAAATTCAGGAGCTTTTCTCAAGCCTATTTCCACCTTTGGTACCTCCTCTAGCCGAACTGAAGATCTCATTCCTCCCTTCAATTCTGAGTATGGATCATGTCTGCCAGAAGACATCAGGTATCTGCGAGCTATTTCTTTTGGAGAGAAATACTTATTGAAGTAGAAGTACCTCCACTCAGGAAAAACATCTGAAACCCAATTATCCAAAACAGGTAACTCTTCTTTCAGCACAGTTTTCACTTCTGCATCTTCCCAATAAGGCAGAAATGTGAAGGCATGAAATTCATTACTGAAAGACTCTTTGGAGTTCAAAGAATTCATATCTACCTGGAGATACAATTCTTTGATCCTATTTGATTTTAGAAAATGAGTAAGCACCAAATAATTATCCTTAAATCCGCTTCCATTACTCCCCAGATTGATTCCCTTTTTTCCGGTCAGGCTATCCAACAAAACCATATCAAATGCCCCATAGGCTCTGCTGGAACCTAAAACGGCATAATCAGCCGAATTACCCTTTTGAGCTAGGACCCATTGCTTCTTTTCTGAAAGATCCAGAAATCGATCCTGTGCAAAAAAGTAATCACAAAATGAACCGTAACCATAAATAAACAGAACCAGAAAAACTGCACTAATCGCAATTTTAGATAAAAACTGAATCATCAAAATTGGAAGTAGATGAAGTCCTGAGGATTGAAGAATACTCCATAAAACAAGATTAATCCTATCACTGCCGAATAACTGAAATATCTCAATACAGGACTTTTGAAATTAAGGACAATCATACTTCTCATGCCCCACTCCGAAATCAGGAGGATTATAATTAATGAAATTGACAAAAGATAGGTACTGATTCTCAAACCCTCGGTTAATGGGTTGGTTGCAATACCCGCAATATAACCCCAGGCCATTTCAATGGATTCTGCCCTGAAGAATATCCAGGCAATACAAACCAGACTAAACGTGACCAGAATCTTGAAAAACTCAGAAATCGATGGAAGGAGTCTATTTTCCCCCGCTTCATCCAGATGAACCCTGTTCTTGCCGATAAGGAAAATCGGAATAAACATCGCTGCATGAATCCCTCCCCAAGCTATAAATGTCCAGTTGGCACCATGCCAGAAACCCGATACCAGAAAAACGATAAAGATATTCCGGATGGCTTTTGCTTTGGAAACCCGGCTTCCTCCGAGGGGGACATATAAGTAGTCCCGAAACCAGGTAGAAAGTGAAATATGCCATCTCCTCCAGAACTCGGCAATATCCCTGCTGAAATAGGGAGTTCGGAAATTGGTCATGAGTTGGAACCCGAAAAGCAATGCGACACCAATTGCTATATCAGAATATCCGGAGAAATCGCCATAAATCTGAAAAGCAAAAAGGACTGCCCCCAGGATCAGTTCCAGCCCGGAAGCCGTCTGGTAATTATCAAAAATCGGGTTGACCACCAAAGCACAATTGTCAGCGATGACCATTTTCTTGAATAATCCCCAAAGAATAAGTTTCATTCCATCCGAGCCTTGTTGGTAAGCAAATTCCCGCCTTTTGAAGAACTGGGGAAGGAGATTTGAGGCTCGCTCTATCGGTCCGGCTACCAGTTGCGGAAAGAAAGCCACGTAGGTAAAGAAGGCAATCGGGTCTTTGGTGGCTTTCAGATTTCCACGATATACGTCAATCGAATAACTCAACGTCTGAAAGGTGTAGAAGCTGATACCAACAGGGAGAATCAAGTTTAAAGTGCTCAGATGTGGCTGAAAGCCAAGTAATGAAATGAAATCGGCAGCTGACTCTATAAAGAAGTTGAAGTACTTAAAGAAACCAAGAAGGCCGAGGTTGAAAACAAGACTGATGGTGAGGTAGAGTTTTTTTCCGCTGAACCAAGGTGAAATTTTTGTCAACAGCCCGATAGCTATCGGGCCACGGTCCACGGACCACTGCTGTTTGTTAGTTGAGATGATATTTGGTAAGCTCGAATTAGAAATGTCACTATTATGTGAACCAGAATTTGCTGTCGACTGTCGTCCGTCGACCGTCGACATTTTCAACCCACACCAATAATCAACCAAAGAACTGGCGATTATTAACCCCAAAAACCTCCAATCCCACCAACCATAAAAAACATAGCTTACGACTAGAAGAAAAACGTTTTGGGCCTTTAGATTCTTCTGGAATACTAACCAATAAAGTAGAAAAACTACTGGCATGAAAAAAAGAAATTCAAAAGAGTTGAAAAGCATCTAATCTGAAGGTGTAAGGAAAGTGATTTTTGCTTCTTTTGATATTTTTTGCGAATTAAGAAAGCTTGCAAGATTTACACTTAAACTTTTAGCTCCTTTTTGATTCAAGTGAGTAACATCATAAAAGTCAGATTGGGAAAATTCCAAATTTAATTCTTTTTGTTCATCAGATATTTCAATGATACTTTTTTTGACCAAGTTCAAAGAATTTAAAAACGATACCTCCGATTCAATTTGATAAAGTAAGTCAGATTTAGGAATTTGAAGAACTATTATTGAACAACCCTTTTCTTTGAGTTTTTCTATATATAAATGAAAATACTTAATTCTAACTTTAGAAAGCTCCGAACCAAGCAAAAATATTTTTTTTATTTCCTCCTTTTGAGTAAAATTAATACTTGATCCAACGTAAAGATTTTGATTTCTTTTAGGAAATACTACCCTTGGTCTATAATTTTTTAAAACAATATTTTTAAGTGTAGAAATTGAATAACCAGAAAGTCCCGCATAAAATATTGCATTCCAATCCAATCTTGTTTTATTATAATCCAAACCCTCTGGTCTTAAAAACATAGTATCGCTATATCCAATTATTACCTTGCTATTTTTTGGAACCAGATTAGCAAAACATGCAAAGTCATAAATTCCTCCACCATGAACTGCCATTGAATAAAACTCTAGATTAGTTTTATTCCTCAAAATCTCAAAATCCAAACCTTGAACTGTCTGAGAATCTCCCCACACATAAACTTTGCTATTATCAACTGTTATTGCTGCGCGAGTTCTGTTTTGATAATATAAATTATAAATAATAAAAGTGGATATTGAAAAAATAAAAATTTTAACTAGGAATAACTTCATTTAATATCGATACAACCTAAAGTAAATCTGATTATATTATTCAGGACGAATTTCAACTTTACTCTTTTTTTAAAGCTTGCGTCTTCAATTTCCCCTCCTTCACCAATACCCCCCCAATCCTCTCCTGCTCCTCCCTTGTAAGTGAATGGAAAAGCGGCAGGCATAGCACCCGGGTTGAGACCTCATCAGAGACGGGACAAGCTCCGCCGGTGTAGTCCAGGTTATTTAGTCCGGGATAGAAGTAGCGGCGGGTTCCGATCTGCTGATCTTCCAGGGCTTTTTTGCTTTGCAGCAGGAGTGTTTCCGAAGGGAAAATGATCGGGAAATAGCAGTAGTTATAGTCTTCTATCTGCGATGTAGACGGATAAGTTATTGGAAGTATGCCCAGTAAGGACTTATAATGTTCAGATTGTTCCTTCCGCTTTTGCAGGATATCAGTCAGATGGGGAAGGTTAGTCAGGCCCATTGCTGCATGGAATTCGGAGTTCTTACCGTTGATTCCTATCCCATTGAATCGCTCATGACCATCATGACCGAAGTTGCGCAGAAAAGCCATCTTCTTCAGGAGTTCAGGCTGAGACGTGAATACTCCTCCCCCTTCTATCGTATGGAAAACCTTGGTGGCATGGAAGCTTGTGGTAGAAATATCGCCATAGCTGAAGATAGACCGGCCATTGACCCGGACTCCGAAGGCATGCGCACCGTCGTAGATGACTTTGAGATGATGCTTCTTTGCGATACGGGCTATGGCCTCCACATCACAGGGAATCCCATAGACATGCGTGGCAAGGATAGCGGACGTAAGCGGAGTGATGGCAGCTTCTATTTTTGTCGGGTCGATGTTGCAGGTACCTGGGTCTATATCTACATAGACCGGTTTGCATCCTTCCCAGACGATGCTGCTGGTAGTGGCCACATAAGAAAAAGGCGTGGTGATGATCTCACCGGTCAGTTCCAGCGCCTTGATGGCAATCTGAATCGCGATGGTGCCGTTTCCGGTATAGAGCAGATGTTCCACTCCCAGAAACTCCTTCAGGCTTTGCTCAAGTTTATTGACCAGAGGACCGTTGTTGGTCTGCCAGTTGCGCTCCCATATCCCATCCAGCCAGGATTGGTATTCAGATTGGGGAGGAAGGAAGGGTTTGGTGACGGGGATCAGGGATGTAGGATTTGAGATGTATGATTTATGATTTGGGTTGTCAGTTGTGGGTTGTGGGTTGTACCCCCTGCCCCCTAAAGGGGAGTTAGGAAGTGGTAATTGTTGATTCGGTTTTCTAAATCTGCTTTGATCACTAACACTAAGTTGACCTGGATACTTCTTCCCTCCTTCAGGAGGGAGCAGAGGGAGGTAAAAGAGTGGGTTGTGGGTTGTCAGTTGTCGGTTGTCGGTTGTGCCCCCTGCCCCTGAAGGGGAGTTAGTTTGGTGGTAATTGTTGATTCGAATTTCTAAAACTGCTTTGGTCACTAACACTAAGTTGACCTGGATGCTACTTCCCTCCTTTACCCCCTGCCCCCTAAAGGGGAGTTTGCATTGAGGTAGGTGGGTGCAAATATTTCAAAATCAATTTTGACTACAGAAATTAATTTGACCTGACTGC
>JAKFCO010000011.1:0-120807 GCA_036676605.1 Algoriphagus sp.
TGAAAAAATCCCCCTAACCCTCCGCCGCGCCTGTGCGCCCTTGGCGTAGCGGAGGGAGTCACATTTCCGCATCATTAAAACCGATAGGCTTCTATCCATCGTGCAGATATCCGGATACGCATAATTTGAATTAGTTTTTGTTCACTTTGATTTTCCTCTCTGAATTATCAGTCTTTAATTTTCCAGAATTGCTCTCCATTCAAAAATTCCCTTCAGCCTGCTCTCCCGGAAAACATCTTTCAATATAGCAGGCAGAATCGATTCATCCCAATCCATTCAAAAAATAGTTGTCACCTTTAACCTCACCAAGGTTTGGCAGCCTTGGCAATAGAGAATAAAAGGTTTTAACATTCAAAGCAGGTCAATTTCTTTGGGTTTTTCTCCTTTCATTTTTTTCGTTTGGGCTGTCGTTCGCAAAGGATGCGTTAAAGGCGCCTTTATTAGTTGGATGTTTTGTAATTGGGATTTGTCCTGTTAGATATTTCTACCTTTCAAGCATTTCCTGGGAAAAGTGGCAAAAAAAGGACATCGAAAGGTCAATTGATCTTTTACGAGAATTATTTATTGCAGCCCTGATCTACCTTATAGTTTTCATTCCTGATTGGTGGTTTACAAAGGAAATTTTAATTTACTTGCTAAAACTAACAGAAGCTTTTAAAATACTCAGAGGAATCTCTGAGTATTTAATACCCCCACTATGAAAAAAAATCTTAGGTGTCTCCGCAGGATAAAAAAAAGGGACAGAAATTAATCCTGTCCCTTAATCTATCATTACATAATATGTTTATCACATGTTATCGCTGCTCATTACTGCAGAGAAATACTCTCGGTTCATTCGTGCGATATTGGTGATCGATATGGCTTTTGGACATTCTGCTTCGCATGCACCGGTGTTAGTACAAGCACCAAAACCTTCAGCATCCATCTGAGCAACCATTTTTTCAGCTCTGGTTTTTCGCTCAATCTGTCCCTGCGGAAGCAAAGCAAGCTGGGAAACTTTAGCAGAAGTGAACAGCATTGCCGATGCATTTTTACATGCAGCTACGCATGCTCCGCAACCGATACATTGTGCTGCATCCATTGCAAGATCGGCCATCGTTTTAGGGATTGGAATCTCGTTGGCATCAGGCACTCCACCCGTATTTACTGATACATATCCGCCTGACTGAATGATTCTGTCAAACGCGGATCTGTCTACCACCAAGTCCTTCAAAACCGGAAAAGCTTTTGCTCTCCAAGGCTCAATTGTGATCACATCTCCATCAGAGAAGGACCGCATGTGCAACTGGCAAGTGGTGGTTTGCAAAGGTCCGTGAGGTTTTCCGTCGATATACAGGGAGCAAGTTCCGCAGATACCTTCTCGGCAGTCGTGATCGAAGTGTACAGGATCCTGATCTTTCCCTGTCAATTCTTCATTTAATACGTCCATCATCTCGAGGAACGACATGTCCTTAGAGATTCCGTCTATTGGATAGGTGACAAATCCTCCTGCATCAGCAGAGTTTTTTTGTCTCCATATTTTCAATGTCAATTTCATAATCTTATGAATTTTTATCTGGGCGATTATTTGTATGATCTCTGGGTCAACTTCACATTTTCGAAGGCCAAAGGCTCTTTGACGAGTTCTTCTTCCATATTGTCTCCTGTGTACTTCCAGGCAGCTACATAAGCAAAGTTCTCATCATCTCTCAGAGCTTCACCTTCCGGAGTCTGATATTCCACTCTGAAGTGACCTCCGCAAGATTCGTTTCTGTTGAGCGCATCATCCACCATCAACTCTCCCAATTCCAGAAAGTCAGCTACGCGGTGTGCTTTCTCCAAAGACTGGTTAAGCTCCTCATTTTGGCCCAAGACTTTGACGTCTGACCAGAATTCTTTTCTGAGTTCCTGAATCTCTGCTTTCGCTTTCTTCAAACCTTCTGCAGTTCTTGCCATTCCGCAATCATTCCACATAATCTTACCCAGTTTTTTATGGAAATAATCAACCGATTTCTTTCCATCGATATTGAGTAATTGTTTGATTCTGTCTTTAACTTCTCCCGACACTTTTTCAAACTCGGGATGAGAAGCATCCACTTTTACTGGTGGTGTTTGCGCCAGATAATCGCCAAGAGTGTAAGGAACCACGAAATATCCATCCGCCAATCCCTGCATCAAAGCTGAAGCTCCCAGTCTGTTTGCTCCGTGATCGGAGAAGTTTGCCTCTCCTAGAGCGTATAATCCGGGAACTGTAGTCATCAGATTATAATCTACCCAAAGTCCGCCCATTGTATAGTGAACAGCCGGATAGATCATCATTGGTGTTTGATAAGGATTCTCGCCGGTGATCTGCTGATACATGTCGAAAAGGTTACCGTATTTGGCTTTGATTAAAGCCTCGGAATCTCTCTTGATCGCATCACGGAAATCCAGGAATACCGCTTCACCGGTTTCATTTACTCCTTTTCCTTCGTCACAAACCTCTTTGGCATTTCTGGAAGCCACATCGCGGGGCACCAGGTTTCCAAAGCTTGGATATTTTCGCTCAAGGAAGTAATCGCGATCTTCTTCTTTAATTTCAGAAGCTTTGATTTGTCCTTTACGCAGTTTCTCTGCTGTTTCTACTGTCTTTGGCACCCAAACACGTCCGTCATTTCTCAATGATTCAGACATCAAAGTCAACTTGGACTGATGATCTCCTGAGACAGGAATACAAGTTGGGTGAATCTGTGTAAAGCAAGGATTTGCGAAATACGCGCCTCGCTTATGGGCTCTCCATGCTGCTGTCACATTGCAACCCATTGCGTTGGTTGAAAGGAAAAAGACGTTTCCATAACCTCCTGTGCAAAGCAAAACAGCATGAGCTGCATGGGTTTCCACTTCACCGGTGATCACATTTCTTGTCACTATTCCTCTCGCATGTCCGTCTATTACAACGACGTCCATCATTTCAGTACGAGGGTATAATTTCACTTTGCCATTGGCTACCTGACGGCTAAGAGCAGAATAAGCTCCCAAAAGTAATTGCTGTCCTGTTTGGCCACGAGCGTAGAAAGTTCTGGACACTTGTGCTCCTCCAAAAGATCGGTTGGAAAGCAATCCGCCATACTCACGCGCGAAAGGAACACCCTGCGCTACGCATTGATCAATAATGCTTACAGAAACCTCTGCAAGTCGGTAAACATTGGACTCTCTTGCCCGATAGTCACCGCCCTTGATGGTATCATAAAACAATCTGAAAACAGAGTCTCCATCGTTTTGGTAGTTTTTAGCAGCATTGATACCGCCTTGGGCAGCGATCGAGTGCGCTCTTCTTGGGCTATCATGGAAGGTGAATGCCTTCACATTATAACCCAACTCTGCAAGAGAAGCTGCAGCGGAAGCTCCGGCTAATCCTGTACCTACCACGATAACGTCGTATTTTCTTTTGTTTGCCGGGTTGACCAGCTTGCTGTTGAACTTATGTTTAGTCCACTTTTCGGCCAGAGGACCTGCAGGTGATTTGGAATCTAATATCATACGGGACTAGTTGTTAGCTCTGTGATGTGAAATAGATGTAAAGTGGCATGCTGGCGAATAATACCGGTACCAGAATGCAGTAAACTCTTCCTACAAATTGAATCGCAGGAGAATATTTTTTGTGACTTAATCCAAGTGTTTGAAAAGCGCTGGAAAATCCATGGGAAAGGTGAAAAGCAAGAAAACCCATTGCAATCACGTATGCTGCAACCAATAATTCACTTTGGAATGCAAACTGGACAATCTTAAACAAGTCTTTGTACTCTTCCCCTCCATAATTGACGACAGGAAGATCTCCCCAATGCATTTCAAACCAAAAATCCTTCATGTGAGCTACAAGAAATACCAAAATAATAGTACCCAAGATCCCCATGTTTCTAGAAGCCAGGCTGCTGTTGGTGGATGCTTTTGATTCAGCATAACCTACAGGACGCGCTGCTTTGTTTTGTCTTGAAAGGAAAATGGAATAAATCACGTGACCAATCACCGAAATGTAAGTCACGTAAGAGAGAAATTTCACGATCGGATCAGTCGTCATGAACTTGGCATACTTATTAAATGCCTCTCCTCCATCGTTTTTGAATAAAAACATGTTTCCTGAAACGTGACCTGTCAGGAACAGGATAAGGAAGAGACCCGTCAATGCCATAATAAGTTTTCTTCCAAGTGTGCTACTCAAGGTTTTTTTAACCCAGCTCATATCAATTTTTCGATTAGTTTAGAACGAATTCTGCGAGTTTAATGCGGCCAAATTTACATTTGGTAGTGTTAGTAAACAATTCATTCAAACACGGTTCAGTTATTTTAAAAGGTTCTAAATAAATAAAGATTTGGCGTTTTGGTTTAACCCCTCAATTCTGTTTGTGAACAGTGTGTTGATTTTTATTGCTTGACTTTACGGGGAATTTCTCCTTACTTCCATTTATTTCGTATAGGTTAAAAATGAAGATTGAAACTGATCAGCTCAACTTTTAGGCTGGAGCTGAATTTAAAACCTATAAAAGACCAAAGTTGACCAATATGAAGCTTAAAATTTTCCTTGGGTTCTTTTTAACATTCCTGTTTCTCGGTATTTCAAACGCATGGGCCACTCACATCCGGGCGGGAGAAATCATTGCTGAGAGAATTTCGGTGCAAACCCTCACCTATCGAATTATAGTTGTCGGATATACTGATACGCGGTCCAGCGTGATTTTCGGTCCGGGAAGGATCAATTTTGGAGATGGAAGAGAAGAGCAATTAAATACTGAAAGTGATTTCGGTCTTGTGGAAAGCCTGGGAGATCAAATCGAAAAAAATACGTTCGTCATCACTCACACCTTTCAAGGTCCGGGAACGTACACCATTCGATTCCAGGAATTCAACAGAAACGACCGGACCCTGAACATGGACAATTCGGTCGACACTCCTTTTTATGTGGAAACACAAATCACCATTGATCCATTCATCGGAGTAAATAATTCGCCTGTTTTGACTATTCCTCCTGTAGACAACGGTGCAATTAACGTACGCTATATCCACAACCCGGGAGCTTATGATCCTGACGGAGATAGCTTGGCTTACGAGATGGATGTGCCAAAGCAGGCTTTCCAAAGACCGGTAAATAACTACAGAAGCCCTGCTTCCTCAGAATTCAGCATTAAGCAGGAAGACGGTTCAACACCTCCATTTTTAACACTGGACCCCATTTTTGGAGATCTGGTTTGGGATGCACCCGGGACAGCCGGGCAATTTAACGTCGCCTTTAAAATCAATGAATATCGAAAATTAGACGGGAAATGGGAGCTGATTGGGTTTGTAGTACGTGACATGCAGATCATCATCGAAAACTCGAACAACAGGCGACCGGAACTGATTTTGCCCCCAGACCTTTGCGTAGTTGCAGGCACCCTGATCGAAGAAATCATCCAGGGCGAAGACCCTGACGGAGATCCTGTTAAAATCGAAATTTTTGGTGAACCGATGGAAATCACCACTTCTCCGGCATCTTATTTACCTCTGAGCAAATTCCAGCCAACCCCGGGCATCGTTGATTTCACCTGGCAAACGGTCTGCAACCATGTCCGTACCAGAGAATATGAAGTCCGAGTCAGAATTACCGATGAGCCAAGTTCAGGCCCCAAACTAGTAGATATCAAAACCTGGAAAATACAAATAATTGGCCCGCCTCCGGTGTTTGATGAAATAGAACAGATGGAAGGAAGGTCTGTGGAGCTCAATTGGGATCCTTACGTTTGTGCCAACTCAGCCAATGAAATGCAGATTTGGAGAAGGATCAATTCTGATCCTTATGAGCCAGATTCCTGCGAAACAGGAATAAGACCAGGCTATGAATTGATCGGAACCACTGACATGGCCACGTTTAGTTTTAAGGATTTGAACAGCGGAGAAGGTTTAGCCCCCGGCAATACGTATTGCTATAGGTTGGTTGCAGCTTATCCTCAGCCAAGAGCAGGAGAAAGCATTGTATCTGATGAAATCTGTATCACGATTGATGTAGACGTTCCCATCATTACCAATGTAAGCGTTGAAGCTACTGACCCTGTTAACGGTGAGATTTTTGTCAAATGGACACCTCCTTATGACATCGACAAAACTCAATTCCCTGGGCCTTACAGTTATGAATTGATAAGAAACAATGGCTTTACAGGAAGTCAGGGCAGAATTTCTCTTGGTGTCACCACCGACACCTTGTTTACTGACAAAGCCCTGAATACTGAAAATCTGGTTTACAATTATCGGGTTGTATTGCTTGATAACAACCTGAAAATTGATACTTCCTCTTCAGCTTCTTCGGTACGATTAGAACCAACAATTATAAATGAGGCTATTGAATTAAACTGGTCATTCACTGTTCCTTGGAACAATTCGATTTCTCAATACAAGCATGACGTCTATCGAAATCGGACTGATGCTGCGGCTGCAGATGCCGATATTTTTGTGAAAATCGCTGAAGTAGACGTGACTCAGGCCGGATTTAAATATTTCGATGACGGAAGTTCAAACGGAGTTCCTCTGAAAAAAGAAATTGAATATTGCTATTACGTGGTGACAAAGGGAGCCTACAATGTCGCCGGACTTATCTATCCTTTGGAAAATAAGTCACAAATCGTCTGTGCGAAACCAGATGACAACCGACTGCCATGTCCGCCTGTCATCACTTTCGAAGGTCCGGTTTGCGAAGAATATCTCTCTGAGGTAGCGTGTAATGTGAATACCTATTACCATGACCTCAGCTGGCAGCCAGATTTTTCCGGCGATTGTGATGACGAGCTCAGCGGTTACAAATTGTACTTCACTCCAGACGGAGAAGAAGGTCAATTCGAACTGGTAGCGGAGCTTTCAGCTTTGGAATTTGAAACCAGAATTAACAATCTGACAAACTACAGAGGATGCTACTACATTACTGCCATCGACCGATCAGGAAACGAAAGTGAGCCTAGCAATGTGGTATGCGTGGACAATTGTCCGAAATTCATTCTTCCAAATGCATTCACTCCAAATGGTGACGGTCTGAACGAAACCTTCATGGCCTTTGACAATCCGTTCTCTGAATGTCCAAGATTTGTGCTCGGAGTTGAAATCTTCATCGTCAACAGATGGGGAGTTGAAGTATTCTCATATAACAGTTTGGAATCCGCCGAAAACGATGTTTTCATTCGTTGGGATGGCCGGGACAAAAACGGAAATGAACTTCCTGCGGGCACTTATTACTATTCCGGCAAGGTTCAGTTTGATGTTTTGGATCCTGCGAAAAAGGAACAAAGCCTAAAGGGAACCATCCAACTCCTTAAATGAACCAATCCAAGTCCATCGTCTTCTTTGACGGTGTCTGCAACCTCTGCAATGCTTCCATAGATTTCATTATCAAAAGGGATCGCCACAACAAATTCCTAGTGGGAGCATTGCAAGACGGTTTTAGCAAAGGGCTTCTCTCAAAACATCAGGTAAAAGAAGATTATCTTGACAGCCTGGTTTTGCTGGAAAATGGTGAGATCTTTTACAAAAGCACTGCTGCTTTGAAAATAGCCAGGAAACTTTCCGGCCTTTGGCCTGTTTTTTATCCCCTCATTATTCTTCCAACATGGCTCCGTGATCCGGTTTATGATTTTATTGGAAAAAATCGATACAGTTGGTTTGGGAAGAAAAATACCTGCCGAATTCCGACTCCGGAGGAAAAGGCCAAATTCCTTTCAAAGGAAAATTTTCCATCTCCTGGGGCTTGAATTCCCCCAATCTCCTACTCCGGGAAAACCTTTATATTTGCGCCTCACTATCATAACTTGAATCTATGAAGGCATTTGTTTTTCCGGGCCAGGGAGCCCAGTTTCCCGGAATGGGAAAAGCCCTTTACGAAGAAAATCCTGTCGCCAAGGCGCTTTTTGAGCAGGCAAACGAAATCCTGGGATTCAGGATCACGGACATCATGTTTGAGGGCTCAGATGAGGAATTGAAACAAACAAGAGTAACTCAGCCTGCGATATTTCTCCATTCAGTGATTTTGGCTAAAACCACTCCTGACTTTGCTCCGGACATGGTGGCAGGTCACTCGCTGGGAGAGTTTAGCGCTTTAGTTGCCAATGGCACCCTTGCTTTCGAAGATGGACTGAAACTCGTCTATCAGAGAGCAATGGCCATGCAGGAAGCTTGCGAAATCAACCCTTCCACTATGGCTGCGATACTGGGTTTGGCTGACGAAAAAGTCGAAGAAATCTGCGCGGGAATCACCGAAGAAATCGTCGTTCCGGCTAATTATAACTGCCCTGGTCAACTGGTAATTTCAGGTTCCAACAAAGGAATTGAGATCGCATGCGAACTGATGAAAGCCTCCGGAGCAAAGCGTGCCTTGCCACTGCCGGTTGGCGGAGCATTCCACTCTCCCTTGATGGAACCTGCCAGAGAAAAATTACAATCTGCTATCGAGGCAACTCATTTCAGCAATCCAATCTGCCCGATTTACCAGAACGTAAGCACGACTGCTGTGAGTGATGTGAATGAAATCAAAGCAAATCTCATCGCTCAACTCACTGCCCCGGTCAAATGGACCCAGTCGGTTCAGAACATGGTGAAAGATGGAGCGATTCAGTTTGTAGAATGTGGCCCCGGAAAAGTCCTTCAAGGTCTGGTGAAAAAAATCCATCCGGAAGCTGAAGTTTCAGGATTATAAATCAAAAAGACCCGCACTCAAAGCGGGTCTTTTTGATTTCCGGTGAAAATCTTGACTTCGCAGGGATCCTTACATTCTTCCAAAAGCGTTCGATTGCTTTTGCCAAGGACAGGATGAATCATGTCCGGCAGAATCTCCGCCAAAGGGGCCAAGACAAATCTTCTGTCCTGAATAAATCGGTGTGGGATTGTCAACTCCGGAGTATTGATTACTTCATTCCCAAAATACAGAATATCGATATCCATTGTCCGGTCACCCCAGGTTTCTGTACGCTTTCGACCCAATTTTTCTTCAATCGTCTGAATCTTCTCCAAAAGTTTCTGCGGAGAAACTGAAGTTTCGACCTGAATTACCTGATTCAAAAAATTGCCCTTTGCGACGTTTCCCCATGCCTGGGTTTCATAAATGGCAGAACTGGCGACCAAACGGTTTTTTTCAGAAATGGATTTCACCGCCTGATTTATTAATTCTTCGCGATCTCCAAGGTTTCCTCCAAGAATCAGCACAACATTTGCAAACATTTCCTCCGTTATTAGCCTTTTGTAAACATCAGCCAAAATAGGTTATTTTGGCCTTTAAATTAACTACACATGAAATCGAGCATTACGCAGACGTCACAGGGAGGAATGATTATCACCCATGCGAGATTCCATATGGCCTTTAAAATCAAATTATAATCATATGAAATTCTTAGGAAACGTTCTCGCTGTCATAGTCGGGCTTTTCATTTTCAGTATTCTGAGTGTCCTTGTCACCTTCGGAATGATTGCAATGATTGCCGCTTCCGGAGAAAAAGAAGTGACGATTAAGGAAAATTCAATCCTTCACCTCAATTTAAACGGTCGTTCGCTGGTTGAGCGGACTTCTGAAAATGAAATGGATCTTTCCTTTTTGGGAAACCCTTTCGGAAGAGAATTCAAAGCCGGTTTGGTCAATCTGAAGAAAGCAATCGGAGAAGCCAAAACCAACGATGACATCAAGGGTATTTACCTCAACACCGGCTTAATCATGGCCAGACAGGCAAATCTTCTGGAGTTGAGAGAGGTATTGGAAGATTTCAAAACTTCCGGAAAGTTTATTGTGGCATACGACGAAGCCTATACTGAAGGCGGATATTATCTCGCATCCGTTGCGGATGAATTGTACCTGAATCCAATGGGAGCGATTGATTTCAATGGTTTTTCTTCGGAAGTGATTTTCCTGAAAGGTTTTTTCGAAAAAGTCGGAATCAAGCCTGAGGTTTTCCGGGTAGGTGAATTCAAAAGTGCAGTGGAACCTTTCATTCTTGATAAAATGAGCCCTGAAAACAGGCTGCAAACTCAGTCTTTCCTGGATGATATCAACAAAAATGCGCTGAAAGGAATAGCAAAATCTAAAGGAATGAATCTGGATAGTTTGACCAAAATCAACGTGCAAATGCTGGTCAGAAAGCCGGAAGATGCAGTGAAATACGGTTTGGCTACGGCATTAGCTTATGAAGATGAAATCGAAGGCAAACTGAAAGCAAAGCTTGGAATCGGAGAAGATGACAAGATTTCTTCCATCAATGCCTCGGAGTTGAACTCAACCGTTAAATCAAAAAATGTAACTTCTAAGAATCGAATCGCCGTCATCATCGCCGAAGGTGATATCGTGAGCGGAAAAGCCGATGGAGCCATCAGCTCTGATAAATTTGCTGAGGAAATTCGCAAGGCCAGAAAAGACGAAAATATCAAAGCTATCATCCTGAGAGTCAATTCCCCGGGAGGATCTATCCTGGCCTCTGAAGTGATCTGGAGAGAAATGGTGGAAGCTAAAAAAGCAAAACCATTGTATGTATCAATGGGTGAAGTTGCAGCCTCAGGAGGATATTATATCTCTGCTCCTGCTGACACCATCGTAGCTCAACCGAATACGATCACCGGTTCCATCGGAATCTTCGGACTTTGGTTCAACGTCGAAGAATTACTTAATGACAAATTGGGAGTAACAACAGATGTTGTTTCCACCGGAGAGCTTTCTGATTTTATGAATCCGACCAGACAAATAACCGAAGTGGAGCGAATGATCGTTCAGACAAATGTGGAAGAAGGATATGAGACTTTTATCAAGCGAGTGGCCGAGGGTAGAAAAATGAATCCGGACTCGGTGAAAGCAATTGCTTCGGGCAGAGTTTGGACAGGAGCACAAGCCAAGGAAAGAGGATTGGTTGATGTCTTGGGAGGATTAGAAACTACGATTGAAATTGCTGCAGGCAGAATCGGAGCCGGCGACGACTATCGGGTTATTTACTATCCTGAGCAAAAGGCATGGTTCGAATCCTTCCTTGAAGACTTTGGAGACAATGTTCGGGTTGGCTGGATCAAAGCTGAATTGGGAGAAAGCTATCCGATGTATCAGAAAGTGCAGAAGATTAAAAACTATCAGGGCGTGCAGGTAAGGATGCCTCAGGAAATTAACATCAAATAAAAAACGGCCCCGGAATCTACCGGGGCCGTTTTTTTATTTATCCGACTATTCAAACTGTTGCACGTAAGATCATTTTGTAAAAAATGTCGGAATTAGTGGTAGCATTATGTGAGTTGAAATGTTTCGGGTTAGGTAATGCCATGGGGAATTTATGGTTTTAAACAGCAGATCAAACCTTTAAGAAAATGGGTTAGTTCTCTCGTTCCACTTCGAGAACTAACCCATTTTTAGGGTTGATCCATGTTTAAAATCAAATAGCCAAGAATGCTTCTTACAGGACTAAACTCTGCCTATTTGAAGTAAATAACCTGGCATTAAGCTTTTTGCCTGCCTGCCGGCAGGCAGGGTTACTTTTTGGCTTCAAAAAGTGACAAAGGAAAAAAACTGCGAGTAAAGATTGAATTACATAGAAGCTTCAACTTTTTATGAAGAGTTTCCATTTTCTCAACTTCTGAATTTAAGTAAAGCCGTTATTATTCCTAACTCAAAATAATTTTCGATGCGTGTAAGATTAGATTGTGCAGACTCAGATTTTTTATTGCTTCTGAAGTAAAATCAGCCAGGCTTTTTCGACTTCACCGGCTTCCAGTTCCTCTTTTGCAAAGCGATGTAAATGATCCAACCAGGATTCGGGATCATTTTTGAACCGAACATGCATTTCCTGAATTTCAGGAGTTTTGCCAAAAGCTGCTATTTCTTCCTTGCTCGGCAATTCCTCCACATTTCCAAGTCTGCCAAGATTATTCCCGCTAAGCACCAAACTGTTTCTGATCTCATCCGGGATTGAATCGATTCCGATTCCCATGGTACGAAGGGGCTTTGCAATCCTGAATAAAGAATCTCCGCTTGCCCGGCAATACCAATCTCCGCCGAGACGGGCCACAGCATCCAGTTTATGGGGATCAATCACTCCGAAATTATCCAGAATCGATTCGCTGATATGCGCAACCAATACTTCACAAATCACCAGATTACCCGCTCCTCCGGCATTTCCCAAGGGCTTTATTTCAATCACTTTGCATTCGAATGCAACCGGTGCCTCTTTCACTCTGGGTGGTTTCACATGCAAGGAATCAACGGCTGTCAAACCAGCTTTCTCAAACTCATTTACTCCCTTTCCATATTCGGTACTTGCCAGAGACATTTGCTCCACCATGGCATAATTGACGATATGAATCACCACTTCCGGCACTTCGAGCACATTCTCCAGGGTATGTTTGGTGGTATTATCCCGCACTCTTCTCGATGGAGAAAAAATCAAAATGGGAGGATTGGTGCTGAACATGTTGAAAAAACTGAAAGGGCTCAGATTGACATTTCCTTCCTTATCAGCTGTGCTGGCAAAGGCAATCGGGCGAGGCGCCACGCTTCCCTGAAGCAAACTGTGAAAATCCTGGGTGCCCAGGTCTTTGGGATAAATGGTTTTCATTTGATAAAAATAGATTGCAATTTTAATTGATAAACCATTTCCAAGCAATTAGTTCTGCATTATGAAATTCAACCCTGTGAAAATCATCAAGATTTCTCTTCTTCTGCTATTCTTAAGCCCATTGTTTTGGCAACCAGCTTTTTCCCAAAACCACAATATGGCCACTTTCAATGTGCGATGGGACAACTCAAACGATACCGGAAATCTCTGGAAAGACCGACTCCCGCATGTCATAGGTCTGATCAAATTTCATAAAATCGGTCTCTTTGGCACCCAGGAAGGCCTTCATCATCAAATCGAGCAAATGAGTACAGGTTTGGGCTATTCATATCTCGGAGTAGGCAGAGATGACGGAGCTCAAAAAGGTGAATACACCGCCATTATTTTCGATCCTGCCCAATACAAATTACTGGATCAGGGTACTTTCTGGCTTTCCCCAACTCCCGAAACTCCAAGCAAAGGTTGGGATGCAGCATTGAATCGGATTTGTTCCTGGGGAAAATTCAAAGACAAATCAAACAAGACTTTCTACGTATTTAACATCCATTACGACCACATCGGCCAAAAAGCGAGAGAGGAAAGCAGCAAGCTGCTGATGGCCCAAATCGAGAAAATCAACACTAAAAAACTGCCTGTTATTTTGATGGGTGATTTCAATGTCACTCCCGACAATCCCGCCTATTCAACGATTACCGCAAATCCTGTTTGGCAAGATGCGCGGTTAATTTCGAAGGTTCCAGCTTATGGCCCCGCCGGAACTTTCACCGGATTTGAGTGGGAAAAAATGCCTGACGGAATCATCGATCATATCTTTATCAGTGGAAAAATCGAGGTAATCCGGCATGGTATCCTGACTGATAACTATGGAAAAAAATATCCTTCAGACCATTTTCCGGTCTTGGCGGAAATCAAATTGAAATAGAAAAAGGGCCTTATCGGCCCTTTTTCTATTATTTAGTGTTTTCCGATATACCCTGGTTCCAAAGCAGCAACTCCCGGAAGAACTTTCCCTTCCATGTGCTCCAGTAATGCTCCGCCACCGGTAGAGACATACGAAACCTGGTCAGTGTATCCAAACTTATTTACTGCTGCAGCAGAGTCACCTCCACCGATCAGGGAATAAGCACCATTTCTGGTTGCCTCGGCTACTGCTTCCGCAACAGCCTTTGTTCCTTTGTCAAACGACTCCATTTCGAACACACCCATCGGGCCGTTCCAAAGGATTGTTTTTGATTTCAGAATTACCTCTTTGAAAATCTCTCGGGATTTTGGTCCGATATCCAAGCCCATCCAGCCATCAGGAATTTCTCCTTTGTTGGCCACACCTTGCTCGGCATCATTTGCAAAAGCTTTGGAAATAATTGAGTCAACCGGCAAAATCAGGTTTACACCTTTTGCTTTCGCAGTCTCCATAAGCTCCAACACGAAGTCCATTTTGTCTGCTTCCAGCAAAGAATTTCCGATTGTTCCGCCTTGGGCTTTTGCAAAAGTGTAAGACATGCCTCCACCGATAATCAGGTTATCAACTTTGTCCAGCAAGCGCTCGATAATCAAAATCTTATCGGCGATTTTCGCACCGCCCATGATTGCAGTGTATGGACGCTCAGGATTATCAAGCACCATGTCCGCATTTTTCAATTCAGACAGCATCAGATAGCCACAAACTTTATCTATAAAAAACTGAGCAATCACGGCCGTGGAAGCATGAGCTCTGTGGGCTGTTCCAAAAGCATCATTCACATAGATATCTCCCAGTTTGGCTAGTTTCTTAGCGAATTCAACATCTCCGGCTTCCTCTTCTTTGTAAAATCTCAGATTCTCAAGCAATAAAACTTCTCCGGGATTCAATGCCAAAGCCAGCATCTCAGCTTCGGTTCCGATACAATCAGAAGCGAATTGAACTGGACGCTCCAAGGCCTTCTCCAGAGAAATCAGGATATGCTTCAATGAATATTTTTCCTCAGGCCCGCCTTTTGGTCTGCCTAGGTGAGACATCAAAATCACAGAACCGCCATCGTTCAAAATTTTATTAATGGTAGGCAGTGCAGCCTGGATTCGGGTGTCGTCAGAGACATTATTATGCTCGTCAAGCGGCACATTGAAATCCACCCGGATCAGTGCTTTTTTCCCCACAAAGCTGAGGTTATCGACATTTTTAATTCTAGGATTCATGAGTATGGGCTAATAGATTTTAGTTGATGCTTCGGTAAAAATAAGTCCCGAATTTATCAAAGATTCCATCAAAAACCGACGTATCGAAACGATCAATTTCCCTGAGAAATTCTAAGTAGTTATTTCAGCCTTTTGCGGCTGCTCTTTTCAGGCGATCATTAATCGCTTTGCCTAAGCCATCTTCCGGCATCAACTCGGCTAAAATCACTTCAGCACCGCTTTCATCAAGCCGGCGCATGGCTGCAAAAAGATTAGCGGCAGCCTCTTTCAAATCAGAATTCTCACTCAGGCAAAACTGCCTTCCGGTCGGAATTTCTTCGATTTGTCTACTGAAACTCAACACTGCAAAATCAATATTTCTTTTTTGAAAACCAGGGATTAACTCATCAAGATTTCCCAAAATAAATGGTTTTATCGGAGCGTAGTGACTTTCGAGCAAGCCAGGCGCCTGAGGATTGGAAGAGCTGTGATCTTTGATTTTCACCTCTCCGATGATAGATTCTATCTCAGCAATTTCCAGTCCGCCAAGTCGGTAAATTATTACTTCCTCCCCTTCCATTCCTACAATCGTACTTTCCAAACCCACTTTGCATGGGCCTCCGTCGAGGATGTAAGGAATTTTTTCTCCTAATTGGGCATCGACATGCTCAGCGGTTGTCGGACTGATGTAGCCAAAAGGATTTGCACTTGGAGCCGCCAAAGGAAACTTCAGCGATTTCAATAATTCCAACGTAAGCTCATGATCGGGAACGCGGACAGCCACTCGATCCAGGCCGGAAGTAACCAAGTCGGGGATGATATTTTTCCGGGGCAAAAGTAAAGTCAGCGGACCCGGCCAAAATTTTTCCGCTAATTTTTGAAGGGGTTCTGGAAAATCTTCTGTGTACTTTTCAACCTGCCCGATCCCCGAGACATGAATTATCAGCGGATCGAAACTTGGTCGGTTTTTAGTTTCAAAAATTGAAGCAACAGCCTCAGGGTTCAGCGCGTTTCCAGCAAGACCGTAAACCGTCTCGGTAGGAATAGCGACCAGTTTCCCTTCCTTCAGAAAATTCGCAGCCAACCTGATATCCTGACCTGTCTCAGCCATTTTACTTGCAGAAGTCGTCAAGCCAGGTTTTGGCTTCGGTATGCCCCAGAGAAAGCGCCATTTTCAAATCCACGCAACCTTCTTCTTTTTCACCGAGCGCACTCATGCGGGTCACGCCAAGCAAATAATAGGCAGCCCCATTTTTTCCATCCAGATTGACCGCATTGGTCAGCGATTCCATCGCTCCTGCCGGATCGTTGTTTCCAATCTGAGCTTTTCCCTTATTGAAATACACCAAAGCCTGATTTGGATTTACCTGCAGTGCAGCGTCAAAATCCAGCAAAGCATCTTCGTATTCTTCCATTCCCAGCAAAGCCAGGCCACGGTTGTAGTAAATATCTGTTTGGGAAGGGTCAAGGCCATTGGCCATGTTATAATCAGAAATTGCTTCTTTGAAATTTTTGAGTTCAAGATTTGAATTGGCCCGATTAAACCATGGCTTATAAATCGTGGAATCACTTTCGATGGCTTGGGTGAAAACAGGAATCGCTTCTTTGTATTTCTCTTGCTGAAAAAGTGCGACTCCTTTGGCATTCAAAGCCTGGGCATTTGCAGGATTAACCTCCAGAAGCCGGTCGAAATATTCAATGGCTCCATTCCAGGATTCAGTGTCCATTTTCTCCATTCCTGCCTTTAGGAGTTCCTCTTCACTCGGACTGCAACTCAGCAGACCAACAGCCATTACGGCAATCAACCAAAGTTTTTTCACGGGATAAATTTTCGGCAAAGATAGGGAATCAAGCCTTTTAATCAGGCTTTCAGAGTGAGTTTACTCAGGGAATCGGCGGAAATCGGAACCGGACGCATGGTTTTCATGTCCACAGCCACCATCGTGCACTTACATTTTGCAAAAACATGAGAACCTCCGGCCTTACTTTCCCCGACCAAATATTGCTGTAAGTCGAAGGAAGAATTCCCGGTTCTCGTGCACTGAACAAAACATTTGATTTCATCTTCGAGATGGACGGGCTTCATGTAATCAATCTCAATCCTGGCTACTACGGTACCGATCGACATGATATCCCAATTGCAAACTTCATAAAGATAAACAGCTCTTGAATGCTCGAAATAGCTGAAGTAAACTCCGTTATTTACATGAGAATACCCATCGATATCTGAAAATCGAATTTGGATCGGGGTGAAAAAATCAATCTCGCGTTGAATTTGCGCAGGGTCAATTCGTTGCATTAAAAGAGAATTTCTGATTTACTGGTTTTTTCAAGCATTCGCAGGATCGAAGGATTGTAGCCAATCATATCGGTGACAGAATCGAACGCGATCCAAGCCAGGGAAATACTTTCCTTGCTTACATGAAGCTGTTCATTGATTTCAGCTTCGAAAAGATATCTCACATCATAATGAAAATGCTCAGGTACGTGTGGGCGCTCAGGAATGATATGCTTATCCAGATCAAAAATGGTCAAATCCACCAACGTGAGACTTTTCAGTCCGCTCTCTTCGGTAGCTTCCTGCATAGCAACTTCCAATAAGTTTTCGTTTCCATCGGCATGACCTCCAAGCTGCAGCCATCTTCCCAGTTTGCGATGCAAAGTCAAAAGTGTATGGGTTCTCTCTTTATTGACTACCCAGGCAGAAGCGGTGAAATGCCCTTCCAATCTCTCACGCTTGTAAGCCAAAGGATCCTCGGTAAGTTCTTCAAAGTCTTTGATAAAACTCACCTCATCCTCGTAAGGAGTGCGATACTTCTTCAGTTGGTCTCTAAATTGAATTCTTTCCATTGGTGTTAGCATCAAATAATCGATCCAGCATGTGGTCGAAGGGTTTCGGATCCTGATACAATCTGCCTGAATAGAAAGTTGCCAGGAATTTTAGGTAGTTGGGCTGATTATTTACGCTTACTTTTTCAATCGCAATATTTCCATATAACTGGGAGATTAGCTCTCCCTCGGCAGGTATTTGCAGGGGCGGTTTGAAGTAAAATTTCTCCGTCACTTTCACCTGTTCATCCACTTCTTCCATTTTCCGGTCCAAACTGACCTGCTGATATCCCAAAGCTAGAACTCGGCGCGCAAAAGCCAAGAAAACCCGGGAAAATGTTTTGGGAGTAAAAGGCTCTTCAAAAGTAATCACAAATCCTTTGGCGTAGCGGGAATCGAAGATATGAACCTGTGGATACTCATTGATCTGAGCTTTCTTAAAATGGTAATTTTTATAAAGTCTGGCTAAAAGCACCTGACCTTCTTCCCCACTTATCCAGTCTTCGGCTTCCTGGATTTCAGAATCTTTCAGCACAAAGTTTTCCTTCAGGTTCATCGGGGATTTATCCGAAGCCTTAAAAACTTTATTGAAAAGATCGTCCAGGAAATTACTCATGGGGATTGATCGCGAGTTTACCGTCTTGCAAGAGTGTGATCAGACCATGATCCTGTAATTGACGAATGAAATTTAGGTTTTTTTCAGAAGCCGGAAGCCTGAGACTGTCCAGCAACTGATGTTCTGTTAACTCGCCACCTTGCTTTAAAGTTTCGAGAACCCGGGTTTGAAACCGGATTTCAGTTCCTTCCGGATCCTTTGATTTCCTGTCTTCCTGACACCAATCGCAAATCCCGCAGGATTCATCTGTCTTTTCTCCAAAATATTCCTGAATGTACTGTGTTCTGCAAATGCTCTTTTGACGGGCGTATTCCACCATTTTTACTGCTTTGTGCAAAGTCAGTTCACGGCGAAGTTCGATACGATTCAGGTTCAGCGGCAACTTCCCTGCATCGTATCGGGGAGTCAGAAATGTCAGCTGTGGTTTGTCTTTTCGCTGATCGTAATCCATCACCTCCATCTGCACCAATTGTTCCAACCCCTTGATGAGATCGGATTCTTTGATTTCGAGAGATTTGGCGAGTTTGGCTTCCTGGATTTTGATGTATTCTGAGAAAATATTTCCACCATAGGTTCTCAACAGCATTTTGATGATCGGATCCAGCTTTGCGTGAGCAATCTGAATCTCGTATAACCTTCCCGGATCTACCCGAAAATGGACTTTCGAAGGAGAATAATAGCTTTCGCTCAAACCAATAAATCCCTCTTCTTCCAAAACCTTCAGCGCATAGAAAGTCTCCAAAACCCCCAAATTGTAGGTATTCGCAAATTCATTCCATTCAAAATCGAAGCTGCTGAGCATGTTGCTGCCAACGGCGATTCGGTAAAAATTCGCCAGGCACTGATAAACCCGCTTCAAGAAATCTGTGGGTGGATACATCAATGCAGACCGAGTCAGAACTTGTTCAAAATCTTCCTTATTGACCATCAAAACCCCATAGGCTTTTTTGCCATCCCTTCCTGCGCGACCGGCTTCCTGGTAATAGTTTTCAAGATTTTCGGGAAGATCACTATGGATCACTACCCGCACATCAGGCTTGTCGATTCCCATTCCGAAGGCATTGGTACTGACCATCACCCGGATTTTATTTCCTTTCCAGTCTTCCTGTCGCTTAGCCCGATCCGCCATGCTTAGTCCCGCATGGTACGCGGAGGCCGAAATCCCCATTTGGGTTAGCGCCTTCGCTATCTGATGGGTAGCGTGTCGGTTTCTGACATACCAGATCGCCGAACCCGGAACCCGATTCAGGATTTCTGTCCCTTTTTCAATCTTATTTTCAACGAATCTGACGCTGTAGCTCAGATTGACCCGAGCAAAACTCTGACGAAACTCCATGGGAGCTTTCATTTCGAGCTTTTCCAAAATATCTGCACAAACCTCCGGAGTAGCGGATGCTGTGAGCGCTAATACGGCAACTTTCGGATGATATTGCCGGATTTCAGCAATTTCCAGATACGGTGGCCTGAAATCATATCCCCACTGGGAAATACAATGCGCTTCGTCTACCGCGATGAGATTTACTTTCATCTGGCGAAACCGCTCAATAAAAAGATCGGCTTTCAATCGCTCGGGGGAGACGTAGAGGAACTTGTAATTCCCATAAATGCAATTGTCCAAAGTGCGGTCAATCTCCCGATAACTCATGCCGGAATAAATCGCCGCAGCCAGGATTCCCTTGCTTTTCAAAGCATCCACCTGATCCTTCATCAGTGCAATCAGCGGACTGACTACCAGACAAATTCCCTCATTCACCAAAGCCGGAATCTGAAAGCAAAGAGATTTCCCTCCGCCTGTGGGCAAAAGCGCAAGCGTATCCTTGCCATCGAGCACGGCATCGATGACTTGTTTCTGGACAGGACGAAAGTCCTCATGACCAAAAACTTCTCTAAGAATATCCTGAGCCCGATTTTGCACTTACCAGTTTGGATCAGTTTTATTCAGAAAGGAAGAAATTCCTTTTATACAATCTTGATGCGAACGAGCCGCTGCATTTATTTCCGCTGCCATTTTCAGGGCTTTTTCTCTGGATTCTTGTGACAATGAACGAAGGAGTTTTTTGGTTTGACCCATAGAGAATCCTGAGTTCTGCTGAATCAGTTTTTGGGCAAATCCTGTCACTTCTTTTACCAATGAATCATCTCCGACCACTTCTGTGATAAGGCCCAATTCCGAAGCTTTTGCAGCTGTGATCAATCCTCCGGAAAGCAATAATTCCTGAGTCTTGGCGCCTCCGATTTGTTCGTGCAAAAACACAGAAACAAGGGCTGGCACAAACCCAATCCTCACTTCTGTGTAGCCAAAAAGGGCCTCAGGGACAGAAAAACCAAAATCACAGACCGTCACCAATCCGCTTCCCCCCGCCAAAGCATGCCCTTGTACCTGAGCAATGACAACTTTGGGAATGGTAAAGATTAATAAAAACAAGTCTTTAAGCCTGTTACTGTCTTCCAGATTTTCTTCAAAAGTAAACGCCTGCATTGCCTGCAGGTAGCTCAGATCAGCACCGGCACAAAAGGCCTTCCCATTTGCCCGAAGGATAATTACTTTGACATCGTCACGATCGCCCATTTCCACAAAAGCCTCTTTCAGGCCCAAAATCATTTCAGGACTCAGAGCATTTCGCTTTTCGGGTCGGTTGAGAGTGATGTAGCCAATTCGATCGGCCACTTTCGTCAAGATTGGTTTACTCATGAATTTGTTTTTTGATTGTGATCAAGTTAGGTTCAGAAAAAGGCAATCCCAAAAAGGGACTCAGAAAAGTATGCGAAAAGCTTTATCTCCTAACTTCAAAGAATCTGAATTAACCAGATTTCCCCATTGATCACCTTCCCAAATCTGAATGGATTTTGGAGTTTCTTTTGAAAAATAAAGCTGATTTTGGTCTGAGGAAAACCCAATCGAATGGAAAGGGAAAACGAGTTTTGTTTCTTCTTTTTTTCCTGCGGAAAGTTCCTCCGGGAATTGAGTCCATTGATTTGCAATTCGATTTGGGTCAGCGATGAAACTGATTTCCTCTGATTCCAAACCCTGATTCCAGGAATACAAATTCCCATTTGAGGAGAAATCAAACATATTTCCCTTTTTTCCCTGATAAACAATCAACTCCTCTTCAGGTTTTGAAAGCTCATTTTTAAGCGCAGAAACTGACCAAAAGAAAAGCAGGAAAAAAGCAGTCCAGGTGAGATTTCTCCGAGGTCCGAATTCCCAATTTGACCAAATCAGAATGAGCGCCCAAATCAATATCATTCCGGGAAACCCAATGGTCAGTCGATCAATAGTTCCTAAAGGAAATTGGTGGATTATTAATGTCACTTGGTTCTGAGACCAGACCAACCAACTTAATATCCAGCCCAATGCTTCTCCAAGGAATGGAATCCACCCCAAAATCATCAAGGGAACGCCCACTTGCATGATCAGGAATGAAATGGGAATCACAAAAAGATTGGCAATTAAAAAGTAGGTTGGGAATACATGGAAGTAATAAACTGAAAGCGGAAAAGTAACCAATTGGGCAGCAATACTTACCGAGGTCATTTGCCAGAAGTATTCTCCCACTTTGGACGATGGCAGCCACAAATTCAAAATCAAAGGTTGAATCAAAACGATTCCTGTTACTGCCAGATAGGAAAGCTGAAACCCTACTTCAAAGATCACATCCGGATTTACGGTGATCAAAAGCATTGCTGAAAAAGCCAATACATTATAGATCGAGGGCTTTCGATCGCGCATTTGCCCAAGAGTAATCAATGAAAACATCGTGGCTGCCCGCAGCACTGAAGGAGATAAACCTGTGAGAAATGCATACAGCCAAATGATGCCTATCACTGCAAGAAGGTAATATTTGGTTTGATGTTTTTTCAGTCGAACCGCCTTCAGCAAAAACAAAAATATGGCGTAGATAATACCCACGTGCAGTCCGGATACTGCCAAAATATGCATGACACCAGTTTCTGAATAAGCTTCCCGGATTATCGGGTCAAGGTTTTGCTTTTGCCCCAGAAGTAAAGCCAATGCCACCTGACGTGAATCGGGATCAGGAATCTTAGCCTCCATCATCAGAACCATTTTTTGTCGGAGATGATCCAGGAAATAGCCAAAATCAGAGCTTTGAGCAGATTGAATAATACTGAGCTCTTTTCCTATAAACTGTCTGTGAAAAATGCCTTTTCTGGCCAGAAAACCTCTATAATCAAACTCATTTGGGTTTTTTGGTCCGGGAATTACCTCAGGCGCTTTGTCGATCAGTAAGATCTGACCTGGCAAAAGTGGAGTTTTACTTTGATGATAGACCAATACTTTTCCCGACGCACCCGACCAACCTGCGGAAGTTTTCACCGACTTCAATTCAAGCAAATTTTCAAATGAATTAGGCTTTTGAACATCGTACTGAATCACTTCAGCGATGTATCGGTCTGCAGTTTCAACTTTCGTTAAAACTTCCGGAAAGCTTTCCTTTTTCACTTGAATCAAGAGCGCACCAAAAAGTACCAGCAGGACGTATGCGAGAGCACTGGGCCGGAGGATAGTTTTAATTTTTTCCTGCTTCAAAATCAGAAAGAAATACCCAAGCCAATGGATAAGAATTGCTACAAGGAGTATCCAAAGTTCCGGGCAGCCTTCAGATCTCCCCCAAAAAATCCCGACGAGCAGGAAGGGTAAATACCGTAAAAAAGGAAAGTCAGCAAATCTCATGTCTTAAAAAATTAAAGATTTAAGATAAGCTTTTTTGGTAAAAAAAGAGCCCTTTTCGGGCTCTATCTATTTTTATAGGAAGTTGATTATCAGAATCTATACCCCAAACTGAATCCTGCATTTGGCTCAACTCTTGTGAATTTATCTGCGACTTCATTACTGAAATTCCTTGCAATGCTAGCATAGGGACCAAATGCGAAGTTTTCAGATACTTCCCACTTATACCCCAGACCTGCTCCAAAAATGAAAGCCGTCATATTAGTGGTAGTGATTGCACCATCATTGTTTTCCTCAAAGTCTCCAAATCGAATCTTTGCAAAAGGAAAAAGATAGAACCTGCCGCTTTCCTTATTTCCAAAGTAGAAGTTCATTCCGGTTTGGATAGAGTTGGTCTTGTACTCTTTACCCTTTCCTTCGGAGTTGTATCCAAAACGATCATTGATATGAACTTGAAAGTCCAGGGAATGAGATTCGCTCAGATATCTCTCATATCCACCCTCGACAGATCCCAAAACAATGAGGTTTAGGAAATTGACTTTTATTTCATTCGAGAAATCCCTGTTTAGCTGTGAGCTGCTTGAAATCACTTGCTGAGCCTGGCTGAAAGATAGGATTCCTACTAAAAGAGCGAGGGTAAAAAACGTTTTTTTCATGATACTTTAAGTTGGTTTCCTTTGAAACTGCAAGGGTCAAGCCAACTTCATTTTATAATGAAGAATATTACACTCTTCGAATATATCTCCCTCTTTTTCAAACCCAAATTTTGAATATAAAGGCACCGCGGTCAATTGGGCATGAAGGTATTTGAGTTTGCCGACTGTGGCATCGTTAGAAGAAATATCGCTCAAAACTCCAGCTACCAGTGCTTGGCCAACTCCTTTTCCTCTGGCTTCTTTTAGGACGGCGAAGCGTTCCAGTTTCACTCCATTTTTTGTAAATCTCCATCTTGCAGTCCCTACAGGTTGGCCGTTGAGCATTGCCAGAAAATGAGTCGAAGTTTCTTCAAACTCGTCGTACTCCTCAGCCGGATCCACTTCCTGCTCGATCACAAATACTTCTTCCCTGATTTTAAAAGCTGATTTCAGCTCCTCTTCGGTGGTTATTTTATCTACCTGAAGGCTCATTTCTATGTTGGTCTTTATCGGTTTGATCTTTTTCGTATGCTTCAATAATGGCTTTCACCAATTTATGCCGAATCACATCCTTGCCGCTCAGGCTCACGATGCCGATGCCTTTCACGTCTTTCAGGATTTTCAGAGCTTCTGACAGGCCTGACTTTTGGCGAACCGGTAAGTCCACCTGAGTTTGATCTCCCGTGATGATCACTTTGGAGTTGGGCCCCATTCGGGTCAGGAACATTTTGATCTGCTCTTGCGTGGTATTCTGAGCTTCGTCAAGCAATACGAAAGCATCATGAAGCGTCCGTCCTCTCATATAAGCCAAAGGCGCTATTTCAATTACCCTTGTTTCTTGGTAGTATTTCAGCTTCTCAGGCGGTACCATATCCTGCAAAGCATCGTAGATCGGTCTCAAATACGGATCGAGTTTCTCCTGAAGATCTCCCGGCAGAAACCCAAGATTTTCTCCTGCCTCCACAGCAGGTCTTGTGATTATGATTCTTTTTACTTCTCTGTTTTTCAACGCACGCACAGCCAAGGCAACAGCAATGTAGGTCTTACCCGTTCCGGCAGGACCTAAAGCAAAAACCAGATCATTCTTCATCGCAGCTTCTACGAGCTTTCGCTGATTAGCTGATTTTGGTTTGATGACAAGGCCTTTATTGCCAAAGACAAGTACCTGATCTCTGTTGGCTTCCTCAAAAGGAATACCTTCCAGATCGAGGTAATCTTTCACATTTTCCGGAGTGAGATGCCCGAATCGATCAAAGTGCTCAAGCAAAAGATTGATCAGATCGTTGATACGAAGGATTTCAGGCGCACCACCTTGAATGCGAACTTCGTTGCCTCGGGAAATAATTTTGCTTTGGGGAAAGGCAAGAGCTATTTGCCTGATATTCTCATTGGCAGGGCCTAAAAATTCAGCCAATGGCACGTTTTCTAATGTGATTACTTTTTCGACCAAACTCGTTTATTGATTAGATTTTCGTTGAAGGTGAAAGAATAAAATCTCTATTTTTGTTCATCCCCCTCTTAAACAAAAGTACATAATTTTAATCGACTTGCTTCCATGGCATTAGTGACATTCCTCTCAGATTTTGGGGACAAAGATTTTTACGTTCCGGCTGTAAAAGCCAAAATGCTTTCAATAAACCCTCAATTGAATATCATCGATATTTCGCATAACATCGGTGAATTTGACCTTGCTCATGCGGCATTTGTGCTCCGCTCCACATTCCGGGAATTTCCGAAAGGAACGGTCCATTTGGTCGCGATCAATACTACCGGAAGCCATACACACGGATACATCGGAGTGAAACTGGAAGAACATATTTTCGTCGGTCCAAACAATGGAATCCTGAGTTTGCTGGCCGATTTTGATCCGGGCATCATGGTTCAGTTTGCCGATATTCATGTGAAGGATTCCTCCTTTCCTGCGAAAGACATTCTGGCTCCGATCGCAGCCAAAGTAGCAAGCGGAGCAGCCATTCACGATTTTGGCGGACCGCTGACCAATTTCAGAAAACTGATGTCCCGTCATCCGAAAGCAACAAAGCAACAAATCATCGGTAATGTCCTGAGGGTAGATCGCTATGGAAACCTGATCACCAATATCAGAAAAGAGATTTTTGAAAAACTGAATCCCGGCAAGTTCACCATCGAGTTTGGCAGAGAGACGGTGGATAAGCTTCACTTGGGATATGATCAGGTGGAGCCGGGCGATTGTTTCGCCTTCTTCAATAGCATTGACCTGCTGGAAATCGGGATCAATCACGGCCATGGCGGTGACTTGCTTGGATTGAGATACGACAGCGTAGTTTACATCAACTTCGAAAGCTAAAAGAATGCTGATCCGAATCGTTCGCATGACTTTCGGGCCGGAGGAGGTTCCTGCATTTCTGGAAAACTTCGAAGCAAACAAGTCTTCTATTCGAAATTTCCCGGGATGTCAGCATTTGGAACTCTGGCAGGATGAAAATCAGAAAAATATTTTCCTAACTTACAGCCATTGGGAAAGCGAAGAAGCGCTGGATCAATATCGTGATTCTGAGCTTTTTAAATCTGTCTGGAGTTTTACCAAAGTCCTTTTCTCGGAAAAACCACAGGCCTTCAGTTCAAAAAAGTTGCAGGAAGTCAAATCCTGAGGTTGGAGGTAAAAAAATCTTTATTCATATTTGCATCCCGTTCTGAAAAGAACGGGAACGAGACATCCCGATAGCTATCGGGGTCGACCACAAGCCCAGATGGCGGAATCGGTAGACGCGTTGGTCTCAAACACCAATGAGGTTACACTCGTGCCGGTTCGACTCCGGCTCTGGGTACGAAAAAAGGCTCACAGAAATGTGGGTCTTTTTTTGTTTGTAAGATTTCAGAACTTTTTAATTACCGAAGATGGCGAGGTTACCCTTATTTACAAAACTTTCAATCTGCAAGAAAAATCTTACAAAACCATGTAATCTGAAAGTTTAACTTTCAGATTACATGGTTTTTTATTACATTTCATGCAAATTGTAAGTTATTACAAAATGCTATGATCCAGCGTTTACTCGAGAGCAAACTGATCCAAGGCTTAAAATCTATGCCTGTGGTGGTTATCCTTGGACCCCGGCAAGTAGGAAAAACTACGCTTGCATTGGAACTGGCTAAATCGGCTCTTGACAAGCCTATTCATTATTTGGATCTGGAGCTGGATTCAGATTTGGCCAAACTCGATGATGCGGAAGGCTATCTGAGAAGGTTTGAAAATCAGCTTTTGATCATCGATGAAGTCCAACGCAGGGCCGAATTGTTTCAAACCATCAGGGGATTGGTGGATATCCGCAAACGGTCGGGAGAACGTTCCGGGCATTTTTTGCTTTTGGGATCAGCCTCAAGGGATCTCTTACAGCAATCCTCTGAAACAATGGCAGGAAGAATCAGGTATATGGAACTCACACCGTTTTCAGTGATGGAGCTGTACCAAAATGATCCCCTGGGTTTCAATTTGGAAAAGCTATGGTTTAGAGGTGGCTTTCCTGACAGTTATCTGGCAGATACAGAGGACGAAAGCCGGGCTTGGCGGCATGATTTTATTTCCACCTATGTAGAAAGAGACATCCCTTTGTTTGGGCCACAAGTTCCGACTGCCCGGATGAAACGGTTTTGGTATATGCTCGCACATTATCATGGACAACAGGTGGTGCTAAGTGAAATTGCAAAAAGCCTGGAAGTCAGCCATACTACGATCCGTTCCTATTTGGATATCCTTCAGGACTTTTTCATGGTAAGACAGGTACAACCCTGGTCTGGCAATACAAAAAAACGGCTGGTCAAAACTCCGAAAATCTACATAAGGGACTCAGGCTTGCTTCACAATCTTCTAAATATCCCCTCTTTTGACCAACTGTTGGGACATCCGTTGGTTGGGGCAAGCTGGGAAGGATTTGTCATGGAAAACATACTAAACCAACTTTCACCAAAATGGACTGCAAGCTACTATCGCTCAAGCAATCAGGCTGAAATCGATTTGGTGTTGGAAGGAGCTAATCGGGAAGTTTGGGCGGTGGAGATCAAAAAATCAATCGCTCCAACGATTGGTTCCGGATTTCACAGGGCCTGTGAGGACATCGGCGCCACGAAGAAATTTCTGGTCTATGGAGGTTCGGACCAATTTCCGATGAGGGGGGAAATCGAAGTGATAGGAGTAGTGGATTTTATTAAGCTTCTAATGAAAAATGAGTGACCTCGAGACCGAACCTTTCAATTTACTTACACACCATCCCTATGTTTGAGGCATGGGCAATACTCCTTAAACTCGCAGCCAACGGGATTGCCGGAGCAGAAATCCATTCCAAAAAACCCATGATGAAAGATCGGCATGGGCTTTTCCAATAAACCCACGGTCAACTTATAGCCCAAATCAGATGGAAGATTCTCTGGTAAATCGACTAGGATATTCCATGATCCAAACATTTTCACCAATGCTTCAGTCAACGATCGAAGATCTTCTTCCTCTAATTTTTCTCCCGGAGGAAAATCCGTAAAACTTAGCCCGCAATAGTTGCCGAAAGCCGGTGCTTCCCGGTGGTTTAGAAACTTATCCACTTCTTCAAGTCTATTTTCAATCTCAGCTTCAGGCAGGGCATTCTTTTTTCGCCGAAAAAAATCTTTCGGTCTATAGGCATTTAGAATATCCTCAAGCAAATGGTGGGTATAGGGATGCATAACAAAAAAATTAGGTGTTTAAGAAAGTAAGATCGTATCAAATCAGAATGAATACAAGTTTTGGGAAAATCTTAGCCCCTTCAAATGAAAAATTGAAGGGGTTTTGCTTTTTGTGGGGAACATTTTTCAGTTTATTCCATTTTTGAAGGATTCATTCTGGTATCAAACACATCCAAAATCATAATTCTTTCCTCAAAAACAGAATAGAGGATTTTATAATTACCCTGTAAAACATACCTTATTCCCTCCGCCCGGTGAATAAGATGGGGCTCCGCTTGTCCCAAAAAAGGCTGGGATTCCAAAAATTTGGTGGATTTTACAATTCCGAGGATCAGGCTTTTTGCAAACTTATAATTTGCCTTTTCGAGATAGTAGGAAAAAATTTCGTCTAATTTTTCTTCAGCGAAATCAGTCCAGAAGATGGGGTAGCTAGCTTCCAAATTTCTTCAGGATACTTTTCGAACTTGAATACCTGCCAGATTTCACATCACTTACAGCACTATTTACTCGGTTTTCAAGCTCTTCTTTGCTCATAGGGACCAAACTACTTTCGTATTGGGCTAATCTCCTGGACTTTAAAATTCCCTCAATCTCTGCAAGTACTTCCTCATTCTCTAATTTCAGAATGTCCTGAACAACTTTGATTTTCTTTTCTTCGATAGTCATTGGAAACCAGATTTAGTATAATATCAAAAAAAGCCCCTTCCGAAGCAAATCTGAAGGGGCCAATATTTCTTTTCTTAAACTTTACACTTACGCATTCCCCCTCAAAATCTCCATCGGAGGCTGGTTGATGATCTTTCGTCCATTCAACCAACCCAGGACTATGGTTAAGCTTGTGATTGCCACGTATAGAAATAAGGCTTCCAGCCAGGCACCGCGGAAAGTGAAGTTGAATACAAATTCACTCAGCAACCAGGTCGCCATAAAAGAAAGAATGAGTCCTGAAAGAGAGGCCAAACTACCAAGGAAGAAGTATTCAAGCGTATTGATTTTACTCACGATTGCGGAACTGGCTCCCAATGTTCGAAGCAAAATGCTTTCCCGCATTCGTTGATATTTGCTGATGATCAGCGAACTGATCAAGACCAGAATCCCTGTGGCAATACTGAAAAAGGCCATAAACTGAATAACAAAGCTAATCTTGCCCAGGATTTCTTCCAGAGCTGCGACAATAGTCCCTAAGTTGATGATGGAAATATTTGGGAAAATCCGTACGATCTCTGACTGTACATCGGCAGCTTCCTTGTCATCTTTGGTTTTGGTAATCAGCACATGGAATTTAGGCGCAGACTCCAAAACTCCCTCCGGAAACAAGACCAGGAAATTGGTCGAAACCTGATTGAATTTGACATCTCTTAAGCTTCCGACATAGGTTTTGATCGGCCTGCCCTGCACGTTGAATTCAACTTCATCGCCCAGTTTGATTTTATTTCCCTCTGCAAATCCTTTCTCAAAAGAAACAAAAATACTGTCTCCTGCGCTTCCCAAAGGCCTAAGCTCACCTTGGGTGATCGTCTCTGAGGAAATAAGAGTATCCCGATATGTCACCCGGAACTCGCGATTGTACAACCATCTGGAATAACGGTTTTCCTCGGGAAGGTCTTCATTCTCCTTTTTGTCAACTCCTTCAATCGAATTCAACAGCATGGTAACAATCGGTACTTCCTGCATGATTGGCAAACCCCGACCGGTGATTTTGCTTTTCACATCCTGTAATTGTGCTGTCTGAATATCAAACAACAGCATATTTGGCTGATCTTTTTTGTCCGCAAACTTGGCTTCCTCCAGCAATTGATTTTGCAGGAAAAAGAGCGTGCTGATCATCGCTGTACCCAAACCAATCGTCGCAATCAAGGAGACAGTTTGGTTATTTGGCCGATAAAGATTGGCCAGGGATTGTCTCAAAGGATAAGCAAAGGTGATCGGCAAAAACCGTCGAACCGTCCACATGATCAATTGACCAACACCCCAGAGCAAGCCAAAAGCGACAACCACAAATCCGGTAAAGCCGAAAGCGAGTTTCCAATCTTTCAAAAGATAAAAACTGAATCCCCAGATAAACGCCAGAATTCCACCAATTACCAACCAGCGAAGCGGGTCTTTCATCAAAGTTGAATCCGCTGTTTCTGGCCTCAAAGTTGCCATTGGAGATACGTTTCTGACTTTTAACAAAGGCAGCAAGGCAAACAAAATCGAAACAAATAATCCGGTAATAACCCCAAACACAACTGAAATCCAGGAAACCCCGACATTCACCTCTACAGGAAGAAAATCAGCAAAAACAACCGGCAGGATAAACTGCAAAACAGTCCCTAAAAAGGCACCTAAAATCGCTCCAACCAATCCCATCAGAATAATTTCCGAAAGGTAAATCAGCAAAACATCACGAGAGGAAACTCCCAAACATCTCAAAACTGCAACTGAGGCAAGTTTTTCTTTTACAAAAACATTGACCGCAGACGCTACACCCACACATCCTAAAAGGAGTGCGATGAATGCCACCAGGCCCAGGAAGTTGGAAAGATTTGCAAAAGATCGGCCTGTTGATCGCTTTCGATCTTCAACTGTATCCGCATCTACTCGATCGACTTCCCATTGATCTTCAAAGGGCTTGATCAACTCCTCAACATTGGTATTTTCGGCAAAAAGGAAATAGCGATTGTAATTCACCCGGCTGCCGTATTGAACGAGGCCCGTTTCCAGAAGGTATTCCATCGGAATATAGACTGTAGGAGCTACTGTCGCTGTGATTCCGGTCTGACCGGGAACTGACTGCAATTCGCCAACAATCTCAAAATCAACATTACCAACTTTTATAAAATCTCCGACCTGGGCGTTGAACTGTGCCAAAAGCGCCTTTTGAACCAATGCTTTTTTTCCTCCATTGCGGAAATCAGCCTCACCGGCCTGAGGGATAGTTTCTAAGATTCCATAAAAAGGAAAGTTCCCCTCCAGCGCACGAACCTGAGTAAGTCTGCTTGCACCTGTTTTTGGATAAGCAACCATTGAGGCAAAATTCACCTCAGCGGCCATTTCCACAGCCAAACTATCAACGCCTTGCTCACCAACCGGCTGGTTGTTTTCCAACACAAGATCCGCTCCAAGCAATTCCTTCGCCTGGTTATCGATGTCTTTGGTGAGGTTTTCTCCAAAGCTGCTGATCGCCACCAAGGCGGCGATTCCGACTACGATCGAAGAAACAAAAAGCAACAAACGAGAGATATTTTTCCTGAAATCCCTGAAAGCCATCTTCAGAATCCAGGCATAATCAGGCATGGGCATCCTCCTGTATTCTTCCTCCTTTGATATGAATGATTCTCTGAGTTTTCGCGGCCAATTCCAAATCGTGCGTCACCAAAACCAGCGTTGTTCCCTGTTCTTTATTCAGGTCAAAAATCAACTTCTCGATCATGTCTCCGGTTTCTGTATCCAAATTTCCGGTAGGCTCATCTGCGAAAAGAATTTTCGGCTCATTTGCAAAAGCTCTTGCAATAGAAACCCGCTGCTGCTCCCCACCGGAAAGTTGCGTAGGATAGTGCGTCGAACGATCTCCCAACCCTACTTTTTCAAGAAGTTCCTGGGCTTTTTGACGAGCGTCTTTTCTCTTTTTCAATTCCAAGGGAACCATTACATTTTCAAGTGCAGTCAGGGTTGGAAGCAACTGAAAGTTTTGAAAAATAAACCCAACGTGCTGGTTTCTGACAAAAGCCCGCTGGTCTTCAGTCATCTTCTCGAGAGACTCACCGTTCAAAACAACACTTCCTGTACTTCCTGAATCCAGACCTGCACAAAGGCCCAAAAGAGTGGTCTTTCCGCTTCCGGAAGGTCCCACGATAGCGAGAGTTTCTCCAAATTTTATATCAAAATTAACTTCGTCCAAAACGGTCAGTTTTCTTGCCCCGCTTTGATAAGTTTTACTCAGGTTCTTAATAGAAAGAATGTTCATTTATTCGGTTCAATGGATTAAAGATGAAAAGTCAAACGCATTGAGTTTAACTTTGTTGGCGAACACCAAAGTATATTTTGGAATTCGGGTAAATAAAAGAAAAATCAAAAGGTCTTGCTAAATCCAATGCTGAGAACGGTAGATTTTCTTTTTCGGGAGCCATTTTCAGGTCAGTTGGAAATCAAGATCTAAAAAGAATTGAACCAAGACCTGACTTTTTTCTTTTAATACATTTACAGGCAGAAATTAAAACTCTTATGATCCGATTCATTCACCCGATTTCAAAGTTTGCCATCCTATTACTTTTTACCGGAATCCTTGCCGCTTGTGGTTCCTCTTCGGACAAGAAAGAAGCCGAAACACAGGAAGTCACTGAGCAACAAGCCCCGGAAAGCGCCCAAAAGACAATCCTATTCTTTGGAAACAGTCTCACAGCCGGTTATGGAATTGAGCAAGACGATGCCTTTTCAGGTTTGACACAGGCCAGGATAGACAGTCTGGGATTAAATTATCGCGTGATCAACGGGGGGCTAAGCGGAGAAACGACCGCAGGAGGACTCAGCAGACTGGATTGGTTTCTGGAAGATGAGCCAGCCATATTCGTTCTGGAACTTGGCGGAAACGATGGCCTTCGGGGAATTTTACCAAGTGAAAGCAAAAAGAATTTACTTGCCATTATCGATAAAGTACGGGCAAAATACCCTGACACTAAAATCATTCTTGCAGGTATGCAAATCCCTCCAAATATGGGTCAGGATTATACAGATGAGTTTAAAGGAATCTATCCGGAAGTAGCGGCAGAGAAAAATGTCACGCTGATTCCATTCTTGCTTGAAGGAGTTGCGGGTAATCCTGATTTAAACCTTCCTGATGGAATTCACCCAACCGAAGCTGGTCACAAGATCGTGTTTGAGACTATTTGGCAAACCTTAAAAGACTTCGTTTAAGCAGATTATTTAGCACCGATAATAGTTATTCCTTTTAATCCTTTGCTTCCAAATCGGGGAGTCAAATAGTCGGATTTGTCTACAACCTCGCTATGAAGCCATTTTCATCAGAGCTTTGGGCAATCAGAATTTTTGAGTCGCTTAAGGCATATTGAAAAATTTCGGATTTTTGGAATCGATTATTCCCCTACTCCCTGATTTTTATTGAGTTCCACCTATCATTTTCACGAACCACCTTGCAGGGATTCCCAAAGGCAATTACCCCATCAGGAATATCTCTGGTTACCACACTACCCGCGCCAATCAGGCAGTGCTTACCGATAGTTATATTATTAGAAATTACAGCACCAACTCCTATTTCTGTCCCTTCGCCGATAGTTACATAACCAGCGATTACTGCCCCAGGGTTTAAATTGACATAATCGCCCGCCTTAGCGTGGTGCCCCACTGACGCAGAACTCTTAATGGTCATCCCAAATCCAATATCACAAATGGAAGAAACCACAGACATCGGTTCAATAAATGCCCCGCCTTTGACTTTGGAACTTGGCGCAAAATAGACTGTAGGATGAATAAAATTTAGGTATCGTTCCTTATTAATTCGGTGTTTTTCTAGAAAATGATGGTAAAGAAGATACTTTACATTGGAATGAAAAACTCCAAAACGCACTCCTAAATCCCGATTGGATTCGAAGTCATATTCGAAATCGACGAAATACTCTGCCTTGTAGAGATTTGATGGATATGGACAATCAGGTCTATCCATATTTTTACAATGTCATATTCAAAACACTTGAAGATCTCCGCCCCTATGTCCATAATAATAGAAACCCCTCCATCACTATGCCCCAACAGAATTGTTTTTTTATAAAATGAATTCTCAAACATCTTCCATGATCTGAAATACGGCTTATCTATACCAAATCTTAGTTTGTTACAATTTTTTAGCCTTGAATACCTGTGATTTTCGGCTTTATAAAATTGAAATAGTATCTTTTTGCCATGAAACCCAAAGTCCTGAGATAGAGAAAAGGGTCTTTGTGGACATAGATAAATAAATGCCAGTTTATGAAAAACCGGTCTTTCTGGTTTTGCTTCATACTATTCTTTCTATAGATTCCTTGGGGATTAAGCCTGTAAAAAGAAGTTTGCTCGGGCGTGAAAATTGTGTTTCCACGAAGTTTGAAAAAATTGAAAATCACAACGTCAAGCACAGGAGTTTTCAAAATTATCTCATTTTTCAAAAAATCAGCCATTTCATTGCGTATCATCCAGCTTGAAATATGACCTAGGTAAAAACGCTTTTTAAGTTGATGCGGGGTGAAAATCTTGAATTCTTTTGGCAATCCCACAGCTCTGGTATTTTCCTGACCTTCTAAAAACGTATCTGTCAAACAGATCGAAGCATCCGGATATTTATTCATCAAATCGGCCTGAAGCTGAAGTTTATGGTCATTGGTCCAATAATCATCACCATCACAAATGCAAATATATTTCCCCCTGGCTTTCCCGTAAAGATTCAAGTGGTTAAATCTTCCGATTTTTTTTCCATTCCGGATCATTTTAGCCTCAGAATTTCCAAGCATGAGGCGAATTTTGTCCGGATATTTATCTGCATAGCGATAGCAAATCTCTCTTGTGCCATCTGTACTATCGTCTTCTCCAATAAGTATTTCAAAAGGGAAGTCCGTCACTTGAGCAAGAACACTATCCAAACATTTCTCAATGAATTCAACATGCTGGAATGTCGGTATGCAGACAGATACTAAAGGAATAATTTGATTGATTGGCTTTGATTCACCCAAGTACTCCTGCGAATAAGAGAAATTAACCATAGGACATTGTTTTCACTAAACTTTTACGAATTGATCGGTTGTAAAACCCGAGGCTTCCAAATCCAGAAGGCTTAAAAAACTCCTTATCATGAAGTTCGATCAAGCTATGGATTCTGCTTACCAATTCTAAGTTGGTACAATGTCTTGTTTTATTTCTACCCCACCAGATATTATCCTCAATCCCTACCCGTACTCCATAACCCATCGCAACGGCTGATGCATTTACCTGCAACTGATATTCTCCTAAACCTGCCAGTGAAATGTAATGATCCTTAGGGATTTCCTGAATAGCTGCACCAATATGGCTGAATGTAGCCTGCAAGCCTGCAATATTTCCAAAAAGCAAATTCCAATAGAAAGGACCTTCAACAATCCCTTTTTTAATCAGGTATTGGCCATAATTGATCATTCCCATATCAAAACACTCCAACTCCGGAACAACACCATATTCTTTCATTTTTTCTGCCAAGCGAGTTACCATATCGGGCGCATTCATGGAAGCTTGTTTCGCAAAGTTGAGAGAGGAAAGCGTAAGCGAACACATATCAGGTTGAAGTTCGATTACCTCGGATCGTTTTTCGAATTCTGGAAAATTCCTTCCTGAGCTACTTCCGCAAATGATCAAATCCGGGCAGTATTTTCGGACTCCTTCAAAAATCTCCTGATAGATACTCTTTTTGTAGGAGGGAACTCCATCTTCTTCCCTGGCATGTAAGTGAGCAATGGTAATCCCGATTTCATATGCCGCATGGGTTTGTTCGATTATTTCCTGAGGAGAAATAGGAACATGAGGCGTATGGCTTTTCATTGGGACCATACCAGTTGGACAAAAGTTGATGATGATTTTAGAATTCATCAATGAAAAATTTTAAGGTTAATTTGGATTATTATGCTCAAAGATAAGCACAGCATTAAGAAGCCCGAGAAAATTGAAATATTCTTGTCACGAAATACAAATTTATGCATGCGCTTAATGCCTTAAATGAAAAAATATTGTCTTCCTCAATACCGGAGGAATTTTTAACTATTAGATAAGAAGCCCAACATTACTTTTTCAGAATCACAATTGACCTTTTCATCTACTCATATTTTCAAAATTTCTGTTTAAAAAACTGATTTGATTTGCAGATTTATTTTTCAAACTTGTCGTTGAAGTTTAAAAATTTTGCAAAACATGAGTTTTCAAATCAAATCTTCCGGTGAGCCTTATGATGTGATTATCGTAGGGTCCGGAGCAGGCGGAGGGATGGCCTCCAAAATACTTTCCGAAGCTGGTCTTTCCGTGGCAGTTGTTGAAGCCGGTGGTGATTGGGACCCCGCCAAAGAAGAGGACAGAACTCAATTGAGACCACCTTGGGAATCTCCAAGGAGAGGCGCAGGAACTCGAATTCGCCCTTTTGGAGATTTTGATGCAGCCATTGGGGGCTGGGACATCGAAGGTGAGCCATACACCCGCAAAGACGGAACCCAATTCGATTGGTTCAGATCCAGAATGGTCGGGGGACGAACTAATCACTGGGGAAGAATTTCCCTTCGTTTTGGTCCAAATGACTTCAAAAGAGCGAGCATCGACGGAATGGGCCATGACTGGCCGATCGGATACGAAGATGTGAAGCCTTATTACGATAAAGTAGACAAGCTTATTGGCGTCTTTGGTTCAAAAGAAGGCATGTTCAATGAGCCGGATGGATTTTTCCTTCCTCCTCCAAAGCCGAGATTGCATGAGCTTTATATCAAAAAAGGGGCAGACAAAGCAAGCATTCCGATGATTCCATCGAGACTTTCTATACTTACTCGCCCTATTAATAAGGAACGTGGCGTTTGCTTCTTCTGTAGCCAATGTAATAGAGGTTGCCAGGTACACGCGGACTTTTCCGCAGGAACATGCCTGCTTTACCCGGCTATGAAAAAGGGGAAAGTAGATCTATACACTCACTCTATGGTCCGAAAAGTAACAACCGACGATAACGGTAAGGCAACAGGAGTTTCCTTTATCAACAAAGTTGACTTGAAGGAATACAAACTCAAATCAAGAGTAGTGGTACTGGGTGCTTCCTCCTGCGAGTCTTCCCGAATCATGATGAATTCAAAGTCAAAATCTCATCCCAATGGTATAGGGGGAGATTCCGGAGTATTGGGACGATATCTGCATGATTCTACCGGAGCCAGCAGATCAGGGATTTTGCCTGAAATGATTGATCGTGGGAGATACAATGAAGATGGTGTCGGAGGGTTGCATATGTATACTCCCTGGTGGCTTGACAATAAAAAACTGGATTTTGCCAGAGGCTATCACATCGAGTACTGGGGAGGAATGGGCCAACCTGCCTACGGAACCGGTGGCGGCATGGATTCCATGAGAAAATACATCAAAGATGAATTTGGCAGCCCAAGTCCAAACGGTGGATACGGTGAAGGATTGAAGAAAGATATCCGTAAAATATATGGCTCTACGCTGGGCATGTCCGGACGAGGAGAAAGCGTTCCGATGTATGACAACTATTGCGAAATAGATCCAACTACAGTGGACAAGTTCGGTATTCCGGTTCTTAGGTTCCATTATAAATGGACGGATCAGGAAATCAAGCAGGCCAAACACATGCAGGACACTTTCGAAGAGATCCTGACCGGTGCCGGCGCTGTGTTACTGGGTGAAAAGCCTGGGGCTGACACGCTTTACGGACTTGCTGCGCCAGGCAGGATAATTCACGAAGTGGGCACCACCCGAATGGGAAATGATCCGAAGACTTCTGTCCTGAATTCCAATTCTCAGGCGCATGATTGCAAAAACCTCTTTGTGGTGGATGCAGGACCATTTGTTTCTCAGGCGGACAAAAACCCAACCTGGACCATTTTGGCCTTATCGTGGAGAACCTCAGATTTCATTATTTCCGAATTGAATAAGAAAAATATCTAAGCCATGAACAGAAGAGAAAACCTCAAATTGCTCTTTACGGGCTCTATTGCCTCGGGCTTGCTGCTTACAAATTGTGCTCCTGAAAGCACCGCACCTGAAACTCCTCTCCTTTCGGGAGGAACCATGGGCGGGAGAGTTCCGGAGGAAGATCTAAGGGATCAAAAGTTACTTTCAGAAATCTTCTTTACAGATGAAGAACGAAAGAAACTCAGTACGCTCGTGGACATCATCATGCCGAAGGACTCCGAATCTCCCGCTGCCACAGAAGTAGGCGTCGTGGATTTCATGGAGTTTATCATGAAAGATCAACCAAACTACCAGACTCCGATGAGAGGTGGTCTGATGTGGCTGGACTACGAAGCTGATGAGAAATTCGGAAAAAAATTCACCGAACTCAGCCAAGCCGAAGTGCTGCAAATCGTAGATGAAGTTGCCTGGCCGGAGAAAGCAAAGCCGGAATATATTGGCGGCGTGAAGTGGTTCAATATGCTGAGAAACCTCACTTGCTCCGGTTATTTCTCTACCGAAGCCGGCTGGAAATACATGGGCTACATCGGAAATCAACCCAATGTTTGGGATGGGGTGCCAAAGGAAGTGATGGACAAACATGGAGTAAGCCTGGAGGATAAATATCTTTCTGTGTACCTCAAACCGGAAGACAGAGGAACCGTCGCCGTTTGGGATGATCAGGGTAATCTGATCGGTTAGATCAACAAGACCACCGGAATCGGTGGTCTTTTCTTTTTATTCAAATTATCGGATGACTCATCCTACTAAATCTGATTATCGAAAGAGAGCAAGCTTTGAATACTCTTTTCAAAAAAATCAAATTGGGACAGCCTGTTAAAAGGGAAGTCTGATCGGGATTAAATCACCATTTATCTTCTTCAATTTCCACCCGCGGGCTATGTTTCAGTACTTTGCCCCCTATTGTTTATATTGTTTTCCAGACTTAAAATTCACAAATGAAAAAGAATTCTACCTACCTGAGACTTCTGGCTTTGGGCATGTTTTCGCTTTTCAGCTTAGGAAGCTTGCAGGCACAGGACATCAAACCTACGAGTGAAAAAGCTCTCCAGGAATCTGTGGAAAAGCACAGGCAATTGTTCTCCTCCACTCCTCTCAAAGATTTCAAAGCTAAAAATGTAGGTCCAACCAATATGTCCGGTCGAATCGTGGACATAGAAGTTGCTAAAAATACCAACACCTACTATGTAGCTGCGGCTTCCGGAGGTGTTTGGAAGACAGAAGACAATGGTCAATCATTTACTCCGATTTTTGACCATCAGGGAGCATTGGGTATTGGTGCGATGGCCCTTTCTCCATCAGACAATAATGTGCTCTGGGTTGGAACTGGGGAAAACAACTCCAGCCGATCCACCTATGCAGGTTCGGGAATTTATAAGTCTACAGATGCCGGTAAAACCTGGCAAATGATGGGCTTGCCTCATTCTCATCACACCGGTCAGATTCAGATTCATCCAACCAATCCGGACATCGTCTGGGTAGGAGTAATGGGTTCGCTTTATTCTAAAAACAAAGATCGCGGACTTTACAAAACCACAGATGGCGGAAAATCCTGGAAAAAAGTCCTTTACATCGACGAAAGCACCGGAATCATCGACATCAAAATCAATCCTTCAAATCCTGACATTCTTTTGGCTTCAAGCTGGGAGAGATTCCGTCAGGCTCATGACTTTATCGGAAATGGTGATGGCTCTACGATTTGGAGATCTGAGGATGGAGGAAATACCTGGTCAAAAGCTGTTACCGGCTTTCCTCAGGATGAATTTGTAGGAAGGATCGGTTTTGACTTTAGCCAATCCAATCCAAGTGTTGTTTATGCCTTGCTTGATAATCAGGGAAAATCCGATAAACCTGCCGAGGCTCCGCGCCAAAGAGGCGGACAACAAGAGCAAGAAGAAAACCCAATCAAATTTGAAGATTTCAAAGAAATGAGTCTGGATCAGGCTTTAGCCCTGGATGACAAAAAGCTCAATTCATTTTTGAGAAGAAGCCAATTCAGCACGAAATACACCGCTACTGAAATCAAAAGACTGCTGAAAGTGGGAAAAATCACCACCGCCCAAATCGCCAATTATATGGGAGGATCAGTGGACGCTAATGCAGCTATGTTTGGCACATCGATCAAAGGTGCTGAAGTATATCGCTCAGAGGATGCGGGAAAAAGCTGGAAGAAAGTATCTGAGTCAGATATCAGCCGCCTGTACAATTCCTACGGTTATTACTTTGGCGAAGTGCGGGTAAATACTCAGGATGAAAATGAAATTTTCGTACTGGGTGTTCCTTTGCTGGTTTCCCGTGACGGAGGCAAAAACTTTTCCCGAACTGATTCAATCGGTGATCCTCACTCCGATCATCAGTCCATGTGGATCAATCCCAAAGACAGCAAACACATTCTTCTTGGAAACGATGGCGGACTTTACAGAACCTATGGTGGCGGATCAAGATGGGATCATCTGAATACTCAAATGCCGATCTCTCAATTCTACTCTGTGATGGTAGATCAGGCTACACCGTACAATATCTATGGCGGGATGCAGGACAACGGAGTTTGGTTTGGTAAGTCAACCAACGCTCCTTCTGATCTTTGGGAATCCTTAATGGGCGGAGACGGGATGGTTGTGGCAGTTGACACCAGAAACAATGACATCGTTTATACAGGATCTCAGTTTGGATCCTATTTCAGAATCAATAAAGAAAACGGAGATCGCAAGCGAATCACACCAGGCCACGACATTGGGAATGCTCCCAACCGCTGGAACTGGAGAACTCCTGCTCGCTTGAGCAAGCATAATCAGGACATCGTCTACATGGGTTCTCAATATGTGTATCGAAGCATGGATCAGGGAAGCACCTGGACCACGATTTCACCAGACCTTACCAAAAATAAAAAAAACGGAAATGTGCCTTTCGCCACACTTTCGGTGGTTGAAGAATCTCCTTTGGAATTCGGTACACTTTACGCAGGATCTGATGACGGGAATGTTTGGATCACAAGAAACGGCGGAGGAAACTGGACAAGCCTCAATGCAGGCCTTCCTCAGGACAGATGGGTAAGCAGTATCAGCCCATCCAAATTTCGGGAAGGATTGGTTTACATCACTTTGAATGGCTACCGGTACGACGAATTCACCACAATGGTGTATAAGAGTGCAGACTATGGAAAAACCTGGACTGCGATCAAAGGCAACATGCCCGATGAGTCCGCTAACATTTTGATCGAAGATCATACGAATCCCGCGATCCTATTCCTGGGAACAGATCATGGATTGTATGTAACAATGGATGGAGGAAATAACTGGAACCTGTTCCAGGGTGAGATTCCTAACGTAGCCATCTACGATCTTGTGATTCAGGAGCGTGAAAATCATCTGATCGTGGGTTCACATGGACGAAGCGTCTATGTGGTTGAGCTGAAGCCGATTCAGGATTTGGCAAAACCTGCACAACTGGTCATGGAGAAATAAAAAAGTTTCAAAAATCAAAAAAGCCCTCCCGGATAATCCGGGAGGGCTTTTTTATGGGTAAAAGAAATTTTAGAATAGTTTGAAACCGACCGAAAGAATCCATTGGCTGACTCGTTGATCAGTTTGAAATCCGCCCACATTTTCGGTAACATTTCCTAAAGAGCCTTCATACTTGGCATCCAGGATAAAGTTTCCAATATCAAAACCAAGTCCGGCCTGGTAGCCAATCGTGGCTTGTTTGTAATCCACATCCTGCACCACATCCGCTGCATCTTTCAACTCAGAGTCAATATTAATGCTTGCAATCGGCCCGGCTTGAATTCGGAAAAATTTAAACATTTTGAATCCCAACATAACCGGAATATCCAAGCGATTGAAGTCGGCTTTAAACTCAGAACTGCTACCTGATGTAGGACTGGTGTAAGAAAAAGTACCACTGGTTTGAGTGTAAAGTAGCTCAGGCTGTAAATAAAAACCAGCTATCCCAAATCTGGTAAAAACCCCGACATGGTATCCTAATTCTCCATCGCCTGTACTAAAATCACCATCTTCTAATTCGATTTTGGTAGAACTCAGGCCAAACTTTGGTCCGATTGAGAAATTTTGAGAGTAGCCTGCTAACGTAATCATCAACAAGGCAAAAGTGAAAAGGAGTTTTTTCATGGCAAAAGTTTTTGGTTTATGTTGCTTACAACGCACGGTCGTTGAAAAAATTAGCAATTCTCCTGCCAGATGCCCTGATTAATTCAGGAGAGCGCTTGCCTTGACTTTCGCCAGATTATACAAATCCCAAAAATCTATTGGTTTTGCAACTAAAGTATCAAACGGAATAGGAGTCGTTTGCCTGTAATATTCAACATCTCCTGCTGTAAAACCGATAATCGGAATTTTATTGGTTTTATCACTTTTTTTCAAATTTACCAATAACTCTACTCCATCCATAAAAGGCATCATGATGTCTGTGAGAATGATGTTGAATGCGTTGTCTTTCTCTAAAAGATCCAGCGCTTCAACTCCATTATGAGCCAACACTACCGAGTCGTTTCCCTTTTCAAACATCTTTCGAAGGATCAAAAGGTGAAGTGAATTGTCGTCTACTACAAGTACTCGCATAGTGCTGGGTCCGGGAGATTGAATATCAATAAAATACTATTTCAAGTATATGAAATTCAATTAAGAATCAAAAACCTCCTAATTCAGGTTTTCTTAAAAATAAAAAGGGAACCTCATAGGTTCCCTCTTCGAAATTTTCTTTCTAATTAGTGTCTATCACTTTATTGGCCATTTCCGAATACTCCTAATAAGTCCAGAATAACCACTCCAATCACGATCGGACAAACCCACTTTATAAAGAAGATCCACCCCATGCGGTAAATCCCTTTAAATCCTGGTGCACCAGAAGTAAGTTCATCTGCATAGTCAGCTATTTTTTGTGCCCATCCCGTATATAAACTAAGCATCAGGCATATCAGAATTCCGGCAAAAGTGCCAAATACAAAGTCCATAATACCAAAGAACCCCTTCAGCTCATGACCGAGGAAATTTATGGTCAAGTTTGCGAAGATATTACCTTCTATTGAAGATAGTGCCGAAGGAATTGATAATGCCATTGCTGCAATTCCAACTATCCAGGTTGCCCTTTTTCGGTTCCATTTTTTCTCGTCGATGAGATAAGACACAGGAACCTCCAGCATCGAAATAGTCGAGGTGAGCGCAGCTACCAGCAAAAGGATAAAGAATAATGCTCCTATGACATTACCACCGGGCATTACATCGAAAACCTTTGGAAGTACTTCAAAGACAAGCGCCGGACCCGAAGCAGGATCTTTTCCGGGAAGCAAGGCAAATAAAGCGGGGAATACCATTAATCCGGCTAACATTGCCACTACAGTATCCATCCCTACTATCCAGCTTGCTGATTGGATGATATTTGACTTTTTGTCCAAATAAGAACCAAAAGTGATCATCAAACCCCAGCCCACTCCCAAGGAAAAGAAAGCTTGCCCAAGAGCGATTAAGAGAACTTTGGAATTAATCTTTGAAAAATCAGGTGATAAATAATATTCTATGCCTTCCTGGGCACCTTCCAGCGTCACTGATCTGCCAGCGATGAAAAGAATAATGATAAACAATACCGGCATCAGAAATTTGGAAGCCTTTTCAATCCCGCCTGAAACTCCTCCTAAAACGATCAGAATCGTCATCAGGATAAAAGCAAAGGTCAAAGGAATGACATACATCGGCGTCCTGACAAACTCCTGGAAATCTACCGGGATGTTGATCAATTCGGTGAAAATATAAGCAAGCGTCCAACCGGCGATAACAGAATAATAACTAAAAACTATGAAGCACATCGCAATACAAAGGACTCCGGCTATTTGCCAAAACTTATTTCCTCCTGTATCCCGGATCGCCCCGATTGGGTTTTTCTCTGATTTTCTCCCAAGTGAAATTTCATTCAATAACAAAGGTAAACCGATCAGTAAAACACAGAGGATGTAAACAAAGACAAAAGCTCCCCCACCATTTTCTCCGGTCAAATATGGAAATCGCCAGATATTTCCCAAGCCAATCGCAGAGCCTGCCGCAGCCATAATGAAACCAAGGCTTGAGCCAAATTGACCTCTTTCCTCGGGGATTGAACTATCTGCCATAAATGATACTGTGTTAAATTTGGGCAAAAACTCCTTTTTAAGAGCGGGCTAATATAATTTGATTTGCCAAAATAGCAATTCCCTCCCGGAAAGTTTTAGGCTCAAATCCGAGCTCCTTTCGGGCTTTTTCGATGATAAAACCGGTTTTTAATGGCCTCTTTGCAGGCTGTGTGAAGGTCGAGGAATCGGCTCTTTTGATTAAGTTTTTATCCAATCCAAAATATTCCGCAGCCATTATTGCCATCTGATACGGCGTCAAAAAATCAGAACCGGAAATATGATATATACCCTCAGCCGAATGCTCTGCAATTAAAATACATCCGGTTGCAAGATCTTCCGCAAGGGTTGGGGTTCGAAATTGATCGTCCACAACCTGAATCTCTTTTCCTGCTTCAAGTGAGGATTTAACCCATAAAATTATATTGGACCGACTCAGATCATCTGCAATCCCATAAACCAAAACCGTCCGTACGATCGCCCATTTCGTGGAATGATTCATCACGTATTGTTCCGCTTCCAGCTTGGTTTGGCCGTAGAAGTTGACTGGTGAAGGCTCAGCAGATTCATCCAACGGCCCGGTTTCTCCGGAAAAAATAAAATCAGTTGAAACGTAAATGAAATGACTCTTGCAAAGCTCTCCGGCTCGAACCAGATATTCGGTTGCTTTTACATTCACTTCGTAGCAAGCTTCCTGATTTAGCTCGCAGGTATCCACGTTTGTAATGGCGGCTCCATGGATGATGATTTCAGGTTTGATTTCTCCCAAAACCTGGTTGACATGATCCGGATCTGTGATGTCCAGAGAGACATATTTAAAACCTGCTCCGGTCAATCTGCAAGCACCTTTACCGCTTGCGATTACTTCGAATTCTTCTTTTTGAACCAGCCGCTCAACCAGCTTTTGACCCAAAAGTCCATTGGCTCCGGTGATAAAAATCTTCTTTTTAGTTGGCATCAGGGTAGGTGTAGCCATACTCTTTTGCAATTTTCTTTTTGGACATCTTCTCCACTTTTACTGTCATGTAAACAGGACTTAAAGGAATTTCCCGGGAATCCGTTGGCTCATTTGCAATCTTCTCCACCACATCCAGTCCCCGGATCACCTCTCCAAAAACAGTGTATTCCTGGTCCAAATGGGGAGTTCCTCCAAAAGTCGTGTATGCTTCGATTTGTTCAGGAGTATAATCTTTAGTCAGTTTCAGGCTAAGTGATTCAGCTATTTCATCACGCTTTGAAACCAAAAGTGAAGTCAGGCTATCAAACTCTCCTGCTTCATATAATCTTTTGTATTCGTTGCGAAGGTCTTGCTGACTGCCAATCTGCACATAGCGCATGAAAGCCTCCTGAAGCGCTTCCATGTCAGTGGTCAATTCTGCTTCATTGTAAACTTTACCCTGCACGATGTAAAACTGTGAGGCATTGGAGCGGCGCTCCGGATTAATATTATCGCCTTGACGGGCGGCAGCAATCATTCCCTTTCTATGGTAGTGATTTGGGCGAATTTCGGCTGGTACCGTTGGCCATTTTTCAGCCGGCAATTCTTCTTTTGTAAAGACATCTCCGCCTTGAACCATAAATCCTTTAATGATTCGATGAAACTCAGTGGAGTCAAATCTTCCGGCTTCCGCCAAAGCGATAAAGTTGGACTTATGCTCCGGCGTGTCGTCAAATAACAAAGCCACAATATTTCCATGGCGTGTTTCGATCGTAATCACATAATCCTTGTCTCCTGCACAGGCAACGGAACTGACTAAAAGGAATAAAAAAAGCAGATTTTTCAGGTACCTCATTTATTAAGGGTTGATTTGATTTGATCCAATATTACTTTTCCGCCTGCGGCAAAAACCCGGTCTGCCAGCATTTTTCCTAATTCTTCCGGCTGATCCGAAGATCCGCTTACCTCAATCGCAATTCTGGTTTCCCCATCGAGACTGACGATTCCTCCGGAAAGCTTCAATTGATCTCCTTCCAGATTTGCCAAAGCAAACACGGGAATGCTGCATCCTCCTTCCAAAACTCTCAAATAAGCCCTTTCGGCACGAAGCTTCTGTGAAGTCTCTTTGTGATTGCAAGCTTGGGTGATTTTAGCTTTCAGCTCAGAATTCAGGTTTGCTGATACTTCTATCGCCACACTTCCTTGTCCGACGGCAGGAGTAAATTCAGCCAAATCAAGTTCTTGCGAAATCATTTCATCGTATCCCATTCGGTGAACACCCGCATAAGCAAGCAAAAGTGCATCGCAAAGTCCTTCCTCCATTTTGCGGATTCTGGTTTGCAGATTACCGCGAACCTCCACGGTTTTGACATGGGGATAGAAATGCTTCAAAGTCGAAACTCTCCGGGTCGAAGAAGTTCCCAATAACAAAGGCTTGGATGAATCCGCCAGTGAAATATTTTTTTGATGCGATACGATCACATCGTTCTCTTTTTCACGGTCGGTGAAAGCAATTATTTCAAACCCTTCCGGCAAATTCGACTGCATGTCTTTGGCACTATGCACGGCGATGTCAATCCGCCCATCGAGCAATTGATCCTCGAGCTCCTGAGTAAAAACCCCTTTACTTCCAATTTTTGCAATGGACAAATCAAGCCACTGATCTCCCTTGGTATCGATGGTGACAATCTCTGTTTCCAATCCTGATTTTTGCAAAAGTTCCTCTACGTAGTATGCCTGCCAAAGGGCAAGCTTGCTGCCGCGGGTCCCTATTTTTACTTTATGTTTCATTGATTGCTTGCTCTTTTACCGGTGCGTTTGATTACACCATCTTCGATATACTTAATGATTTCACCTGCAATATTGACTCCGGTTGCTTGCTCTATTCCTTCTAAACCAGGAGAACTGTTCACTTCCAAAATCAAAGGTCCCCGATCAGACTGCAGCATATCTACCCCGGCAATATCCAGCCCAAGTGCTTTTGCAGCCCCAAGCGCGGCCTTTTTTTCCGCTGCCGAAAGTTTGATTACTGTTGCTTTTCCTCCACGATGCAGGTTGGAGCGAAACTCACCCTCCGCACCTTGTCGCTTCATGGCACCGACCACTTTCCCATTCACGATGAACGCCCGGATATCAGCGCCTTTGGCTTCTTTGATAAATTCCTGCACGATAATTCGCGCTTTCAATCCATGGAAAGCTTCGATTACCGATTGGCCGGCTTTCTTGGTTTCTGCCAAAACTACTCCAAGACCTTGCGTTCCTTCCAACAGTTTGATGATCAGCGGCGCACCGCCGACATGCTCTACGAGTTGCTTTTCTCCGCCTTTTGAAAAATTGGTAAATGCAGTTTTTGGCATCCCCAAACCTGCTTTTGAAAGGATCTGAAGACTTCGCAATTTATCCCTGCTTCGCACAATCGCCTGAGAATTGACTGCGGAGAAAACTCCCATCAATTCAAATTGACGAACGACGGCCGTCCCGTAAAATGTAACAGAGGCTCCGATTCTTGGGATGATTGCATCGACTCCGGTGAGTTTTTCACCTTTGTAAATAATCGAAGGTCCCTCCTGTTCAATGATCAGATCGCAAATACTGTGATTGACAATGATGGCTTCGTGACCGGCAGCCTGAACCGCCTGGTAAAGCCTTCGGGTTGAGTATAAATTGGAGTTCCTGGAAAGGATCGCGATTTTCATTTTGTTTTTTTTCGGTAAGCCCTCGACAAATTAGAACCCGTCACATCTACAAGGAAACGGTCCCTTAGAAGTTTTCGTCCCAGCAAAATGGAATTTTTCATGCTGGATCGATCAGAAAGCGTGAACTCAGCAGTATAAGTTTCCCCTGCCAACCTGATTTTGGTTTCGATCAGATAGCGAGTCTCTGCATGCCCGAAAGAATTTCTCACTTTTTTTTCTCTGTATTTATCAAATCTTACAGTCTTTCCGGTGAAAGATGGATGCCCCGGCAAAAGTACCTGAAAGGCCAAAACTTTTTTGCCTTTATATTCTTCTTCCCGGATCTGTTCTGCATGAATGCTGCTGGTGTAGGCTCCTGTATCAATTTTTGCCCAGACAAGTTTCAATCCCAGTTTAGGAAGGGAGATTTTCTCTTTTCGTCCGATGATCTTTTTCTCCATGTCACTCGATTTTGGCCATCAGAAGGAGGATTTGCATCGAAAGATCAGTGAAAATCATCTTCGCATTTCCATTGCGTTCCAAATGATAATGAGCCTCATTGAATAGCGTATAGAGACTATTCACATGATCTTCGGTCAGCACATTCACACTGATATTATTGACAAAATTTCTATCCTCACCACTTGTACGGAGGAGGGAATCCAAACTCATGTTTTTAAGCAAAATTTCCCGAAGGACATTCAGACCTGTCAGCATAAGTGACTTTTGGGCCTCCTTGTCTGCCTTGTGAAACTCATCTGACATCGTAAAAATCTCTTTGAGCTTTTTGCCATGGCAAAGTCGAAACCAATCTCTGATCTGGCTTACCTGCAAATCTTCGACTTGATTCAAGAGGCGGTAAGCTTCCCTCAAATTTCCATCAGCCACCATCGCGATTTGATCAGCTGCTCCGGGCTCGGAAAGTCCGGATTGAATGAGATGGGATTTGATTTCATCATCGGTAAATGCCCTCACCATCACTTTCTGAGTTCGGGAAAGGATCGTCGTCAAAAGCTGATCCGGCTGAGAAGTTACCAGCATGAAAATCGTCTTCGCCTGCGGTTCTTCGATGATTTTGAGTAAAGCATTGGCAGCGGAGGGGTGTAAAAATTCCGGTGCCCAGATCAACATGATTTTATAGCCGCCTTCGAAAGACATCAGAGAAAGTGCCTGGATTATTTTCCTTGCAGCTCCTTTAGAAATATTCAACTGCTTTTTCTCAAAGCCATTGAAATAGATGAAGTCATGGACATTGCCATAAGGCTGCTCGATGGCAAACTTTCGCCAGCTGGTAAGAACATCTACTTTTTCTTCCTTTTCATCCTCTTCCTTTTCATCCTCTTTGGTTTTGGCAATCGCCGGAAAAGCAAAGTTCAGATCCGGCAGAACCAATCTGGACATACGCTGACAGGCTGTACACTTTCCGCAGGAATCCTCAGGACCGGGATTTTGACAATATAAATAAGTGGCCAAAGCCAAAGACATAGTCAGGTTGGCAGAGCCTTCTGGCCCATAAAAAAGTAACGCATGCGCCAAATGATTATTTTTGACGGCATTGAGCAGGTTTTCTTTGGTCTCGGGCAAACCCGGAATTTCAGCAAATTGCATGATTTATTCGATCAGGATGATTTCTCCCAAATTCTGTAACTCTTTGACGTTTCAAAAATCCTTTCAAGGATTTCTTTGTCTTCAGGAGTCCAGGCTATTTTTCGACGACCCATCACTGCGATGGCCGCCTCCTCAAATTTGGGAAACTGGAAGGTAGAGAATCCTGCCGCTCCTCCCCAAGCAAAGGAAGGAATAAAGTTTCGGGGATATCCATCTCCAAAAACATTCGCCCCTACTCCAACGACTGTTCCGGTGTTGAACATCGTATTGATGCCGCACTTGGAGTGGTCGCCCATCATCAAGCCGCAAAATTGCAGACCGGTATTGGCAAATCCACCTTTGGTATAATCCCAAAGTTTGACCGGAGAGTAGTTGTTTTTGAGGTTACTCGTGTTCGTATCGGCACCGAGATTACACCATTCGCCAATTACTGAGTTACCCAAGAAGCCCTCGTGGCCTTTGTTGCTGTAGCCGAAAATTACCGCGTTGGAAACTTCCCCGCCAACTTTCGAATGAGGTCCGACGGTCGTATCGCCACGAAGTTTTGCTCCCATATTAATGGTAGAGCCTTCGCAAAGCGCAAATGGTCCGCGGATCATGGAGCCTTCCTGGATCTCGGTATTTTTCCCAATATAGATCGGGCCGTTTTCAGCATTGAGAATGGCGGCTTTGATAGTAGCACCTTGCTCGATGAATATATTTTCCGGTGAATAAACCCGGGTGTAGGGATCGTTGATCTCAGCTGACTTTCGTCCTGAAGTGATCAGTTCAAAGTCCTTTTTGATTTCTGATCCATTGAATTGGAAGATGTTCCAGGTTTTTTGAAGCAAAACAGGCTCAGAGTCCAACTGGATTATTTCTTTTTCCTTCGCTAAGTCAAGGTTTTTCTCAGTTTCGCCGATGTAAGTTGCCAGAAGAGTTTTGCCGAAGTAAAGCGATTGATTCTTTTCGAGCTTTTGGAGAATTTTCTCCACTCCATTTTCAGGAAGCCAGGCACCGTTGACAGCTAATGCATCACCAGGTTTTCTGGAGAATTTCTTTTGCAAATAATCCTGGGTAAGGAAAGAAACAGCTAAACCGGTGCGCTTCTCCCATTTTTCTGAAATTTTCAGGATCCCAATCCGGATATCCGCCACCGGCCGGGTAAAAGTAAAAGGTAAAAGGGATCCACGAATGGCCGGATCATCAAACAAGAGCAAATTATCCATAGGGCAAAAATAAAAAAGTCTCCCGGAATCCATGCTCCGGGAGACTTTTAAGAATGAGTTTGCTCGAATTACTTCTTAGCAGCGTATCTTCTGTTGAATTTCTCAACACGACCTGCAGTATCAAGCATCATTTTCTTACCAGTATAGAACGGGTGAGATTCAGCACTTACTTCGATTTTGTATACCGGGTAGGTATTTCCATCTTCAAATACGATCGTCTCAGTTGTTTCGATTGTAGATTTTGTCAAAAACTTAAACTCGCTAGAAGTGTCATAGAAGACCACGTCTCTGTAGTTTGGATGAATTGCAGCTTTCATATCACTAATTTTTTATAGTATCTTTTTCAAATGAGGCACAAAGTTATCCTTTTTCAGAAAACACACCAAATCTTTCTCAAGTATTTCTTTACCAAATGAACAAAAGCTCCGAATTACGCCTTCCGAACCCTAAATATCAAATCATTATTTCATGAATTGAAGGCTTTTTCTAGCTTTAGCCAATGCAAAAACGATCCAGCCTGCGCCTGACCCTGAGTTTGCTCATTTTTATAGCATTCTACTCGCTCCCTTTTTTCTCACTTGCCCAAGGTTCCTACATCCCTTATGACCGGGATTACTATCATCGAATCGAGCGCTATGAAATCCTCCAAGGCAAAACCAACCCCTTTTTCAACACCGGCTACAAACCTCAAAGAAGAGATCTTGTGGCTAAATTCCTGGATAGCCTGGCCCTGGATTCAGCGGTGATTCGATCCCGGGTGGATCAATTCAACCTCCAATTTCTGGCTCAGGACAACTGGGAATTTGTGGAGCAGGAAACCGAGATTTCGAAGAACCCATTTTTGAAAGCTCTGTACAAAAGACCAGGCGACTTCACTTATTACAACAGCGACGAATTTGATATTCATGTCAATCCGGTCCTCTATATGAATGGAGGTATCGAAACCGACAATGACCGGAATAGGAACAGATTAACCAGGGGAGTAGCTATCAGAGGATCCGTTGACAAGAAAGTTGGGTTCTACACCTATCTGACTTCATCAGATGGATTTTTTCCGAGTTGGGTTAAGAACTATGCGGAATACAACGGGGCAGTTCCGGGAGAGGGATTTTGGAAAGAATATGAAACTGACGGCTACAGCTATTTTTCAGCCCTGGGGCATGTGAATTTTCACCTTACCAAACACATCGAAGCACAGGTGGGTCACGATCGGAATTTCGTCGGAGAGGGCTATCGCTCCTTTTTACTTTCGGACTTTTCCAATCCTTACATGTTCGTCAAGTTCAACACCAAAGTCTGGAAGTTTCAGCTGACCAACTTGTGGACCCAGATGACTGCCGATGTTTTTTATAACCGGGGCAGGCCAACTGACGGAAAATATCCTCAGAAGTATTTCTCATTCCACCGCCTGGGATTCAATGTGGGCAAAAAGCTGAACCTGGGTTTTTATGAATCCGTGATGACAGACAAGATTGACTTCAATTATTTCAATCCATTTGTCTTCTTCCGATGGGTAGAGCAGCAGCAAGGTTCTCCGGATAAAGTCATGTTGGGAATCGATTACAAGTGGCTTGTTTATCCCGGAATGGAACTCTACGGTCAGTTTGCCCTGGATGAGTTTGTCTTTGAAGAATTCTTCGGAATCAGCGGAGAGGGATCCAAGCGAAATAAATATGGAGTTCAGCTTGGCTACAAATACATCAATGTCTTTGGAGTCTCGAATCTGGATTTTCAATTTGAATGGAATCAGGCAAGACCTTATGCTTTTCAGGAAAAGACGGACTACCAATCTTACTCCAACTGGCGCACACCTCTGACCCATCCTCGCGGCGCAAACTTCCGGGAGTTTGTCGGAATCATCAGATATCAGCCGATCCCAAAACTCAATCTTACCCTGTCCGGGATGTATCAGTTATTTGGAACTGACGAAGATGCTGTAACCAACTGGGGTGGCGATGTGCTGAAAAACAGACTGGTTGGAAGTCCGACTGGATTGTATAATAACTTCATTGGTCAGGGAGTGGAAAATCAGGTTATCCAATCAAATCTGAATGCCAGCTATATGCTGAAGCATAATTTCTTCATCGATGCGACCCATACTTTCCGCAGGAGAACAGCCGAAGATCTGGACAGCCCGGAAGTCAACCAACTTGTACAATTAGGGATTCGATGGAACTTCCTGAGACCGGATTACAATTACTAAAAAATCCCGCGAGCGCAATTTTGCGTAACTTCGCGGCCTATTTACCGAATACTCTGTCATGAAGACCTATCTGCGAATTCTTTCCTACGCAAAGCCTTATGGAAAATTCGTTCCTGTATATGTGATTTATGCCTTTCTGGCAATCGTTTTTGGCTTGCTCAATTTCACTTTGCTCAAGCCGCTGTTCGATGTGATCTTCGAGCAGGTCGATCCCGCAGGACTTGTTCAATATCAGGAAAAGCCTTCGTTCAGCTTTTCCGTTGGTTATTTCACACATTTGTTCAACCATACATTTCTGGAGATCTCTGAGGCTTATGGCAAAATGGGCACGCTTTACTTTGTTTGCGGCATCATCGTGCTCTCAGTTTTCCTCTCCAATCTTTTCGCCTACCTCTCCGGAGTGGTTTTGGCCAATGTGAGAGCAGTCGTGATCAAGCGGATGCGAATGGATATTTTCCGACAGGTAAGCACTTTACACATCGGGTATTTCTCCAATGAACGCAAGGGCGATCTGATGTCTAAAATGACCAACGACGTGCAGGAAGTGGAAAACACCATTGTGCAGTCGCTGAGAGTAGTTTTTCGGGAACCTGCCACAATCATTCTTTATTTCGCAGTGCTGTTTTTTATGTCGGTCAAACTGACACTTTTCACCATCCTGATCATCCCGATTTCGGGTGCGATCATAGGCGGGATCACTAGAAAATTGAAGAAAAAAGCGGTGCAAAGTCAGCAGTCGCTCGGAAGAATTGTCAACATTCTCGATGAAACCCTCGGCGGAATGCGAGTGATCAAAGCCTTCAATGCGGAGCGATTTATGACCGGCAAGTTTGACACAGAGACGGATTATTATGCCGATGTCAATGTGAACATGGCCCGTAAAAATGAACTCGCCTCTCCTATTTCTCAGTTTATGGGCGTTTTTGTAGTCGCCGGAATCCTCGTTTACGGAGGAAGTATGGTCCTCAGCGGTGAGTCTGATCTCAGCGCTTCTGACTTCATCACCTACATCATTATTTTCACCCAAGTACTAAATCCTGCCAAAGAAATCTCCCGTGCGGTCAGCAGCATTCAGCGGGGAATTGCCTCGGCAGAGCGGATTTTCGAAGTGGTCGATACGACTTCACAGATCAAGTCTCCGGCGGTAGCAAAGCCATTGAAAAGGTTCGAAAATTCAATTGTCTTCGATCATGTAAGCTTTGCCTATCAGGATCAGAAAGTATTGAACAACATCAATTTCGAACTGAAAGCCGGAAAAACCATCGCCCTTGTCGGCCCTTCCGGTGGCGGAAAATCCACATTAGCGGATCTGGTTCCGAGATTCTACGATCCTACCGAAGGCAAAATCCTTCTCGATGGCATCGATATCCGGGAGTTTGAGGTGCATAATCTCCGCGAACTCATGGGAATTGTGACTCAGGAATCCATCCTCTTCAACGATACCATATTTAACAACATCGCCTTCGGAATCGAGGACGCGACAGAAGAGCAAGTGATCGAAGCTGCGAAAATCGCCAACGCTCACAACTTCATCGTACAAATGGATGGTGGTTACCAAAGCTCCATAGGCGAGCGGGGATCCAAGCTTTCCGGAGGTCAAAGACAAAGAATCAGTATCGCCCGGGCTGTACTGAAAAATCCTCCCATCTTAATCCTGGATGAAGCTACTTCCGCCCTGGATTCTGAATCTGAATTGCTGGTGCAGGAAGCGCTGACCAAGCTGATGGATAATCGTACGACTCTGGTGATTGCGCATAGGCTGAGTACAATTCAGCACGCAGACGAGATTTTGGTAATCGAGCGCGGGGAAATCGTGCAACGAGGAACACACGCCGAACTCAATCAGATCGAGGGTCTTTACCAGAAGCTTTCCAGTATTCAGTCGGTTTAGGTATATTTAGAGAACTAATTAATAATCGTATGAAATCAAGCATGACGCAAGCGACCCAAATTGGAATGATTATGGGCCATGCGAGATTCCATATGGCCTTAAAAAATCAAATTACAATCATATGAAAAAGCTACATCAAATCCTGCAAATTGTCTTATTGGTCTATTTTGGGGCTTTTTTAATCTTTTTCCTGGGTTTTAGCTCCTTAGGCGGCATGTTTGGAATGGAGGAAATCACCGCTGATGCGATGATCACGGTTTTCCTGATCGGCGCTGTCATATTCCTCATTACCTGGGGCACGAGCTCTATGACGATGAAGGGAATGAACGAACAAATGAGCAAAAGAGAAATTGAAATGAATACTCTGAAAGCAAAACTGTATGACTTTGAACATCAAAAAACGACTCAGGTACCGCCTGCTTCTGTACCCCGAACCACCAAACCCGGGGAGTCGGATCAGAGTAATATCGCAAAGCGACAGAATATCACGAATTGAAAAATTTCAGATTGACATTGAAAAGGAAGCTCGAAAGGCTTCCTTTTTGTTTTCTGAAAGTCACAGAAAGTATATTCCTTTCCTTCCGTAGGAACACGCCAATTCAAAAAATCAAATTCTACCAACCAGATGGCTTCCCGGTACAAATCCTTCCAAACAAAATAATCCCAATTAATAAAGATTTAATTTTCTCAAACTACTATATTCAAGATACCAAGCTGGTTCCTTTTTTTTTTTCATTTATATGGTCGCAAAAACTTTTGGAAGTGCAGTATCCGGTGTGGATGCAAATCTAATCACCATCGAAGTCAACGTGGGTCAGGGAACCAGCTTTTTTATGGTGGGTTTGCCGGACAGCGCAGTCAAAGAATCCCAGCAACGTGTGGAATCTGCCCTGAAATATTTCGGCTACCGAATGCCCCGACAGAAAGTTGTCATCAACCTCGCTCCTGCTGACGTCCGAAAGGAAGGTTCAGCCTACGATCTCCCCATTGCAATGGGAATTCTCCAGGCTTCCGAACAGGTGGATTTCCCTACACTTGGAGAATATGTAATCATGGGCGAACTCTCGCTCGACGGGAGTCTTCGCCCGATCAAAGGTGTATTACCCATCGCCATCGAAGCCCGAAAGCGGGGTTTCAAAGGTTTTATCCTTCCGATGGAAAATGCCAAAGAGGCCTCCATCGTCAATAATCTTGACATCATCGCCGTGGACACGGTGCAAAATGCCATTCTATTTCTTCAGGGAGATTTGGTCATCGAGCCGCTCGTGACCGACACCCGGGAGATTTTTTACGATTCCCTGGATCATATCGAATTCGACTTTGCCGATGTGCAAGGCCAGGAAAATATCAAACGTGCGATGGAAATCGCCGCCGCCGGAGGTCATAATGTGATCATGATCGGGCCTCCGGGAGCAGGCAAAACCATGCTTGCCAAGCGACTCCCCTCTATTCTTCCTCCTCTTTCTCTGGTGGAAGCATTGGAGACCACCAAGATTCACTCAGTTGCCGGCAAACTCGGAAAAAATGGTTCTCTGATGGCTCACCGCCCTTTTCGAAGTCCGCACCATACGATTTCGGATGTGGCTCTTGTTGGCGGTGGAGGAAATCCCCAACCCGGAGAAATCTCCCTGGCACATAACGGAGTACTTTTTCTGGATGAATTACCTGAATTCAAGCGGGCCGTCCTCGAAGTGATGCGTCAACCGCTGGAAGAGCGGAAAGTAACGATCTCAAGGGCCAAAGTTTCAGTGGACTATCCAGCCAACTTTATGCTGATTGCGAGTATGAATCCATGTCCTTGCGGATATTACAATCATCCGGACAAAGAATGTGTCTGCGGCCCGGGCATCGTGCAGCGCTATCTGAACAAGGTTTCCGGTCCGCTGCTGGATCGCATCGATCTGCATGTGGAAGTGACTCCGGTGAAATTTGACGAGATGACCTCCACCCGCAAAACCGAATCCAGCAAATCTATCCGCGAGCGGGTGATCCGCGGAAGGGAGAGACAAGTGGAGCGATTCAAAGACAACCCGGAAGTCTTCTGCAATGCCATGATGCCTTCCCATCTCGTGAAGGAAGTCTGCCAAATCAATGATGCCGGTAAGGCCCTGCTCAAAACTGCTATGGAACGGCTTGGCCTTTCTGCCCGAGCTTACGATCGAATCCTGAAAGTTGCCCGCACCATCGCCGATATCTCAGGAAGCGAAACCATCAAAGTTGAGCATCTCGCCGAAGCGATTCAGTACAGGAGTTTGGATAGAGAAGGATGGGCGGGGTGAGAATGGAGGATTAGAAATGGAGAATGAAGAAATAGAAAATAGGATTCAAACGATCCGTGGTATCCAGGTGATGCTGGATAGTGATTTGGCTGAACTCTATCAGGTAGAAGTAAAAGTCTTGAACCAGGCTGTAGGAAGAAACCTAAATCGATTTCCTGAAAATTTTAGATTCCAGCTTGAAGAAAATGATTTTCAAATCTTAAAATCATCCTCAAAGAACCTAGTCCATTCTTTAAGGTCACAAATTGTGACCTTAAAGAATGGCCGTGGCAAACACAGAAAATATCTTCCATACGCCTTTACTGAACAGGGCGTAGCCATGCTTTCAGCAGTTTTGAGAAGTGAAATAGCGGTCCAAGTCAGTATCCAAATCATGCAGGCGTTTGTCTCCATGCGTAAGTTCCTCTTGCAAAATGCCTCGGTTTTCCAGCGTCTTGATCATTTGGAACTGAACCAATTTCAAACCGATGAAAAAATTGAGCGGATTTTCAAGGCACTTGAAGTCAGTCAACCAGCTTTTGACATGGGGATTTTCTTTGACGGGCAGGTTTTTGATGCCTATACCTTTGTAGCTGACTTGATCAAAAAAGCACAAAAGGAGATTATTCTGATAGACAATTACGTGGACGAATCGGTTCTAACCTTGCTGACCAAACGTGCCAAAGAAGTGCAAGCGACTATTTATACCAAAAGCATCAGCAAATCCTTCCAATTGGATCTGGAGAAGCATCATGCCCAATATCCAGAAATACAGGTAAAAACCTTTACACAAAGTCATGATCGCTTTTTGCTGATTGACGGAAAGGAACTTTACCATATCGGTGCCTCACTAAAAGACTTGGGCAAAAAATGGTTTGCCTTCTCACGAATGGATAGCATGGCGGAGGTTGTATTGTCGCAATTAAACCAAGAGATTAGATGAAAGAGTTGGAGAAATTTTTGGTTGAAAACAGCAATTTTATCACCTAACTACACCTCCAATATTTAAAAAAGATTACCGGAATAATCAGGCGATTAAATTCGCCCACTTTGACCAAATCAATTCAATATCGAAACTTGGATCAAGAAGGCTGGGCGGGGTAGGAATTGAGAATTAGAAATGAAGAATTATGAATAAATTCCTGCTTTATAAAAATGAAGTTGGTGAGACCCGGGTTGAGGTCTTACTTCAGGAGCAAACTGTTTGGCTGACTCAGAAAGCGATTGCTGTGCTTTTCGATAAAAATCGGCCAGTAATCACTAAGCACATTAAGAATATTTTTGAGACTTATGCTTAGAAGACAAAACCCAATTCAGTAACGCAACAAATCAATTGCATTTGATAACCTATAATTATGAATGATCAAGGTAAAACCAAAGAGGAACTTATACAAAGAGTTACAAGAATTACAGCAAGAGAATAATTTCTTAACGGCATTATACGATGAAGACAACACTGATCGCAAACGGGCAGTGCAAGAATTAATCATTGCTAACAAAGAACTTCACTTTCAAAATGAAGAGAAAGAAAAACAGGTAGCTGCAAATAAAGAACTCGAATCATTCAGCTATTCTGTCTCTCACGATCTGCAGGCACCCATAAGACACATTGGTGGTTTTGGTGGTTTTGTTGATTTACTGATTAAAAATAATCCATCTCAACTCGACAAGGCAGGGTTAAGATAATTGAAAATAAACAGAAAGCTATGAACATTTCACCATTGAAATCTCTACCAAACCTTCTTATTGTTGACGATGACACTTTGCAACTGACATTCCTCGAAACTGCCCTTAGAAAGCTCAAAGTTAATCTGATTAAAGCCGAATCGGGTTTTGATGCGTTGGAAAAAACCAAGGGACTGGAACTGGCGCTGGCAATAATCGATGTCCAGATGCCCAAAATGAACGGCTATGAACTTGCATTGAAGTTGATTGAAGAAAGATCGGCGGTGAAGGTGCCAATAATTTTTATTACGGCAAGCTATGTAAATGAAATACAAGTTATAGAAGGATATGGTTTCGGAGCTGTCGATTACATCACAAAACCAATAAACAATCACATTCTGCTGTATAAAGTCAACGTGTTTCTTGACCTTTTCAATCAGAAACAGACAATTATCAGGAATGCATCGCTACTGAAAAAATCTGCGGAGGAATTAACCAAGGTCAATGCTACACTTAAAGTAAGCGAGGAAAAATACAGAACAATGTTAAATGCCTCTCCCGATGGTATTTTATTAACTGACCTGAAAGGGATCATTACCGAGGTTTCTGAAATCGGGCTTGAATTATTTGGAGCCGATACCAGAGATTACCTGGTGGGTAAAAAAATTTTCCATTTCGTTCCATCTGAAGAAAAAAACACGATAAAGGAAATAATTGAAAAAACGATAATTGAAGGGCTTACACAAAATATTGAGTTAAAAATCAAAAAGAAAAACCAATCTTTATTTGCTGGTGAAATGAGTGCCACGTTAATACAGGAACCGGACGGGACGCCCTTATCATTCATGATCATCATCCGCGATATTTCCCAACGCAAGATAACAGAGACAAAGCAGATGCATGCTGACCGTATGGCCAACCTTGGAGAAATGGCCTCAGGCATTGCACATGAAATTAACCAGCCATTAAATATCATTTCTCTGGTAATGGATAAAATTTTAATTGAGTCTGCCAAAACCGAAACTATCGACATCTGTTTCCTTAAAAATAAATCGGATAAAATTTTTGAAAATATAACCCGGATGAGGAACATCATTGATCATATCAGGGCCTTCTCGAGAAGCCACGATGATTACATATTGACAGCCTTCGATATTAATTCAAGCATCGAAAATGCCACTTCGATGATAGTGGGACAGTTCAAACATCTTGGAATCAACCTGAATCTTCAACTCGGAAAACAGATTTCTCAAATATTTGGCAATACTTATAAATTTGAGCAGGTTATCCTTAATCTGTTGGTCAATGCCAAAGATGCAGTGATCGAAAAGAAAAGCAAAAAGTTAGAATATGTTGACATGATCATTGGAATCAGATCCTATTCGGAGAATCAGTTTATAATTGTTGAAGTTTCAGATAATGGTATTGGCATCAGTAATGACGATGTCAATAATATCATGCTTCCTTTTTATACTTCAAAGGAGGAAGGAAAGGGAACCGGACTCGGGTTATCGATTTGTTACCAGATAATTAAGGAAATGAACGGAACCATAGAAATAACGAGCAAGAGATATCATGAAACAAAAATTAAAATAGTTTTGGATATTCAAAAGAAAAAGTAAAAATGGAAATCCAAAATAAGATAAAAATCCTGATCCTTGATGATGAGAAGCAATTCACAGAAGAATTGGGTGGTTTTTTTGTGGGTTCAGACTATGAGGCGTTTGAGGCCAACACAGCAGAGGAAGGAAAAAAAATACTAAACAAAAATGAAATTGACCTCCTGATCCTTGACGTGCGGTTGCCAGGAGTGAACGGCCTGGATATTCTGAAAGAGGTGAAAATTCAATATCCCGGCATGGAAGTCATCATAATTTCCGCTCATGGCGATATGGATACGGTGATCAAAGCCATGCGGCTTGGGGCATTCGATTATTTACGTAAGCCATTCAGGTATATCGACATTCAGATTGCCATTGCGCGTACCCAAAAATACCTTCAGATGCAACGAAGGCTGAAGAAGACGGAAGAAAAGAACTCATTGATCTCAAAAACCCTTGAAGAAAAAATCGACCGCAAATTTATCGGCGTCAGCCCTCAGATTCTGGAGGTATTCGAACATGCCGTCACCGCCGCAAATTACCCCGAAGCCAATGTGCTGATTACCGGCGAAAGTGGAACCGGAAAAGAGAACATAGCCAGGATCATTCACTATTCAAACGTAAGGAAAGACCATATTTTTTGTGCCGTTAACAGCAGCGCCATTACAGAAACGCTTCTGGAAAGCGAATTTTTTGGTCATAAAAAGGGATCGTTTACCGGCGCCATCACCGATAAAATGGGTTACTTTGAAGTGTGTAACGGAGGTACCCTGTTTCTTGACGAAATCGCAGATATGCCATTAAACCTGCAGGCGAAAATTCTGCGTGCCACGGAAGAAAAGGTGATCACCAGGGTGGGAGATACAAACCCGATTCATACCGACTTCCGGATCATTTCTGCCACCAATCATAATATTGATAAAAGGGTGGATCAAAAAAAATTCAGGCTCGACCTTCTTCACCGGCTCAATACACTGCATATACATATCCCCCCCCTCAGAGAAAGGCTAGAAGATATCAAACCCCTGCTGATCCATTTTGTTGATGAATATGCTACGAAATTTAATAAACCAAAACTCAATATTTCCAGGGAGGTTTTTGATGCGCTCCTTAAATACGATTTCCCGGGAAATGTAAGGGAATTGAGAAATTTGACCGAAAGAGCTATCATCCTTTGCAAAGGCAGTTCACTCTCAATAGCTGACTTTCCTATTAAAAACAAAAGGACAGAAATAATAGTACCGAAAGACGATATGGTCAATCTGAAAACGAATGAGATTAAAATAGTACGAAAAGTACTCCAGGAATGTAAGTACAATCAGAAGCAAGCGTCAGATATGCTAGGAATAACTCGCGATGCCCTCATCAGGAAAATGAAAAAATACAATATTACCATTAGCAAAAACGAAGGGTAACAGCCCATTTCGGTATAGTAGACAATTTTGGTTCCACTGGAAATGTTGCGAAAAACACCATAAATTTAAGCGATTTATAAAACACGAATTATCACGAATTAGTGAAATTGGAATCTGATTTTTCAAAATGATTAACTTTTTAGGGGTGTTGTAAAAAAAGCATGCGTTTTTTAGGCCGGAACCTTGCAGCTAAAGAATTAGTGGAAATTCGTGAAATTCTTGTTTTTTTATTTTTCCACACAAAAGCCAGTAGAACCTTCTTTGAAGAGCATCACTCCTAATTTCCTGCCACAATAGGTGGGGTCTGCTGAAAAACTCAGAAATTTCAATGTATTAAAACCAGTCCAGATTGGCATTTGGATGGTTTTTTGATTTCAAGATCGCCTGGATTAGCTCTATGTCAATTAAATCTGTATTTAATCTACCTATTTCCGCACAAGTGTGCTATTATTTCTATAAATACATCATAATCTTGTGATATTCCATTCTGAAAACTAATTATTTTTTTAAAAATTAAAATTATTATCAAACTCATAATCAGACAGTTAAATACTCGAATCATTTATTTTTTATTTAACATATTTTTATGGCAAACCATTTGGTTAGTCCAATGGCAAGAGGTAAACCGTCCCTCATATTAAAGCACGGTATAACAATCTAATATCATATATCATGGCAGTAGAAAAAACAAACGGTTCATCCAGCCTTGTAGAGGTGATCGACCGTATCCTCGACAAAGGTGTCGTAGTTGATGCATGGGTAAGAGTTTCATTGGTAGGTATCGAACTGCTTGCAATTGAAGCAAGGATAGTCGTTGCCTCTGTTGAAACATACCTTAAGTATGCAGAAGCAATCGGATTAACTGCTAAAGCCGCATAAGGCATTTTGCAGTTACGCAGTTATTTTTGCTAAAACATCCTTCCAGGTCAAATACCCGAAAGCATGATTTACCAAAAATTTCTCTTTTCTCCAGAATTTTTCCTTTTCTCCAAAAGTAAAATCGAAACAAAACCATTATATATGAATACCCAGCCTGAATTAAATATAGATGGTTTTTTTGAAAACATTATAAGCTCCTACGAAACCCGGATTCAAAAAATTCAAACTGCTTTCCAAGCATCAGAAATCATTACGGAAACATCCCACTCCCTGTTCGACAATGTCCATAATTCCTTATACGAACTTAAAAAGGAAAGAGACATTTTAAATTCCAGGCTATGCGAAACCCTGGCAAAAAATGGTTCCCTGCGTAAAAAAGATTACAATACGATGATGTCGGGCATTCTCGGCGCACTTGACGAAAAGGAAAGAGAAGCCGAAAGCCGGTTTTTGACTTTTATTGAAGCCCAGAAAGAGAATGCCCAATCGCTTAAAAATAGCCTGTTGGACATCAAAGATATTACCTCCCAAGACAACTGCGAAAAAATCACCATCATCAAAGAGCAACTTTCTCAGATTTCAAAACTGCAGGAAATGAGAAAGGAAACGGTAATGAAGACATTCATGGATTTCCAGCAAATGCATAACAGAATAATGGAATGTCTTGAAAACTTACTTGAAAAAGGCGATCACATTCTTATACATGATATAAAAAAGATTAAAGATCAAATAATTCAACCCCGTAGGACAAGTACCCTACGGAGTAAAGAAATCAACCCCGTAGGACTAGCATCCAACAGGATAAACTAACACAGGTAATCAAATATTCATTAACCAAATTAGGAGATAAAAAAATGGGACTAGCATCAGAAATGAAAAACTTGAGTGAAGATATACTTGCTTCATTCAAACAACGCATCAGGGAAAACGAAGAGCTTGTAACCGATGTGCAGAAAACCCTCGACGGTTTTCGCAAGGACCACCAGGAGATGGCCGCTGTTTTAAACGCCAATGCTTCAGCCCTTAGAAAAGGACTTGTACATGGGGAAAAAGAACGACTGAATACCTTCAATGAATTAATGACCGGGATTCATCGCACAATCGCCTCTATACAGAAAGAAGTGGTAGCAATTCAAACTTCCACCTTCAATATGATAAATGAATTCACAACCGACAGAGCACAAATGGCTGACGAGTTGAAGAAATTCTTTGCACAGGGCAGGGCCGGCAGGATGCAAAACGAAAAAAATAGGATAAGGGAATTTGATGCCCTCATGAAAAACATCAACCAAGATATTAAAAGTATCAACGATGAGGTTTTAACGATTTTAAAAAATACGAGCGACATGTTAGACAGGTTTGAAAAAGAGCATCTGGAAATGTCGGCTGAGCTTAGAGCAGAACTGAGTAAAAACCTGGCTGAAAGAGTTGAATATACCAGAACATTGCTGAATAGGTTTCAGAAAAGATTATCGGAGATCGGCAAAGAAAGTCAAAAGGTGGCTCAAAAGCTGAGGAAAGATCTTGCCAATGGCGAAATAGAAAGGATTAACGACTACAATGGTATAATGAAAGGAATCCATGTGGCGGTAAAAGGAATCCGCAAAGAAGTAAAGGACGTTCAAAAAGCCACTACCGGAATGCTTGGGGGTTTTTCGCAAGACAGAGGGCAGGCCTCGGCTGAGTGGAACAAGATGAAGGACTCCATTGCTCAATTAAGGAAAACAGGCGTTGTTACATCGTCTAAGGAGGTAGTCGGGAAAGCTGAAAAAAAAGGGGAAGTGAAAATAGAACCCCCGACTGAAGCAGTAAAGAAAATCCTGGTTGAAGTTCTGCCAAAAGTGGAGTCCAAACCAGTAGTACCGATGACACTGGAAGAGAAAATAATGACTTATATCAGCAAGCATCCCAAAGGGGTAAAAATTTCGGAAATGGAAGAACCACTGGGAGAAACACGGATGAAGCTTGGGTTTATCGCTAAAGGTTTACTGGATCAAGGGAAAGTCCAAAAAATGGATAATATTTATTTCCCCTTAAAATAGCATCCGGGTACTGAGCGAAGTCGAAGCGCTAAACCAGTAACCAATTAATGTGTTATATCCATTTCAAAATAAAAGGCCCTGACAAAAATAATCAGATGTGCATTTTGTAGTGGAAAGGGAAAGATCCCTTTGATTTTACACTCCAATATCAGATTGCCTGGTAAGTAACGACAGGGGCAGGTTAAAATGGACGAACCCCTAAAAAAATGTGTTTTTTTGTTCGGGCACAGGCAAAAACCCACTTGGCACCAGGGTTCCGTGTATCGTATGTGGAGGAAAGGGAAATAATTACTGCGAAAGCAATATAAAATGTACTCAATGCAAAGGAACGGGGAAATCAAGCGATGGCCTGCCATATTCCCGTTGCGGAGACAAAGGCTTAATTTGACAATGGACAATGGATTATACCCAATGAACAATACCGGAAACAAAATCAGGAAGAGTTTGCTGAAAAGACAAGAAGCATTAAATAGGTTTAAAGCCAGAAAGGAGGCCTTTTTTCTGGCTAAGGAACAAATAACAAAGGATATTGAGGAGGCCAGAAACATCTGGATAAACACATTGAAACTACTCCCCAAACAGGAATTTAATTAATGATTTATCAAACCATCAACCATGAGCAATAACAATGAAATGAACACCGTACTTGAACTAAGGCCAATGTCAAATTTTGTAGAAACCGATTACATTAAAGACATTACCAGCCGTGGGCTTACTTACATAAAAGCGGGATTCCCGGTACATTTCAGAGGCCCGTCAGGAACCGGGAAAACAACCGTGGCTATGCATCTGGCTAGTAAAATCGGAAGGCCGGTGGTCATAATTCATGGTGACGCCGAGTACAAAACTTCCGATCTAATTGGCAGCGAACAGGGATATAAATATAAAAAGCTGGACGATAAGTTTATTCACTCTGTCCATAAATATGAGGAGAATATGTCAAAGCAATGGGTGAATAACCGTTTGACTATCGCTGTTAAAAACGGATTTACCCTTATTTACGATGAATTTACACGCTCCCGTCCTGAAGCAAATAACATCCTGCTTCCCATCCTGCAGGAGAGAATGCTGAGCACATCGGCTACAAAAGAAGAGGATTACTACATGAAGGTGCATCCTGAATTCCGTGCCATCTTTACTTCAAATCCTGAAGAGTATGCCGGCGTTAACCGGACTCAGGATGCCCTTCGCGACAGGATGGTTACCATGGACCTCGATCATTTCGATTTTGAAACCGAGTTACAAATTACCATGGCAAAATCTGACCTTTCACTAAAAGATACTGAAACAATAGTTAAAATTGTCAGAGGCTTGCGAGAATCGGGGAAAACCGAATTTGACCCGACGATCCGCGGTTCGATTATGATTGCAAAAACACTGGCAACTTTAGACACCACCCCTTCGGAATCCAAAAGTATATTCAGAAAAATTTGTCAGGATATTCTCACTTCCGAAACGAGCCGGATTGGCTCAAAAACCAATCAGGAAAAGGTAAAGATCATTGTTGATGAATTAATAGAACAATATATATAGTATCACGACAAAACGCACCATCAACCCATCATCAAATCCAAAATATTATGCCAATATCAAGTGCAATTAAAGGACTTCAGAGCATTAAATCAATGCAAAATGTCGTTAAATCTGGCATTCCCAACAAGGAGGAATCAGATTTCATAAAATTGTATATGTATGAAAAAGAAAGAACCCGGTTGAAGAGTGAAGAAATAAGGATTTTACTAAGGCTTGAGATCATTCAAAGCAGGTTAAAGGAGATCCAGAATTATAATGATGAAAAAGCAGGACAGATGCAGGTTCCTGAACCGCAGGAGCTCAATCAAAAAGAAACAGTAAAGGTAAAATCTGATTTTAAAACAATGTCAATAAACTACTAAAAAACAATGTATTATGGCAGAACCTCCCCATTCAATTAACGCGGCCGGCCTTGCCGATATTCTCGAAAGAGTACTCGATAAAGGGATCGTAATTGCAGGCGATATCAAGATACAAATTGCTGATATTGATTTGCTGACCATAAAAATCAGATTGCTGGTTTGTTCAGTTGACAAGGCCATGGAGATGGGCATCAACTGGTGGCAGGAAGATACCTATCTCTCTACCAAAGCCAGGGAAAAAGCGCTGATGGAACATCAAGAAACTTTGGAGGCCCGTTTGGAAAAACTTGAGGCCATTAGCAAACCAGCTTAATTTTAATGAGCTAATAATTATCAATAAAATGGAAAACGATAAAAATAAAGAAAAAAAAGACGAAGCCGCTTTTGATCTTTTCGGACTTGGTGGTTTGTTCAAGGGCATCGAAAAACTGGTTGACCTTGCCGGAAAGCTCGAAGAAAAGGGTGGAATCAGCAAGGAAGGCGAGATCAATTTTGATCATATCAAAAAAGGCATGAAAGGTGTTTATGGCTTTACCATCAACACGGCAGGCGGAGGTACCCCGAAAGTATCGACTTTCGGAAATATAAAAAAAACGCCCGAAGGGCCCAAAGTGGATGAAGAACGCGAGCCGATAACTGACCTCTTTGATGAAAAAACCGAAGTTGTGATTATTGCTGAAATGCCCGGAATAGAGGAAAGCGACATCAAAATTGATCTGAAGGAAGATATCCTTGAAATTTCGGCAGCCGGCAAAAACCGTACTTACCACAAAGAACTACTGCTTCCTTCAAAAGTAAGCAGTAAAAATTTAAAGCACAAATTTACAAATGGCATCCTTGAGATTCGGATAAAAAAATAAATGTTATGGCACTGACCGGTTTAGATAGCAACGAACTTAAACTCATTCTTTTGGGGGGAAAAGGCGGTGTAGGAAAAACCGGCTGTGCAACTGCAATAGCCATTGAGCTATCAAAAACCTTCAAAACAATTCTTATCTCACCATATCCAGCACATTCAGTTTCTGACAGCCTGGGAAAATTCATCGGCTTTAAGCAACAGCCTGTGAAAGGGGTTAATAACCTTACTGCTATTGAAATTGCAGCAGAAGTAGCATTTTCAACATTTAAAGAGCAAAACCAGGCCCAACTTGAAAAACTTTTTGATACATCTACAAACCTTGATCAGGAAGACACCGGGCAATTGATGGATGTCTCTATCCCCGGCATTGATGAAATAATGAGCTTCAAAATAATCACTGATTTTCTTGAAGAAGGGAAATACGACAAATTAATAGTTGATACAGCCCCTACCGGCCATGCACTACGACTATTTGCGTCGCCAAAGCTGCTGGATGAATGGATTAAAGTTGCCGCACGGATATGGTGGAAATACCGCTATATGGTTACCAGTTTTTCGGGTTCCTATTAACAGGATGAGGTGGACGCATTTTTATTCAGCCTGAAAAAAATGGTTAAAAGAATCCAAAACCTGTTGCGGGATAAAACCAAATGTGAATTTATCCCGGTTTGTATCCCCGAAGCGATGGCAATCATGGAAACGGGCAGGCTGCTTGCAAATCCCGGCACATCTGAAATAATTGCGCAGCAGATAATCGTGAACAATGTAATGGTTTCGGATGATGGTGATTTTTGCAAAAAAATAAAGGCTGGTCAATTACCCTATTTACAAGAGATTAAAGAAACGTTTAGCAATTTAAATATAGTTGAAGTACCAAAATTTACTGAGGAGATCAAAGGACTGGAAGCATTGAATCAATTAAGGATGAGTCTTTTTGGAGATAAACCAATTAACCAATAAACCATCAGCCAAAATGAAAGACGAAATAATATTACGTGTAAAAGAAGCACCGGTAAAGGATGTTGGAAGGGCAATTGCCAGGATTGATCCAAAAGATATGAAGTTGATGGGCTTGGAAAGTGGCGACGTGATCGCTATTGAAGGCAAACGTGCCACGCCGGTTAAGATCATGCCTTGTTATCCCGAAGACAGGGATAAGCGTATTATTCAGATTGATGGAATTACCAGAGAAAATGCTCAGGCTGGGGTTGATGAAAAAGTGAAGATCATTAAAACTACCTGCCGTCAGGCTTCAAAAATAAAACTCAAGCCCGATACAAAATCCGGTTCTTTATTCAAGGCCGATGACGCGAAATACATTGGTTCGCTCATCAATGGCCTTTCGGTAACAAAAGGCGATAAAGTAAGAGCCACCCTCTTTGGTTCCCGGTCGGTTAATTATACAGTAACCGGTACCAATCCGGACGGGGTGGTACTGATACACCCAAATACCACCTTTCAGCTTGAATTGACGAAGCAAGAGGGTGAAAGCAAAAGTAAGGTTTCGTATGAAGACATCGGTGGACTTGGAAATCAGGTTCAACGCATCCGGGAGATGATAGAACTGCCCTTGAAGTATCCTGAAATTTTTGAACGTCTTGGTGTTCAGGCTCCCAAAGGCGTATTTCTATATGGCCCTCCGGGAACCGGGAAAACGCTCATCGTTAGAGCAGTGGCCCATGAAACGGATGCCTATTTTATCAACATTTCCGGCCCGGAGATCATGGGAAAATTTTATGGGGAAAGTGAAGGCCGGATAAGGAAAATTTTTGAAGAGGCTCAGGCACGTGCACCTTCCATCATTTTTATCGATGAAATTGATGCTATTGCGCCCAAGCGGGAAGATATGGGCGGTGAAAAGCAGGTTGAAAAGCGTGTTGTAGCCCAACTATTATCGCTTATGGACGGATTGGAATCGAGGGGGAAGGTCATTGTAATTGGCGCAACCAATATTCCTAATTCCATTGATCCGGCGCTGAGAAGGCCGGGACGTTTTGATCGCGAAATTTCTATCGCTATTCCCGATAAAAAAGGCAGGCTGGAAATTCTTCACATCCATACCAGAGGAATTCCCTTGTCGATGGATGTAGATATGGAAAAACTGGCGGAAATCACCCATGGTTTTGTGGGCGCCGATCTGGAAGCTTTAGCCAGGGAAGCCGCCATGACTGCTTTGCGGAAAATACTCCCGCAAATCGATTTCGAGATGGCTGAAATCCCTTACGAACTTTTGATGTCGCTCGAAGTAACCATGGATAACTTTTTTGACGCGATGAAAGAGGTGGAGCCATCGGCCATCAGGGAGGTTTTCGTGGAAGTGCCCAATGTGAAATGGGATGATGTTGGCGGCCTTGATGAAATCAAAGAGGCTTTAAAGGAAACTGTGGAGTGGCCCCTTATATATGACGAACTGTTTAAAAAAGCCGATACCAAGCCTCCAAAGGGAATTATCCTTCACGGGAAACCCGGCACAGGCAAAACCTATCTTGCAAAAGCGCTCGCAAGCGAGAGTGGAGTTAATTTTATTTCTGTAAAAGGTCCGCAGATTTTAAGCCGCTACATCGGTGAATCGGAAAAAGGGGTCAGGGAACTCTTCAGAATGGCAAAACAGGCATCGCCTTGCATCTTGTTTCTGGACGAAATAGACAGCCTTACCCCCAGGCGTAGTAACGACAGTTCAGGTTCCGGGGTAATCGAAAGGGTGATTGGCCAGTTCCTTACCGAAATGGATGGCATTGAAGACCTGAAAGGGGTGATTGTGCTGGCCGCCACCAACAGAATCGATTTAATTGACCCTGCTTTACTAAGAAGTGGCCGGTTTGATCTGATATTTGAATTGCCGTTACCCGATGTAAAAACCAGGGAAAAAATATTCGGCATCCATTCCCGGAATAAACCCCTTGACAAAAAAGTAAACCTGAACAAACTGGCTCTGAAAACAGAAAACCTCACAGGATCAGATATCGAATTTATTTGCCGTAAAGCGGCCATGTTTTCCATTCGCGAATTGATTGATAAAAACAGCGGAAAATCGAACGAAGTTATCGGCGAAATCATCATCCTGGAGAGTCATTTCGAAGAAGCGATTAGGCTGGTATTACAGCAAAACGCAACGAAGAAAGGTTGATAGAGAGGTTGATAAGTTGAAAAAAGGATAAAATATGAAATATTCATTTGAAAATCTGGAAGTTTGGCAAACGTCAAGAAAACTGGTAAATGATATTTATCAGGTGATCTCCAATTTTCCACAGGATGAAAAATTTGGATTAACCAGCCAACTTAGAAGAGTTTCAATATCTGTGAGCAGTAATATCGCAAAAGGAAGTACCCGATGTAGTAAAAAAGACCAATCAAGATTTTACGAAATTGCTTTTGGTAGTCTTATAGAAGTTTTAAATCAATTGATACTTGCTACTGATTTGAAATTTTTACAAGAAAACCAATTAACCACACTCAGGGCAAAAATTGATCCTATTGGAAGAATGTCGAATGGACTTTATCAATCAACCTATCAACTCATAAACAAACTAATAAACCCATCAACATAAAAAAGCATGACAACAAAAGGAATATACATCTATGGGATTGTGCCGAACTTTTACAGTACGGATATGTTCAGATCATTGGAAAATTCAGGGGTTTATGCCATCCCCTTGCAAAACATATCTGCCATTGTTTCCGATAGGGAGAGTGCTCACATCGATTATTTAGACAGGGAAACCCTGGGATATTTGCTGGTTCATCATCAGAAAACGATTGAAGGGCTCATGGAGAAAGGATTCAACATGCTTATCCCCATGCGGCTCGGTACGATTGTAAACTCAAAGGAAGAGGTTATTAAAATACTGGCAAACGGCCATGATTTAATTATTGACACCCTGAAGAAAATTGAATACCTGACAGAAATTGACTTGGTGGTTACCTGGGCAGATTTTCCTGATCTCCTCACAGAGATCGCTGGCCATCCCGAAATCATAGCAATGAAAGATAATATCCTGAAAAAGACAGACACACTTTCACAAATTGACCAGATGAAAGTAGGGATACTGGTTCAGTCAAAATTAAAAGAAAAAAACACAAAGGTTGAATTGAATATCCTGGATTCGTTGGCATCAATCAGTCTCGATATAAAAACACATGAGGTGATGAATGACCAGATGGTAACCAATTCCGCGCTTCTTATTGACAGGAATAAAAAAGCAAAATTTGAACAGGTAATTGACCAGCTTGATGAAGAATACAAGGGGTTGTTGAACTTCAAATTGGTCGGTCCTCTGCCGTGTTATAGTTTTTATACTATTGAAGTTAAAGAGCTGAATCCAGAGCATGTGGCACAGGCAAAAAAAGAACTTGAGCTGAGAGAAGAAACTTCGGAATCTGAAATAAAAAAAGCATATCTGAAAAAAGCAAAATTATTTCATCCCGATGCACATCAGGACAATGGCGACGAAGAAAACTTCAGCAGGATCAATAAGGCCTATCATACATTGCTTGATTATTCAGCGGGGGCAAGGCAATCATCGGAAGTGAATTTAATCTCTCTGGCAAAAGAAAAAGTGATTGAAAATTTGATTCTGGTAAAAATAAAGGAATAATATGCAACGCGACGGAAAGTACATTTATTGCATCATTGCATCGGATTACGACATCAATATCGGGCCGATAGGAATAGGCGGACGTGGCGACCTGGTCTCCACCATCGGTTTCGATGGCTTGTGTATGGTGGTGAGCGACCATCCGCTCAGCAGGTTCGTAGTCAATCCCGAAAACATGCTGGCGCACCAAAAGGTGATCGAAATGGTGATGAAGGAATTCAGAAGTGTGATCCCAATCAGGTTTGGTACCATTGCGGCAACCCCCGATGAAATACGGAACCTGCTGAACCGAAGATACAGCGAGTTTATGGAATTGCTCAGGCAGTTCGAAAACAAGGTAGAGCTCAATGTGAGGGGAACCTGGAAAAACATGGGAATGATTTACAAGGAGATCGACAAGGAACATGCTGAGCTTCAAAAAATCAGAGCTGAAATAGAGAAAATTGATGATAAGGAAGAAAGAAACCTGAAAATTGCTGAAGCCGGAAATCTTGTAGCAAATGCGCTGATTGAAAAGAAAACGGAGGAGACAGAAACGATTATCGATGCTTTCCGCAAATCGGTGTTCGAGTATAAACATAATAAAACGAGCGGAGATGCCATGTTTATTAATACCGCATTTCTTATGAACAGCGGCAGGGAGGTCGAATTCGACAACATCATGACCGACATTGGCGCCAGATACGAGAATCGGAGCGATTTTGTATATACAGCCCCGTTGCCGATTTTTAATTTCATTGACCTGAAAATATTCCCCGAAAAATGGGAATTATAAAATAATTTATATAACAACTGTTATGAGCAACGAACTGGAAATACCGAAAGAAGGAAAATACATTTATGGGATTATCAGGCATGCAGGCCCCTTAGACTATGGTCCGATTGGCATGGGTAGACGGGCCGACTTGGTTTATGGGATCAATTTCAAAGATATCAGCGCCATCGTCAGTAATTCCCCGATCATTCAATATGAAGCCAGAAGAGTGAACATGATCACCCATGAAAATGTACTTGAGGAAGTTATGAAACAATTTACGGTTCTTCCTGTTCGGTTTTCAACCATCTCCGAGCATAATGATGACGCCGGAATCTTAAGAATCCTTGAAACAGAATATAAAAAATTCGATAGCCTGCTTAGTCAGATGGAAGGCAAGAAAGAACTTGGACTCAAGGTACTTGCGCAGGAAGCTGCGATCTATGAAAGCATCATTGAAAAACATGATGAAATCAGGTCACTCAGAGGAAAATTGATAAACCTTCCTGCCGATAAAACCCATTACCAGCGCATGAAAATCGGCGAAATGGTCGCGGAAGCGCTTAAAAAGGAGACGGAAAATTATAAAAACAGTATCCTCGATGTTCTAAGCCCACTTACAGATGATGTGAAGATAAACGACAACTATGGAGAAATGATGATTCTCAATGCTGCATTTCTTGTTAAAAACACATCTGAACCCGTGTTTGACAAAGCGGTGAACGATTTGGATGAAAAATATGGCCGCTTTATGACCTTCAAATACGTAGGGACATTGCCACTATATAATTTTGTTAGCCTTGTAATTAACACGAAAGGAGTTTAATATGTTTTTAATCGATAGCATACTGTTAGCCCCTTTAAAAGGAATTATTTTTATCGCAGAGAAAGTCAATGAGGTGATCAAGAAAGAAACGTCGGATGAAGGCACCATTAAAGAAAGGTTGATGGCATTGCAGCTGAAATTTGAGATGGATGAAATTGACGAAGAAGAATATGACAAAAGAGAAGATGAGATATTGAAATTACTGGAAAATATCAGAGCGGAGAAACAAAACAAATAGTGAAATAAAAAAAAGAAAAAATGAGTAATATTATCGATGTTAAAAAAGCAGTGGTTAAGTTCCTGAAAGAGAACATTAACGGTTATGACATAACGGTTATAAAAATTGAAAAAGTAAAAGAAATTTGGAATTCAGTGGCAGAAGTATATGAAGACGATTCATTTTTAAAATCAATGAACCTTCCGCCGAAAAAGGTACGGCTGTTCTATTCGGTCAGGATGGATGATAAACTTGAAATTACATCCTTCAAACGACATGATTCATTTGAAGGAATGGAAAGCACTGACGAGTAATATTAATTAACGAATTCGTGTCATGATAAATGATCTGATATATGTTTATTGCCTATCATCACGCAGCCCTCTCGGGCTCGTACCCGACATGGAGTCCAGTGGCTTGGAATCTCTTATGTTCGATGATTTTTACGTGATCGTTAAATATGTTTCTGAAAGTGAATTCTCTGAAGAAAACTTCAAAAAGAATTTATCAGATATTCTGTGGTTGGAATTAAATGCGCGGGAGCATATCAGGGTAATCACCGCGATCATGGAATATAGTACCGTAATCCCTTTTAAATTTGGCACTATCTATAATACTAAAGCCAGTTTGAAAAAATTCATCACGGATTATTCTGATTCATTGATCGAAAACTTCCATCATATCAAAGAAAAAGAAGAGTGGTCGGTTAAAATTTATTGCGATCGTAAAACACTGTGCGAACAAATTGACGAATTGAGCGAGGAAGCTGCTGCGCTGGAAAAGCAGATCATGGCAAGTTCGCCTGGGAAAGCATTTCTTTTAAAAATAAAAAAAACAGCCCTGATCGAAAACGAGATGGACAGGATTTGTAAGAACTACGGACAGGAGTATTATGATGAATTTAAAAATCTGAGCGAATCAACCGACCTCAACAACCTTCTTCCGAAAGAGTTTACCGAAAGAGAGTTTACCATGATCCTTAATGCCAGCTTTCTTGTAAGTAAAAACAAAGTGGCTGATTTTATTAGTACAGTCGACACACTGAGTAAAAAGGATGGAAATTCCGGCATTTTTATTGAAGCAACCGGCCCCTGGCCACCATTTAGTTTTATCTCCATTAAAGAAAAACAATAATGCACAATAATGTAATCGACCGGTCTAAAGACATTACCATACTTGAATTGCTCGACAGAGTATTGAACAAAGGGGTCATCCTCAGCGGCGATATTGTAATTTCAGTAGCAGATGTCGACCTGGTATATGTTGGCGTTAAGTTAATGTTAAGCTCAGTTGAAACAATGGAGCAATTAAGGTCCGGAAAGTCAGTAATTGTGTAGACATGGAAAAGATTATTTATTCCATATTATCCGTAAAAAGAAATCCTGAGAAGTTAAATGCTCTGTTGGTTGGGATGAAGGGCATTTCGGGTTCTGACTTATGTGCTGTTTCCTTTGATGAAATTACTGCGGTTGTAAGCGATATTAATAGAACCAATTTAATCGCAGATAGATCCAATGCCATTGAATATGCAGGGGTGATCGAAAACCTTGCGCAACAATTTACGGTTCTTCCCATGCGATATGGTTCCATAATGGAATCAACCGGATCAATTATTAAAATGCTCGAAAGAAATTATCATGAATTTCAACAAAATCTTCAGAAAGTTGAAAACAAGCGTGAATTCGGGCTAAAGATCTTTTGTGATTCCGAAAAATTACAGGCAGAACTGAGGGCAAAATCAGAGACCCATACCACTACACCTGCCAAACATGCCCCGGAAATCAAAAATTCAGTATACAGGGATTGGGTGAATAAAAAACTTAAGGAACATAGGCTTGAGGAATTGCTGCTAACATACGTTGATTCGGTTATTGTAAAGATCACTGGATACCTTGACCGATTGAACGCGGTCAATAAATTCAAAAAAATGGCGACTGCTACGAATATAATCGATGCGGTTTTTTTACTTGATAAGGAGCGGAAAGATGCTTTGATTCAGGCGGTTGAAATTTTACAAAACCAATATCCAGGGCTAAACTTTGTCCTGACCGGGCCCTGGCCTCCGTATAATTTTGTGGAAATCAATATAAAGTAATCAGCACGATGAGTGAAAATAAAATATTATTTAATACCGGATCGCTTGATGAGCTTTCGGAGGAGATCGGGAAACTAACAAACAATGAAGAGTCCAAGCTAAAGTTAGGCCCAGACAATGCTGATTCCGGGCTGGCAAAACTGGTATTAACCCTGGTTGAACTCATTCGTAAATTGATTGAAAAGCAAGCCATGCGCAGAGTTGACGGCGGATCATTGACTGAAGATGAGATTGAACGGCTCGGCGAAACATTAATGAAACTTGAGCTGAAAATGGAAGAGCTGAAAAAGCACTTTAACCTCAACGACCGCGACTTAAACATCAATCTCGGTCCATTGGGCGATTTAATGTAAAGAGCAATTTTGATACCATGAAAAAGGATGACAAATCAGAAGCAGCAATCCTACGCCAAAAGGCGGAACAAGAATTAATCATTGCTAACAAAGAACCTCACTCTCAAAACGAGTACAAGAAAGCAAAGCAAGCACTTCTCCGATCGGAGAAGAATTTCCGTCGTTCAATTTCAGAATCTCCTTTGGGCATACGTATTGTTTCTGTCGATGGAAAAATAATTTATTCCAATAAAGCCTTCCTTGATATTTATGGATTCAACAGCCTTGAAGAAATTGAAAGTATACCAGCAATAAATCTACACACTCCAGAAAGTTATGCGAAACATCAGGAAAGAAAAGAGAAAAGAAAAAATGGACATGAGGTATTTGATTATGAGATAAGTATTATATGTAAAAACGCGGAAATCCGCCATGTAAAAGTTTGGAGAAAAGAAGTTCTGTGGAATGGGATCAAGCATTATCAGGTAATTAATCTAAATATTACGGAACAAAAGAAGCTAATCATAGATCTGATGGCAGCCAAAGAACACGCCGAAGAAAGCGACAGGCTGAAATCTGCATTCCTGGCCAATGTGAGTCACGAAATACGTACTCCCATGAATGGCATTCTGGGTTTTGCCGAAATACTTAAAGAACCAAAGTTAACAGGTAAAGAGCAGCAAGAGTATATCAGAATTATTGAGAAAAGCGCTGCCCGTATGCTCAATATCATCAACGATATTGTTGATATTTCGAAAATAGAATCGGGCCTGATGAAAGTTAATGCGAAGGAGTCGAATGTAAACGAGCAAATCGAACACATTTATACCTTCTTCAAACCGGAGATTGAAGGGAAAGGAATGCAGTTTTTCTTTAAAAACAGCTTGCCGTTAAAAGAAGCCATCCTAAAAACAGACCACGAGAAAGTCTATGCCATTCTCACCAACCTGGTTAAAAATGCAATTAAATTCAGCGATAAAGGTTCAATCGGATTGGGGTATGAGAAAAATGGGGAATACTTTGAGTTTTTTGTAAAAGACACCGGCATCGGTATTCCTAAAGACAGACAAAAAGCTATTTTTGACCGTTTTGTCCAGGCCGACATCAGCGATAAAAGAGCTTTTCAGGGAGCAGGATTGGGATTATCCATTTCGAAAGCTTATGTGGAAATGCTGGGTGGCAAAATTTGGGTAGAAAGCGAAGTGAGTAAAGGCTCAATATTTTATTTTACCATTCCTTATAATGCAGAATTGGAAGAAAAAAATGTCATTCAGAATGTTATTTTGCCTGAAGGAGCAGATAATCAGATTAAAAACCTGAAAATATTAATTGCCGAAGACGATGAATTATCGGCAATTATTCTTGGCAATATAGTTCGACTATACGGCAAAGAAGTCATGAAAGCAGGAACCGGTGTGGAAGCGGTTGAAGCTTGCCGCAATAACCCTGACATCGATTTGGTTCTGATGGATATTAAAATGCCCGAAATGGACGGAGATGAAGCCACCAGACAAATACGTCAATTTAACAAAGATGTGGTTATTATTGCCCAAACAGCTTTTGCACTGACTGGAGACCAGGAAAAGACAATAGCGGCAGGATGCAATGATTATATTTCAAAACCCATTAAGAAAGATAAAATAATGGAGTTAATGAAGAAATATTTCCAAAAATAGGGGAATAAATGCCAAACCAGACGACTACTGATACCCTACAATGCTGAACTGGAAGAAAAATTGTTGTCAAAAATGTTGTCTCGACTGATAGAGCTGATAATTAGATTAAAATGCTTGAAACGGAAGGATATGAAGCCCCCCAGACAAATCCGACAATTTAATAAAGGCCTGGTTAAAGAACAAAGCTAAAAACCTTTCACAATGAAGACACTGATATATGTTCCCATCATTCATTCAAGTGCCGACATGGGCTCCCTGGGGGAAGAACTTAAGCGCAAAACTGTTTCCGAACTTGGGGAAAATAAATGGCAAAAGCACGCCGATACTGTAAATGGTTACTGGGAAGCAATTGAATACTATTTTGAAAACATTGATATCGCTATCAAGGGGATAAAAATATATCAGGACGGAATGTTTGTTGATGGTGATATGGCAATGAAAATCATAGACGAAGGCATCAAATCAGGAAGCAAAAATTCTGAAATTGTTTCAAAACTTATCGGTCGGGGGGCAATACTTATCAAGACAGAAGATTTTAAAATGGTCAAAGATGAATACGATGGACTTCAATCTGTCTTAAAATCAAAAACCAATATTAAAAAACTCTTTCTACTGCTCAGGTATAAAATTTTAAAACCCATATTTTTATTGAGGAGGGATAATTTTATTGCCGGCAGGATAGCTGAAACGTTGGACAAAAATGAAACAGGAATTCTTTTTATCGGGGCTTATCACAATATCATAAAAAAACTGCCCAAAGATATTACTGTGATTGAATTGAAAGAAATCGCAAAAATCCGAAAATATCAAAGAGCAATTCAATCTGATTCAAAAATTAAAACACTGCAACTTGAAAAACTTACGGAATATCTGATTCAAAAATGATAAAGATCTTAGCCATCGATGATAAGCGGAACAACCTGGTGGTTCTGACTGCGCTATTCTCCAGATCATTACTGCGGTGTCAGGCAGGGAGGGCATTGAAACCTGCAAAAGACTGAAAGAGGACAATTTTCTGAAGCGGATTCCGGTAATCATTATCACCGCAACCAAATCCGATAGCAAAACCCGCACAAAAGCGTTGGAAACGGGTGTAGAAGTATTCCTGTCAAAACCCATCGATGAAGCGGAGCTGACAGCATAGGTTTCTTGCATGCTTCGTATTAAAAGATCGGAAGACAAGGTAATACAAGATAACGAACGGGTTGAAGCGCTTGTTCATGAACGGACAAAAGGGATGGAAGAGAGCAAACGAGCTGCCTTGAATTTATTGGAAGATTTAAAAACTGAAATGGAGCGTCGTAGGTTGTCGGAAGAGGTGCTGAAGCATAGCCAAGAGCAGTTTCTCAATCTCTATAACAATGCGCCTGTCGGTCTCTATCGGACAACCCCGGATGAAAAAAAATGGTTCTAAATGGATCCGTACAGAGGCGCTGAGAAATTTGCCGGGCAGAAAAAGCCTGACATGGTCCTGATCACGGATATCCACGGGGTAATGCTCGATTCGGTCCGCTTGAGAAAGCGCTATACCTCCTTAAAACAATGGTAAAATAACTGCTGTTTTTGGGCAAAAAAGCACCTCAGAATATGGCTAAAACCACTTTTTATACACACTTTGCTATATAGAATACAGGGAAAAGGACTATAAAAAACCCTGCCAAGAGTCCTTGTTGGCCATCTCCAAAAAAAAATGCTATTTTTCTCCATGCAAAATATTTCACGTAGAAAATTTATCCAAACTACCTCATTAGCTACAGCAGCTCTGCTCACCAGCAATACAGATGGCTTGGCCGGCACGGCTAAAAAAGTTACGGTAGGTGCACACCTATGGGTATATGCAAGCAAGTATCCTCCAAATTGGGATTGCACTCCTATTATTGAGCAAGTATTCTCTGATTTGAAATATGCCGGCATGGACGGTGTGGAGGTAATGCACACAAACCTGTTTCATGCCGATGCGGTCACTCGGCTGAGTTCGTTAACTGATAAGTACAAACTTCCGGTTATTGGCACTTCATACAGTGCCGATATGTGGAATAAAGAAAAGCACTCCCAAATCGAAGACGAGTGTGGTATGCTCACGGAAAAACTTCAAAAACTTAACGCGAAAACCATTGGTCTTACTGTAGGTAATGCCGGACATAGGAAGACAGGAGAGGAACTGGACTTGCAGGCAGCTATTTTAAGGAAAATACTTGCACAGTCTACAGCGAATGGTATCACACCAAATTTGCACAACCATACCTACGAGGTGACTGATGGTATGCACGATTTACAGGGAACGTTAGAAAGAATTCCCGATTTTCCATTGGGACCAGATCTCAATTGGCTAATCCGAGGAGGTGTTGATCCCGTGGAGTTTATCAAAAAACACAAAAAACAAATTGTGTATCTGCACATACGCGACCAGTTCAATAATGGAGAATGGAGTGAAGCGGTAGGTGAAGGCGAAACAGATTTTACGTCCATTAGTACAGCTCTTCATGCCATTGAATTTGATGGCATTGCAACAATTGAGCTAGCCTTTCCAAACAATTTTACTCCAACACGTGAGTTACGTGACAGTTGGAAGCAGAGTCGCAATCATGTTAAAAAAGTGTTTGGATATTAGCATTAAGATGTCCCTTAAATCACTTCCATTAGCATCTTTCAATAATTGATCAAAAAAGGGTACTGGTTTTTTTTACGGTTAGTGGACACTCATCGGGGCGGAGACCATCGCTGGTATCTGCGGAAGCGATGTCATCAAAATCAAATCTGGTCGAGGTGATTCAGTATAGAAGGTTGCACAGAGAAAGATGGACGGGGTGAGAATGGAGAATTTAAAATGAAGAATGAGGAAATAGAAAATAGAATTCACACGATCCGTGGTATCCAAGTAATGCTGGATAGTGATTTGGCTGAACTTTATCAAGTGGAAACTAGAACAATTAACCAAGCTGTAAAAAGAAATTTAGATCGGTTTCCTGGGGATTTTAGATTCCAGTTGACTTTAGAGGAGGTGAAAAATCTAAGATCGCAAAATGCGCCCTTAAATGGCAATCTCTCTTCAAGATCACAAAATGTGATCTTGAAGAGAGAAAAACACATTCGCGAAAAAAACATCAAGTACTTGCCTTATGCCTTCACCGAACAGGGAGTAACCATGCTTTCAGCAGTTTTGCGAAGTGATGTAGCTGTTCAAGTCATCTCCAAATCATGAAAGCCTTTGTCTCCATGCGAAAGTTTCTTTTGCAAAACGCCTCAGTTTTTCAGCGTTTGGATAGTTTGGAACTAAAGCAACTGCAAACCGATGGGAAAATTGAACGGATTTTCAAGGCATTGGAAGCCGGTCAACCAGCTCCAGACAAGGGGATATTCTTTGATGGGCAGATTTTTGATGCCTATGTTTTTGTAGCCGATCTGATCAAGAAAGCACAAAATGAGATTATTCTGATAGACAATTACGTGGACAAATCGATCCTAACCTTGCTGACCAAACGAGCCAAAGAAGTCCAAGCGACTATTTATACCAAAAGCATCACATGCAACGATGCATGGTTTTATTCCATTAATGCATGTTTGGAGTGGGTCAATCCAACATGAAAAAAATGCAGCCCGGGATTAGAAAATCCGGTTGACAGGGTGTAGCATCCACTTCACCCATTTATCCAAATTCCTTTAAATGCCCGGAAATTAATTCCTCCCAATTTGCACTTGGCAAGCAATTGGCTTTGTCTTTTTTTCGGGTGTGATTTCTTCCCAGCCTTTAGGACTCGGCAGTCTTAGCGCCCTTGTTTCCTGGCAGTTTCAATGACTCCTCTAAACACATTTCTGCCATCTTCGAGGACTTTCAGTACCTCCTGCTTTTGCTCATCCGTATAGAACAATCCCTTGGTATTCACCCACTCTTCAAAACTATTGGTGATCTCAATAAATTTTTGGGCAGGCTCGGACATTCCGGCAGGCCTTCCTTTGAAATTGATGAAAACCGGATTGGAATGGGCTCCCTCTGTTCTCACTGCCAACCAGCCTGAATCCGTAAGGGTAATTTCTTCATTCAGATCGGTACCCGAATGGATCACTTTCCCATTAAAGACAATTTCGACTGGCAAATCGCCTTGAGGAGAAATGGCTTTGGCAGAAATCTCAAGCTTGGTCTTTTTGCCCTGGGTGTTGATTTCTGAACCGGGCAGTTGGCCATTCACTGTAAAAAACAACATGGGTCCTTTGGTAATGAAACTTTTTCCTGCCTGGAGCGCTGCTCTCCAGTTTTCAATCGTAAAAGGCTTGCCATCGAGTTGCACATACACCCTGGGAGTATCCCGGATATCCCAATCGGGTCCTGCTGTAGCCATGACTTTAAATCCACAGTTGAGCAGATCATACCACACCTCCTGCTGCCCTCCATTGCCATAGATCTCTGCGAGCTGGATTTTTCCCAATGCTACATCCACCGGCATTTCAAATCCAGTGGAAGGCCAAGGGGTTTGGATCTGCTCTCCCTCGGTAATGAAATTCCCAAAGTGAGCGCCGATGGTAGTTCCTCCATTATCCAATGCTTCCTGCAAAACGACCGCATTGGGCGGATAATCTGGCCCCGCAAGTTCGCCAAGAGCTCCTGAGCTAATTGGCTGCACCAGGTAGTCCAATCCCAGAAAAACCAGGTGTCCATAAGGATTACTTCTGTATTCCTGATCATAGGTGACCAGATGTTGTTCGGTACTGAATGCCTTTCTTAATCCCATGGGGTATTCATTGGCATAAATGGCATGGGTGCTCCATTCTCCCTTTAGAGTCAAAATTGCTGAAACATGAAGATCCTCTGCCTGGGTGATCAAAGGCCAATACCTCGAAAACATGACCGGCATACCGCTATCCGTGGTGTGAATATGAGTATGTCCCGAATACCAGCCCAGTTTGGGCATATCGATCCATCGTTCCAGTTTTACATCTACCATCCCATTTTCAGGTACGGCAATACTCACCGGCTTGTATTCAAAACCATGGTAGAGGGTGGCCGTTTTCCCTTTAGGTTCTACCCCGAGACTTGCTTCATTGGAAATGTAGAAAAAAGGACCTGGCTGAAAATCCCACAAGGTGGTCTTCCACCCTTTGGTGCGGTTCATCGCATACGAAGTTCCCTTGAGAGGAGTCCAGTACAGATTATTGTTGGCATCTTTCACTTCAACCCTGGCCTTCAAAGGTTCACCAGTTTGAGCATCAGTCACCCGAAAACGAATCGATCGGTCAAAATCCGGCAATTCATCGTTGGCGATATGGTCATAGGTCGCCAAGGGTAATAAGTCAATGGTTTTCCCTGGAAACACCCTGGAAGGAACCGACTTCATAGCTACACTTTTGAGCTGAATGTTGGCGTTTGCCTCCTGGCCTTGTTCATTTTTGACTGTGATCGAGCTCTCGGAAAGACCTTCTGTATAGGGCTGCAAAACGGCAAACGTGTAGCGAGATTCTCCTCCATTAAGGCGAATTTCCTTTTTCCAAAACAGGATGTCGTCGCTGTACTCCCCGGAAATAGTATAGGTGATGGGCCCGGTGCTTTGATTTGTCATTTTTACCAGTACCACCCGCGAGTGCTGGACCTCCACTTCAAAACCGGGATTATCCCAGACCACACTTACCCCATCCCCAAGCAAAAACCTGATTACCGGCTGCTCCTTTTCGAGTTGCTGAAAATACTGGCGGCAGGCAGCCAACAGGTTTTTTTGGAGCGATTTGGCAACACTGATTTGGTCCATTACCTCATGGGAATTGACAAGCAGGTTTCCACTGTCCGTAAGCTCCCTTATTTTCCAAGAGGCCTCGCGCAATTGTTGCCATTTTGCAAAAATCGCTACCGCTAGTGGATCCTCATGACGCATTAATTGAATAGCCATCAAATAATCGTTGATCTCCTCCAGCTCAGGGTCGGTATGACCGGGATGGGCCTGGGATTGATAGGAAAACATCAGGCCAATGATTAGCAAAAGAAACAGGGTGATCGTCTTTTTCATGGGTGAAGGTGAGATGGGGGTGACCTCAGGTTATTTTACTTTGCGGAAGACAAGTTTATTAAATTTTGAATTCTGTCGGAGGAAATAAGGTCAAAACAATTAATAAAATATCTTCAAGTAGGAAAAATGGGGAAATAAATTCCGAACCAAACAAACTTTCTAATCCCCAGCTACTCTTAGTCTTTACCTATCCACCCCCGATGGGTGTAGATTACCTTTCACTTAGTTTGTAACTTCACCCAAATATCCTTACCATTTTTGCAAATGGACATCCACCAAAAAATTCAATTGCATACTCTGAAAAACAGGAAGGAGTAATCGCTGACTACTCCAAATTCAGGAGGGAATAAACTCTATTTACCTTTTATCCCAAGTTGAAACAAGAAGCTTCCCCCGTTCAAAGAAAATCGGATCAACATTGAAAATTTTTAGAAGAACTTAGAATTCAATCCTTTTTCGGACTTATTTTAAAAGCCTGTTCAATCCTCAACTTTATGCACAAAAGAACCCTTCTTATCCTCGCACTATTCTTCTGCTTCGGCCCTTCCTGGGCTCAGAAAAAAACCAAACATCCCAAAAACATCATTTTGATGGTGGGTGACGGCATGGGAGTAGCTCAAATCTATGCCGGTCTTACCGCCAACCATGGCCACCTGAATCTGGAGAGTTTCCCGGTGGTGGGTTTCCACAAGAACCAGGCGAGTAACAGTTTCGTGACCGATTCGGCTGCCGGAGCCACCGCTTTTTCCTGCGGGAAAAAAACCTACAATGGCGCTATCGGAGTGGATGAGAATGGTGTAGCTCTTCCAACGATTCTTGAAATCGCTGAAGACAAAGGCCTTTCCACCGGACTGGTAGCGACTTGCTCCATCACCCACGCGACTCCGGCGAGCTTTATCTCCCATCAGGCTTCCCGGTCTTTGGATGAGAATATCGCCCTGGACTTTCTGAAAACTGACATCGATGTCTTTATTGGCGGAGGAAGGAAATTTTTCGCAAACCGGACTGACGGGTTAAATCTGGTCGACTCCCTAAAAAACAGAAACTACCGGATTGCCAACTCAATCGCGGAAGTTCAGCAAATCAAAACCGGAAAGCTTGCTGCTTTTTTGGCCGATGAACAGCAACCGAGATTTTCCGAAGGACGTGGAGATGAATTGGTGAAATCCACGGAGGTCGCACTGAACCTGTTAAAGAACAATAAAAAAGGCATGTTCTTGATGATCGAAGGTTCTCAGATCGACTGGGGAGGACATGCCAATGATACCCAATACATTGTGGAGGAAATGATTGACTTTGACAATGCCATCGGAAAGGTGTTGGAATTTGCCTCCAAGAACAAAAACACTTTGGTGATCATCACTGCCGACCATGAAACCGGTGGATTCACGATCAACGGAGGCAATACCGAGACCGGAGTTGTCGAGGGTAAGTTTACCACAGGCAGCCATACGGGAGTGATGATTCCGGTATTTGCATTTGGTCCGGGATCAGAAAATTTCGCAGGGATTTATGAAAACAACGATATCTTCCACAAGATGATGCGTGCATTTCGTTTTTCGAAGTAAGCCTGAAACCGTAAGAAGTAATTAAAGATTCTCCGGGAATTTGGTGATCAAAACAAGTTCAATCCTTTCAGGATTGTTGCCCGGATATTTACCATTCAATAGCCACTCAAGACATGGGTGGCTATTGAATATTGACCACTTCGTGGCAGGTATCATTGGATCAAAGTAGAAGAATAATCCCGAAGGGATTGAACTTTTCAATAACCATGGGTGAAACCCATGGAAAACCGTGAATAAAAAAACACATGCTTTTCGGGATTTGAAATCCCGAACCCAGATCGTCGGATTTTAAATCCAAGGATCATTATCCGCTTCTTAGCCAAAAGGGGAAGAAGAATCAATTATGGCTTCGACTCCGCTCAGCCACCAGATTCTGTTTTTTTTAGGGAGGGGAAAATGCGGCTGCGCCGCATTTTCCCCTCCCTCCCAAATTAAAACCTATCCGGTCACCGAGCTAAGTCGAGGTGAAGAAGAATTCAATTCGGCTCCTTGCTAAATTAGGATATCCATGAATCCAGATAAACTCCTCAATCCTCTTTCTCAAAAACCAGAAAATGCTGAATATTCATAAATTGACCGCTTTCCACCAGTTTGAATCCATTCGCTTTCAGTTCTTTTTCAACTTGCCTGACTGTCATTTTATGCAGGGGTTTGATGGCTATGGCAGGGTCTTCACCCCGGTACTCGATCAATAAGATTTTACCATCCGGTTTAAGCGATTCCTTGATTGCGGTCAGCATTTCCTGAGGATATTCGAGTTCATGATACACATCCACCATGATCACCAGATCGATGGATTTTGAAGGGAGATTTGGGGTTTGCTCCGCACCCATAATCGGAAAGACATTTGAAAAACCCAGTTCCTTGGTTCGATCCTGAAGGTATTGGATGGCTTCATCCTGAATTTCCACAGCATAGACTTTTCCTTCAGGAACTTTGGGAGCGATTCGGAAGGTATAATATCCTGATCCTGCACCTATATCTGCAACCACGCTATTGGAACTTATCGGCAGGTTTTCCAGGGCCAGTGAAATACTTTCTTCCTGTTCACGGCTTAGCCGCTCAAGCCAGTCTCGCCCTTCGAATCCCATAACAAAGGAAATTTCCCTCCCCATATACACTTTTCCAATCCCATCATAAGCCGGGGTTTTAGAGGTATAGGGAGAATCAGCAGCCTTGGGTTTGTTTTGTGCATGGCAGGAAAAATTCACCGCCAGACTCAAACTGATTATCAAGTAAAATAGGGATCTCTTCATGGTTTTTTTTAGCTAAACACTTAAAATCAGGGCATGTTTTTGAAAAGGAACTTTTTGCTAAAAACGTGGAAAGTTTTGGTCAATCAAGAAGGTCCAACCTTTTTTCCAATTCAATCCTAACTCGCGGTTTTTTTCCTTCGTCACTTTTTGAAGCCAAAAAGTAACCCTGCCTGCCTGCCGGCAGGCAAAAACCTTAATGCCTGGCTATTTACTTCAAATAGGCAGTTTTTAGTCCCAGAAGAAGCATTCTTGGCTATTTGATTTTAACCCTTGACCAACCCTAAAAATGGGTGGATTTCTCTCGTTTCACTTCGAGAACTAACCCATTTTCTTAACGGTTTGATCTGCGGTTTTAAAACCGTAAATACCCCATGGCATTACATAACTCGAAACTTTTCAACTCACCGAATGCTGCCCACTAATTCTAACATTTTTTATAAAATGATCTTACTTGAACTATTGTTAACAGTCAGAATAATAAATGATAGAAGTTCTACATCGCGAGCTGTGGTCTGTGGACTGTCGTTGGTGAACGATTATTCGGAGGTATTTAGCATTGATTGGGACCTTCGGTCATCATAGAGGATAATCATCTTATTTTTTAATAGATTCGATCGTCAGTTCTGGCGGCAACAGAATGAAATTCAAAAAATCAAATCTTTATGAGATCAACAATTTTTGCAGCATGCTTCTTATCCATCAGCATTTCCACTTTCTCCCAAGAGAAAAAAGCAGATGAAAAGTATGTGACGGAGGTGAATAAGCTCGCTCAGGATAAAACGATTTCCACTGCTTTTGCAGAGATTGAGAAGCTTAATCCCAAAACTATTCAGGATTTAATCATGCTCAATGAGATTCCTGCTCCGCCATTTAAGGAAACCGAAAGAGGTCTGAAATACAGGCAGATGCTGGAGGAAGCCGGCGGAGTGAAGGTTTGGATTGATAGCATAGGAAATGTCCTGGCACTTCGAAAAGGAACAGTTGGCAACCGGGTTGTCGCTATCGACGGACATTTGGATACTGTCTTTCCCGAAGGAACGGATGTGAAAGTAAAGATGAGGGGAGATACGCTTTTTGCACCCGGAATTGGCGATAATACACGTGGACTGATCGTCGTACTTACTGTCCTGAGAGCGATGGAAAAAGCAAATATTCAGACCACCGATGACGTTCTATTTGTCGCCACTGTCGGTGAAGAAGGCAACGGAGATCTGCGCGGAGTGAAATACCTTTTTGAGAAAAGCGATATCAAAATCGATTCCTGGATTTCGATTGATGCCTTTGGTACAGGCACTGTCGCAAACCGCGGGACTGGCTCTTTGCGCTATAAAGTCACAATTTCCGGTCCGGGCGGACATTCCTGGGGAGATTTTGGTTTGGTAAATCCTCACCACGCTTTGGGAAAAATGATCAATTATTTCTCCGATGAGGCAGCTCGATTTTCCGCTGTTGCCAGGACAAAAACCAGTTTCAACGTAGGGAAAATCGGAGGCGGAACTTCTGTCAATTCAATCCCTTTCGAATCCTGGATGGAAGTAGATATGCGCTCAGAAGATGATGAAAGCTTAAGCACAATGGATTCGATTTTTAAATCCTCGCTTCACAAAGGTCTGAATGAATACAACACCAATCGAAAGACGGAACCTGCATTGACAATTCAAATTGATCAAATCGGATTCAGACCATCAGGAACAACAGATGAAAATACTCCCTTAATTCAACGTTCATTGGCAGCGATCCAATCCTTTGGCATCACTCCTTCCTTGTATATCATGTCGGGAAATGCCAATCTGCCCATTTCAAAAGGCATTCCTGCCGTGACATTGGGTTGGGGCGGTCAGGGCGACAATGCCCATGCCCTCGACGAGTGGTGGCTGGACGACAAAGGAACTGATGCGATAAAATTAGCCCTGCTCACATTGATTTCTGAGGCGGGACTTAGTAAGTAGGGGTGTTTTGAGTATTTGAAAAAGCGTGGAAAAACAGACGGAAGACAGAAGAAAGTTTGACGGAAGACCGGAGAGGCGGGGCACTTCATTCTTTTGGTTTATTTTTTCTCGATTTACTCATCCAGACTTTCCAGAATTCCTTCTTTCAGCTTCAACTCACGATCAAAAATCAGCGGATAATTGGTTCGTCCTTTTACAGGCCAGTTGTTGAGCCAGCTTTTGCCATCGTGCAATCCCCAAAAAGTAACCCGGGATATTTTATCGCTGTGCTTTTGAAATAACCTGAAAATACCACTATAGCGCTCAGCAAGTTGAGTTTGGATTTCCGCAGGAAGGCTGTCGGCATAGGGATTCCATTCGGGAGAGGATTCATAGTCAATATTCAAATCCGCTCCCTGAGAATTATCCGGACGTGGAAGAACATCCACATCGAGTTCGGTTACCATCACCTGAAAACCTGCGGCGTGGATTTCCACAATCGCATTTTCGATCAGTTCCAGCGAAGGTGAAGACAACCGATAATGTCCCTGCATCCCGATTCCGTCTATTCGGATTCCCTCCGATCGCAGTTCTTTGGCCAAATCAAGAATTGCTTTTCGCTTCTCCGGTTTCCAGACATTGTAATCATTGTAGTAGAGTTCGGCGTCCGGGTCAGCTTGGTTCGCCTTTCGGAAAGCTGCTTTGATATACTCAGTCCCGGTGATCGTGTACCAATGTGATTGCCGAAAGGATCCATCATCTTCAAAAGCCTCATTCACCACATCCCAGCCATGAATTTTGCCTTTGTACCTGCCGACCACAGTTTCGATATGATCCTCCATCCGTCGGATCAAACCAGATTTATCCAGGAACTGACTTTCTCCATCCCGGAAAACCCAACCCGGAGTTTGCTGATGCCAAACAAGCGTATGTCCAACCACAAAAACACCCAATTTCTCTCCCAAAGCCACATATTGATCGCCATACTCAAAATTGTAGGTTCCTTCTTTCGGATGAACAGGTCCCCATTTCAGACCATTTTCAGAGGTGATGCTGCTGAAATGAAGTGATAAAAGTGAATCTGCGCCAAGTTCTACTCCTGACACCTGTCCCATATTCAGCGCCGCTCCAATGAAAAAATCATTCTGAAATTGATCTTTCAGGCCTGACACTTTCGACTTTTGACAGGCTGAAAATGCTAAAAGGCAGGCAAAAGCAAACAGATATATCTTCATATAAACCTTTAAATACCAGGGTGTCAGATTCGGTGCGAATTAATTTTACGTTTAAATATCGTTGAAAATATCAATAAATACTTATTATTAAACTATAATTTTAAAACGATTTCCAATAATTTTTTTAAAATTATTTCATCAAGACATTTAAAACTACCCCCTACTTTCTTTGTCTATTGGAATGGAAAAAATTCTATTTTTAGTTTGTTAGAAAGCTCCTCGAAAACCCAAGGAGAAGCGACGAATTGTTTGATAAATTTGTTAATTACACAGACGTGGAAACTTTGAAAAAAATACTGATCATCGATGATGAGGAAAAGCTGAGAACCTTACTGACTAGAATAATCAGCTTGGAAGGGTTTGAGGTCTTCCAGGCGGGAGACTTTAAATCTTCTTTTAAAAAATTAGAGCAAAACGACATTGATGTAGTGCTTTGCGATGTCAAGCTTCCCGATGGGAATGGCGTTGATTTTTCAAAAAAGATCAAAGGCAAGTATCCCTTGGTTGAAATCATTTTGTTGACAGCTTATGGAAATATTCCTGACGGTGTGCAAGCCATCAAAAACGGAGCGTTTGACTACATCACCAAAGGGGACGACAACAACAAAATCGTTCCCCTGCTTTTCCGGGCACTCGAAAAGGCGGATTTGGCCAAGCGGGTACAGCACCTCGAAAACCAACTTTCTGAAAAACATTCTTTCGACAAAATCATAGGCAAATCAAAATCAATTCAGAAAGCAATAGACTTGGCCAAAATGGTCGCTGAAACCGATGCAACTGTTTTGTTGACAGGTGAAACAGGAACTGGCAAAGAAGTATTTGCCCAAGCCATTCATCAGGAGAGCAAACGTTCAAAGCAGAATTTTGTGGCGATCAATTGCTCGGCTTTCAGCAAAGATTTACTGGAAAGTGAAATGTTTGGGCACAAAGCCGGGGCATTCACAGGTGCTGTAAAAGACCAAAAAGGACTTTTTGAAGAAGCCAATAATGGTACTATTTTTCTGGATGAGATCGGAGAAATGGCCTTGGACTTACAGGCTAAAGTGCTTAGAGTAATAGAAACAGGAGAGCTATTGAAAGTTGGCGAATCCAAACAAACCAAAGTAAATGTTCGGGTAATTGCAGCAACCAACAGGGATTTACAGGAAGAAATTAAAAAAGGGACTTTTAGGGAGGATTTGTTTTACCGAATCTCCGTTTTTCAGATACCGTTACCCCATCTAAGGGAACGTGTATCGGACATTGAATTGTTGGCAAATCACTTTGTGGCTTTGTTTTCAGCGAAAATGAATAAAAAAATTAAATCAATATCGCCAGATGTTTTAGAAGCATTGAAGCTCTATCCATGGCACGGAAACATCAGGGAATTGAAAAATGCTATTGAACGCGCAGTGATTCTAACTTCAGGAGATCAAATTGAATTGGATGCATTACCTATTCAAATGCAGCAATCTCCTGGCAAGAATACTAAGAGCCGCCAACTTTCTGCCTTCGAATTGGCAAGTGTAGAAAAGCTGCACATCCAAAAGGTGATTAACTACACCAATGGCAACAAGACAAAAACCGCAGAATTATTGGGAATAGCAGTCACTACGCTCTATCGGAAGTTGGCCGAGTTTGGCATAGAGTAAAAACCCACCCTACCAAAACGCTAGGATTAACCCTTTCAAAACGAAAGGGTTTTTTATTTGTGGCCAGTTGAAAATTTTCATATTTAGCTTATTTTTAGATATTTATAATGTAATTTATTTTTAGGAACAGGTATTGGCATAAGAGGGAAATACGCAACGAATTTTCTTATGGCAAAGCAAATACCTGTAGTTATCGAAATAATTGAGGGTTCTGAGATTAAATACCTACATCCCATCTTTAAGGCAAAAAATTCACGAAGAGTCCACCTTCCTCAGAGAGTCGGACAGATCTTAGGGAATGACAAGGATTATGCTTGGCAGCACAAGGTCAGGGAATTCATTTTTTTAATCTTTCATGCACCTGTGATGTTTCCCAAAGAGATTTTAAAATCCTCGAAATGGCTGAAAGCAGCTCAATACGGACATTTCACTACCTCCCCAAGTTTTCTCTTTTTCCAAAACTATCCTACCACTGTACCATTCGCTCCTTTTCATCAAAGTAACAATCGATACTCAAAAAACTAAAGAACAATGACAGCCTTATTCATTATCTCAATTGCAGTTTTCAGCTATATGTGCTACGTCCTGCTTAAACCAGAAAAATTTTAAAACTATGAACACAGAAATATTTGGCATAATGCTCATGTACGGTCTGGTGTTGGCGTTGGCTATTCCACTTGGCAGGTACATCGGCAAGGTTTTCAACTACGAAAACACTTGGCTCGATAAAATTTTCAATCCGCTTGACAACCTGTTTTTCAAACTAAGCGGCATTGATCCCAATATTGAAATGACCTGGAAACAGCACTTGGTGGCATTGCTTACCATCAATATTTTTTGGTTTATCATTTCCATGCTGGTACTAACGAATATGGCTTGGCTTCCACTCAATCCTGACGGCAATCCATCCATGAGTACCGATTTAGCTTTCAACACTTCGGTAAGTTTCGTGACCAACTCTAACCTTCAACACTATTCAGGCGAAAACGGCTTATCGTATTTGGGTCAGTTGCTATTGATGCTGTGGCAATTCATTAGTGCCGGAACCGGGATTGCCATTTGTGCCGTGGTGTTTATTGCCATGAAAGAACGTACCACGCAAACTTTGGGTAACTTTTATTCGCTGTTTGTAAGAAGCTGCACCAGGATTCTTTTACCGATAGCATTTGTGTTGGCTTTGATTCTTGCGTTTAACGGAACACCCATGACTTTGGAAGGCAAAGACACCATGGTAACGCTTCAGGGAGACACAGTGGAAGTAAGCCGTGGTCCGGTAGCTGCATTTGTAGCTATCAAACAATTGGGTACAAATGGCGGGGGCTTCTACGGACCTAACTCAACCCATCCCTTTGAAAATCCTAACTATGTCACCAATATAGTTGAGAGCGTTTCTATCCTCTTAATCCCAATTGCAATGGTATTTGCGATGGGCTATGTGTTACGCAGAAGGAAGCTGGCCATTACCGTATTTGGGGTAATGACTATAGGCTTCTTGTTGTTGCTCATTCCTTCGGTGATTTATGAAATGAAAGGTAACCCAGCAATCTCTCAAATGGGGATTTCGCAACCCATGGGCAGTATGGAAGGCAAAGAGGTGCGGTTTGGTGCGGCAGCCTCTGCCAATTGGGCTATTTACACCACAAGCACGAGTAATGGATCAGTGAATGCCATGCACGACAGCATGACACCACTTACAGGAATGTTCACTTTGTTGGGAATGATGATAAATTCCTTTTATGGTGGCGTGGGTGTTGGTTTTTTAAACTTCTATATCTTCATCATACTGGCCGTTTTCATCAGTGGGTTGATGGTGGGTAGAACCCCGGAATTTCTAGGCAAAAAGATTGAAGCCGGAGAAATGAAAATCGCCATGGTCATTGCCTTGCTGCATCCTTTGATGATTCTTTCAGGCACAGCAATTTCGAGTTACTTATATACCGGAAATCCCATTGAATACTCAGCTTGGTTAAACAATCCCGGATATCACGGTTTCAGCGAAATGCTGTATGAGTTCAGCTCAGCTAGTGCCAACAACGGTAGCGGTTTTGAAGGTTTGGGCGACAATACACCATTTTGGAATATTGCCACCGGGTTAGTGATGTTGCTGGCTCGTTACCTGCCCATCATCGGACCCGTGGCTATTGCGGGAATTTTGGCTAGCAAAAAATACATTCCTGAAAGTACCGGAACCCTTAAAACCGATACAGCCACATTCGGACTAATCGTATTTGCAGTGATTGTCATTGTTGCATCTCTTTCATTCTTCCCTGCGCTTACATTGGGACCTTTTGCAGAATATTTTTCAATGCTTAAATAATCCAGAAAATGACAAAGAATACATCTTTATTTCAAAAGGAATTGGTGATAGAAGCATTGAAACACTCTTTCATCAAACTCAATCCCGCGATAATGTTCCGCAATCCGGTAATGTTTACCGTAGAAATAGGAACGGCAGTCATGTTTGGCGTTTGCATTTGGATTTTGGCTGGCAATCAAACTCAAGGAAGTTTTGCTTACAACTTAACAGTATTCCTGATTCTGCTACTCACTTTGTTATTTGCCAATTTTGCCGAAGCTATTGCCGAAGCAAGAGGCAAAGCCCAGGCTGACAGCTTACGTAAAACAAGAGAAGAAACCCCTGCAAAATACCTTCGCAGGACAGGTGAATCCTATGCAGCCGAAGTCACCATTATCCCTTCCTCTCAACTCAAAAAAGATGATGTTTTTGTTTGCGAAGCGGGAGACATAATTCCTTCAGACGGTGAAATCATAGAAGGACTTGCCACGATTGACGAAAGTGCTATTACCGGAGAAAGCGCCCCCGTAATTCGCGAAGCCGGAGGAGATAAGAGTTCCGTGACTGGGGGAACCAAAGTCTTATCAGACAAAATCAAAGTAATAGTTAGCACTGAACAGGGAGAAAGTTTTCTGGACAAAATGATTGCCTTGGTAGAAGGTGCAAGCCGTCAAAAAACCCCCAATGAAATTGCGTTGACTATTCTTTTGGCTGGCTTTACACTAGTATTCATCATTGTGACAGTGACCCTGAAACCCTTTGCTGATTATGCCAATACCCCAATTACTATAGCCTCCTTCATTTCTCTTTTCGTGTGCCTGATTCCAACAACCATTGGCGGATTACTCTCGGCTATCGGTATTGCAGGAATGGACAGGGCATTGAGAGCCAATGTAATTACCAAAAGCGGGAAGGCGGTTGAGACAGCAGGAGATATTGACGTTTTACTTTTGGACAAAACCGGGACCATCACGATCGGCAACAGGAAAGCCACCAATTTTTATCCTGCACTTGGTGTGAACGATAAGCAATTTATCAAATCGGTCGTGCTGAGCTCCATGAGTGACGAAACGCCCGAAGGAAAATCGATCATAGATTTGGCTGGAATCAATCCCTTGAGTTACCAGATCCCTAATCCAATTTTCATCAAGTTTTCTGCCGAAACAAGAAGTTCAGGAATAAACTTCGAGAACACCCGAATCCGAAAAGGAGCAACCGATGCCATCAGATTACTCTGCGATAATGCAGGAAACAGTTTTCCGGTTGAAATTGCAGAACGGGTCAAAACCATTTCAAGCAACGGTGGCACTCCGCTGGTGGTTTCGGAGAATGAAAAAGTAATCGGTGTTATTGAATTGCAGGACATCATCAAACCAGGCATTCATGAACGCTTCGAGCGACTTCGTAAAATGGGCATTAAAACAGTGATGGTAACGGGAGACAATCCTTTGACTGCCAAATACATTGCCGAAAAAGCAGGGGTTGATGATTTTATTGCCGAGGCAAAACCTGAGGACAAGATGAACTACATCAAAAAAGAACAGGCAGAAGGCAGATTAGTAGCTATGATGGGTGATGGAACCAATGACGCACCTGCTTTGGCTCAGGCTGATGTTGGAGTTGCTATGAATAGCGGAACACAGGCAGCAAAAGAAGCCGGAAATATGGTGGATCTGGATAATGATCCTACCAAATTGATTGAAGTAGTGGAAATTGGCAAACAGCTTTTAATGACCAGAGGAACACTCACCACTTTCAGCATCGCCAACGATGTAGCAAAATACTTTGCCATTATCCCTGCATTGTTCATTGTGGCAATACCTTCCTTGCAAGGCCTGAACATTATGAATTTGCATAGTCCTGAGAGTGCTATTCTTTCAGCCGTGATCTTCAATGCCATCATCATTCCTTTGCTAATCCCGTTGGCTTTAAAAGGGGTGGCATACAAACCGATCGGTGCAAGTGCTTTACTTCGAAGAAACTTGGTCATTTATGGATTGGGTGGTGTAATCGTTCCGTTTATCGGAATCAAAGCCATTGACCTTTTTGTTTCACTGTTTATTTAACTAACCGTTAATGAGTGAAGAAATAGGAAGATAAAGACCATAGGTCCTTTAACTACTTTGAATGAAAAATTAAAACTTTAATAAAATGAAATCGAACATCATCCCCGCAATAAGACTCACATTGGTTTGTCTGGTATTCTTTATCGGTATTTATACCTCTGTTGTGTTGGCTTTCGGTCAACTTGCCCCCAACAATGGCAAGGGCGAAACCATCAGCCAAAACGGTAAAACCTATTATATCAATATTGGCCAATCATTCACAGAGGATAAATACTTTTATTCAAGACCTTCTGCCGTTGGTTACAACGCAGAAGGTTCGGGAGGAAGCAATAAAGGCCCTTCCAATCCCGATTATTTGGCAGAAGTACAAGCAAGAATTGATACCTTTTTAGAGCATAATCCTGATGTAACCAAATCAGAAATTCCATCGGAATTAGTTACGGCAAGCGGAAGTGGGTTAGATCCGAATATTTCCATCCAATCGGCCAAAGTACAGGTAAAGCGCATTGCTAAAATCCGGAACATCAGCGAATCAAATTTGGAACAACTTATAGCGAAACAAACAGAAAAACCATTTCTCGGCCTTTTTGGCACCGAAAAAATCAATGTCTTGAAACTTAACCTCGCCTTGGATATTTTAAATTAAGTACAATGGAAAAGACTTTTATCGCATTGTTGACATTGTTTAGTGTAAGCAGTTATGCCCAAACCAACAGCACGAAAAATCCACTAAAATTTAGCGGATATCTCGAAACCTATTATGCTTATGACTTTGGAAAACCTGCTGATCACAACCGGCCCGCATTTATATACTCTTTCAACAGGCACAACGAAGTAAATCTCAATTTGGGCTTAATAAAAGCAGCCTACCAAACCAATAAAGTAAGAGCGAATTTGGCCTTGATGACCGGCACCTATACCAATGCTAATCTGGCCTCCGAACCGGGTGTTTTAAAAAACATCTTTGAGGCCAATGCCGGAGTGAAAATCTCTCAAACAAAAAACCTATGGGTGGACGCTGGTATTTTTACTTCACACATCGGTTTTGAGAGTGCTATCGGCAAACACTGCTGGAACCTGACAAGAAGTATTCTGGCGGACAATTCACCCTATTACGAAACTGGCGCGAAAATCTCCTATACAAGCGATAATGAGAAGTGGTTTGTCAGCGGACTGGTCTTGAACGGCTGGCAGCGTATCCAGCGCGCAGATGGCAACAATACACCGGCATTCGGACATCAACTTACGTTTAAACCGAACTCAAAAATTACTTTAAACAGCAGTTCATTTGTAGGAAGTGACACTCCTGACAGCACTCGTCAAATGCGCTATTTTCATAACTTTTATGGGCAATTCCAGCTGGATGAAAAATTCGGTTTGACTCTGGGTTTTGAAATTGGTGCTCAACAAAAATCAAAGGGCAGCGGCGATTACGACAGATGGTACTCTCCGGTATTGATAGCTCAGTTTTCTCCTACGAAAAAAATAAGTATTGCGGCACGTGGGGAGCATTTCATTGATGCCAACGAGGTGATTATCCTTACTGAAACCCCAAACGGTTTTCAGACTTTCGGCTATTCCATCAACCTGGATTACCACATTACTGACATTGTCGTGTGGCGAATTGAAGGCAGAGGATTCGAAAGTGAAGATGAGGTTTTTACAGTCAGTGATGAGCCAAGCACTAGCAATTATTCTTTGGTTACCTCCTTAGCCATTTCATTCTAAATGACAGAAAAAGATAAAACCGTTCAGCACTTTCTCGACCTTATAAAAAAGTCAAGAAAAGGAAAGTTTAAAATCTACATCGGTATGAGTGCCGGTGTAGGCAAAACTTTCCGGATGCTACAAGAAGCCCATTCTCTCCTTAAAAACGGGATTGATGTGAAAATCGGATACATCGAACCACACAACCGGAAAGAGACTTTGGACCTCATGGACGGTTTACCCATTATTCCCAGAAGGAAGCTGTTTTATAAAGGCAAGGAGCTTGAAGAAATGGATTTGCAGGGAATCATTAACCTTCGGCCCGAAGTGGTGATTGTGGATGAACTAGCCCATTCAAATATTGAGGGAAGTAAAAATGAAAAACGCTGGCAGGATGTGTTGGATATTCTTTCTGCAGGAATCAATGTGATCTCTGCTGTAAACATTCAGCATATTGAAAGCCTCAATGAAGAAATCAAGACCATTACAGGTGTAGAGGTAAAAGAGCGGATCCCGGACAGTGTTTTGGCTCAGGCCGATGAGGTGGTCAACATCGACCTCACTTCTGATGAGCTAATCTCCCGATTGAAGGAGGGCAAAATTTACCAGCAGGATAAAATCGAAACTGCACTAAAAAACTTTTTTAAAAGTGAGCACATCCTGCAGTTGCGTGAACTGGCCCTTAAAGAAGTAGCTTCTCAGGTAGAAAGAAAGGTTGAAATAGAGGTAACCAAGCCAAAATCCATCAAACATGAACGGTTTTTGGCATGCATCAGCACGAATGAAAAAACAGCAAAAACTGTCATCCGAAAAACTGCACGCCTGGCCAACTACTACAACAGCAAATGGTATGTCCTATATGTCCAGACACCCAAGGAAAGTGTCGACAAAATCCCGCTGGACAAGCAAAGACATTTAATCAACAATTTCAAATTGGCCACTGAACTTGGAGCTGAAATCATTAAAATAGAAAGTCCGAGGGTTTCTAAAGCAATTATTGAGCAAGCTGTAGAACGAAAAATCACCACCATCTGTGTCGGCAAACCACACCTCAATTTGTTACAAATCATTTTGGCAACAAACGTATTCAACGAGCTGCTGAGAAAACTATCCTCAAACGAGATTGACCTAATAATACTTTCCTAAATGAAAATAAAAACCAAAATAAGACTGGGTATTGGGCTTCTCTTTTTGTTGATACTCTTATTGAGTATTGTAGGCACAAACTATATCAACAAATTAAAACAGGATACTGAAAATATCCTGGAGGCTAACTACAATACATTACTCTATTCAAGAAATATGTTGGTTGCATTGGAAGACAGTTCCGATCAGGCCATCCAATTGTTTGAATCCAATCTCAAAAATCAAGAGAGTAACATTTCTGAGATCGGTGAAAAAGAAGCTACTCTCGAATTGAAAAGAAATTTAGAGTTGCTAAAAAGTAATAAAAACGACCTCTCCATACAAAAGAAAATCCGGGAGGAGATTTTCAAAATAATGGAAATAAATATGATTGCTATTCAAAAAAAGAGTGAGAAAGCCAAAGAAACTGCCAATAATGCGGTGTTTTGGATTGTAATCACCGGTTCACTTTGCTTTTTAATCGCATTTATCCTGCTGCTAAACCTGCCCTCCAACATTGCAAAAACCATCTCCAAACTAACCGAAAGCATAAAGCAAATTGCTGCCAAAAACTATTCGGAGCGAGTGCACTTTGAGGGTAACAGCGAATTTGGACAGTTGGCCAAGTCATTTAATACAATGGCTGAAAAGCTGGAAGAATATAACAACAGCAATTTGGCCAAGCTGATGATGGAAAAAAAACGAATTGAAGCACTCATCAACAACATGCATGACCCGGTCATTGGATTAGATGAGAACTTGAAAGTGATTTTCGCAAATAATGAGGCCATAAAAATATCTGGGGTGAATGAAGCAAATCTAATCGGACACTCCACCCAAGAGTTAGCGGAGAAGAACGATTTGATCAGGACTCTCATTCAGGATATCATGATTCCAGACAGCCGACCAAAGCCAAAACCTATCAAAATTTTTGCAGACAATAAAGAAGGATATTTTGAAAAAGAAACGTTGCACATTTCGATCTCTCCAACCGGCGAGCAGACACACCGCCTCGTTGGGCATGTCATCATCCTGAGAAATGTGACAGAATATAAAGAACTTGACTCTGCCAAAACAAATTTCATTGCCACTGTTTCTCACGAATTTAAAACTCCGATTTCTTCCATAAAATTGAGTTTGCAACTACTCGAAAATGAGCAAATCGGCAATCTGAATGAAGAACAAAAAAATTTACTCGACAGTATAAAAGACGATACCAACCGTCTTTTGAAAATTACAGGAGAACTTCTGAATATGACACAAGTGGAAAGTGGAAATATCCAGCTAACCATACTTCCTACCGACCCAAAAGAAATTCTTCAGTATTCGATCAATGCCACCAAAACACAGGCAGAGCAAAAACAAATCAAATTTGAAATCAGCTGCCCGGATGAAGTTCCAAAAGTTCATGCAGACAATGAAAAGACAGCTTGGGTCTTAACCAACCTGATTTCAAATGCTATCAGGTATTCTTACGACAACTCTATTATTTATTTGTCCATCAGGCCTGTCGGAAATAAAATGCAAATTTCAGTTCGTGACACTGGACAGGGAATAGCCCCACAATACAAGGACAAAATTTTTGACCGCTATTTCCGGGTTCCGGGGAGAAAAACAGAAGGAACGGGTCTTGGTTTGGCAATAAGTAAAGAATTTATTGAAGCACAGGGGGGACAAATATCCGTTGAAAGTGAATTTGGTGCAGGAAGCACATTTACAGTAACCTTAAATATTTTGCCCTAAACCACCAACACTAAAGAGTTCATTGTCCTGCTTGGGAAATCGAAAAAACCTTCTCTTTCTTCCCATAAGGAAAATTGGATGCTTGACGAAAAATCTTAGGTAAACTTCAAGATGATGATTTCCAGATCCTCTGTCGGATCTCATCTTTCCCAAAACAACCAATTTCCTGCCTCCCACCACTTACAATTCACCACTCACTTCTTACAAATTTAATCTCTCAAATAAATCCGAAATCATACTTCCGAAATCCGATATCACTCCTTCCCGCTTCCTTTAAACTGATCTTCTTTGTAAGCAAACAGGATATTGAATGTGGTCAGGGAACCGTAAGCCCGGGTGATGTATTGTTGCAGATTGACGCGATCCTCGTCGTCTAGCTTGGGATGGTTGTTGATGTTTTGCTCGAGGACCCTGAGCTTTTCCCTTACCATCACAATCTTGTGAAAAAAGGAACTCATGGGTACTTCCTTGCCTTGCAGGCTTGGATCGCTTGGATTAAAAGTGACAGTTCCTCCCATCCATTTCCCCCCAAGCGGGATCAAAGGCGCTCTTTCGGCAGTTTGAAGTAAAGCTTCCCGGATCGCCTTTTCCACATCCTTCATCGTGAGAATAGGAAAATCCGGCACTTTCGCCTGCTCCACGGTGAAGCCTTCGTAATCCCTGGCGATTGTCTTTACTTCTTCATTTGATGAAAAATAGATCTTGTAATAAGTCCCGTCAATTGCCACTATTACTCCTGATCCAAACTTGGGATGACCAATCCTGCTTCCGATTCCTAATTCTCTTGCTTCCATATCAAAAAGGGGTTTATTAAGCCCAAAATAAGAATTTATCCGAACCAAAATACAATTGAAATTTGCTCGCATGCTGAAAAGCTTTCAAGGAAATGCTCAGTGTGGAAGGAGAAATACCAGGTCACTTTCTCTCCGGGAGAAACCTGTTTCGCCAAAAACATATTTCTAAATACCTTGTATTTGTACAAGGTTCTTGGCACCACAACCCCACCCTATGAAGAATTGGAAGTCTTTTATGATCCAGGGAATCGCCGTTTTCCTTGGCTTTACCTTTTGGGGTGCAGGCATGGTAAAACTTTTTAGTGAACACCAATTTGTTGGTTGGATCGGTCCTCCCTGGCTGGTGGAAGAAATGGCAAAATATAACCTCGCCCTTTATGCAACCTTCATAGCTTATAGTCAGATTTTCATCGGTTTTTCGCTCCTTACTACCAGATATAAACTCCTCGGAAGCATCCTGATGATCCCAATGATCGTCAATATTTTGATGGTGACGATTTCACTTGAATGGCAGGGAACTCCGTTTGTTTTGGCTTTTTTACTCTTACTTGATTTGATTTTACTTTGGCAATACAGGGATTTCTTTCGTCCATTAATTGAGGAAAGTTTCAAAATTTCTGAAGTCAAACCCAGAAATCCCCGAAGCCTGAACGGACATTTGGTTTGGCTAGCCGGACTGGGACTTCAGATTTTGGCAGTTCCGGTTTCCTTCTGGAATTGGTATACTGCCTGCGCGATCGTTTTTGCGGGATTAATTCTGGCCTTCTTAAGTATCAAAGCGGACCGAATCAATGCAGGTTAATTCAATTCAGTATTTTCACCCTCCCTTAATTCCCTCAACTTATCCTGATCCTTCTTCATGTCCGAACCCATTTTCACATTTTTCCTGATCCTTCATATCGCTGAAGGTTCGATTGGCCAATTAACCGGAATGCTTGTTCTGAGCTTGACTAAAGGCAAAAAACTTCACCTGGCTTTGGGAACACTCTTTGTCTTCGGAATGTGACTGCCGGAATTTCTTCCCTGGCATTGGCAATTATGCATCCCAACCCATTTCTGTTCATAATCGGCGCATTCACCTTGTACATGACCGGCACGGGAGTTGGATTCATCAAATCAAAATTGTCCAACCCGACTCTGGCTCCGGTTGACCGGATACTTCAAGTCGGGATGGGGATCTCGGGAATTATTCTGATCGGCCGGGGTGCCAAACTCTTGTTTACCGGAAGCATGTTTGGCCTGGCGCTGATTACTTTTGGAGGAATAGGGATGTCGATGCTGGTGATAGATCTGAAGAAAACGGGCAAACCGGAGTCCGACAAACTTGCCTGTATCCAAATCCATATTCAGCGACTTTTAGGGGTTTCATCACATCATTTACCGCATTTTTGGCGGTCAATCTGGAATATATGCCTGACCTTATTCCGGGATGGATGTATTGGATTCTTCCCACTGCATTCATCACTCCTCTGATCAGCTACTGGTCAAAAAAATACAAGAAATCTTAATTTCTCCTGAGTTTTGGCGCTGGCCTCCGAGCTGCTTTTTACCTTTCTGTTTACTTTTTCTATCCTTCGAAAAACCGTAAATTCATCAACCAAAACTCTAAAAACAACACTATGAAAATCTATCCTTATCTCAACTTTGACGGGAAGGCCGAAGAGGCCATGGCCTTTTATCAATCAGTTCTCGGAGGTGAATTCGAAGGTGGAATCAACTATTTTTCAGAAATCCCGGGAATGGATCTTCCCGAAGAAGAAAAAAATCGGGTCATGCACGTGAGTCTCAAAATCAGCGATCAAGTCAAAATCATGGCAAGCGATACCAGCCCAAGTATGGGGCATGTCTGGATCAAAGGAAACCACAATCACATCTCGCTTCACCCGGATACCAAAGAGGAAGGCGAGCGGCTTTTCAATGGGCTATCCACCGGAGGCACAGTGGAAATGCCTTATGAAAAAGCCTTTTGGGGGTCTTATTATGGGAATTTCGAAGACAAATATGGCATCGGTTGGATGGTCAACTATGAATTGAAGCCGGGAGAGGAATGAAGGCTGAAATATGAAGGCTGAATTTCAACATTTCCTAAAAAATGATCTTCCATCCAAAATTGTGAATAGTCAGAAAATAAAATTGGCACCCGCGAGATTGGGGTGCCAATTTTATTTTCATTTCAAACTTCAGATTTCAAACTTCCAACTATTTCATATAGGAATCTCTCACCGCTTTAAACTCGGAACTTTCTTTCCAGGATGGCCAAACAATTGAATTAGCGAGGTTTTTCCCAACGTTGTAAAGTATCTGAACATCATCTACCGCTCCGTCAAGATTCCACCTGGAAGCATCGTATTCGTCGGAAGGTTTGTGGTAATAGTTGGCAGTATATCCATCCTGAAGCTCTTTCCCATACTCTTTGCCTTTTTCGAAATGGTCAATTCCCGTTCCGATGTACAAAGCAGGAACACCGATTTTCGCAAAATTGAAGTGGTCGGATCGGAAATAATAGCCTGCAGAAGGAGTCGGTTCAGGAGCAGAGTATCTTCCCACTTTCTCCAATTCCACGTTCAGTAAATCCTCCATATCAGACTGACCGATTCCAATCAGCGACACATCTTTCATTTTTCCATAAGGATTGATGCCATCCATATTGATGTTGGCAACGGTTTTTTCCTTCGGAAATATTGGATTTTGGGCATAGTAATTTGAACCCCAAAGTCCTTGCTCCTCAGCAGTCACTGATAAGAAAACGACAGTTCGAGCAGGCTGCTTGTCTGTTTTGAAAGCTTTGGCCAAAGCCAAAAGTGCTGCAGTTCCGGATGCATTGTCCAAAGCGCCATTGTAAATGCTGTCACCAGTTTCGTCTGGCTTTCCAATTCCCAGGTGATCCCAATGAGCCGAGTAAATGATCACTTCTTCAGGCTTTTCTGCACCTGTGATTTTTGCTACCACATTTTGTGAAATCTGATATTTTGCCTCCACACCAATGGAAGTACTTGCTTTGAGATTCATCGGTACAGCCTGAAAATTCGGCTTTCTTGCTTTGGCAAGCATTTCCCGCTCATCCATTCCTGCCATTTCAAAAAGTTTATTTGCAACAGGAAGCGTCACCCAGCCTTCCATTGCCAGCTTGTAATTTTCCTTACCTCTATCGTCGAGATAAAGTTTGGATGCATTCCAGCTATTTTGAACCACATTAAATCCGTAACCGGCTGGAATCGTATTGTGCACAATCAGGCAACCCAAAGCTCCCTGACGGATTGCTTCTTCATATTTATAAGTCCAGCGACCGTAGTAAGTCATAGTATTTCCCTTGAACAAGGCCACGTCTTCGGTGCCAAAACCCGGATCATTCACCAGAACTACGACTACTTTTCCTTTGACATCGATGTTTTTGTAATCATCCCAGCCATACTCAGGAGCGACGATGCCAAAGCCTGCAAAAATCAATTCTGCATCGGAAACGCTGTTCAGGGAATCCGTTCGCTGAGTCCAGATCACATAGTCTTTCAGTCCTTCCAAAGTCAGGCTTTCACTTGCGGAACTGATTTTCATTTCAGAAGCCGGAGTAGCCTTGATGGAAACCATCGGCACATCCTGGAAGTAAGAATCCCCATTTCCAGGCTCCAAACCCAGCGTTTTAAACTCAGATTCAAGGAAGCTTGTGGTGATTTTCTCTCCTTCGGTGAAAGGCATTCTGCCCATAAAATCGTCTCCGGAAAGTTTGATGATATAAGGTTCAAGGTCAGTAATCTTAAAAACGTAGGTGGTTTCTTCTTTGGCACCGCAACCCGCAAGGAGAAGCACGGCAACAAAGGCAGGCAGAATATTGATTTTCATGTGTTTATATTTTGTTTTTCTAAGGCCATCCCGGTAGCTATCCGGAAAATCTCGCGTGGCTGATTCATACCTCTGTGTGTCGCTTGCATCATGCTCGATTTCATGAGTTTTTGGATGGTTGATTCAAATGTAAGAAAGAATGAGGTCCTCGGAAAGAGTGAGTAAGCGGCAAGCAAACGGACTGGAAATGAAGGAAATTATTTCCTTCATTTTGAAAAATCAAACAACCATTCCCATCCTAATTTCCTGAAAATCAACCACCCATACTTTTTTCAATCATTTTTGGCTGATCGTTTAAACTTTCTGCCTTTTAATGCGTCTAATTCTGGTCTGTAATTCTGACAAAAATTCAAACCAAACAAACCCTTTAAATTCTATGAAAATTATTATTTCAACCATCTTAATGATGTTTTCAGCTTTCACTTTGCTGGAAAACACCGCTCCGGCAACTGTAAATAAATCGGAGAGCACTATTACCTGGAACGCTAAAAAAGTGACAGGTGAGCATTATGGAAAAGTGCCGATTTCGAATGCTAATCTGGATTATTCAAATGGAAAAATCATCGGAGGTTCATTTGAAATGGACATGGTTAACCTTACTGTGGAAGACGTCACGGATGCCAACACAAATAAGAGATTAACCGATCACCTGAAGTCTGATGACTTTTTCTCAGTGGCAAAATTCAATACCTCAACTTTCAAAATGACGGATGCAAAGTCATCCAATGGAAAAGACTACACTATCACTGGTAATCTGACCATCAAAGGTGTGACCAATCCTGTTACTTTCCCTGCTACAGTTTCTGTAGAAGGCGGTAAAATCGTTGCAAATGCTGACATCACTTTTGACCGTACCAAGTATGACATCAAATTCAGATCAGGCAACTATTTCGAAGACTTAGCTGACAAAATGATCTACGATGATGTGACGTTGAAAGTGAAGTTGGTAGCAGCCATCTAATCAGATAACTAAACCACTTAAAAAAGGCTGAGAATTTGATTTCTCAGCCTTTATTTTTTGCCAAATCATTGTTCTTCACTACTCAGGAACTGTCTCTCCCGGTGCATAGACGTTTTTTTTTCTGATTTGTTGCTTTCAGGATTTACTTTCTCTATTTGCTGCTGGCTTTTCCTCCTCCACCAAACAGGATTCCGGCGCCAATGACAAATCCGAAGTCATACCAACCGCCTGAATTGTTCACGGCATACATTGCCACATCATCCAAAAATAAACTGCAGACGAAGCTGAACGGAGCAATAATTCCGTGCCAAAGGCCTCCAATAAATCCATATGGACCAGTGGTCACACAATCGTCAATTGCAACCGACTCTGCGCAACCCGAAAACACGAAAAATACTAAGAGAATAGAAACGAGACTTAAGGTTCTGTTTTTCATAATTTTCCAGGGTTAAAAATGATATTGAAACTAAGATATTTTAATGTTTTTCAGAAAAGATGGCAGTAGCCGTGTTTCATTGTTTAAAGGCTGGAAGACCGAAGACGGATGACCGAAGTAGGCATTTCGCAAGATTTTACCGAATGCTATGTCGATTTAACCTTTTATCGTAGAGTAGCAGATATATAATTTTTTTGCTATCCCTTTCTTTCCAATAACTAAATAACATTAAGTCTGAATTCCAAAATTTAGCGGCTGTCGTCAATCGACTGTCGTCAGTGGACAAAATTTAATCCAACCCTTCCTGCTCCAGAAGATAAACCAAAGCGGTCATGGCCGCAGCGCCGAGCTCCAACTCACGCTGGTCCACTGCCTCAAACACATCCGCCTGGGTGTGGTGGTAAATGAAATACTTTTGAGAATCGGGCTCCAGCCCAATCAATAAGGGTCCCTGATCCCTGAGCGGACCGATGTCTGCACCGCCTCCGTCCATTTCGAAATTCCAGAGTTGGTAAGGGAGAAAATAATTCTTCCAGCTTTGAAATTTGGAGCGCTGAGCTTCCGTTCCGGTGTAAGAAAAGCCTATTGGCAAAAATCCTCCTGAATCAGATTCGATCGCAGCGATGTGTTTTTCACCTTTCTCTTTTGCAACTCTGGCATATTCTGCACCTCCCCGAAGTCCATTTTCCTCATTCATCCACATCACCGCACGGATAGTTCGCTTCGGCTTCAAACCCAATTTCTTGTATAATCTCAGCACTTCTACGGCCTGTAAGCAACCCGATCCGTCGTCATGCGCACCCTCACCCACATCCCAGGAATCCAGGTGTCCGCCAACAGCAATGATTTCTTCCGGCTTTTCTGTTCCGCGGATTTCACCAATCACATTGTAGGATAGTACATTTTCCAGCATTTCGCCATGCGACTCAAGGTAGATCCTGAGGTTTTTCTGTTCCTTAAGAGATTTGCTGAGAAGCTCAGCTGCCTGGGTGCTGATGGCTAATGCCGGTATTTTTGGCAAATCAGGATTGTAGCGCTGATTTCCTGTATGGGGAATATCATCGATTCGGTTGCTCATGGATCTGACCAAAACTGCTTTGGCACCATATCGAGCTGCTTCCGAAGCTCCTGAACCTCGCTGAGGAACTGCACCGGAATAGGCATCAAATGTATTGATTCGGGTGGGGTCCATCGCCCCGTTGAAAAACACGATCTTGTCTTTCACCTGCGCGCCGAACTGCTTGAGTTGCTCCAATCCGCTCACTTCTATCACTTCGGCTACAAGACCTGAAGGCCCGGTTCCGACAGTATTTCCCAAAGCCAGACTCTTCAGTTCGAGAGCCCCAAGTTTCTCAGAGTTCACGATTTTCACCACGTCTTTTCCTCCTCTCACCCAGTGAGGAACCATGACCGGCTGTAAATAGACCGTATCAAATCCGTAACTCACCATCAATTGCCGGGTATATTCGACCGCAGCGGCTGCTTCCGGCGAACCTGATAATCGGTTTCCGATTTCCTTGCAGAGATACCTCAGATTAGAATAAGTATGGCCATTACTCAGTTCTTCATCGAAGATCTTTTTGATGTTTTCTTCATGAGTTTGTGCCAAAGCAAAACCAGGAATGAGAAAAAGGAGAAGCGCTAGTTTTTTCATGCGAAGGGGTGGTTTAGGCAAAAAAGATAGGCATTTAGGGGATGGGTTAAAAAAGGAATTTGATAAAAAAAAGTATGAAGTCAGAAAGCTGAAATATGAAAGTTGTTTCATAAACCCGAAATCATACATCCGAAATCAGAAATTAAATATCCTGCTGCCTTTATTTAAACCGATTTGAAATGAGCAAATACAAGCTCAACGAAAAGAAGCCATTATTGACAGTTTCAATTTCTTCAAAGTTTGGTTCAAAGGTGGAATAAACATACTGAAGCTGGAGTTTTGCTCCGGGAAGTCCCCCACGAAGCGTCACACCGGGTTCAAAAACCACTTTATTGTCATTTTCGGTGAAGAACGCCTCAGCCAAACCTTCCTGTCCGGGATCGGTAAAATGGTGCGAATTGGAAGTATAAGTCAAATACGCCAAACGTGGAGTAAAAGCCACCTCAAAATATTTGGAAGTGAACCCAACAGAAGGCTGGATAAATGGTTTCAGGAATTTGACATCAATATTATCGCCGGGATTAATCAGGGATGTATTTTGAATGGAACCTGTACCCAAGCCTCCAAAAACTTCATAAAGAATCTTTTTTGATGAATATGCTCCATAAGTCCCGAACCCTGCTTCAAAGTAAGAACCCCTTCCCTTCCATTCATCCGCATCGGGATCTTCAATACCTTTCATTGAATAAAAGCTGGCCATTGCGGCAAGTTTATCCGTGACGGCATACGCTGCCTGCACTTGCACTCCATCTGCGTCGGAAAAAGGTCCACCCGTAGTCAAAGCGTAGCCAGTATTCAGCACTAGTTCATCTTTGTTTTGAAACATGGGGACATTCTGTCCGACATTGGAATATAAAACCGGATTGCAGGAATAGAACCAAGGTGTGAGGGCCACCAGTAAAATAAAAAATCTGTCTATCGTTTTCATAGCCAAGTTGTTTAGGTCTGCTTACCTAAATTTTGAAAAATATCAGCCAAAATGAAATGATTTTTATCACTTCTGAATGAAGTGAACACCTAATAAAACTTATCAGCTAAAAATGGTTTGAATAAAAAATGGCTGAGAAATCAATTCCCCAGCCCTTCAATTTCATAAATCTGAAATCCCATATCCGAAATCCGAAAATCCGAAATCAAATATCCCACTTCACCGTAATCAACCCATACCTCGGCTGAACGAGGTAAGCGTAGGTGCTGATGAGGTTTTCGGTGAAACTGTCTCTCCGGATCGATTGGGTATCGAGGATATTCCAGACACTCAGTCTGAATTCCCACGGGCTTTTTTTGCCCTGATAGCTGAGGAAAGCATTCAAAAACTCAAAATCACTCCTCACTCCACTTGCTTGATTTAGGTAAGAATTGTAGGTATAATCAGCTTTCAATTTTAACCCTTTGTAGATATCAAGGTCGATTTCCACTTTTGGACTTTGCGTCGAAAACGTGTTTTCGATCTCGCCTGAATTATACTTATTGGTGGTGAAAGCATAGCTCAAATCCACTTCCAAAACCTTGAAAAAAGTAGAAGTAACCTTGAAATCATAGATCTGAGAAAACTGCTCATTCCTTGTTGGATTTTCGTCCAAAACCAGATTGGTCGTGTATGCATTCCATCGTCCACCTGCTGACAATTTGAATCGGCTATATCGCTTGTCCATCCTTAAATCCCCGTTTAAAGTTTCATTCACAGGCTCTACATTTAATACCGAAAGTAACCGGTTGATTCCCACAAAGTCGGTCGTGGTGATCAGCTCATTTTGCTTGCGCTGCCAGTTAATATTTTCCGAAGAAATTCAACCCGGAAAACATGTCGAAATGATTGTAATTGAGCGTGTGATTGTAGAAAATACCATTTTCCAATGTCCGGTTTCCCTGGAAAATCGAATTATAATCCTGCAGTACCAATCCTTGGGCAAGTTTTTGAATATCCATAAAATTGGCCTGAGTCTGGAATCGATAGGTCAGTGACTTGGTGGATTTGATGCTCCATTTGGAGCTGGTATTCGAGCAATTTTATCGAATTCCTCAGGGCAATATTCATGACGTGAAAGGCTTTGGAATCGGTCTGTATTACGCCAAGAAAATCATCGAAAAACACGGTGGAAAAATCGAACTCGAGACTGCCCCGAAAAGCACCACTTTCATTACGATATGGCCTTAAGTAAAATCAGAATTTTGCTTGCAGAAGACGAAATGGCGCTGGGAATGATCATTCAGGAAAGCTTGGAAAGTCGTGATTTCAAAGTCATTTTATGCCCCGACGGACAAAAAGCCTGGGAGGAATATCAGCGCGAAAAGCCCGATGTGCTCGTTCTGGACGTGATGATGCCGAAGAAAGACGGATTTACGCTGGCTGAACAAATCCGAAAAATCGATCCGTACACTCCTATCATTTTTCTCACTTCCAAGTCCCAAACCGAAGATGTGGTAAAAGGCTTTGGTCATGGGGGGAATGATTACGTGCGAAAGCCTTTCAGCATGGAAGAGCTCATCGTCCGCATCAAAGCCCAACTGGACCGCTCCAAAACCAGAAAAGCTCAGATCGATTGGCTGGCTCTAGGCAGATTTGAGTTTCACCCGACCCGTCAACTTTTGAAATTGGGCGAAATCGAATCTCCGCTCACTTCGAGGGAATCCCAATTGCTTCAAATCCTCTTGGAAAATGTAAATGAAATCACCGATCGGAGTTTGATCCTCACACAAATCTGGGGTTCAGACGATTTTTTCACCGCCCGCAGCATGGATGTATTTATCACCAAGCTTCGCAAAAAACTTCAAGACGATCCGGCTATTCAGATTCTGAATGTGCGGGGATATGGATATAAGTTGGTGTGTTGAAAGGGTAGTTTTTATCGGATTATAAATCCAATTATATGAGATATGAGATTCGAGATTGCAAATCTCGAATAGCGTAATTTTTTCACCGCCCGCAGCATGGATGTATTTATCACCAAGCTTCGCAAAAAACTTCAAGACGATCCAAACATCCATATCCTGAATGTGCGGGGATATGGGTATAAGTTGGTGTGCTAAAGGGGTAGTTTTTATCGGATTAAAAATCCCATGATAGGAGATTCGAGATTGCAAATTCTCGAATAGCGGAGTGAATAATTTAGACAATATGTTTTTTATTGTACTGTTCATTACAGTAATTTGCAGTACAATAAATTGAGATGAAATTCTACAACAGAGAAGAAGAACTTGCTGAGCTACAGCGAATCAGGAGGAAATCGCTTGAAAATGCACAAATGACCGTGATGGCAGGCAGAAGAAGGATTGGTAAAACAAGTCTTCTTAAAAAGGATAGTGAGGAAAACCTGTCCGTCTATCTTTTTGTGGCCAGAAAAAGCGAAATACTTCTTTGTGAAGAATTTGTCGAGACGATAAAGGATAAACTCCAGGTGAATATTTTCGGGCAGATCACCAAAATCAAAGACCTTTTTGCCTGGATTATGGAGCTTTCGGAATCAAAAACCTTCACGCTTATTCTGGATGAATTTCAGGAATTTATGAATATCAATCCTTCGATTTTCAGTGATATCCAGAACATCTGGGATTCCAAAAAAGGAAAAAGCAAGATCAATCTGATCTTTTGTGGTTCGATCTATTCCATGATGAATCAAATTTTTGAAAACTCAAAAGAGCCCCTTTTTTCCAGAGCAACGTCCAAAATCAATGTAAAACCATTTAATGTAGCCACGCTAAAAGAGATTTTGGCTGACAATCATCCGGCCTTTTCGTCCGGAGATTTACTCAATTTCTACACCTTTACCGGCGGAGTGGCAAAGTACGTCGAAAGCTTTGTTCAGAACCAGGCCTTTACTTTCGACGATATCCTAAAGAGCATTTTCCGTGAAAATTCATTTTTTCTGGAGGAAGGAAAAAATGTCTTAATTGAAGAATTTGGGAAAGATTATGCAACGTATTTCTCAATCCTTTCCTTAATCGCCTCTTCCAAAACCTCCAGACCCGAAATCGAATCTATCCTCGAAATGGGAGTTGGAGGATATCTTGATCGACTGGAAAATGACTTCAGCATCATCAAAAAAATCAAACCGATTTTCGCCAAATCAGGAAGCCGGCAAATCAAATACGAAATCTCCGACAACTTTTTAAGCTTCTGGTTTCGATTTGTTTATAAAAACAGAAGTGCTGTCGAAATCGGAAATTATCAATATGTCGAAGAATTGGTGAGACGTGATTATTCCACATTCACCGGAAAAATGCTCGAAAGGTATTTTATCGAAAAGCTGAAGATGAGTATGCAGTTTTCTGAAATAGGGACATTTTGGGATAAGAAAAACCAAAATGAAATCGATATCGTCGCCATTAATGAAATCGAAAAACGAGTTCTTTTTGCTGAAGTCAAAGTAAACAAAGCCAAAATCAATTTGACCGAACTCAAAGAAAAATCACAAATCCTTGATGGCTATTTAACAGGCTACTCCAAAGAATACCTTGCCCTTTCTTTGGAGGATATGTAAAATTCTTTTACGGTGGCTTATGTTGGTTCAAGTCTTCAGACTTGGACTATTATTGTTAGGAAAAGGAAAACTTCATTCCCAGGCTCCGCAAAAAACTCCAGAACAATCCGACTATTCTGATTCCGATCGTGAGGGCTATGGGTATAGGTTTGTGTGTTGAAAGGGAGTTTCTATTGGATTGAAAATCCTGCGGTATGAGATTCGAGATTACAAATCTCAAATAGCGGATTTTTTTGTAATGAAAAGAATTAAAGTGTGGAGAAATTTCAATGGATGAGACCTTGTCTCAAATTTATAGTCTTTCTCCAGATGAACTAAACTATTATCAAATTGATTAAGATAAAAGTTGATTTTATTTACCTTTTCCAGAGCTGGTTATTTTTTAGACTGACCAATTATTTCAAGCCTTTATTGTTCAAATTGAATTTTTTTCACGATAAAATTGAATTTTTTGCAACAAAAGCAGGTATTATTGTCGCCTTAACAAAATAGGATGAATATAAAATGGAAATTGGCGTTCCTGATTACTATTGCAGCGCCATTGATCAGCTTAGTATGGACAGTTAAAGAACCCATACTTGAAAATTTTGGAACAAAGGATCAATTGGTACCTGCGGATATCGCTTGGATATTGACGGCTTCCTGCCTTGTTCTCTTGATGACCCCCGGACTTTCTTTGTTTTATGGAGGTATGGTTGGGAAAAAAAATCTTATTTCCACCATGCTACAAAGTTTTATTTCCCTCGGCGTGGTCACCATGCTGTGGGTGGTGGTTGGATTTAGTTTGTCATTTGGAGATCCTATTGGCATCACTATAAATGGAACCCATTACGGCATAATAGGAAACCCTTTGCAATATCTATTCTTTGATCAGGTGTCTTATCTTCCTCACAAAGCTTTGGGATCTACTATACCATTTGTCTTGTTCGCGCTTTTTCAAATGAAATTTGCGGTAATCACTCCGGCCATTATTACGGGATCGCTTGCTGAGCGAGTTAGATTTATAGGTTATTTGTTCTTCATCGGCATTTTCACTCTTTTTGTCTATGCTCCCCTTTGTCACATGGTTTGGCATCCTGAAGGATTGATTGGAGCTTATTTTGGCGTAGTGGATTTTGCAGGAGGGACTGTGGTTCATATCAGTGCTGGCCTTGCCTCTTTAGCCGGGGCTTTATTTATTGGGAAAAGAAAAAATCCAAATCACGATCCTTCCAATATTACTTATGTCATTTTAGGAACTGGAATGCTGTGGTTTGGCTGGTTTGGGTTTAATGCAGGTTCTTCTTTTGCAGCAAACGGCACAGCCGCAATGGCATTTGCCACTACCACGATCAGTTCGGCCACCGCTATGATGACCTGGGTGTTATTTGACCGAATTCAGGGAAGGAAAATCTCTGCCATGCAAGCCTGTATTGGAGCTGTTGTGGGTCTTGTGGTGATCACCCCCGCTGCCGGATTTATTACGATTCCTCAAAGTTTTACATTTGGATTTATGGGAGCTATCGTGTCCAATATTATCATGAATGCCAAGTTTCTCAAGAAGATCGATGACACCTTGGATGTGTTCGCTTGTCATGGAATAGGCGGGATTATGGGGATGATTTTGACGGCTATTTTCGCAAACAAGGAAGGATCAAGTTTGTTGCACGGAGGCTGGTCCATTTTTGGCTCTCATATGTTGGTATTGCTGGGAGTAGCAGTCTTTTCTTTTGGAATGTCTTATCTGATTTTCTTTGTGCTCAATAAGTTTGTGACCTTGAGAGTCCGGGAGGAATACGAAGAGATAGGATTGGATATTTCCCAACATGGAGAATCGATGAAGACTGTTTGAAGAGAAATTAACCAAACAAAAAAGGGAGGCCGAATTTTATCAGTCTCCCTTTTTTATTAAACTTCCCTACATATACTTTTTCAATTTGAGAATTGAAGTTCTATAGCCTTCTGACTTATTTATTGTTTCAAAAAAGGAACCATGGCATACCAAACCGCCGGAAAATTTTCCAGAAAAACCACATGGCCCGCATTTGGAATAATGCCCAGTTGACTATTGGGGATCATTCGATAGGCAGTGATGACCGTAACCAAAGCAGCATTTTGATCTTTTTCACCAGCCAAGACCAAAACCGGACATTGGATCTTTTCGAACAAGTCCTTGCTTATCGAAATTGAATTATAAAAATCAGCAATTTGGTTTCCCAATTCTATCAGCCTGTAGGGCTCGGGCATCAAAGCCAACTGTTGCTCCATTTAGGCCGGATCAAGTTGAAATAGTTCTAAAGAATTGAATTCCATTTTTCTTAACTCCGGAGTTTGTTCACCCGCCCCGATAGCAATCAGTTTTTTCACCCGCTCAGGATACAAGCTGGCAAACATATATCCCCCAAAACCGCCATCACTGAATCCAAGGATATTGACTGGTTTGGAAGTCTCGGCATTGATCACTGCCAGAATATCCCCGGCTTTTTGTTCGATGCTAAGCGGTTCAGTACCAAGTTCAGACTTTCCATGACCACGGGTAGAAACAGCAATCACCTGATATCACTGTGAGAGGCTATCGATAAACTGGTGCATTTCGCAAGTGGAACCCAGCAATCCTCCATGAAGGACTACAAATGGCTCACCTTTACCATAGACTTCATAGTAAATTTCGGCATCTCCGGCTTGGACATACTTTCCGTCCTCAGGGTTATTGCCATAAGGAATCGCCCCTTCCGGTGAAGGGCTTTGCTGCATAAAATGTCGGAGCTGTTTAGCCGTTTGGGCTTGACTAAGTCTCCTGAAAACGATCAGCAGAATAAGAGAAAGAATATGCTTCTTCATTTGATAATCTTAAAATCCTTGAAATATCCTTCTGTCCCGATTTCCACCCAAAGTCCGACGGAACCGGATGAAGTCGTTCCCAGCTTTTCTTTTACGATAAAAGCCGGGGATTTTTGGTCATTGAGATAGAGTTTGGCTGATTTCCCGCTGAATTCTATTCGCAGGGTAATCCATTCATCCAGTCCGATATCGGCATAGGTTTCATACTCCCCGTTGGATTCCTTTCTGAGGCGGTCGAATTTGTAGCCCGGGTAGGCAAAGTATTGGATGGTATGATTTCTCCGAAATTGGTCATCTGCTCTTCCATTTGTAGGTCGGAGGTAAATGGATTCGAAAGCAGAATTATCTTCATTTATCCTAAAGGCAAGTCCAATAAAACCGCGAGCAAAGGCCGGAGCATTTGGCAAAAGTCGGCTCAGGACTTTCACCTCCACGACTCCATTTTCCAGATTAACCCCTTTCAATTTGACAAAAGTGGCCTCGTCCACTGTCTCTCCCATTCGATTTGGATCAAAGGGTAAGGATTCCAAATCCCGCTCTACTCTGAGAACTTCCTCACAATTCAGTTGAACCACCGAAGCTTTCACATGGGAAATTTCAAATTCCTTTCCTTCAAAAAGGATTGTTTGGGCCTGTACTCCATAGATCAAGGAGAACAGGCTCAATAAGGTCAGTTTCATTTTGTTCATCACTTTCAATTTTTTGATTGAAGCAATCTCGTGGATTAAAACAACTTTTCCTGAGGTGGCGTGGCTCCGGCCAATCGCAAATAAACCGTAGTCTGTCCGCGGTGATGGGTCTGATGCTCAAAGCTTTTGCTAAGTGCAGTTCCTCTGCTCATCTCAAATTGTCCAAAAAGCTTGGTCGCTTCCTCCAGCTGTGCAGGAGTCATTGTTTTTACACTGTTGATCACAAAATCATATCCTGCAAGGACCAATTTGGTCACGTTTTCTTTGGATTGATCGGCGGATTTTTCGGATTCACCCATTCCAACCGGACTGGCTACTCCGGTAGCTGCAGAGCTGAAGCCGTAATTTGCATCTGTCAGGTGAAGCATTTGCCGGGCAAAAGAACGCATCTCGGGCGTTGGCTTGAGACCGTAATTTTCTGCCGGCATGGCATCCAGGTATTCTTTGGTGTAAGTTTTCGCGCGTTCCCAATCTTTGACGATCTCGTCGATTGAAGTTTGAGCTTGGGACAAAACGCTTAGCCCAAAGACCAAGAATAAGGTGGAAAGTAGATTTTTCATAGGTGTTAGTTTTAAGTTTTGATTAAGATAAAAATAGCTAATTGTCGCCTCGATTACTTTTTTTGATAGAATAGACCTGCTCCCAATTCGCTACCAAGTGAACCGGGGGCAAGATGCAGGTAATATTTACTGGTGGGATCCTTGACAATCTCCAGACTTCCTTCCTTCTGGATGATGACATTTTCTCCCAATTTAAGCTTTGTGGGATCAGAGCTTTCTCCCAAATCAGCAGGACCTCCTCCTTTATTGACCAATTGATCGTATCCTACTACCAGTGAATTTGACAAGTTGAAACTGTTCTTTTCATCCTTATTCAAAATCCAAAAAGTCTCGGCATCGGTCACCACATTGTTGTAGTATTTGAAATCCTCCGCCAATGACCAAGACCAAACTGCCGCACCATAGATATTTACAATAAGATTATGATGCATTTCACAATTTTCAGCGGGCCGGTCCGAAAACCAAAAGACCACGGCATCCTTTACTCCATAAAATACACAGTGATCCACCACTACTCCTTGACCGCTGACTAAAACAGGAAGGTGATTTGGAGCGGCATGAATATCTCCTAGAAACAAGCACTGGGTCACTCGAAGATCATCCAAATCTCTGCCTTCTCTAATGATGGGATAGTTTCTAATTACTTTGCCTTCTTGGGGCCTTTCATGAACCGGTGAACCAAGCATTCGCAATCCCTGAATGGTGACGTGGCTGGTTTCTATTTGTATGCCGTTTGAAGCTCCGCCTAAACGGTCATCAGGTATATTTTCAAAAGGCATGGTCGAAATCAGCACAGGCATTTTTCCATGGTGCCATTCCGGATCATCCGGAATCACTTCTGCCCGGATCGTCAGTCTATTCTCCCGTGTAAATTTCCTTTTTGTAGGCTCAAATCTTACAGTAGTGTCAAGGGCATACATTCCTTCGGAAAGAAAAACGGTAACAGCACCTTCGCCTTCAGAAGTATTGATCCTCAGAGCGGCCTCACGGAGAGAACGGAGAGGGTTTTCTTTTTGTCCCGTATTGGAATCTACTCCGGATTCAGGATTGACGTAGAGTTCACCCCTTTCTATCTGAGCAAATCCGTGGAAATAGAAGAAATGTAAAAGCAATAAAATAGCAGATAGTCTTTTCATCTTTGTCTTGATTGATTGGGACAAAGGTCTTATGACTAGCCTGATTTTACCCTTAACCTAGGTTAAGAAATCAGCACTTAGATTGGAGTTTTTTCCGGACTTTGCTCAAAAACTCCGGAGTAATACCCAGATAGGAAGCAATCTGCGTATTGGGCAGACGGTTGAAAAGCAGGGGATACTGTTCCAAAAAACTCAAATAGCGCTCCTCAGCCGTGGAACTGAAGTTTTGAAGTACCCGATTCTGTAATTCAATGTATTTCTGCTCGATAAGCACCTTAAAAATCAGATTCAATTTGCGGATATTTTTGTACAAATAGTATAAATCTTGTTGCTTAACCTGAAGCACCAATCCAAGTTCAAGAGCTTCGATATTCAAAAGACTGGCTTTTTGAGTATGAAAACTTCCAATATCGGCTATCCAATCATTTTCGGCGGCAAATTGAATGTTATGTTCAAAGCCTTTGTCATCCACTCCAAACATCCGAAAACATCCCTCCACGATAAAGGTGTAATGCTTGCAAACCTCCCCTGCCACCAGGATTTTTTCCCTTCTTTTGACTTTCCGCAAGACGAACCTCTCCTCCAACAAAACCTTTTCTTCGCCGGTCAATGGAATGAAGCTTTCGAGGTGTTGGATAAGAGGAAGGGTTGTCATCAGGAGGTGCAAAGGGTCAGTATGGGAAGATAAGCTTTGGTGACTTTTTTGAGAAATATTTCAGGGCAATGGTTGAAATCCCAGGCTCGAAAATTCGTCACGTAACGTGATTAGGCAACTAGCAATTGATCACTTTGCCTCCGGCAGCCTGGCCTCCGTTTCCTTCCACCAGTTTTCCTGTTTTGTCCTGAGTTGGGAAAAGATTAAAGGAAGCTGATTTGCAAGATTAATCTGCTCCAAAGGATCGTTAGAAAGATCATATAGTTCCCCTTGCGAGCCATCGAAGTAATAAATCAACTTGTAATCTTCGGATCGTACAATTGAATAGGGCACCACATCATCTCCTCTGTAATGCGGAAAGTGCCAGAATAAATCCCTGGTGAATTTTTCCTCAGTTTCTGAGAAAACTCCCATGAGGCTTCTTCCATCAAGTCCCAATTCTTCCGGATCTTCTCCCAGATAACTTAGAATTGTCGGAATCCAATCCATGGTAATGATGGGAGTTTCAGAGATAGTTCCTTCTTTCACTTTTCCAGGCCATTTCACGATGGTTGGAACCCGGATTCCGCCTTCATAAGGGTAGCCTTTTTGAGATCGAAGCGGACCATTATTTGTAATGGGATTAGCCGGATTTCCGATCAATCCTCCATTATCAGAAGTGAAAATCACCAAGGTCTTATCCGTCAATCCAAGACGATCGAGTTCTTCCAAAACTTTCCCTACATTCTGATCCAGATTTGCCACCAGTGCGGCATAAACAGGGTTTTTCTGATTTCCGGGCTTTCGGTTCTTATACTTTTCTACCAAATCTTCCGGACCCATAATCGGAGTGTGAACCGCATAGGGAGCCCAGTGAATGAAGAATTTTCGATTTTGCTTTTGGACGAAATTGATTATTTCATCTCCTTCCCGATCGGTCAAAAATTCACCTTCTTTTCTCGGAGGTACATTTCTGAGTTCGTAAAACGGAGTAGGTTTTGCCGGTTGGTACGGATCAAAGTAACTTGGCGGCTGACCAAGATCATTTCCCCCGATATTCTCATCGAAGCCCTGATTTTCGGGATACATTCCCTCTTCGCCCAGATGCCATTTGCCTACATGAAGCGTGGAATATCCGTGGTTTTTTAATCGCTCCGCAATTGTAATTTCTTCCAAAGGAAGGAACCCCTGATTTTTTGGCGTTCGTAAAGGCTTTTCAGAATTTTCAGCCAATTCCCCGGGTAAACCAGTAGTGCCTTTCCCCTGAAACCTTGCATAAATCCAGTCCGTAATCCCGATTCTCGCAGGATATTTTCCAGTCATTAAAGCTGCCCTTGATGGGGAACAAATCGCAGCGGCGGCATAAGACTGGGTAAAGATCATACCCTCTGAGGCTAGACGATCAATATTCGGAGTATCATAAAAATCACTTCCAAACACCCCCAAATCTGTCGCCCCCAAATCATCCACATGAATCAAGAGGATATTGAAATCTTCTTTTTTCTGCGAAAAGCCAGAGGAATTTATCCCCAGAAAGAATAGAAAAAGCGCTGTGGTTTTTTTCATTGCCTGATATAAAAAAAAAACCGGGCATTCGCCCGGCTTCTGATCTTCAATATTTTAAACTTTTCAGATACGCGATGCTTTTAGGCAGGTTTTCCATTTCCTTATCGCTTTCGTCTTCGATGAACATATGCTTGATTCCAATCTTATTGGATTCCCGCAGAATCCCCGGGATATCAAGTTCTCCCTCTCCAAGCGGCACATCATTTTCAGGTCCGGTCAAACCTGTCATATCTCTTGGCGCTCCTTTTCTGAAATCCTTCAGGTGAAGGGACACCCAACGCTTTCCGTATTTTTTCAAAAGAGCCACCGGATCTCCACCGCCGAAATGCGTCCACATCACATCCATTTGCAGGGAAACGTATTCAGGATTGGTATTTTCGATCATGTAATCCATCAAAGTGGATTTGCCATAAGGCTGAAACTCATACCCGTGAACATGGTATTTGAAAATCAATCCATTCTCTTTCAGCACTTTTCCAGCTTCGTTGAAGACTTTGATCGCGTTATCTGCATTCTCTTTGTTGAACTCCCCTCTTTTATGAGGAACCCAGGCGCACATTACATACTTCGCACCTAAGGCTTTTGCCTGATCAGCCACAGCCTGAGGATCTTTTGCCAGTTGCTCAAATCCGGTTCCTGTGGATGGAATGCTGATTCCTCTCTCGTTACATAGTTTCTTAAACTCAGCAGGATCCATTCCTGCTGTACCACCCTCGTATTCGGTAAATCCCATTTTTTGGATAACGTCAAGCGTGGCTACGACGTCCTTCGGAAAATGCTCTCTGAATGAATACGCTGCAATTCCTAGCGGAGCCTGAAGGAGCGGGTCTCCTTTTTTCTGGGCGGCAGTTTCCTGAGGAGAAATGATCCAAGACAAAGCAAGAATCAAAAGGGTAAGGGTCTTTTTCATAGTTTTTTTTAGCCCACAGATTGTACAGAAAACTTCACAGATTAACTCGGTGTAATTCAATGGTTTTTTCTGTATTCATCTGTGCGAGATTTTAAAGATTCAATTTTTTCAATTCATCCATCGCATAATTCGCCGCTCTTGCCGTCAGCGTCATAAACATCAGCGTAGGATTCTGAGTGCTCGTACTCGTCATGCAAGCTCCATCTGT
>JAKFCO010000012.1:0-58576 GCA_036676605.1 Algoriphagus sp.
CCCCAGAGCCCCCCCGCTAGTTTACCCTCCCCCGGAAGAAATCCTTTCAAAGAGGATTTTGGGCTTGTCTGACAATTGGATAAGTTGTCCATGTTATTAAAATTTAAAATTTTCGAGTCCGTAGACATTTCTCTATAATTTGAATTTTTCAATCTTAAATATTGATATTCTAAAAAATCCAGATTTTTATTTGGAATTAAAAGACATCAATTACCTTTTTCTCTGATTTCACTTTTATAAAATTTTGATATTTTTTCCTGATTTCAGAGGATTATACTTCTTAACAAGTACTAATTTGCTATAAAAATACACTTTATTGTTTTTTAAATCCAAATTAAAGGAGATTTATTTTTCACGTAATACATTTTTATTGGTTTGAAATAATTTTTAATTCATTTGAAATTATGTTTTTGTTCGGAGAACAAAATGGGACTAATCAAACAAAAACCGGAAAAACCTCAACCACCGATTTGGTTACCTTAAATTTGATTTTTGTCAAAAAATTTCCTGTCAAGCTTCCGGAAACTTTCATTTGCACCTAATTGAAATCATTCATCAGGTTTTAGATTGATTACTAATTCCGAAAGGAGGTAAATTAACCTTCGTTAAAAAATGACTCTATGATCAGCCCTGCTATAATTCAAAGCTCAACTTCCACCATTGAGGCAACTTTCATTTCTCAACAAAAGACAGCCAAAGTATGGAGATCATCCAATGCCGAAGAAAGGATAGAGCGACTCAATCGAATCAAAAACTGGATCAAAAAGAATCAGGATGAAATACGGAATTCACTTTGGGCTGATTTCAAAAAACCAATACCGGAAACTGATCTCAGCGAGATTTATCCGGTAACCTCAGAAATCAACCATACCATTAAGAATCTGAAGTCCTGGATGAAAGCCAAATCAGTTTCCACTCCTTTGCCAATGCTTGGAACCAAAGGAAAGATTCTGATTGAACCCAGAGGAACTTCCCTGATAATTGCGCCCTGGAATTACCCGTTTAATTTGGCCGTTGCGCCGATGGTTTCGGCCCTTGCCGCCGGATGTACAGTGATTATTAAGCCTTCAGAAATGACTCCTCACACTTCGGTTTTAGTTCAAAAAATGGTTGAGGAGCTTTTTGAGCCTTCCGAGGTAGCCGTTTTCCAGGGAAAAACTGATGTTGCCCAATATTTACTAAGTCTTCCTTTTGATCATATTTTCTTTACGGGAAGTCCGGCAGTTGGAAAAATAGTGATGAAAGCTGCTTCTGAGAATTTGACTTCAATTACCCTTGAGCTAGGTGGGAAATCTCCGGCAATTGTGGACAAAACAGCCGATTTGAAAGATGCCGCCGGGAAATTGGTATCCGGAAAATTTATTAATTGTGGTCAAACTTGCATAGCCCCGGATTATATCCTAGTCCATCATGAACAATACAGTCAACTGGTAATGGAGCTAAAGTTGTCTATCCAGAAAATGTATGACCCCCGCTATAAAGGAATTGATAAATCTCCCGACCTGGCCCGAATAGTCAATGAAAAACACTTTTTGAGAATTAACGGATACCTCAATGATGCAATTGAAAAAGGAGCTTCGCTGGAATTTGGAGGCAAGACTGATATATCACAACGATACATTGAGCCAACGATTCTAGCCGACGTCACTGATGAAATGGAAGTGATGCAAGAGGAGATTTTTGGCCCAATATTGCCCATCATGACTTATCAAAATCTGGAGGAGGTGATAGATTATATTAACTCCAAACCTAAACCATTGGCTCTGTATTACTTTGGGAATGACTCTGAAGCTTCAAACAAAGTCCTTACTGAGACCAGTTCAGGCAATGTGGTCATCAATGATTGTGTCTTGCACTTTTTACACAACGAACTATTATTTGGGGGAGTTAATAACAGCGGGATTGGAAAAGCACATGGCTATTTTGGCTTCCTGGCATTCTCCCATGAAAAAGGAATCCTTCACCAAAGGGTAGGATTCAACAACACAACTTTACTAAAGCCTCCATACGGGGCTCAGGCTAAACAAATCATATCTTCTTTAATCAAATGGTTTTAAAAATGACCTCTTTCAGACGAATTCAATTTTTCGGGTTTTTAGTTCAGGTTTTATTCTTACTCTTTATTTGGTCTTGCGATTCCGGCAAAGATGAAGATCCTGATGGGCTTTTGCCCGCGTTAAATCTGGTAAATCAAGCCTACGGGACCGATCCAAAACAGAACTTGGATGTTTATTTGCCTGCAGGAAGGTCTATTGAAGAAACTCCACTCCTTATATATATACACGGAGGAGCCTGGATTGATGGAAGCAAAAGTGAATTCTTAAGTTTTCAATCACTTATGGAAAAGTCATTCCCCGGATACGCTTTTGTCTCAATCGACTATCGCCTTTTCAACCTTAATGATGGGGATAACAAATTCCCAACCCAGGAAAATGACGTACTTAAATCAATTGAATACATTTTGAGCAAAACTGCAGGGTGGAATATTTCAAATAAAATTATTCTTGCAGGAGCCAGTGCAGGAGGACATTTGGCACTTTTGCATGGCTATAAACATCAGGATATTGGCAATATACAGGCAATAATCGCCTTTTTTCCACCTACAGATCTGGCTCCCTTTTATGGATTTAACTCTATTACATCAGCACTCTTAGCAGGTCTTATAAGCGGAACTCCCTCAGAGCAACCCAGAATTTATTCCGCATCAAGCCCCGTGACTTTTATAAATGAAAATTCAATTCCGACTGTGTTTTTCCATGGAACCACCGACAATGTAGTGCCGATCAGCCAAAGCGAAATTCTGAAAAAGGAATTGGAATCTTTTAGCGTTCCTTTTCTATACAAATCCGTACCCGGACAGGGTCATGGATTCACGGAGGCCACTTATGCCACTTTGATCCAGGAAGCTTCTGTTTATTTAAAGACTGTATTGGAATAAAAAAACCCGGTCGAGGCCGGGTTACCAAATTTTTTCAGACTCTTTGAAGTCCCGTAGATTGAGCCTTCAACTTGATGGCTTTTACTACTTTTTCTGAAGGCGAAAGCTGGATTTGTTCCAGTTGATCAAGTGTGCTCAGCATCTCCACATATTCTTGCATCAGCGATTCATCACTATGCAAGGCTTGCACCAAAAGATCTTGCTCCACCTCTGTCATTTCCTGATAGATATACCTGATCAGGTCATTTGGGGTAAATGGTTTTATCATAGGCAAAGTTTAATTGTTTCATTTTCTTTCTCAGGTGGATGAGTGCATAGCGCATTCTTCCCAAAGCGGTATTGATACTGACTCCAGTCTGATCTGCAATCTCCTGGAAACTCATTTCTACATAATATCTCATGATCAAGACTTCCTTTTGAGTTTCTGGAAGTTCTTCGATCAGGCGTTTTACCAAATCTATACCTTCATCTCTGACCTTGCGATCCTCGATTGTTTCTTCCGAAAATTTGAGTGAATTGAAAATATTCGATCCATCCTCCATGAGGATTGTCGGATATCTCTTGGCCTTTCTGAAATAATCAATGGCCAAATTATGAGCAATCCGCATCACCCAAGGCTGGAACTTTCCTTCCTCATTGTATTTGTCTGAATTAATGGTGTTCACCACCTTCACAAATACATCCTGCAACAAATCTTCGGCAATTTCCTGATCCTTAACAATCAGAAATATTGTGGTATAAATCTTCTTTTGGTATCTGTCTACCAATAAATCAAATGCTGGCTCACTGCCATTTCGATACTGAGCAATTAGCTCGCTGTCCTGTGGACCTATTCCCTTACCCATTTTAAGTTGGTTTATCATCAACGTAAAAGTCTAGGCCATAGTATCTGTTAAGGGTGGAAGAATTGGAAAAGCTCTAAAGTAGGGTTTCAATACTCAACTTGCAAAGAAACAGAGAGGATTTTACAGAGTTTAAGTCCTAAAAAAACAGAATCAAAACCAGATTTTGAATAACGGAAATATCCCCGAATTTAATTTTTTGAAATTGGTTACCTAGTCAGTACTAAACCAATGACTGTGCCAGAAGATATTAAAATCTGAGGGCCACACTTCTTTATTTACCACTTTCTAATCGGGAGATTTCAAAGGCATTGCTTAACTTCGGGAGACTTAATATATAATTAATCGATAATGGAACTGAGCGGAAAAGTAATCCAGCAGCTGCCCGAAGTAGGCGGTAATTCAAAAAGTGGTAATGCTTGGAGAAAGCAAGAATATATCCTTGAAACAGGAGGACAATATCCTAAAAAAGTATGCGTATCTCTTTGGGGTGATAAAATCGATCAGTTTTCTCTGAAACCAGGAGAGAATGTAACCATGGGAATAGATGTGGAAAGTCGTGAATACAACGGGCGTTGGTATACTGAAGTGAAAGCTTATAAAGTAGATCGCACTGGCGGATCAGGTCCAGTTTCTTCAGATATGCCGGAGGTTGACAGTTTTCACTCCGAAGGAGACGAGGACAGATTGCCTTTCTAATAAAAAATGAGTTGTTATGTGGGATGATTTTGAAGATGAGGATGCAGAGTGGGATGAGGATGGAGAATTTGATCCCAGGAAGGAGCAAGAGAAAATCTACAAGCATCCTTTGATGATCAAAGCCAAAGAAATTATTGGTCTTACAAGAGCCTTAGTAGGCAGTTTGGATGAAGCGAGGCGCGAATTGTATGGAGGTTTGATGTTGGAGGACGCAATGGCGATGAGTGCCAAATTTGCAGGTGCAGAATCTATCCCGGATTTTGTATTGAAAATGGAGAAGGCAGTCATTATGAAAGTGCATGCAAAAAGTCTTGACTCCATGACTTACCAGCTGGCTTTAGAAGAAACTCATGCCGAAGAGCACTTGGAACTACTGCGTCAGGCAATTGAAGAATACAGGAAGCTTTTCATCGAATGGATTAGGGGCTTTGATCCCACTGAAAAATATGATGACGGCTGGGGGATATTTACAGATTAAAACTTTCCTCCTCCAAATCTAAAGCCCAACCAAGCTCCTAAAATCATTAAAATCAGAGTAATCCCTCCCAATAGTAGCAAGACGTTCAAAGGGATTTCCCAGGGAACATCACCGATCTTAAATCGAATTGGTTTTTTCCAGTCCATAAACTATAAATGAAAATGCGGCTTTCAGGCCGCATTTTTTATTTCTTGAGAATTTCTTTCCAGCCTTTTTGCTCAATTTCAGCTGCCGACTCCTCCACTTTTTCCCTCAGAGATTTTTTGTAAGAATCCAGTCGCGAAGCTACCTCGGAATCAAATGAACCAACAATAGAAGCGGCAAGAATTCCGGCATTTTTACCACCATTCAAGGCAACTGTCGCTACAGGGATTCCTCCGGGCATTTGCAAAATCGACAAAATACTATCCCAACCGTCAATGGAATTGGAGCTTTTTATCGGAACACCCACCACCGGTAAACTAGTCAAAGAAGCAACCATTCCTGGTAAATGCGCCGCTCCGCCTGCTCCCGCCACAATCACTTTAATACCCCGATCGCGTGCAGTTTCAGCGTAGGACATCATTCGATGTGGAGTTCGATGCGCAGAAACTACTGTCAATTCGTAGCTGACACCAAGCTCCTCCAGCATTTGTGCTGCTTCAGCCATGATCGGAAGATCGGACTGGCTTCCCATGATTATACCTACTGATGGATTCATTGCGTCGATTTTATTTTGATTAATTCTTTGATTCTATTCGCTCTTTTTTTGAGGTTATCCACATTTTCATCAAGAATAGTCACGTGCCCCATCTTTCGAAATGGCTTGGTGAGTTTCTTACCATACATATGAATATAAACTCCTTTTTCTGCTAAAGCTTCCTCCTTGCCTTCGACCAAAACCGGACCTGAATAACCTTTTTCTCCAAGCAAATTAATCATCGCTGCAGGACATCTGAGATCAGGATTGCCAAGTGGCCAATTCATAACAGCTCGTAAATGCTGCTCAAACTGTGAAGTGAAATTAGCCTCAATCGTATGATGCCCGCTATTATGTGGTCTTGGGGCAATCTCATTGACGAGCACTTCGCCCGATTTTGTCACAAACATTTCAACAGCCAAGATGCCAACCATTCCAAGTTTTAGGATAACGTCTTTTGCAACTTCCTGAGCTATTTGCTCGACTTCCAGGCTAATTTCCGCGGGGGCAAAAAGAAACTCAACCAAATTGGCGGTTGGGTGAAAGGCGCATTCGACTGCGGGGTAGGCGACCAATTCTCCTGATTCATTTCTGGCAACTGTCACAGCAATTTCTTTGTCAAAATCAATCAGCTTTTCCAGCAGACCAGGAGCATCAAATGCCAGTTCGAGATCTGCTTCAGTTCTCAAGATCTGGACTCCTCTGCCATCATACCCTTCTTTTCCCAGCTTATTAACTGCCGGAAGGAATCCGAAATTGTGGACAACATCTGCTTTATCTGCTGTCAAAATAAATTCCGCAGTTGGAATTCCGTGTTGTTGATAAAATTGCTTTTGGGCTCGCTTATCCTGAATCAATCGAAGAATCTCAGGTTGTGGATAAACTTGCTTTCCTTCGGAGCAAAGCTTTTCAAGCGCCTCTGTATTAACGTTTTCAATTTCAACGGTAATTACATCGCAGGCTTGTCCGAAGGCATAAACTATATCAAAATCTTTCAGCGAACCAACTGTGAATTTTTGGGAAATATCCTTGCAAGGCGCATTTGGATCAGGATCCAAAATGTGGATATCCTGATTGTAGTTAATAGCCGATTGGATGAGCATCCGGCCAAGTTGACCGCCGCCGAGAACACCAAGGATTTTTGATTGAGGATTTTGTAACGCCATAGGAGGCCCAAAAATAAAACAATCTCATTCAATAAATCCAGATTGTCCTATTTCATCAACGCTTTTGAAAGAAAGTAACTAACAAAATCACCTTCCTCCGATCACTCTTAGCAAGATTGATATGATCGCGATTACTAGCAATATATGGATTAACCATCCCACGTTGTAAACAATAAATCCAAGAATCCATCCAAAAACTAAAATCACCGCGACTAAATAAAGCAGATCTCTCATGGTCATTTTTTAGGTAAGTAATTGATTACCTATGAATTTACGGATTTTTATCCGCGGAAGAAAAATAAATTAAAACTTAATTCCCATCAATTCCATCAGTTTATGTGCGTTGAAACTGGGACAAGGGCCGGATTTGATCTTGTAGTCAAAGTCAATGCTCTGATCATGAATCTCTGAATGAAAACTGAAATTTTTAAGGGATTCAATCTTTTTGTCCAATTCCGCCAGTTCAATATCGTGAGTACTGATAATCCCCATGGCATTTGTCTTTCTTACCTGACGGATTAGCGCTTCGCTACCCGCGATCCTATCCTCAGTATTGGTGCCTTTCAAAATCTCATCCAGTAAGAAAAAGATCTCTTCTGCGGCTTCCAACCGCTCAATCAAGTTGTGGATACGGCTAAGTTCCGCATAGAACGAACTGACGCTTTCACCAAGATTATCCGAATTTCGCATACTCGTGTAAAGCTGCATAGGTCCCAATCCAAACTCTTTTGCAAACGGATTCAAACCCAAATTCACCAAAACACAATTGATTCCTAAAGTCCTCATGAAAGTCGTCTTCCCGCTCATATTCGATCCGGTAAGCAAAATAATTCTCTGATTTTCATCGAGAACAAAATCATTTGCGACGGCTTTTTCCGGGTGCAACAGAGGATGCGTGACTCCTTTGGCAATCAAACCTGAATCCGGAAGTCGAGTTACTTTTCCTCTGACTCCAACCTCTGATTCAAATGCGCCAAGTGAAATCAAAACTTCCCAGTTTTCCAGCTGGGCCGGAAAATCAGATGTGGTTTCTCCATGATTTCGCTTCCAGGAATCGAGCCTCATGAAAAGAAATAAATCTGTCCAAAAGAGCAAATTGATTGGCAGGTAAAGAAAGTTTAACCGATTTTGAACCCAAAGCCCAAGCCGATCGAGTTGATCCAATAATTCGGAAGCCTTTCCATCCTGAGTTAAAAAGTGTGATTGAGCCTCTTTGAGGATGTTAGAATTGAAGTTTTCTCGCTCCAGTTCAGATATCCAATATCGATAGATTTTAAGCTGATTTCTGGAAGGAATAAGTTCTGCAGCTTGCTTGAGTGGTTTGAAAACAGCGGATAAAAAAATCATTCCAATCAAAATCCAAAGGCCCAAAACGGCTGGAGGAAGCACTTCTGTATAAACCAGTCCGCAAAGTATAATCCCACCAATCGGTCCGATGAAAGCAAAAACCGAAATCCAGGATTTGATTTTTTGAGGTTCCTTTAGCCAATGAATCCATCCTTCGGCTGATTTTTCCACCTCATAAAAAGCCAATCCAATGCTTTCAATTGCCTGCAAAAATTTTGGCTTTTCAGAAAGCTCCTGAGCGGCCAATCGTTGTGCTTCGGTTTCATCCAAACGAAAAGCATCCTTCATTTTCGCAGCAAGTGCCTTTTTGGCATTCGGAGAAATAGTGTGATTTAGCAATTGAAAAAGGGAATGATCACCAAAGAGATCCAAATCATTTGCAAAAGGGTGCAATTTTTCCATAAACTCCGCGCCGGAATCAAGACCCGAGAGATTTCTGGCTTTCCGCTTTTCGGTTCGTTGCAGGAGTATTTGCAAGGCCAGATAAATAGCTTCCTGATCTTTTTGGTAATTATATCTTCGAATCAATTCGATGAATCCGCCGACAGCAAGCCCAAATGGCAAGAACCAATAGGCGGCATCTGATAAACTCAGTACAAGCAGGGCAACCATCGCAAAAAAGACCAAAAGTCTCAACAAGGAAAGTCTCCCTGCTTTCTTTTTCACCAAACTAAGTTTCTCCGAAAGCCCTTCACTTTCAAAATCAAATCCTTTCATGCCTAAAGATAGAGATTGAAGAAGAAACACTCCTATCTGTACCAATCAGACAACAGAACAACCAAAAATTCAACCTTTAAAATCTTTCTTCCTGTTGATCCGTTTATCAAGAAAATTCGATGCCAATATGAAATCCAAACCCGAAAAACCAAAGTCAAAAATTCAGGAATCTGAAGCAGAGGAATGGGATTTAAGCCAAGGCATGGGCATCTTTCCTGATGACATTTCATTGACTCAAAACATTGGCTGTGTGGGAGGCCAAAGCAAAAAAGAGGTCAAACCTCCTTTAAAACTTGGGAAATAGCCATAGATTTAGGATCATCAAAAAAATCACTGTTTTATGAAAAACCTCTTTACCCTCATTTTTATCGGAATAATTTCATTTCTGATCATTTCATGTGAATCCATTTCTGACAAGATATTGCCCGAGCCGGACCTTAGTTTATTAGAAGATGAAGTAGAAATCTATCGCTCCTACGAAGATGTTGACAATCTCACTTTGGAAGTAATGCAGGCAAATGGTCTGGGAGCGAGAGTTATCAATTCTAGTCAAACTTTGGTTTGCCAGAGTTCCGATGTCATAGTGGATAAGCTAACCAAGAAAATTATAATCGACTTTGGAACAGGATGTACAAGTGAAGAAGGCGTGGTTCGAAAAGGTAAAATTCTCCTTACTTACACCGGTAATCTGGCATTCCCGGGGTCGTCAATAACCACCTCATTTGAAGGATATGAGGTCAACGGGTTGAAACTTGAAGGAACAAGAATCCTGACAAACACAGGAATAAATCTGGCAATAAGTACCATCACTATGACAGTAAAAGTGGAAAATGGAAAAATCACATGGCCTGATAATTCCTTTGCTACTCTTAAAATGAATCAGGTAAGAGAAATTAAGCTGGGAGCACAAGGTTATGAAACATCTGTCACTGGAACCGGAGAGGGCAAAAGCCGCGGTGATTACGACTACTCAACCTTAATCACTACTCCACTGAAACTCACACAAACCTGTATTGCTTCCGGTATTTGGGTACCAAACTCAGGAGTTTTGCAATTTACATATAAAGGAATAGAAGCAAGTGTTGATTATGGTTCCGGTACCTGTGATAAAGTTGGAAAAGTCACTTACCCGGGCGGATCAAAAGATGTCACATTCGATTGATTAGATAAAAACTCTCCAAAACGGCTCTTTCACAGGTAGCCGTTTTTTTTTATGGAAAAGAAAATTATTGGGGGATTTGAACATATCCGGTACGAAAGGCCTCAAACAACTCCGGAAGAAATGATCGGAAAATCAAGAAAATTCTATCTTGAAATGGATCAGCGAAGGACGGTAAGGGAGTTTGATACCCGCCCGATTCCAGTGGAAGTGATGGAGCATATCATCCTCACCGCAAGCACCGCTCCATCGGGAGCACATAAGCAACCCTGGACTTTTTGTCTAGTTTCAGACCCCGGGATCAAACGCAAAATCCGTTTGGCTGCTGAAGAAGAAGAGAAAATCAGCTACTCCAGCAGGATGCCTGATCCCTGGAAAGATGATTTGAAACCGCTCGGGACTAATTGGGAAAAGCCATTTCTGGAAGAAGCTCCATTTTTAATCGTGGTTTTCAAGCAATCCTATGGAATGGAAAACGGAGAAAAAGTCCAACACTATTATGTCAGCGAATCAGTAGGAATAGCATGCGGTTTTTTATTAGCTGCGATTCACCATGCCGGGCTTGTGGCTGTCACAAATACGCCAAGTCCGATGAGTTTTTTGAGCGAAATTCTTCAAAGGCCGACACATGAGAAACCTTACCTTTTGATTCCGGTAGGATACGCGAAAGAAGGAACGTTTGTCCCTGATATCCACAGGAAACCTTTGGAAAAAATCCTGAAGCTATTTTAGCCAAAAAAGAAAAGCTGTCAATCGGCGGCCTTTTCTGTTGAAATGACCCCATCCGGATAATGATGGTACACATCTCTTTTTGCATAAGGCACCTCAATCTTGTGCTGCTCGAACGCTTCCTTGATAGCTTCCATGTTTGAAAAATAAACATCCCAATAGTCCGGGGTATTCACCCAAACTCTCACGACCAGATCCAATGAACTTGCCCCAAAAGCATTGAATGCAACCAATGGTTCAGGATCCTTTAACACTCGCTTATCCTTTTTTATGATTCCCAAAATCAGATCTTTCACCACTTTCAGATTGGTACCATAAGCCACACTTACTGTGAAATCCACTCTGCGCGTTTCCTGGGAGCTGAAATTGACTACATCAGAATTAGCCAGGTTGCCATTTGGGATGATCACTTCCTTATTGTCAAAAGTGTTCAGATGTGTATAAAGCACATCTATCTTTTTTACAGTGCCGGTATGTCCCTGACCGGTGATCGTGTCTCCCACACGGAACGGCTTGAAAAGTAAAATCAAAACACCTCCTGCAAAATTGGATAGTGAGCCCTGAAGAGCAAGTCCAATTGCCAATCCTGCAGCTCCAAGAATTGCCAGAAAAGAAGAGGCCGGCACACCCAGAATTGTTGCAATTCCTATAAATAAGGAAACGAACAAAAGGGCCTTGACCAAGCCAATTAAAAAGTCATTTAAAGATGGATTTTCTTCCCTTCGGTGAAGAATTTTCGTGAATCCTTTGACCAGTTTTAAAACCAAAAATCTACCAACCAGGTAGAAAAAAAGTGCATAAATAAGAGATGGGACAACTTTGTACCCAAGCTGAATTCCCTGTCCTAACAGTTCCTTGACGGTTTCCGGAGATAATTCCATTGCTTTAAGTTGGTTTAATTAATGATTTCAAAAGTCCTAAAATAGGACATAGACTTGCCAACGGAAAGCCCAATTCCATGTAATTTTGAAATTGGTTATATCGGCAGCTCTCAAAATCCTCTCCCAATCCTGTCTGGAAAAACTTCTCAAAACTGAAACCGGAGCATCATTTTGGACCATCGGCGACCGGCTAAACCAGCGGGTAAGAATGCGGATACTGTGGTAGGCAAAAGGGTGTCGATGTAGATCATTGATCACTATGCCAAGCTTCGATTTTTGGCGAAAAGCAGTCAGTAAGGATACTAGTTCTTGATCTGTGAAATGATGGGTAAAAAGCGTACAAGTCACGACATCCACCCTATCCGATGCAAATTCTGAATCGAAGACATTTTGAGTTTTCCACCTGATTCCCGGCAAATCAGACAATCGTTGCTGTGCCAGTTCAATGATATTTCGATTCGCATCTATTCCTGTAAAATCCACTTTGAAATTCCCCGAGTTTGCCCATTCACTCATGATTCGCAGCATATCTCCACCTCCACAACCAATGTCAGCGATCGAATAGGTTTGCTGAGGTTTTGCTTTGAAAAGTTTTGCCAACCCGGAAGTGGTGACATAATTTCCTCCCAGCCAGCGATTGATTGTTTTCAGCTCATGCAAAGTTTGCTCCAGGACAACACCTGAGCATTCAAGATCATCCATGAGTTCTTTTTCCTCACTTCTTTGATCAAATTTGCTCATCGCTTTTCCAGATAAAGAGTTTCCAGCGTGAGTCCGGGGCCAAATCCCAAAGACAAAATATTTCCCTTGATTTCCACGTCTTCCATCATTCTGGCCAGCACAAAAAGAATTGTCGCAGAAGACATGTTTCCATATTTATTCAGCACTTCTGCCGCATGTTTATTGACGGAAGGATGCAATTCAAACGCTTCCTGGACTTTTTGCAAAATCTGCTTTCCTCCAGGATGGATTGCAAAATTCTTAATTCCGGAAAGATTGAATTTCTTCTCAAAAACATCTCTGAGTTTTCTGATTCCCTCGTCCAACAAGGAAGGAATGTATTTGCTCAGGCGCATTTCAAAGCCAAAATCACCGATTCCCCAAGCCATGTCTTCTTCCCCCTCTCGCAAAACCTGGCTCAGGTAAGACTCAATTGATAATCCTTTTTCCGACTTCATGATCAAGGCAGCTGCTGCTCCATCTGCGAAAAGAGAATTGGCGAGAATATTATCCTCCACATATTCTTTCTGAAAATGAAGGGTACAAAGTTCGACCGACACCAACAATACTTTTGCTTCCGGCTCAGCATGAAGGATTTTATCCGCCAGCTTGATCCCTGTAAAGGCCGCATAGCAACCCATAAAATGTACGCAATAACGCTCGATGGAATCACTCAATCCCAGCCTTCGCATCAATTCTAACTCCACTCCCGGGGCGACCATCCCTGTGCAAGAGACCAAAATCAAATGCGTAATGGATTCAACCATTTGTCCTGATTTCCCCAGGCAATCGATGGCAGCTTTCTCACATAAATCAGGCGCTTCGGCCCGGAATATCTCCATCCTTGCCTTTGTTCCCGGGAAAGGCTCCAAATTCTTATCCTTCGGAAAAAATGAAAATTCAGCAGGATCCATTTTTGAAAAGTCATTCAATACACTGTGTCGGGTAGATATTCCCGACATTCTGTATAAAAATCCCAGCTTTCTTCCCTCCACCTCATCCAGTTCATGCGCAACTTTCATAAAATCCGAGATGACCGATTGCTCAATCGGCTTGCCTGGATTTGCCAGGCCAATACTTACAATACTGGATTTCATGTATTCAAGTTAAAAGATAATTTCTAAATTGGAAGAACAGCAGTATAACCTTCCGGTCAGGATAAGGTTCTGCTGAAGTCTATATATACGTCATGATTACAAAATCGAGCCTAAAACACCTGCGCATTCCTTTTTCTTTATTTTTGATGCCGGTTTTTTTCTTTGCCCTGGCCATGACTCCCAATCTGAACGAGCAGCGATTATTGTATGTCTTCCTTGCGCTTCACTTATTTCTGTATCCCTCCAGCAATGGTTACAACAGCTATTTTGACAAGGATGAGGAAAGTATCGGCGGGCTGAAAAATCCGCCTAAAGTCACAAAGGATTTGTATTGGCTTTCAATGGTCCTCTTCCTGATCGCAATTGGACTTGGGCTGCTGATCAATTGGAGTTTTGCATCCATGGTTTTGGTTTATGGCCTGGTCAGCATGGCATACAGTCATCCATCCATTCGGATCAAAAAATATCCATGGCTGAGTTGGTTTATCGCCGGGTTTTTCCAGGGATTTTTCACCTTCGGAATGGTTTACGCCGGAATCAGCGAACTGGCTTGGACTGTGATGGTCAAACCGCATGTGATTATTCCCGGACTTTTGACCAGTGTGATGCTTTGGGGAAGTTACCCGCTGACCCAAGTCTACCAGCACGGAGAAGATTCCAGAAGAGGAGACCGAACGCTTAGTCTCGTTTTGGGGATCAAAGGAACATTTCTCTTCGCCTCGATCATGTTTTTGATCACCGGACTGGCTTTTGCCTGGTATTTCATTGACAGAAATCAGCTCGACGTCCTTTGGATTTATCTGGGCGCAATGGCACCCATTATGCTGTTTTTCCTGATCTGGTTTGGCTTTATCCGCCTGAATCCTGAAAAATACGCCAGCTACAGTTGGGCAATGGGAATGAATACCATTTCGGCTTTGGCTTTGAATGCCTTCTTCATCTACTACTTCCTGGAAAACACTCAAATCCTTCAGGTTTTTGGGGCTTATTGAAGTTTTTAAAATGGTCTTCCGTGCGTGTTTTTGATGATTTGCTTCGCAAAAACCGGGATGTTCTTGATCAACTTTCTGGTTAATACAGAAGCGCTCTTCGCACCGAATAGATTCTGAACTGTTCTCCCCACCCAAAGCCGGGTTTGAAATTCTTTTCTCCAGGCATTTTCATACAGCGATTCTATTTCCTTCCTGCTTTTTCCTTTAATGATCGCCTCAGCGGCCATTTTGCCTGAATGAATGGCAATTGCCATCCCATTTCCGCAAAGCGGTGTAATCAGACCTGCCGAATCACCGGCCATTAGAATATGACCCTCAACAGGTTTTTTCGGCTCAAAATTGATTTCATTGATTACTTCAGGCTTTTCAAAGAGAAATTCGCTTTCATTGAATAACCTTTTCAAAACCGGGTTTTTCCAGAGAATTTCCCGCTCCATCTCTTCCACCGACCCCAATTTTCGAAGCTGATCCCTGCTTCCCAGATAGCAAAGGTTAAACTTGTCCTCCTCGATAGAATTTAACCCGCAATAGCCTCCCTCAAAATTATGAAGGGCAACGACATCCCGGGCAAAATCAGTTTTGATATGATACTTCACACCGATAAAAGGACTGCGCTTTTGGATAAACGGGCGCTCCATCACTTTATCCAGCCGTGATCGCTTCCCAAAAGCTCCTATTACCTGCCTCGCCGAGACATGAGATTGATCAGAAATCTCTAACTGAAATTCATCCGATTTTTCATCAAAAGTATAATCAACGACCTGCGTACCAGTTCGAAATTTCACTCCAAAACTCTGAGCCTGTCTGTACATAAAATCATCCAGCACAAAGCGGCTGATACCAAATCCTCCAAGGTCAAGCGGGATTTGGACGGCACTACCCGCTGTGTCGGTGAATAAAAAGTATTTGATCTCGGGGAGGTAAATATCACTTGGCAACAAGCTTTCTCTCTTCAGGAAATCCAGCGCTTCATTCGAAACATATTCCCCACAAACCCGGTGAAACGGATACTGCTTTTTCTCCACCAAAAGGACCGCTAGTCCGCTTTTGGCCAGTAAACTTGCAGAAACCAGCCCCGCAAGGCCGCCCCCTATCACTATCACATCTTTTTTGGGTTCCAATAGAATGCCTTTAATTCAGAGATTAAACCGTTTATCAAATATTAAGTTTATCAGATGACTCATACCAGAAAATGAAAGTTTATTTATTTCCTAAACAAAACTAATTACGATGAAAAACACACTACCCAAATTACTGAGGAGATTGACTTTTATTCTCAGTGTACTGGGAGTCTTGATTTATCCCCGGGACTCTTTTGCGCAAAAGAAAAAGAAAAAAGACGCCCCTGCAGCCACGACAGTCACTCCTCCTGCCCGACCTCAAAATGGTCCGCCTGCAACCGGCCCCAAACCCTACAAAGAAGTAATCACAGCAAAAGCAAAATCGAAAGATGGGCTTTTCAAAGTCCACCAAGTCGAAAACAAGTTTTTTTATGAAATCCCTGAATTTCTGCTTGGCAGAGATATGTTGATGGTGACCACAATCGCCAAAACTGCCGATGGAATAGGATATGGAGGAGAGCGTACAAACACCTTGATGTTAAGATGGGAAAAAAACAACGACGATATTCTGCTGAAAGTAGTGTCTGTAAATAACTATGCTGCCGATTCTCTTCCAATCGCAACTGCGGTAAAAAATTCCAACCTCGAGCCAATCCTGCAAAAATTTGATATCAAATCCAGGGAAACTGACTCCACAGGGATTGTCATTGAAGTAACAGATTTGTTTAACAAGGATGTCCAGGCCCTTGGTCTGCAGCGTAACCGCCGCACTGAATACAAAGTAAGCAGACTGGATACAGATCGTACTTACATTGAGCATATCCACACCTATCCGATCAACATCGAGGCCAGATATGTTCTGACTTATGTTGCTGCCGAGCCGCCATCAAACAGCTCAACCGGATTGATCACTTTGGAAATGAACTCATCAATGATTCTTCTTCCTGAGGAGCCAATGATGCAAAGACTTTCTGACAGAAGAGTTGGCTGGTTTAGCCGATCAATTGTTGATTATGGAGCTGAAGCTCAAAAAGCCTCCACCAGAACTTTTCTGGATCGTTGGAGACTTGAAGTGAAAGAAGAAGACCTCGATAAATTTAAAAGAGGCGAGCTGGTAGAGCCTAAGAAGCAGATCGTGTTCTACATCGATCCGGCTACGCCAAAGCAATGGGTACCTCACCTGATTGCGGGTGTTGAAGACTGGCAGAAAGCTTTCGAAGCAGCCGGTTTCAAAAATGCAATTATTGCCAAAGAAGCTCCGACTCCTGAGGAGGATCCAACCTGGAGTCCTGAAGATGCCCGCTATTCTGTGATCAGATATTTCGCTTCTGATATTCAGAATGCTTACGGACCTCACGTATCTGATCCAAGATCCGGTGAGATTCTGGAGTCAGATATCGGATGGTATCACAACGTGATGAACCTGCTTAGAAACTGGTTCTTCATCCAAACAGCAGCCATCAATCCTGCAGCCAGAAATGTCCAGTTCGACGATGAAGTAATGGGCAGACTGGTACGATTTGTATCCTCTCACGAGGTAGGTCACACACTCGGTTTACCGCACAACTTTGGCTCATCTCATGCATATCCTGTGGACAAGCTAAGAGATCCTGCCTTCACCAAGGAAATGGGAACTGCTCCATCTCTGATGGACTACGCAAGATTCAATTACATCGCGCAGCCTGAAGATGTAGGGGTAAGTTTGATGCCGGAAGTGGGACCTTATGATAAATATGCAATCGCTTGGGGTTACAGACCTATTCCGGAGGCAAAAACTCCAGAAGAAGAGCAAAAGACTCTTGATCAGTGGATTTTAGCAAAAAAGGGTGACCCTGTCTACAGATATGGCCGTCAGGGAAACAGTTATGATCCGACTACTCAAAGTGAGGACCTTGGGAACGATGCTACGAAAGCTTCGGATTATGGAATCAAGAACCTGAAGAGAATCATGCCAAACCTGATCGAATGGACAGCTGAAGAAGATAAGCCATTCAAAGGATATGAGGATTTGTCTGAAATGTACGGTCAGGTAATCGGCCAATACAACAGATACATGGGCCATGTGAGAACAAACGTAGGTGGTGTAATGGAAATCTATAAATCTTCCGGACAAGAAGAAGCTGTCTACACGCATACTACAAAAGAAACCCAGAAATCAGCAGTTGCATTCCTGAACAAAGAATTGTTTGCCACTCCGACCTGGTTGATGGATGATGCCATAATCGCAAGGATTGGTGATTTCGGTGCACTTGAAAGAGTTCGTGGCGTACAAGTGACGACGCTCAACGGGATTTTGGATTGGGGCAGACTTGGAAGAGTAATTGAAAATGAAGCGCTAAACGGAAATGATGCCTACAAAATCACCGAACTATTCGATGATCTGAGAAAAGGAATCTGGACTGAACTGGCTTCAGGCAGAACAATCGATGTGCACAGAAGAGCACTTCAGCGTGCACATATCGAGCGATTGGAATTGATGCTGACCGGTGAAGTTGCTCCATTGCCAGCTGCATTCAGAGGATTTGCAGGTCCCCAAATCGACGCTTCCCAGTCTGATATCAGACCGATGGCAAGGGGTGAATTCAAAACCTTGCAAAGAGAAATCGGAGCAGCAATTCCAAAAACTTCCGATAAAATGTCGAAGCTTCACCTGGAAGATGCTTTGGAGAGAATCAACAAAATTCTTGATCCTCTGTCATAATTAGACAGTCATTGAAGGGCGTCCGTTGGGCGCCCTTTTTTTGTGACCACTTAATTTCTTTAATTTAGATCAGAAATATCAACCCCATGGTAACCCCGGATTCAATTCTACTTAGTCACAAGCTCCGCGTCACTGATTGCAGGGTAGAGATTATTCGCCAGTTTCTGGATAAACAAGTAGCCTTGGCTCATGCCGATTTAGAAGACACTCTGAATAATAAATTTGATCGGGTGACGATTTATCGTACGCTGAAGACTTTTTTGGACAAGGATCTTATTCACAAAGTCCTGGATGATAGCGGCGCAACCAAATATGCCCTTTGCTCACATGAGGATCACCACGATCATAGTCATGAGCATGTCCATTTCAAATGTGAAATCTGTGGAGAAACAACCTGCCTGGAATCAATCAGTCTTCCGGCGATAAAGTTGCCTGCCGGTTTCATAAAAAAGGAAATGAATTTGCTGGTGCAGGGTATCTGCGAAAAATGCCATTAATACTCAACAGGATCAGGTCGCTTACTTGTTTTGGGCACATCAGAAGGCCAAATCACCCCTGGAGGTAAATCAATTTTTGGAGGACTGAAGTTTTCAATTCCACCATCTCCATCGTCCCCGCTGCTATCGCCACGTCTGAGGGAGTTTTTGGTCAGTGTTGCGACGAAGTAAATCAATATTACATACGCCACCCCACATAAGATCAGATCAATTATTAAACTACTCATGGCTAATAATTTTGATATAAGTTAAATGAATACTGTTTTTAAATCAATGAGTTAGCCCAAATGTTTCTCAAAAGAACCTGATTTTATGATTTTATTCGGCTTGTTTAATCCCAAGGATACTTGGATATTTGCGCTCTGAAATTGAAAAAGGATGATTATTAAAACAAAAAAATATCAATTACCGACAGGAACCTATATCAAAATGGGTTTGGTCAATGTAATTAAAGAGCAATGGTGGGTGATTTTAATTGCTTTGGCCATTTGCTTGGGATTCTTCTGGATTGCTTCTATCTGGTGGTTTATCGGAGCCATCATCGCTTACGGTCTGTATGTCCTCTTCTGGGCTATCCAGTTTACCGGTGTCACCCAAATGGAGCAGAATAAGGTGATCTTCGAAAAGCTTTCCTATGAGATCGATAGCCGCCAAATCCTGATGAAACTCAATGTAAGAGAAGGAATGCCGGTTCAATGGAATATGATCAAGCGTGTAGAAATGACCAAAGACGCTTATGTCCTTTATATGTCAAAAGCTCAGTTTATTCATCTTCCTTTCAGAATATTCAACTCAGACAATGAGCGGAAATTCATGGAGACAATTCTGAAAAGAAAAGAATTGATCAAATAATAAAAAGCCCTCCGTTTGATGAATCGGAGGGCTTTTTATTTCAGTCTTTTATTGAAGCTGTTTGAGTATCAATTCGATCGCTTTGTCCAGTTGATTTTGATTTCCTTTCAGCCGGTCTACAAATCCCTCATCGACACGCACATCAGGAGTTACACCATCCTTTTCGAGGTTTCTGCCATCCAAGGTATAGCAACCCTAAGCCGGAAGTCGAAATGTATTTACCATCCAGTGACCAAAATGGGTTAGTCTCGGTTACTTAGGTCTCTTTCAGGATCATGATCTTTTTGGAGGGGAGATGATAAATGAAAATCTCTCGCTCAAAATTCAGAATAGGGCTGCATTCCTTGTATTGATCGTTCTTGGAGAAATATGGGTTAGATGTATTAAAGCCCCATAACTCATCCTCAACAACGGCTTCACTTGAGAAAGTTTTAAGACAATCACTCTGACTGGATTTCTTCCATTGAGATAGACTCCGAGGCTTCGGTATTTATTCATCGAATAGGAGAGTAAAAAAAATCTCAATGGAAAAGCTTAAGTGCCAATAAAGAAATCCCATTTACGGGAGAAATTCAGGAGGAGATTTTTGTGGCAGGGAAAGACTCGAATATCATCAGCGATACAATACTTCCTGCTTTTTTCATGATAGTAAATAGTTTTGGTTTGTGGGTAAAGACTCGCTAAAGCTTTGTTTATAAGCAATTTGTCAATAAATAATAAAAGGATAAATAGGTTGAGCGACGGCCAACTTTCCTTTTAGACAGAGAAAGGAAAGAGCCTTGAATCCTGGATTTTTACTCGCTCAGATAAAATCTGCATCTTTATCGAATGCAAATTCGACTGATAGCGATTGGAAAAACAGACAATCCGGCCATTCAAAAACTGACTGAAGAATATGTTCAGCGCCTTGGACATTACATCCGCTTTGAACTGGAGATCATTCTGGATCTCAAAAACTCGAAATCCCTCAGTATTCCTGCCCAGAAGGAAAAAGAAGGTGAATTGATTCTCAAAAAACTTCAACCTTCAGACGATCTCATTTTGCTCGATGAGAGAGGCAAGACCTTCAGTTCCATGGAGTTTTCTGACTTTCTCCAGAAAAAGATGAACTCCGGATTGAAACAGCTGATTTTCGTGATCGGAGGCCCTTACGGATTCTCTGAAGCGGTTTATGCCCGGGCAAACGGAAAAATATCTCTTTCCAAAATGACTTTTTCTCACCAAATGATTCGCCCTTTTTTCGCGGAACAATTGTATAGAGCATTTACAATCCTAGGCAATGAGCCCTACCACCATGAATAGCCAACATTACTCCCATGTTAAGTTTTTGGCTATTTATTTGCTCAATGTTATCAAATTGTTAATTTTATCATATCTGATTAACACTGGATTCATGTGCGATGAAAAACTTTCTTTTCATACTGCTTCTTCTGGCAGGTCTTGGTTCAGCCAAGGCCCAGGAAATGCTGGTATCCGAGGAGAGCTTGTACTTTGAATCAGAAGCAGAGAGATTTTTTTGGACCGAAGGCAAAAATCAGCCCCTATCCCTATTCCGGGCAGTAAGCGCCGAAGAAGTAAATGAAGGAAGTCCATGGCTCAATTTGGTGGAGGACCTTGATCAAAAACGAGCTAAAGAGTCAAAGGATCTCAATTTCTTAAGACAGATCTTTCAGAAAACCCACCAATCCCTTCTCAAAAAATACGAGCAGCATTCCACTTTCAATGATATGCTGGAATCAGGTAAATATGACTGTGTGAGCGCATCTGCAGCTTTGGGAATGCTTTTGGACCGGTACGGATACAAATTTGATATCATTGAAACTGACTATCATGTATTTATAGTGGTAGAAGTAGACAGAAAAAATATAATCCTGGAGAGCACTCTTCCTGTTGGGGGAATGATAACTGCACCATCTGAGGTTGACGCATATTTGGAAGCATACAAGCAAGTAGAATTTGCTCAGTTGGGATCATTGAATCAGCGAATCGGATCTCCTGCAATTGATCTTTCAAATAATGCGATTTTTCGAAAAGTGAGCCTTAATCAACTCGCCGGACTGCTTTATTACAACGATGCCATCCTCCTATTCAACAATCAAAAATATCAGGAAGCGTCAAATCAACTTTCCAAGGCTTTAGCACTTTACCCTTCCGAGCGAATTGAAGGGCTAAAAGATTTGACGAAAGAAATGGCCTACAAAACTGTCGGACACCAAATTCGATAAAAAAAGGCCTCTCAATTACGAGAGGCCTTTGCTTCATTTCGGTTCAATCACCCCAATCTTCCGAAACTTCGCCTTTTCAAAAAATTTGTCTATTTCTTCAATGTTACTTTTACGGGATAAAGCCTACCGGAGGTTCACTTTAAATTTTCCGTTGGTTATCGATTTTGCTGCAGAGGTATCACTCAGTTTCCCTGTAAATCCAAAAGTACCCTCCACTACTCCTTCAGCATCTGCGGATACAAGCATGCTGCCAGAAGTGCCTGAGTATGCAGTAGAATATTGATCTCCTGCTGTTGGACCATTTATCCAGATAGCCAAATTTTCAAGAGCAGCTACTCCCAATTCATAGGAGCCCGGACCATCGTAAGAAGAGATTCTTAGCAAAAAGCCCTTTCCGCTATTATCCGTGCCTTGGATGTTGAGGGTTGTAGCTGTACCGGTGACAACCTTGGTCCCGAAAACAGTATCAAAATCTTTGGAGGAAGTAAAGGTGCCAACACCCGAAACTGAGGCGGATATTTCTTCATTCCCAGTTGGATTCTCGTCGCCGGAGCAAGCTACAAAGGCAATAAAAATTCCGAATAGGGCTACTTTTCCCAAGGCAGCAACAATTGTTTTCATACAAGTTGGGTTTTTGAATACTATAAAATATTCCCCAAAGTAGCTAAGACCGCTTTGGGGGATATGCATGAAATAGTACTTACGTTATTTCAACAATTAATGTTGATGGCCGCCCGGACCATGGACATGTCCATGTTCGATCTCTACAGGCTCAGCATCCCGGATAGAGATGATTTTCCCCTCAAAGTATAAATCATACCCCGATAAGGGTAAGTTGAAATCCATGTGAACACCTTTATAATCTACCTTGGTAATTTCTCCCCGCATCTGATTTCCTTTATCGTCCTGCATCGGAATGACCTGACCTACTCTCAACAAATCCTTATTTTTTTTCCCGTCTTCCTTAAAATTGGCCTTTGGAATAATTACTTTTTTTGATTCATCGTAATCGCCGTAGGCATTTTCGAAGTTTAAAAAAACCGAAAATTCTTCCCCGACAGACTTCCCTTTCATAACATCTTCCAGCCCCGGAAGAACTCCTCCTGCTCCAAAAAGGAAAACAAAGGGATATTTTTCGGTTACTTCTTCAAATGGTACAAGGCCTGTTTCACCATCATCTACCTTGAGGGAATAGGTAACTGTCACAACTTTATTTTTTTCTACAATCATGATATTTCAATTTAAAATTTGAGCAAACGAATTTTTAACGGAACAAATAAGCTACTCCCAATTGTGCCACAAAGTTCTTTCGGTCATAACCGGGGACAAAATACTGGTCGGGCTGATTCTCCAAATACCACTTGTAATTCAGCGTACTCACGTATTCCATTCTTCCGCTCAGGAGAAAATCTCCCAGCTTCCAATCCCCAATCAACGAAGGAACTAGATCTACATACTTATTTCTGAAGTCCTTTGAAGCTTCATATCGGTAATAGTAGAAGTCATTATTGTATTCGATTCGCTCCATTTGGAATCCAATCCGGTTCACCTTATTGACCCAGGCAAACTCCACAAAAATCACATTACTCCCCGGACCATTACCGACTCCGAGAACCTGTCCGTTGTTTGTATATCCATGCCTCACATGATCATGGATGTACCAGGTTTTGAGATTCCGGATATCCTCCCTAATGGTTTGACCTGTTTGGGTCATTTCGGAACTGATCTGCAAATGATGTCCGGGCTTTTTCAAATCCATCAGATAGGAAAATCCGAACGTGTAACCTCTGCCGGATTCCGGAGTAATCAGAAAATCATTGACAGTGGTACTATTCCCATTCGTCCCATATTCTCCATAAAACTCAAAATGTCCTTCCGCACTCAGCCATCTGAAGTATCCGGAACTGAATTGCTGTCTCTTATCCCGGCTCGGATCATAAATGTTATCCGGACCTTTTCTGCCATTGAAAACAGGAAGCAAATCTGAGAAATCCGTAATATCATCCCTATACAAATGATTGATCGAGCCATAGCCCAAGAATAAACCTGGAACCCACTTTGGCTGATAGGTGAATATCAAGCCGGCCAAATACCTTTTGCCATCTTCCTGCTTTGGAATGTAAACCGGGTTATGCTGAATGTTATAATCAGGCCATGGGGGAAGAAATTTTGAGGATTTCAAAAATCCGGAAATCAATTGTCCTTCAAAAGATCCGATCTTAGTCTGGACCGGCTTTCGGGTATTTACTGTGAAATGGAGAAATCCCGGGGCATTGTTTCCAAGAAGAAGTGAGTTTCTTCTTCCCGGTCCCCACCAAAGGCTTTCAGTTGAAATCCCTATGGAAACCTCTTTATGATTGAATCTGAAACTGGACTGTCCGGCAAGGAATTGATTGTATGGTTTTTCTCCAAATCGCTCGGGCATATCAATCCGGTTCATGTACTCATAATAAAAAAGTATCGTAGCCTGATGCTCAATCGGGAACCCGATGTAATCCTGGTTTTGAGCCATCAAAAGCTCCGGCTGCACTTGAAGGCTAAACTTGCCATACTCTGTATATGCTCCGGCGCTGAGGATATTTTGAAAACCCCGATTCGGAATAAAAGCCCCGTCATTAACTCCAAAGGCATAAGTAGAATTATACTGGAGCTTATAAGTTGCCGGAAGCACAAGGAATTTGCCTTTACTTTCTTTGCCAAATCTTCTGTGAAATGCGGAATTGTCCAGATCTACGATCGAACTGTCAAGATCAAAACCGTCTTTCACGCCAAAGGCGGAAACCGGATATAGCGGACGAATCATGAAAGAGGAAGCCGAATCTACCAGACCCAAAAGCTGAGCTCTTCTGAGATAATCATCCAAAACAGGTGTGCCAACAGGGATTGTTTGGGCATGGAGGGAATTCAAGGAGAGAACCAACCCTAACAGGATCCCTAAAAATCTAACCTTTCGAACCAAGTTTTTCATCCGGATCAATTTACAATTAGTGCCTCGACTGTGACTTTGGCCAGTGACCAGGACTCATCGCATACAGGGTCCGGGGAATTTGTTTGTTTCAATTCTGAATCCATGAAGATTCTAGCTGTCGGATTGCTGTGTTCTATGATCTGAGAAATACTATATCGGGTGGTATAATTTGCAAAAGCCCCAAAAATACAAAGCCCGGGCATATTGGTCTGAATTGCACCTGACTTGGGTACATTTTGCTTAAAGTAGTTGTCAGGATAAGATTGATAGAGACAATATGTTGATTCACAAGGAGAATTCGAAAATGTGGTACGAAAGGTTTCCTGATTATCTATTCCAAAAAACCAATAATCCGGACCTGAAATACTTTCACTCTGATTTCCATCCCAGCTATCATGTACGAGGATTTCGATCGTCACTTTGAGTAAGTTATGGGAAGGTAAACTACTCAGATTGACCGCAACCTCCTCATTATGGTAATATCCTGCAACTGTGTCATTTTGGAAAATAAACAACTTTCCGTTCTCAAATCCTGCCAGATCAAGTTTGGAAAAGTTATTGGAGTACACCACCTGCTCTGATTCCAGCGTGTCAGCACAGGAAGAAAAAAAGACTATTCCAAGGAGAAATAGAAGGGCAATCCATTCCCCCGACCTGCTTCTGAAATCCATTTACTATTCGTCGTTGATAAAAAACTAATTCTGCAAAGAAACAAAAAAGGAGCCAAATGAGACTTACCACACAAAACCAAATTTTCATCCGTACCACGACGATGGAATCTGTATTTTTGACCAAATTTTAACCAACACTGATGGCTAACTTTACAATCGTCGCGGGTGCAAGACCTAATTTCATGAAAATTGCACCGATCATCCACCAACTTCAAAAAAAACAGGCAGAGGGTATTTCGGTTCAATTCCGGCTTGTTCACACCGGCCAGCATTACGATAAAAAGATGTCCGGCGACTTTTTTGAGCAACTTTCGATTCCTGAACCCGATGCAAATCTGGGTGGAGGAGGAGGTACTCAGGCGGAACAAACAGCGGCAATCATGATTGCTTTTGAAAAAGAACTCATGGAAAACAGGCCGGACCTGGTCTTGGTCGTAGGTGATGTGACAAGCACATTGGCTTGCTCAATTGCGGCAAAAAAACTCCAGGTAGATGTAGCCCACGTAGAAGGAGGGATCCGATCCGGAGATCTGAGCATGCCTGAAGAAATCAACCGGATGGTGACTGACAGCATCACGGATCATTTTTTCACTACTTCAGAAATTGCAAATGAGAACCTGAGAAAAAGCGGTGTCTCCGAGGAAAAAATTCATTTCGTCGGCAATACCATGATCGATACGCTGATGGCTCAAATGCCAAGATTTGTACGACCGGAGGGAGAAATTTACAAGAATCTGGTTCCGGGCCAATACTTCGTAATGACCATGCACCGCCCCGCAAATGTGGATCAGGAACATAAGCTAAAAGCGATGATTGATGCTATTTTGGAAGGAACGAAAGGTTTACCGGTCGTTTTCCCAGTTCATCCGCGAACGGCCAAGAATCTTCAGTCTCTGGGTATCGAATCTCCAAATCTCCTTATGAGCGATCCTTTGGGTTATCTGGAGTTTAACTACCTGGTGAAAAACGCAAAAGGAGTAATCACCGACTCGGGAGGAATCACAGAGGAAGCTTCTGTGATGAATATCCCCTGCATCACCCTTCGCGACAATACAGAGCGGGCCGAAACGATCCATCTCGGAACAAACGAGCTTGTCGGAACCGATCCGAAAAAACTGAAGCCTCATCTGGAGAAAATCATGCGGGGAGAATGGAAACAATTTCAGGGAATTCCGCTTTGGGACGGCAAAACTGCTGAACGTATCGTGGATATCCTGATCAAAAACTATCCCTCAAGCTGATGGAAAACCAGAACAGAATCAACTTTCTGGTAAATAGCTTAAACCTTCTTCCTCACCCGGAAGGAGGCTTTTACAAAGAAACTTTTCGCTCTGCCGAAGGAATAGAAACTGAACAGGGGGAAAGAAACCTCTGCACTTCCATCTTTTTTCTCCTGACTTCAGAAAACGTATCCAGATTTCATCGAATCAAAAGCGATGAACTTTGGTATTTCCACGAGGGAAGTCCTCTTACTGTCCATACTCTGGGAGAAAGCGGTTATGAATGCTTTGCACTTGGTCTTTCTTCCTCAGGTTCTGATTGCCTTCCTCAGCAGTTGGTCAAGGCAAATACCATTTTTGGAAGTACCGTTGACCAATCGGAGAGCTATAGTCTGGTTTCCTGTGTTGTAGCTCCGGGATTTGATTTCCGGGATTTTGAATTGTTTGAGACAAAAGATCTTCTACCGCTTTTCCCGCAGGCGGAAGCAATCATCCGAAGACTGACCTAATCAGGTTTTTGAGCTAAACTCAACTTCCGTATTTCAGGATAATGGCAAGCTGACCGGCATGGTAAGCGGTGTGGGTAGTGATTCGGCCCAAAGCTTCTGCTTTTGTTTTCTTTCCAAATTCCTTGGTTTCGATGATTTCATTCCAGTTATCTTGTTCTGAAATCGCATTCCCAAGTGCCTCAAAGGCATATTGTTCAAAGGAAAGCAGCTCCTTAAGATTTGTCCATTCGCCGGTATCTTTTCCTGCGATAAGCGTTTTGGCAACGATTTTCACGTCCTGGAGGCCAAAGACATTTTTTGAAAAAAGCAACTCTACCTCAGCGATATGCCGAATCAGAAACCCAGCCGAATTTGGGCTATTCCCAAGATGCTTTGTAAGATCTGCCTCCTGAATAGTATCAAGAAGTTTAGAAAACCGGGCTCTTCCTTCTGTCCATAAATCGAGTAATTCTTGCATGGTCTTGCGATTTAAGTAAATTTCTTCTTCCTGATTTTTCGGTTAGGTTAATCATCTTCAATATTTCCTTCAAGCCCGCATAATTCAGAGTCTATTTCAGTCTCTATTGTATAATGCTCAAAGGGATATTTTTTCATGATTTCTTTCACCTGATTCTTGATCGAGAGCATTTCATTCAGATCCTTAATCGCTCCGAGCTTCAGGTGGGTAGTGAAAACATGATGCTCGCCATCAAGTGACCAAATATGGGTATGATGGATAGATTCGACATGCTCGATGTTCAAAATCTCCTTTTCGATTAACTCACTGTCCACATCAGTTGGATGACCTTGTAAAAAAATGACGAGGGTTTCTTTCAATCGCTTGACCACATTCCAAAGGATATAAATCGTAATCAGAAGTGATAAAGCAGGATCCAGATAAGGTATATCTTTAAAATGCAGGATGATGGAAACGACCAAAATGGCAAACCAGCCGAGGACATCTTCCACGAGATGCCAGGAGATCACTCGTTCGTTCAGCGTCTTTCCCGAACTCATTTTCCACGCGGCATAGCCATTGACCAAAACTCCAACAATAGCAAAAATCAGCATCCCCGTGGCATCCGAAGATTCAGGCATCAGTATTCTGCCAATTGCTTCTTTGATGACGTAAACAGATCCGGCTATCAGGATCACACTGTTGAGCAAAGCGCCAAGAAGGGAAAATCGTCTATAACCGAAAGAGAAAGCTTTGGTCGGGGATTGCTTGGATTTGACATCCAGGTACCAGGAAGTACCTAAAGAAAGACTATCTCCAAGGTCATGAATCGCATCCGAAATGATCGCAACGCTATTGACATAATATCCGCCGATCAGCTCAAAAATGGTGAACGCAAGATTTAGAAAAAATGCGGTCTTTAAGTTCTTGCTGGAATGATCGTGGCTATGATTATGTGACATTTTCGCTTGGATCAAATGGTTTCTCCATCAAATTCTAATTCTTATTAATCCTTCCAGCCCCAAGGCGCGGCGGGAGTTTCGATTGGTTTGGTCAAGTCAAACCTGACTGAGAAATGGGTATCAGCTCCAAGTCTTCGCAGATTATACGTGAAGGAAGTTTCATCCACCGTAATCCACCAGACATTCCCGACAGCCGCAGGAAGCATACCAGCGGTAAACTGATCGGCCGGGAAAAACTGTGTTGAAGGGGAGCCTGAATTGGTGGCCATGCCTCCGTATTGGGTCACTTTGTCTTCCGAACCATCCTCATGGTGATGATCATGTTTGAGTTGGATCAGGTCATTTTCCATCGTTAAAACCCAGGTTCTGGATCGATCGTCTCCGATGAAAAAAGGAATTCTCAAAGTCTCGTCCTCACAACTTCTGACATGCATCACAAGCGTTCCTGCAAACCTGGGATCACTTTCAGGTGTCACCAATTTGCCCTCGTAGGCTTTGCCACAATGCGCTGAAAGTGTATCCCAAAATATTTCTGAGTTCGTTTTCTTCTGGGAATATCCCTTCATCAAAATGAGACAAAAAATCAGAGTAAGGGAAGTATTTCATTTCAAATTTGCTTTTTGGAATTCTAAAGTAAGATTTTTTGAGGCCCAAATTGGGGCTAAAAACAAAAAAGCTCCCAAATGGGAGCCTCTTTACTGGTTGTATAAATACCTTAGAAAGAATAAGCAAAGCTAAATTTGACCTTCACGCCAGGTGCAATGCTGGAGAAAATCTGATCCTGTGCCTCATAAGATTGGAAGACAAACTCTCTTTTTTGGTTCAACAAGTTCTCGACTCCAAAGCCTGCCTGAACTCGCTCATCTGCGCCAAACGACTTATTAAGATTCAAATTCAGAGAATTGAAAGGTACTGAGTAAGTGTCTGTTCTGTTTCCGAAACCAACATAGTTAAGAGTTGGACCCTGAACGTTGTAGAAGATACCAGCTTCCCATCCGGTAGCATAATTCTGGAATGCCAAACCTGTGTTGATAATGTAAGGTGCCTGACCTGCCATATCACGGGTGTTTTTCACTACTTCTCCTTCTCTTGCGGTAAGGCTTCTGGATTGAAATTCAGAGGCAGACATTTTGATTTGAGACTCAGTCACGGTCACATTGGTGTTCCAGCTGAAGTTCTTCAGACTTGGAACAATCATGGAAAGAGACTTTCTGAACTCAAACTCCAAACCTGCCACTGTTCCATCACCAACGTTTCTTGGCTGGAAAGATCCCGGATCAGAAAGGAACTGCACGATCTCGATAGGTCTTTCAAATGTTTTATAGAATGCACTAACAGAAAGCATCTGGCCTTTATCCTGAAATGCTTCCCATCTCAAGTCATAGTTATTGATGCGGGTAGAAGTAAGATTACCATCCCAAAGCACTTCCGTGCCACCGTTGGTTGTCTCTCTGTAAAGGCCTCCGATAAACGTACGGCCAGTGATGGGGTCAAGGATTTCGGCATAAGACAGTTCTTTGAAAGAAGGTCTTGCAGTAGTTCTTGACGCAGAGAATCTAAGATTTTGATTCTCTTTCAGATTGTAAATCAGGTTGACAGTAGGGAAGAAATCCAAATCATCCAACATCTCTACCAAGTCATAGACGATGGTTCCTGTTTGGTTGGTACCGGTGTAGTATTGGTTGAATTTCTCAACTCTTAATCCCAAAATAGCCTTCAGGTTGGTTGCAGGATTAGCCTCCAGGGAAGTGTATCCACCAATATTAGTAACGATCGACTGATACTCATTCGGGTTGATTGGTAGAAAGTCAGCATTGTATCTTACCCCATTTCTGTTGGTGGCTGAGAACAAATTCTCCTCATTCAGGATCGCATTTGGATCACCATCCAACTCTGTATTTCCCGTTGCAAACTGGAAACTCTGGATTGTAAAATCACGGTTTTTGAAAGCATAGCTTGAACCAAATTTCAGTTTTGCATCTCTGTCAAACAGTGAAAGCTGTCTGGTTAAGTCGATTTTACCGACAACGTTATTTTCTTCCAGGTTTCTCCAGATACGGGCAGGAAGACCTACTTCTGTAGAAATTGTATTATCCGGTACACGGAATCTTGTGAATCTCACATCCGGATCTTCGATCGTGGAGCGAGTCGGAGCGATTTTCCAGTTGATCTCCCAATCTCTGCCATTTAGAAAATGTGATCCTCCGATCAAAACGCTTGTTAAAGCTCTTTGGCTGTACTCGAGATTGTACTGTTTCGCTGCAAAGTTTGCGCCTAGGTTGGTATTTACAAAGTCAAATTCGCCTGCTTTTGATTCTCCATTCTGAAGGTGGATGAAATTGATCTTGAACTTCGACTTGTCTGTTTTCATAGCAATACCGGCTAATCCGCCAAGCATCACGTTATTCACACCGTAGTCACCCACTTGTCTTTCCAAAGGCTCCAACTCTGTTTCAGAGGATTCTCTTGGCTTGGCATAAAGACTGAACTCAGCATCTTCGTAAAATTCAGTTTCGTTTTTATACGTCACCGCTACATTGTATCCCCAAGTCACCTTGGATCTTGCTATCTGATTTCCCAGGGAAAATCCCAGTCCAAAATCCATCAAACTGTTGTTTCTGTATCCACCCAGTGTTTTGTTGAAGCCACCAAGGATTTCCTGATACTCCAAGCCTGCAGGGCTGTTTGGATTGCCTACTACATCACCATATTGTGGGATATTAGTGCTTCCTCCTGTAGGAATTGCTCTTGTTCCATCGTCAAAACCCAACCAATCTGTTTGGCCACCACCATAAGTCAGGTAGTTGTTGTTGAAGTGCATGGAAGGATTGATACCACCTGAGATGCTGAGTTTAGCAGATTTTTCCTCAGGAAAATCTTTCGTCTCGATATCAACCACGCCACCTGTGAAATCAGCAGGAAGCTCAGCAGTAAAGGATTTAGAGACAATAATATTGTCAATTACGTTGGTTGGGAAAATGTCCATTTGGATCGTGTTTCGATCCGGGTCAAGTCCGGGAATATCCATCCCGTTCAGGACAGTCTTGGTGTAGCGATCTCCAAGACCACGCACATAGACATATTTTCCACCTTCAATAGATACACCAGTTACGCGTTTCACAGCAGAAGCTGCATCACCGTCACCGATTTGTCTGAATGTACTTGCAGAAATACCGTCCATTAAGTTGGCTGCATTTCTCTTTACAGACATCAATGCGTTTTCGGTAGTTCTGATTGCCCCGGCTGAAACCGTAACTGTTTCCAGTTCAGAAGCTTCCTCAAGCATCATAATATCATTGGCTACAAAAACAGCCCCTTCTTTTACCTCCACACTTGTCAATTCCACGGTGGAATAGGACATGTAGGAAATCTGAAGTGAGTAGGTTCCGGGAGCTACCTGGATTTCAAACTTTCCGTCGAAATCTGTAATTGCACCGGTAGATAATTCTTTAACTAATACCGAAACTCCGAATAGAGGTTCACCGGTAGATTGCTCATAGACAGCACCTCTGATGGTACCCGTTTGAGCGAAAGCAAAGCCAGCAATAAACTGGGCTATTACAATCAGAAGAAGAATTAATGTTCTCTTAAGGAACAGTTTGGATGATTTATTTTTCATACAGCAAATTGATTATCACTTAATCCAAAAGGGAAAGGAAGTAACCTTGCAAGTCCTTCCTTTCCGTCTCGGATCTTTATTATTATTATTTGAAATCAGCTAATTGACCGGCAACGTCCGCCCAAGTCCAGCCTGTGAAAACAGACTTTGTTGCTCCCACAGTATTTGCTTTTGCAGCCACTTCAGTTGCAGAAGCGTCAGTTCCATTTTTGAATACAGTTTTCAGTGTTACTCCGGCAGCGAGAGTGGCTTCCAGTTTTGTAAACTTGAGCGTGCCTGCTGCAAATGATGCCAAAGTCTTGTCACCACTTAGAGACAGATCACCTCTTCCGGTGGTAGTCGCAGGATCTGCGAATCCGAAGAAGTAAAGGTTTTCGAAAGTGCCTTTAGCACCGTCTCTGAAATCACCGAACTCGGCAACGTTATTTCCTTTTACAGAACCATTTCTTAGCGTATGGGCTGCGCTGAATGAACCTTCAGGTCCGTCGATTTCCAACGCGTGGTCGGTCTCAGATCCGGAAATCACGATGAAGTTGTCCAAAGTACCAGACCAAGCCTGATCAGTATCTAATCCGTCATCTCCGACGTTCCATACAATTGCATTCTTTACAGATACTGATCCGCCAAACCATTCGATTCCATCATCCTGATTTCCGATTATTTCTACGTTTTCGATTACTGTTCCTGAACCGACTGCACCAAGTGTAAGACCGTTGATTTCGTTTCCTTCACCGATGTTTGTACCACCATGACGGATTGAGATGTATTTGATCACACCCGAGTTATCAGCATCATCAGAGCCACCGTACAATCCGTTGATATCTGATGCAGGGATTCCTTCGATTTGGATTTCAGTTACATCACCGCCGAATGATCCTTTTGCTTTTCCCAAAACAAGGACACCACCCCAAAGGCCTGTGAGATCAGCATCCAGATTGGGAGATGCTATTTGGCCTGGTACGATTTCGTCAGCTGTGGTTGTGAATATGATTGGGCTTGCTGCTGTACCCACAGCGTTGATTTTTGCTCCTCTTGCGATGACCAGGGCTGAAGCATTTGCTCCTGTACCCACTTCACCTTTTACAATTACACCCGGCTGGATTGTCAGCGTGTTTCCTGCAGTTACTGCAATTCTTCCTGACAGGACGTAAGTTTTACCAGTTACCCAAGTTTGACTTGAAGTAATGTTTCCGGTAATTTTAACATCGCTTGCTCCGGGAGTATCATCAATAACAGGCTTTTCATTTCCTTCGATACAGCTGGTGAATCCTATCACAGCCGCTAAAATCAAAATGCTAAATGATTTAAAATTTTTCATTGGTATTATTGAAAGTTGGTTTTGCTTGTTTGACAATACAAAATTGGGTCAATAATACCGGGCAAGAGAATTTTTTGAATTATGCTTTTTTTAACATTGAAGACAGTATTTAATATTGAATTAACAGAGAGGGCATAAAAAAAGGCCTTCTTGTCGGAAGGCCTTAAAAATGCGGTTTCAATGTTATTTTAATGTTACCGACTTATTTATCGGCACTTTTTCCAACAGGATTTTTACAAGGTTTCGGGTGTTGATTCCGTCAGCTTCAGCCTCATAATTGAGAATAATTCGGTGATTGAGTACATCTTCGGCGATTTCCTTGATGTCTTCAGGCAACACATAATCCCGACCGTCAAGATATGCAACTGCTTTGGCAGCCAGGTTCAAATTGATACTTGCTCTCGGCGACACACCAAACTGAATGTACTTCGCTTCACTCTTCAATCCATACTCGGAAGGGAATCGGGTTGCGAATACCAACTCAATAATATAATGCTCCAACGGCTCAGCGATTTTCACTGAATTGATTTTATTTTTGATGTCAAAAATATCCTGCTTGGTCAGAATCGCTCTTACATCTGAGGTAAACTGCATATTGGCCATGCGGCGCATTACGGTCATTTCATCTGCTTTGCTCGGATAATCGATGTGCACTTTCATCATGAATCTATCGACCTGCGCTTCCGGCAAAGGATAAGTTCCTTCCTGGTCCACCGGGTTCTGAGTTGCCAGAACCAAAAATGGCTTGTCCAGCATATAGGTGGTCTCCCCAATCGTCACCTGCTTTTCCTGCATCGCTTCCAGCAAAGCTGACTGCACCTTGGCAGGAGAGCGGTTCACTTCATCCGCAAGGATGATGTTTGAAAAAATCGGTCCCTTCTTCACTTCGAAATTTCCATTCATCTGGTTGTAAATCATCGTTCCGATCAGATCAGACGGCAACAAGTCAGGAGTAAATTGAATTCGGTTGAAATCCAGGTGAAGGACTTTCGCCAGGGTATTTACCGTAAGTGTTTTCGCAAGGCCCGGCACACCTTCCAGCAAAATATGGCCATTGGTAAAAAGTCCGATCAGCAGTCGGGTGACCATTCGGTCCTGTCCTACTACTGCTTTTTTTACTTCCTGAATTACTTCTGCTATTTTTTCCTGATGCATGGAATCTGTAATGTTTAAGGCTGAACGAGGCGACTAAATTACTCGAATTTGTCCCAAAGGACAATCTTAAATCTTTGAAGTGGCAAAGCCTCGTGGCGAATGGGATTTTAGCAATTTTTAAGACCTTCCCGGCTTATTTCTGCCGGATGAAGACGCTCCTGTTTTTGCGAAGCCGGTCAGTCCTAGTTGGTGATAAACTGACTTTTGATCCATCTCCCTTACTTCCCCCGACTCAAATCCGGCGATGTTGATTTTTTCCATCGACCATCTCACCAGTCGAAGCGTGGGAAAGCCAACTGCCGCGGTCATCTTGCGAACCTGTCGATTTTTCCCTTCGATCAGCGTAAGCTCTATCCAGGAATCCGGAATTGACGCACGGTACCGAATCGGCGGATTTCTCTCCGGCAGCACAGGCGGTTCAGGCAATAGTTTGGCAAGTGCCTGCTTGGTGAGATAGTCTTTTCCGTCAATAGTAATCGTGACCCCTTTCCTCAATTCTGCCAAAGCCTCTTCGGTGGGTATTCCCTCCACCTGCGCCAGATAGGTGCGCTGATGGCCAAACCGGGGATTCAGCATATGGTGATTGAGCCACTTATCGTCGGTGATCAGGAGCAAGCCTTCGCTGTCTTTGTCGAGTCGCCCGACAGGATATACTTCCTTCGGAAAAGCAGCAAGAGAGGCCAAAGTGGGCCCCTCTCCTGAGAATTGAGTCAAAACCCCGAAGGGCTTATAGGTAATGAAATAACTTGGCACGGGCTGTGAAGATTAACTTCCGCAACCAATGCAGTCGATGCTCGAGTCCATAGGCTTCACGCCTTCTCTTTGCATCTTCAGATTATGAATCTGATCGCGGATCTCCATGTCTTCAAACATGTTTCCGGTCAATTTAGCCTCAAGGGCTGCGATTTGCTCGTTAAGAGCCAGGATTTGGATGTCGCTCATAAAAATGGGTAGGGTTGAAGTGTGTGGTTAAAATAGTCAACAACCCGGAAATAGTCCCCGTTTTTGACTCGTTTATTTTAGACAAAAATGAGACCAATTGAGGTTCAGGGGATTATTTTATATGTGTATCCGAATATCTTCACAATGGATAGAAGCTATCCGTTTTAATCCCGAGCTATCGGGATGCGGAAATGTGACTCCCCCTCCGATGCCTATTGGAGTTAACGGGATTTTTTTAATTCAAATCCAACTTAATTCTGTTACAAGCAATCAAGCGAATACACATATTTTTTATTGAGTAGTAACCTCAAAGGAAAAGCCGCGATCAAATCTGGTCTCTCACCCAAGCCATCGGGATATCAGACTCAAATGTCCCATCGGGATTTGAGATCCGATTTTCAAGTTTCCCTTCGATCCGGAATCCGATTTTTTGATAAAAATTAATTGCCTTTTCATTGCTTTCACGTGCGATTAATTCTACACGAAGGATTTCCGGCCGATTGGTTTTGACTTCCTGCAGAAAGGTGGTAAAAATCTCTTTTCCGATCCCTTTTCCCTGGCAATCCGGATGCACGACAATCGTAAGTTCGGAAAGCACATGGTCAAAAACCTTTGGCACCAGCTTGAATGAGTGAATCTCCGCTACTACCTGATTATCCTCTTCAGCGACCAGGCAAATCCCATTTTGGAGAGATTTTGAAAGGTTATTCTCGACATATTCCCAGGTGATTTCATCAGCTTGCCGGGCTATTCCGCCGGGAATTACCGCTACAGCCTGATACAACTTTGCGATCAAATTCAAGTCGGATAAAGTGGCTGCTCGGATCATAGTTGGTGGGCATTAGTCTGGAATTTACGAGGATTATGTTTCTGGTGAGTTCTCTTTCTGGCGTATTGCCAAAAAAAGGCAGACATGATTGAATCTAAGTTTCTAACTCAGCCTTGAAGGAATCCTGATATTCAACTTTTTTCCTGCCAGGTTTTCGGAAGCATTTTGCATCTGAAATTAAAATTTTTTCCCAAAGGGAGATTACGAAAAAAATCTTACGAGGCTATTTACTTCCCTGTTTCCCTTGGATTATGTACTAGAATTTATTGTTAAATTTATAGTACAAGTAGTCCAAAGGCGTTTAAGAGAGGACTTTCGAGAAGAGTAGGTTTTGCCAAAAAACATAAAAAATGGAAATATTGGACTCAAAAATTCTGCTCCAGGAAGAGGAACAACAGAAGAAACTGGAAAAAAAGGCGAAGAAAAATGCCAAAACAAAGATTCAGTATGAGCGAACCAGAACGGCTTTCGAACGTCTTCAACTTGCCTGGATTAGAGCCAGTTTGACCTTGATTACTATTGGGGTGGGTGCCTATGAATATTTCCACAACAGGATCGAGTCAGGTAAATCACCTTTACTCAAGCTTATTTCAGGTCGTGAATTGGGTGTTTTTTTGGTACTTATTGCGTTCATTGCCCTTTTGCTCGCCACCATACAGCACAAAAAGAATATGTCTGACCTGAAACCACAATATGAAGGATTTCAATTTTCAGTTTCTTCACTTTTGTCGTATATGATTTTATTTCTGGCGTTTTTTTTAATAGCCATGATGATTAAACTCTAAAGGGAAAGCTTCAGAAAGAATTAATTATTCACTGGTTTAGGACCTTTTCCGATCGGAATACCTACGGTAAATAGAGTGATCGATTCATTTCGTCTGAGGAATTATCATCGATTTCGACATCGACCAACCCATAGTACTATCTGACTCCCAGATTCATTCCATTTTCCCTGCACCAATCTATGTCCTACTCTTTCACTTCCCTCCCAAAAAATTTTGACCCACAACGGTCACCAGGCAGAGTGGAATTAAATTTTGCAATGGGTCTGATTTTGGATTTACTTAAAATAGAATTATTCCATTAAATAATAGCCCAAAATTTTAACATGATTTTAATAATTACCTGTTTGTGATTTTTTTTCTTACTGATGAATGTCATTTTTTCTTACTCCAATTTTTTTGAACTTTAATTTCACGAGGGAAATCCACGTGTATTGAATGTCGAAGGAGAAGGATTTTGGGTGGATTATCTGCCCGGGGGTCCAACATCTGCATGTTCGGAGGCAACTCATACCGGCGAGGACCGGTTTGATTGCTGTTAAACCAGTTGCCACTTCGTGGGAGTCTTCAGGCTGGCTGAACAGGAGTTTTGCATAGCCTATTCAGATCTATGGCCTTTTGGAAGAAGCGAAATTACTCCAGGGGGGAACGAAAACGGGTTTCTTAATGGGCGTTGAAGATGCTCCAAAGAAAAAGAGTTCAGTCTCTATCGAGTAAGAGAAAATTTTTTTAACAAACAAGTCGGGAGTTTCTCGCAACCATGAACATGATACATCCGAAATATCCATCCTTATACCAAATCTATACCCGGGTTTGGCTCACCGAACTGTCGGAGGTGCTTGGACGACCCGCTACACTTGATGATATACCGGATAGCGAACTGATTCGCATCGCCAGTTTGGGCTTTGACTGGGTTTGGTTCCTGAGTGTCTGGCAAACGGGCGAGAAAGGCCAAAAGGTTTCCCGTGAAAATCCAGAATGGCGTCATGAATTCGAAAAAACGCTGCCTGACTTAAAAAATGAGGACATCGGGGGATCAGGCTTTGCCATTGCCGGCTATCATGTTCATGAAAACCTCGGTGGAGATGCGGCTTTGAAAAGGCTTCGCAAAAGATTAACAAAGCATGGCCTTAAACTCATGCTTGATTTTGTCCCCAATCACATGGGACCTGATCACCCTTGGGTGTCTAAGCATCCTGACTATTTCGTTTCGGGTTCCGAAACTGATATTGAGCAGCATCCTAAGAATTATACCCGGGTAAAAATTGGAAAGAAAGAGTTGATTCTGGCGCATGGTCGTGACCCATTCTTTGACGGATGGCCGGATACAATGCAGCTGGATTATAGCAATCCTGCTACTGTGGAAGCCATGAAAAAAGAACTCCTGCGTATTTCCGGACAATGTGATGGAGTTCGTTGTGACATGGCAATGCTTGTTTTGCCAGAGGTTTTTGAACGAACATGGGGTCGAAGAGCGCAATCCTTCTGGCCGGAAGCAACGGAAGCAGTCCGGGAAAGCTCCCATGATTTTTGCTTCATGGCCGAAGTTTACTGGAATTTGGAGTGGACACTTCAGCAACAAGGTTTTAATTACACTTATGACAAGCTCCTTTATGATCGTCTGCTTGATGGCTATGTCAAAGATATTCGGGGCCACCTGAATGCCGAGCTCACTTACCAGAATAAGCTTGCCCGATTTCTGGAAAATCATGATGAGTCAAGAGCTGCTACATCCTTTTTTGAAGTGGATAATCATAAGGCTGCAGCTGTCATCACCTTTTTATCTCCAGGCTTACGATTTTTCCACCAGGGACAATTGGAAGGGAAAACCAAAAGAATATCTCCTCATTTGATCCGCGGTCCCCATGAACCAATCAATGAGGAAATTCAATCCTTTTATGCTTCGTTACTCAAAGTATTGAAAAAGAATGTGGTCCGGGATGGAAAGTGGAGCTTACTTGAGTGTGCTCCGGCCTGGGAAGGTAATGGAACCTGGGATTCCTTCATCGTATATAGTTGGCACGGATCGGGAGATGACCGGATGGTCGTAGTGGTGAACTACCGGCCCTACAAATCTCAGTGTTACCTGCGTTTGCCATTTACCAATCATTCTGGAGGACAATGGAGGCTTCAGGATACTTTGAGTGAAGCTTGCTATGACCGTGATGGCAATGATCTCAGGTTGGCCGGGCTTTATCTGGATTTGGAACCATGGCAGTATCATGCATTCGATGTGAAAAAAATCAGAGGTAAAGCAAAATAAGCCAAGCTTATTTTTGATCACCTGGGTTCTTAAGGAGACCTCTAAAAACCTCATTTCGATTTCTTTATAATCTCGCCAAAACCGAAAAATTGCAATGTAGGATTATTGTCTTTTTAAGGGTGTTTTACAGATGTCTAATAATCAGGAATAATTGTTGGTTTTAATTCTGAACTGGGCGTAGTTATCCCAATGAAATCCCCTTTTTGAGTTGGACACAGCGGCATATTTTGTACACGATGTTCATCATTCCTATTTTTGCCTTGGCCCTTGCCATCCCCACTGTTTTGATATAGGATCCGTTCATGCTGTTTTCCACAAATCCGAATATATGTTCAACCCTGCCCTGACCCTTGATTTTTCCCGGTTTGATGTTTTCTGGCCTTCGGTGAGCGGTTTGTTCTCTTCCCTGTTGTTACGCTGTCTGGGGACTTCCACAAAGCTGCCGTCCACCCTCTTTCCTTCATTGTCAAACACCCCTGATTTATCCAGCTGGGTATGAACCCGGATGCAGTAGGATTCGTAATAGCCTGTCCCGATTTTTATCGGGAAGGCTTGAAAATGCAATAAAATCATGCTGTTTGGAAATTTCAGCATAGCACCGCTCTGCAAACCTAAAGGCGGTAGACAGGATTGAAAATGGCAACGAAGTGGCTGATTTTGCAGCAGTTTCAAGCCGTAATAGATTTATTAATGCATTTTTTGGGTTCAAGGGGATTGCCTAATTTATTTAACTTCTGGTTCAAAAACTGGTCATCAAATAAACCCAGAGGATTGATGTTTTTCATATTCTTGTCTTATACCTGAAAACGCATGTTTTCCCGGTGGTTTATTAGTTATAGCTTTAAGAAGTTCCTTAAGTTAACGCGTATGACCAAAGGGGTTCTTCTCGGTGGTCCACAAGCAATCTCAGCTTTCTCCCAATTTCAGCTTTCCTTTCCGGATGATTTTCTTGCTTTCTGGACCTTTGATCGGTCCATGCTTTTCGTCCAACCAAACAATCGCACCGGTTGGGCAACGCTGAATTGGCACCTGGGTCTGGTGATTTGAGTAGTAATTGATGACGGGCAGATTATATTTCATGGTGATCAAATCCCCCTTGGCATCCATCGCGCACTTTCCACATGCGGTGCAGCCTACTTCGCATTCCTCCAACACACCGTCTCCCGCTTCCTGACTTTTGCAGGCCACCCAAAGTCTGTGGCTGATCGGATGAAGTGAAAAAAGATCCTTCGGACAAACCTCCACGCAATCACCACAGGCAGTACATTTTGCTTCATCGACTATGGGAATTCCAAATTCATTCATGCTGATGGCGTCGAAATCGCAGACTTTTTCGCAGTCTCCATGACCCAGGCAACCCCAGGAACAGCCTTTGCCTCCTCCGGAAATAAGTGCGGCACCGCGGCAAGAGGCAAGTCCTTCGTATTCGGCACGCATGACAGCGACATTACTTCCGCCGGCACAAGCCAGTCTGGCAACTCTCTTTTCTTCTGTTCCTGCATCAACTCCCAGGTAAGTTGCGATAGCTTTCCTTCCTTCATCCGAACTCACGGAGCATTTGCCGGGGAGCATTTCTCCTTTTACCAGTGCTTCCGCAAAAGGCCGGCAACCGGGATAGCCGCATGCACCACAGTTGGCGTGGGGAAGCATTGCCTCCACTTCGTCAATCCTGGGATCCTCATAGACATAGAGCTTCTTATCGGCAACGATCAGCATCAATGCCAAAAAGAGCGTCAATCCTCCAAGGGAAAGTAAGGCTATGAGTATGGTCATGGTGGCGTGTTTTCTACTTTACTTGATGTTTAGTATTTGATGAAATGTATGGAAGCCGGAAGTTGGAAGAAGGAAGTATTGCAATTCCCAACATCTATGATTGAATTGATTTACCGATTTTAGTTTGACTTTACTGTCAAGCTATTTCATGACATGACACATGACATCAACTTCCTACCTCCAACTTCCTACTTCCGTCTTTTTAATAAATCACCTCAGCCCATTTTTTGCCTGCAATCAATTCGGCTTTTCTGGTTTCCCATTTCACTTTTGAGCCCATGATCTTGATGAAAGCCTTGTTCAGGTTTTCTTTCACCTTTTCATATCCGGCGATGTAGATATAAGTATTGGAATGTGAAAGCATCTCCAAAATCTCCTCTGCCCTTGCCTCAATGGTAGCATCCAGAGAAATCGGATCTTCCCAATCCGGTCTTGGACTCAGCGCATGGAAAGCTTCAAAAGTTGCCTCGTCGTAATAGTTTGTGAGGTCTCCGTCTTTGTCATTCAGGTACAAAAGTTCCAAACCGCTTTTTGCGCCGTAGAACAATCTGATTTTTCCTTTCCAGTCTTTCACATCGCTGTAAATATGCTTGACGAATGCACGGAACGGCGCGATGCCTGTTCCCATACCGATCAGGATCAGATTGGAATTCTTGTCCTCCGGAATTTTAAAAGGCAGTTCAAAAGGCCCGGTGATGGTTATTTCATCCCCAACTTTCCTGTCGCAGAGGTAATTGGAACTCACACCCTCGTATCGTTCCCCGCTGAAATCGTCCACATAAGAGCAGCGCTTCACAAGCATGGTGATCAGCTTTTTGCCATTTTCGGTAGTTGGCAGATCGGCGACGCTGTACAAGCGGTGATGATGGGTATTGCCAAATTCGCTGTCATGCTGCACCAAAACTCCAAAGCTTTGATCCACCTTGCAGTTAAATTCCGGCTGATTGACTTCAAGCAATATCTCGCGGATTTCCTCAGCGTTGGCGGGTGTGAGACGTTGGGTCTTCTTCACCTTGGCCTTGTATTGTTTCTTAGTATTAAGAGCTGATAGATAGGTCATAACAAGTATATTTTTTCGTTGAAAATTCTATTAAATCACCTTTTCCTTTTTACAGACTTTGGTGCAACCACAGTTGCCACAGCTTCTGCGCTCCGCCAGTACATCCTCATCGGAGATGTTTTCGGAGAACGTTTTTCTCCAAAGGGACTGCACCCAAACCCAGGCCAGCATCAGGACTACTATCCCGCCGATTGCAATTACATATCTGAGAACTGTCTCCATTCTGCTTTCTTTTTTAGGATCCCAAACCTGAAAACCCCATAAATGTCAAGGACAATATTCCCGCAATCAACAGCGTGATCGCTGTGCCTTTTACCACTTTGGGTAAATCTGAAAATTCAAGTTGCTCACGCAGACCTGCCATCAGGACCAATGCCAGCGTAAATCCCGCACCCGCTCCAAAGGAATATGCCAGGCTTTCGATCAACCCATATCCTTTGCTCGTCTGGAAGAGAGCCACACCCAGAATGGCACAGTTGGTCGTGATCAAAGGCAGAAAAATGCCCAGTGATATGAACAAAGCAGGGCTCATCTTTTTGATAATCATCTCAACAAGTTGAACCGTAGAGGCGATGACTACTATATAGCTGATGAGCTGAAGAAATGGCGCATTAATCTCCACCAGCAGCGCGTGAATACCATAAGCACAAACAGAGCTGATGATCATGACAAAAGTCACGGCCGCTCCCATTTTTGAGGCAGTTTCCATTTTGCCGGAAACACCCAGGAAAGGACAGATGCCGAGGAAATAGGCCAGAACGAAATTATTGATCAGACTGGCGTTGATGAATATGAACCAAAGAGATTCCTCCTTCATGATTTTGCCTTTTTAAGTTTGAAATAATTGAATAAAAGCAGCCAGGACGCCAGGGTGAAAAAGCCACCGGCCGGCAGAATCATGACGATCCATTCCTGAAAAGTTTCGGGGAAAATGGGGAATCCAAACAGGGATCCATTTCCCAAAATTTCGCGGACCGAACCCAGGCAGAAAAGTGCGAACACAAATCCAAAACCCATTCCGAGTCCATCTATCGCCGATTTGCTGACGGTGTTTTTGGAAGCATAAGCCTCTGCCCTGCTGAGAATTATGCAATTCACGACAATGAGTGAAATGAATGCGCCGAGGTTTTTATGCAAGTCCACGCTGATCGCCTGAATGGAATAATCCACCATGGTCACGAATGTGGCGATGATCAAAATATAGGTGGCAATCCTCACCTGCTTCGGGATGAAATTCCGAAGGGAAGAAATAAGCACATTGGACATGACAAGGACAAATGCGGTAGCAAGACCCATGGCAAGTGCATTTTTCGCAGAATTGGACACCGCCAGCGTCGGACACATTCCGATCACCTGCACGAAAACAGGATTTTCCCTCCACAAACCTTTAATGAATTCATCCGTGGAGCCGGGAGCATCTTTCAAGGCTATATTTTTTATTTCCGGGTTCATTTCGTTGGGGTGTTTGGAGCGGATGTAAAACTTTCCTTCTGTTGATAAATCAAGGGGATCATCGTTGCGGTACTTTCCCCGATGATGTTTCCGATAGCACGGGAGGAAATCGTGGCTCCGGTAATTCCTTCGACTTCCCAGGTGTTTTCTTTGGTGCCAAATTTTACAGGAACAACTCTGTTAATGACCGTTGTAAAATTCTCCGACAACGCAACCGAGAGGCCGTTGAAATTGGCCAAGAAGTTCTCATCCTTTTCAATTTTATCCCCTAATCCCGGTGTCTCTTTGCTTTCCAGCACATAAAATCCAACAATCGTCTGCGAGACCGGATCATATCCATACAAGACTTTTAGAATATCTGCATACCCTTGCCCACTTGCCTCGATGGCGATTCCTTTCAAGGTATTTTGATCATCGTAACCTGCATAGACAAGCGTTTTGGTTCGGTCTTTCCCATCCGACGGGATAAATTTTCCGTCAGGAGTAAGTTCAAAAATCCCGGTTTTAGTGATTCCCGGCAGAACTTTAAAAACTGCTTGTTCAAGAGCTTCCGCCTTGAGCTGCTCAATTCTCCCAAATGTGCCCTCATAACTGAATACGATCAGAAAAGCACAAACAACCCCGATGCCCACCATGGCGATCAGCATTTTCTTGCTTCCGTCGTTGGTTTGGGTTCCCGGAGATATGGTGGTAGATTCGCTCATGATTTTATCTTTTTGGTTCCGTAAACCCTCGGTCTGATGAAATTATCAATCTGTGGAGTCAGCGCATTTCCCAAAAGGATGGCATACATGACGCCCTCCGGAAGACCACCCCAAACCCGGATCACCACGATTAACAATCCGATGAAAAATCCATAAATCACCACCCCAAGCTGAGTGATCGGCGAGCCTACCATATCGGTGGCCATAAACACCGCCCCGAGCATTAACCCTCCGGAAAAGAGCATGAAAAGCGGAGATGGATAAATCTTGTCGTCAATGAGATACAGAATACCGCTCAGGACAAAAACCGTCGAAAGAATAGAAATCGGAATCCTCCAGTTCATCATCTTCCGGGCAATGAGATAGATTCCTCCCAAGATGATAATGACAGCGCTGGTTTCACCGGTTGATCCGCTGACCATGCCCAGCGCCAGGTCTGAAGTATCGGTAATGACATGATCAAACTTGAAGGCTGAAAGAGGCGTCGCACCCGAGATACCGTCAACTTTTGGCTCGGCAAATGGAAAAGCTAAAACTGAACTTGTGATGCTGAGAAACCTGCCATCCAGAAATGCCGGATGCCAGGTGGTGATAGCCACCGGAAATGCCGCTTGCAGAAATGCTCTGCCGACAAGTGCAGGATTGAAAAGATTACAGCCGAGACCCCCGAAAACAAATTTCCCAACCGCGACAGAGAAAACTCCTCCGAGGAAAGTCATCCACAAAGGGAAAATGGGAGGTAACGTAAGTCCGAGAAGGATCCCGGTGATGACAGCCGACCAGTCGGAGATTGTGCTCTCTTTATTAGACCATTTGCACAAAGCATGCTCGGTCAGGACGCTGGAAATAACTGCTGTTGCGATGACCAGAAATGCATTTATTCCGAAGGAGAAAACAGCAAAAATCACCACAGGCATCATCGCCCAGGCCACATTTTGCATGATCGTATCCGTGCTCAGACCTTTTCTGATATGCGGAGAAGTGCTGATATGGAGGGTTTTGCTAAACATTTGCTGCTGCTGGCTTGGCTGTTTTACGTTTGCGGAGAATTGATTTAGATAATCGGAAATACTGCACCAATGGGATATTGGAAGGGCAGACAAACGAGCAGGAACCGCATTCGAAGCAGTCCATGAGATGGAAATCATCCGCCATAGTTTCGTAGGCTTCGGATTTGGATAAAATGCCGAGTTTGGAAGGATTGAGCGAGATCGGACAAGCATCTACGCATGCGCCACATTTGATGCAAGGAAATATTTTATCCGTTTTATTTACATCCTGCTCCCCAAAAACAATAATTCCTGAGGTTCCCTTGACGATAGAAATATCAAGATTGGAGACGGCAACTCCCATCATCGGGCCTCCCATGTAGACCTCGCTGATGTTGTCAGCTGCACCCACTTGTTCGAGCACATAGCGCAAAGGAGTTCCGATTGGGATCAGGTAATTTCCTTTCTTCTTCACTCCGGGACCGGAAATGGTGATTACCCGCTCCTGGATTCCTTGACCATGAGGAAGCAATCTTCCGATTTCAGCTGTGGTTGCGACATTCACCACCACTGCATGGACATCGATTGGCAATCCGCCGGACGGCACTTCTTTGCCAAGCAATGCCGTGATCAGCATTTTCTCAGCACCCTGTGGATATTTGACCGGGACGACTTTTACCGTGACCGGCATCCCTGCGGGAATTTTCCGGGTCAGGTGATCAGCCGCATCTTGTTTGTTTGCTTCAATTCCGATGATGACTTGTTTGGCTCCTGTGGATTTCAGCAAATACCGAATCCCCATGAAAATGTCATCCCCCTGCTCCAGCATGACCCGATGGTCTGTGGTCAGATAAGGCTCGCACTCGATCCCATTGATGATCAGAAATCCACAGGATTTTCCGTCAGGGATTTTGAGTTTTACGTGCGTGGGAAAAGCTGCCCCGCCCAAACCGACAATTCCGGCATCCTGAATTCCTTTGAGGATTTGTTCCGGACTTGCGTCAAGGCTAACGGGAGATCCTTCCGACACTTCCTGACCTGAAGAAAGGAATGGCTCGAGGTAAATTCCTTCCGTCATTTGTCCCGATATCACAGGCACTTTGGAGATTTTTCGGATTGTTCCGGAAACCGGGGAATGCATCGGCACAGACATATAGCCATCGGCAACAGCAAGGGGTTGGCCTCTCGCCACTTCCTGACCTTCCCTCACGATGATTTTGGAGGGCGCACCAATGTGCTGCTGCATCGGCAGAATAATCAGAGGAGCAAATGCAAACTGGCGGATAGGCAGCTTATTTGTCTCCTCCTTGTTCTCCGGCGGATGTACCCCGTGTTTGAAAGAATCTTTCATGAAGTCCGGATCTCAGTATCAATTGAATTTTTCTGCTCTTTTGATCCATTTCTCGCTGTCCGGGATATTCTTGTCTGCCGGCAAGCCCGGGTGAATGACACCCGCTGTGCATTTTTCGGCAGCTTTGACCAGATCTGTATAAGGTCCTCCCTCCGGATTCCTGATGTAGGCCTTTTTATCGTTGTTGTAGGCGAAAATTTTAGAATTCAGCTTAGTGCACTCATCACAGGAAGTGCAATGCTCGGTTTCTAACCAGGGAGCCATGTAATCTGAACTGGCTGCAGCTGCCGGCTTTGCTTCTCCGTTTGAGCTAAATTTGGGTGTTTCCATGGCAAGGTCCAGGATTCCTGCACCGTCGTCTCCTGCCATCTTCATCAATCCTCTGGCAATTCTGCCGATCACTTCAGCTCTCACTTTGCTTTCAACATCCTCAATTGGAGAGGCCTTCTCGGAAGTAACTCCGGCTATTGCTTTGAGCATGATCCAGAAATCACGGCGTTCCTCGCATGATTCAACCATTGTTTTGGATACCAGCACACGGCTGAGGTAATCTTTCTTATCAAGCGCCCAGATGAATGGGAATTTGCCTTCTCTTGCATCCAAATCCATTTCAAGGAATTCTGAAAGCACGATCATGTTTTCATTCCAGGTATCCCGGGGTGCTTTGCGGAAATGCTTTCTGAATCGGGCTTCGGTGATCGCAAAATCTGCGAAAGTCATGGCAACTTCCATTGATTTCTGACGGCCACTTTCCATGTATTTCAACTCATAAGTAGGCCAAAGCTGATCCATAGCAGGGTTTCCTTCCAGGTTAAATGCCTCCTGAGGAGTTTTGCCATTATCAGGATTGTATCTGAAAATCGGATATGCCCTGGACTCCATCGCCAGCTTGGCCTGATGCGCTCCCATATCATCCGCAACTCCATGCTCCGGCTGACAAGTAGTGTACAAGTTGAAAAGTGCAGGTCGCTTGGTTAGTAAACCTTCGATGAATCCTTCGATCATTTGGCTTGTGTTGGCAAGTGTACCCTGAAGCACATAGGTATTTCTATGCGCCATGGCTATCAGGCCAATCTCCTTTCTTGGTTCAGGTTTGCCTTTCCAGACTTTCCCAAATTGCGCCATATCAGAAACCTGTCCGATAAAGCCTGAGGTACAAGCTTGTCCTCCTGTGTTGGAATAAACCTGTGTATCGACCACGATGACTTTGATCGGTTTGCCGGAAGCCATCATTCGGGAAAGATTCTGGAATCCGATGTCATACATCGCTCCGTCTCCTCCGAGTGCTACCACAGGCGGACATAATTTCCATTCTTCATCGGTAAACTGTCCCCAATTGAAGTAGGTGAAGAATTCTTTCTGATCTTTTGAATTGTAAGTTCCGCTCATTTCCATTTCGGCTTTGCGGATCAATCTGAAGCCATCTGCCATTTTTGACATGTGGCCTTCGAAGATTCCCATCGCCATGGAAGTGCTATCCTGGAACAAGTGATTTGCCCAGGGGAATGGGTAAGGGTTGTATGGATAGGTACTTCCCCAAACAGAAGTACAACCGGTGGAATTGCTCATGCCCATGTTGGATCGTCCTTTTCCGGTAGTTCCGTCGGTATATTTCCAAAGCAGGTTTTTCAATCCGGCAAGCACCTGAGTGGTCTCAGTCAGCCATTCCTGATCGATCGGTTCGGGCCCTTTTTCAGATTCCATTTTGCTGGCAATTCCCGAAATGGTCAGGTCACCTCCGTGTGTTTCTGAGATGATTTTTGACATTAGATCAGTATCCATCAGATTCATGGATTTCATCAACTTCACCTGAATATGTTTCTCAAGTTTGTCAACCAAACCATGCAGGTATTCGACATGCTTTTCAACCCGCGGAAGCATCAATGATTCGACGGTTGCCATGAAAAGATGAACGACCGATTTTTCGGAACATCCGAGACAGGCGCCATCTCCGCTCGCAAAACTCTGGTAAGCATTTTTGTCAAGCAGGATGGTTTCCAGCGGACCGATTCTTTCCTCCAGGTTATCGATTCTGTTGAATTTTTTCGGGGTGTTTGGCAGATCGCTCCACACGCTCCATTCTTCTCTGAGTTTGGCCACAGAATCTTCGGTCTGCTTCACTACTTTGAGTGCATCATCCTCGCAGACTTTCACGCATTCCATACAGCCTTTGCAGGTATTTGGATTGATGGTGATACTGAACAAGCCTCCGCTATTGGGTTGCTTTTTCTCATGGAGATCGTAGTACGGTCTGGTGAGGGCAAACTGGAAATCTCCCAGTTCTTCCCTGAACCAACCGAGTTCAACCGAAAGTGGTGAGCCTTTTTTCTCTTGCTCCAATACCTGATCAATTGCTTCATTGATCAGGTTATTGACCGTGATTCCTTCGTGAGGCTCGTTGAAAATTGCCCTTACATTTGGCTCTAGTTGCTTGATGGTTTTGGGAAGGAACTCAACCTTTTCGTGATTCCTTTTCACTCGTTTCAAAACAGTCTCGAGGACGTCGGACAATTCACTGACTAATCCCGGGATAGCAGTATCCGGGCAAATGGTGTAGCAATTTCCGCAGGCAGTACAATTATCAGCGATCCATTCAGGATGCTCGAAACGGATGCCTGTCATATCCCTGAAAACTGAAGACGCTGCAGGCATCACACTCAACCCGATAAACGGATCGGTGATGTTGTCATTTCCTCTTCCGCTTTGGTAGAAACTACCTGTTTGCTCCCAGAATCTATGGATATCGCTCAGGTTAGACTCGCTTTTTGGGATGTCTTTGAGCATGGTCGGGATAGCTGCAACCAACTGTCCATTGTTTTTCTCGGCTTGCGCACCCAGCACTTTGTTTTTGATTTCATATACTTCGCTGAAGCCACGCTTCACTACCCGCATATTGTCGTCGACTACCCGCTGTCCTTTTCCTCCGAACTTATGCTGCAACTGTTCTTCGATTGCCCGGATCAATTCGACATCGGTTAGCCCGGCTTTCTTCATGAGCGGAGATGAGGCAAAAAATGCCCCCTGAAAAGCGATACCCTGCATTCTGAGTTGAAGTTCGGGATCGGTAGCCTCTTCACGGGCGATTTTAAATCCATCCACATAGTAAATATGGATGTCGCTTTCGATGATGATCTTCTGATAATGTTTGGGAATATCTGCCCAGACTTCATCTGCGGTTTTCCGCTCGCTTTGGATGATAAAAACACCTCCATTTTTTAAGCCTGCCAACGCATTGGTATGCTTGAAGACATTTGGATCAGGAGACAATACCACATCCACAAAGAAGTACTCGCAATTGATGGTAATCGGTTCGGGAGCCGCGGCCAGATAATAAGTAGTTGGCTGGCCTTTTTTCTCCGAACCATACTTAGGATTTGCCTTGATGTCGTATCCGAGCAAGTCAAAAAGTGTCATCGCCAGGTTTTTACCGGTAGTGATAGCGCCCCATCCGCCGACAGAGTGGAACCTCACAGTGATGGCATCCTTTGGCATCAGGTTAGGATTCTCAGATCCGTGAACCGCCAGATCTTTTACATTTGGATAAGAAGCCTGAATAGTTTCCTGATGGGCCCTTTGCTTTGGAGTGAAAGGATTTTCCCGGATGAAATCAATCGATAAGTAGAATCTTTTCTTGTGTTTGCCTTGGGGCAGCATATTTTCCACTGCTCCGATGATTCCTTCCGGCTGAAGGTCACGGCTTCCCATTCCGAACGAACCGGTATATAAGGCCGGCATCTCGGTGGAGGTATAGGATGGTAATTCAGGATATGGAAGGTCTTTTTTATTGTTGCCGTTTTCGATGCATTTGGTGATCACTGCCCGAACTTCCCTCATGATTGGAGAATCTTCTGAAAGCGGCTGATCGAGTCTTTCCAGGATGGTGACTCCTTTTTTACCTTTTAAGATTCTGCCAAGATAATCAGCCGGAAAAGGGCGGAACATCACAAGATCGACTACGCCGACTTTCAATCCCCTTGTCTTTCGCAGGTAGTCCACCACCGCCTCAGCACTGGATACCACACTTCCCTGTCCCAGGATCAGGAAGTCAGCATCTTCTGCTTTGTAGGTCATTACCCGTTCGTATTTTCTGCCGGTGAGGTGATAATATTCCTCAAAAGCCTGATCTGTCAGTTCCCTGATATGATCAAAAAAGAAAGGTCGCTGAGCGGCAACACTCTGCATATAGGAATCCTGATTTTGGACGATACCTGCCATCATCGGATTATCCACATCCCATACTTCAGGAATCCGACGACGAGTATCGCCGTAAATCATGCGTTGGGAAGGAGTCGGGGTATCGATGATGTCATCCGGACGACCCAGGAATTCCTTGATCAGTTCACGCTCAGGAAGCATCAGGGATTCGATCAGGTGGGTTGTAAGAAATCCATCCTGGGCGATCACTCCCGGGTTTAGGGCAAGCTCTGCGATTTTGTGGGCGATGATGTTGAGGTCAGCTACGTGCTGAGCCTTTTTGGCAAAAAGCTGAAAGAATCCCGTATCGTCAATTGCATGGTAATCGTCGTGACCAGCGTGGACGTTGAGAGTGGATTTTGTCATGGCGCGGGCGCCAATATTGAGCACATAAGTCAATCGCTTACCCACTGCAGCATAAAGTGACTCGTGCATGTAGGCAATGCCCTGACCTGACGAAAAATTAGCAGATCGCAATCCGGTCATGGAAAGTCCGGCAGTCACTGCGGCCGCGGCATGTTCTCCTTCCGGCTCAATGAAAATCAAAGGCCTGTCCGAGATATTCAGGTGGCCATTTGCTGCTTCTTCAGCCCAATATTCACCCATTTGTGTAGATGGGGTGATCGGATAGGCACCGGCAGCATCTGAAGATTCCCGCTCACACATAATGGCAACGGTGTTACCATCCATTGCCACTCTTGTGCCCGGGTATTTGAAGGTATTTTTCTTATTGTCCATGACAGTAATTGAGTTTGTCAAATTTTCAAGAGTAAAAAATGACGAGCGAATGCTCAGAAAAAATGAAGTTCAGGGGAGGTTTTAATCGGTTTCAACTCACAGCCATTAATTTGCTCCAACATGACTTTTGGTTTGTTCGGCCAGGTGGATAAATTCATTCGCTGTATGCTTATTCATCCATAAATCCTGAGGATCCCCGGCACGTGTCAAAGGATCGAGGTTCAATTTTTTAAAACCGGGATCGATGGATCGGCATTGGCCTAATAGGTCATTGATGGAGGTGGAATTATGAATTCTGACCCCATTTTTTACTAAAAATCCAGCCATGTACTTTTCAGTTGCTTTGTAGGCATGCTTGCACACCATGTAATGGACGACGTCCTCATCCGGACGACAGAGTTCTTCCTTGGCAGTGGTGAGCAAAACATCGGCTTCTGACAGGATGGGTTGGGGATCAAGAATAGTCATGACTGAAAATTTAGAGTTAGGAAAAGGATCATTCTAAGCATTGAAATTATCCACATAACTCCTTAAAATTCATGACAATTATCACTTCAAACCATGATTAACATCAAAGCAGGAATGGCCGGCTATTTTGTGTTTCGGATTGGGGGAAAGGAGTAAAAATAGATTCCTTGATGCACCTTGTTTCAGTTTGAAATCTTCGCTGGTTCCACCCAAATTCAAGGAGAGTTTTCGAGGATGGCTTATCGTTAGAAATAATTCAGGTCTGTTTTAAAAAAGCAAAATATGATTATCCGCTTTGTTGCAAGTTGGATGAAATGAACAAAATATGGCTTCGACTTCCTGCCCTCCGGGAGGCGGGTGCTCAGCCACCGGATTCTGATTTTTTTAATTGGGAGGGGAAAATGCGGCTGTGCCGCATTTTCCCCTCCTCCCAAATTTTAACCCAAAACGGTCACCGAGCGATGGTTGGTAAGCATGCCGAACTAAGTCGAGGTGAAGTAGAATTATATTTGACAACTGGCATAATTGCGGATATATATGAACCAATACCCCAACCTTCTTAAGAAAAATATTTATGACAGCCTTTTTCGGTTTAAAACTAAAAGAAAAATAATAATACTGTAGTTTAAATAAATACTGCTTTTTTGTATAAAAAATTGATTTTCACGATATAATATTTGCTTTTCGGTTTAATTTTTCTAGCTTCATAGAACCAAACTATTATACGGCTCCAAATTTTTCTTTCAACGAGTCCAATTCGATTAGCTCATTATTCCTGACCCACATTGCTCATTTTTTTCTGCAATACATGGTCAGTTTTCTTTTTAGAGTATAAAAGTTTATCACTAACCAAAACCAAAAAGCGTATGAAGAAATTTTGCATGATAGCCATCCTACTGTTTGGCTTAAGTCCGGTAATTGCCCAGGAATTCTTTTTGCCTGTTTCGACAACTTCAGAAGTAGCAAAGCAAGCGTATCAAGACGCCATAATGTCTACCCAGCATGTTGATTTTACACAATATGGACCCCTGATGAAAACCGCTCTTGAAAATGATCCTGAGTTCTTCATGGTTTACACCCATCGTGGAATCAGAAGGTTGAATGCAACCAATCAGGAATTGCCGAAAGCTGATATTACAAAAGCACTTTCTATATCGCAGGACAAACTGACCCCGTCTGAAGTGATTCTGAGAAATGCTCTTGTCATGCTCAATGACGACCTGAAAGCAGATATTTCCGGAGTGATCAAGGAACTTGCTCTTGCCTATCCCAATACGCCCCAGGTGTACGATATGGGACTTTTTGTGAATCATTTTGTCAAAAAAGATTATGCGGAAGCGGTCAAAAATGGTGAAATGCTTGTGAAACTAAGCCCCTATTATGGTGGTGGCTACAATATGCTTGGCTATGCAAATATGGTGGCCGGAGACATGAAAGCAGCTAAAGCCTCCTTCAAGAATTATATCAAGGCATTTCCGAATGAAGCCAATCCATATGACAGCATGGGCGAGTATTACATGGCTGCGAAAGACTATAAAAAGTCCGCAAAAAACTACGATAAAGCTGTTGAATTGGGGATGGAATCCTCCAAAGAACTCGCTGATAAAGCAAGAAGCATGATGGAATAATTGAAGAGTTTTTACCTATAATTTTTAACCATAAATAAACTAATCAATGAAAAAGTTACTTGTAATCGGTTTGGCAGCACTTCTCTTCACTGCCTGCAACCAAGAGATCCGCTACACGCAAACTTCTCCTGAAATCGACCATGTGAAAGCTGCCCAGGCAGCTTATCTGAAGGGAGACCGGGAAAGCTACATATCACATTATGCCCCGGATGCAAAAATCTTTAATAATGCGACTGAAAGCAATCCAAAAACCCCTCAACAAATTGCAGAAGAGTGGAAAGAGTTACTTGCCGGTGTATCCTCCTATTCCCTTTTGGATGATCAGGATGCAATAGAAATGGTGATTGATGATGATGGAGAGACTTGGGTAAACTATTGGGGCGTCTGGAAAGGTACCTATTCAAACCTTAACCAAACATTTGAAATTCCAATCCACATTACCTCCCAATTTGTTGACGGAAAAATTGTAAAAGAATATGGCTATTGGGACAGTTCCCCGGTAGTGATAGCAAGAATGACATTTGAAGCAGCCCAAAAAGCTGTAGCAGATTCCACCGCTATAAATCCTTAACTAACCCGCCTATTGTAACAGGGCTTATCGAATCGGTAAGCTCTTTTTTAAATTCTGAACAGTGATCTTATCCTCCCGAATGAGGTCTTGGATTCCCTTTTTCTAAGAAATCCTGACGGCAAAATGATGGACTTTTTTAATGGATTTCTCCCTGATTTTGAGTAAATTATGTTATTGATTGGGCCCTGAAAGGGATCGCAAAAAACTAAAAAAATCAGGGGTTGGCATACCTTGATTTTCACTATGTCAGCATCAGATCCACATTCTGATTGAGGATTTACCAGATAAATCTAAACCGATAAAATACCCAAAATTTTTCAAGTATGAAGTTGATCATAAACCTGCGGTATCATCAGGAAGTACGTTTAAGATCCGGCTAACCATTGTCTTAAGTCTATAGCCATGCAAAAACTTGCTTTCGGGTTCCTCATGCTGCTGATGACAGCCTTCCCGGGGAAGACTTTTGCGCAGCTCAACCCGAATAATCTGGAGTCTTTCAGTGAACTGAAAGGTGTGAATGTTCTGGATATTATGCCGGACAGCTTTGGCTATATCTGGATGGCTACTCAAAATGGCCTCATCAGATATGATGGCTATGAATTCAAACGCTATTACTACAATCCAAATGATTCGACTTCCATCCAAACCATCGTCACATGGAGCTTGCATGAAGATCGAAAAGGAAATATCTGGATAGGTTGTCTGGATTATGCTTATAAGTATGATCCCTTAAAAAACTCATTCACCAGATTTGGATTTACTCATCTTTTGAATCGGCCAAACTATGAATCTTTTGGCGTTTCGGTAATGGCAGAAGATAATCAGGGGAGGATGTATTTTGGAGCAAACTCCCAATATGGAGATGCCGCTCTGCAAGGCTTATTTTACTTGGATGAAGGGGAAACTGACATCAAATTATTTGAATCGCCTCAAGGCCTTGGAATTCAAAACATTTCAAGTTTGCTTACTGACAATAATGGATATGTTTGGATTGCAGCCAACAATGGATTTTTTAAAATTGATACAAGCCGTAAACTTTCTAAAATAGAACTGCCTGAAGAGTTCGAAAATGGCAATGCCAATTTTTATTATTTTCAACTTGGTCTGGATCCGGCCGGAATCGTTTTGCTCACCACAGTGAATTCCTCAATTTTTGAATATGACCAGAAGAAAGAGACATTCAACCAGTATTCACTGAAAGGGTTGATTAAGGATGAAAATAAGTCTTTAAAAATAAACCATGTTGCCGTAGACTCATCCAATTTGGTTTGGCTGGCTACTGACCATGGCTTGGTAACCTTCGACAGAGTCAATGGAAAAATCAATCAATTCAGGAAAAATCCGGCTTCTGAATCAAAAATTGAAAAGGCCGGAATCGAGAAATTAGTCTTTGATTCCTTTGGAAATTTATGGCTGAGTGCACCTTCGATTGGCGCTCTCAAATATGAAAACCGGGCTATTTTCGACTCGTTTGGCTACAATCCCGAAGAGGAATCCACTTCCCTGACACCAGGATGGGTTATTGGTATTTTTGAAAGCAGCGACGGTGAGCTATGGATCAATACGTCTGCTGGCTTGAATCTTTGGAACCCCTCCAATCAATCCCTCAAGCGATTCCCATTCAATAAAAATTTCCCGGGAGTCTGGGTGACTTTTGGATTCATTGAAAACAACCCCGGAGAGTTTTTCCTCAGCACCAATCAGGGAACATTCAAATTCTTCCCTTCGACCTGGAAAACAGAAAAATTGAGTTGGCCCGGAGTGGCTGACAGCGTGGAGATCTATCAGTTTCACAAAGACAAAAAAGACAATTTCTGGCTCGCAACCCGTAGCGGGCTATTTAAAAGAACGAAGGGAAGCGATGCTTTCAACCGATATGGGTTAAGCACTCTTCCGGGTGGAAATTTCACCAGCAACGAAGTAAGGGGTGTTTTTGAAAGTGAAAAACACGGGTTGTGGCTATTGACCAACAATGGCCTATTCCTCTATGACTACCGGAATGACCAGATCGAAAGGCATGGATATGACAAAAGCCTGGGTGATGTATTCGTCACTCAGGACATCAACTCATTTTTTGAAGACAATCTGGGAACCGCCTGGGTGGGAACATGGGAAGGAGGCTTGAGCAGATATGATGTCGAAAAAAGGGAAATTAAAACCTACACCACAAGCGATGGCTTGCCCTCCATGAGTATTCAGGCTATTCTGTCTGATGATAAAAACAATGTATTATGGCTCAGTACTTTTGATGGACTCAGCCGATTTGATTTAAGCACCCGGCAATTCAACAATTATACAATTGCTGACGGGATACAAGGACAATTGTTTGCTGATGGCTCTTTTCTGAAAACCTCGCAGGGCCTCTTTCTTTTCGGGGGATCAGATGGCTTGACCTATTTTGATCCGAATCAAATCACCAAAAACTCGATCCCTCCAAAGGTCCTGCTCACTGATTTCAAGATTAATAACAAATCAATCTTTTCAGATCCGGAAAACAACATTTCTAAACCAATATTCGAGACGGATCAGATCACTCTCCCCTTCAAAAAGAATAATATTTCGATCGATTTTCTGGCAATCCACTATTCAGATCCTGCAAAAAATAAATACGCTTACAAGCTGGAAAACTACGAGGATGTATGGAGAGAGGTTGGCAATCAACGGAGTGCTTTCTATTCAAACCTGCCACCGGGCGATTATGTGTTCAGAGTGAAGGCTGCCAACAGCAATGGAGTCTGGAATGAGGAAGGCGTTTCGATCAGGCTGGTGATCACCCCACCCTGGTGGAGGACTGTTTGGGCTTATGCCACCTATGTTTTATTGTTTTTAATCGGGGTCAGAGTGGTTCACGTCTTTCACAAACAACGGGTGATCAGGTTGGAACGGGCAAAAGCTCAAGCTAAAGAAATCCATCAGGCACGGGAAATCGAGAAGGCCTATGAAACGCTCAAAGCCACCCAGGCTCAACTTATCCAATCCGAAAAAATGGCAAACCTGGGGGTGCTGACTGCAGGTATCGCCCATGAGATTCAAAACCCATTGAATTTTGTCAATAATTTTTCGGAGGTCAGCAATGATATGATCAACGAAATAAAACTGGAAAGGTCAAAACCACCGGAGCAACGAAATGAAAAACTGGAGGAGGAGATATTAAATGACCTGGCCATAAATCTGGAGAAAATCTCCCTCCATGGCAAACGAGCTGATGCCATCGTAAAAAATATGGTGGAACACAGTCGAACCACCTCCGGCCAAAAAGAACTGACCGACATCAACAACTTGGCTGAATCCTACATTAAGCTGGCTTATCATGGATTTTGTGCCAAGGAAAAAGGCTTCCATTGTGAACTCAAGACCACTCTGGACCCTGCTCTGCCCAAAATCAATGTCATTCCTCAGGATATAGGAAGAGTTATCCTGAACATTCTCAACAATGCTTTTTACGCCGTCAATGAAAAAACAAAAGCTGACAAGAAAGGCTACAAACCTTTTGTAAGGGTTTCTACAAAAAATCTAAAAACGGCTCTGAAAATTACTATTTTGGATAATGGAACGGGAATTCCGGACGGCATCAGGAATAAAATTTTCAATCCATTCTTCACCACCAAGCCAAGCGGCAAAGGAACTGGCCTGGGTTTACCGTTGGCTTATGACATTGTAAAGGCCCAAGGAGGAGAATTGAAAGTGAAATCAAAGCTCGGAGAAGGCTCCTCGTTCACCATTATTTTAAAAATACCTGCCGCATCTGCTGATCATCCGCAAGAAGCAGCCATGTCAATTAACCAATAATAATGAATGCCAAAAAGAACTGCAATGAAGGGATATCTGCGAAAGGTTTATGAACCTGATGATGGATGACCTCTCTCTGGATGAATTAAATAAGGTACCGAACAAGACGTAACGGGCTACGGCACCACCATCGACAAACGGATTTTTGAAATAGAAAGGTTGCGAAATATTGTCATTGCACAACGCAAGCAGGGAGCGGGCATGCAGTTTTCTTATGACTCAAAGCAGGTGCATAATCGGATCTCAAACCAGGAAGATTCCGCTCTTTTTGTTGATGAAATAAACTCTTTGGAACCAAAAATGAATTACTCCGAGATTCTCCAAGACAACCCATAAATGTCAGAGAAAAAGCAAATCCTCTGTGCAACTCTGTGACTTCTCAGTGTATCTCCGTGAAACCAAAAA
>JAKFCO010000013.1:0-117482 GCA_036676605.1 Algoriphagus sp.
AGCGGGAACAAAATTCGAACTTGTGACCGACGTGGAATATGGAGCCCGACGAGCTACCAAGTCTGGTCTATATGCTTAAATAAAAATCCTGAAAGACAAGATCCTCTAAAATTGACCATAAAAAAACCATTTGGAAAATATAATCCTCCACTTTTGGACACAAAAAAACCAGCCATTTCTGACTGGTTTTCGGTGTAGCGGGAACGATGAACCTGTGTCCGCCGCGGCGGATATGAGCCCGACAAACTACCAACTCTGCTCCAAAAGCTCCCCTAAAACATTCCTCAGCCAAAATTTTAAACAAAAAAAAACCAGCCATTTCTGACTGGTTTTCGATGTAGCGGGAACAGGACTCGAACCTGTGACCTTCGGGTTATGAGCCCGACGAGCTACCAACTGCTCCATCCCGCGATATTGTGATGCAAATGTAAGAACAAACTATCAAAAATCAAGTACCTTTGTGAAAAATTTCTCAGAATGACTCAACCAATCCATCAAGCCGGCTTCGTAAACATCATTGGAAAACCCAATGTGGGCAAGTCCACGCTGATGAATATCCTTGTAGGTGAGCGACTTTCAATTATTTCTTCCAAAGCCCAGACTACAAGACACCGAATCCTCGGGATGATTAATTCCGATAATTATCAGATTATATTTTCTGATACCCCCGGAATGATGAAGCCTCAGTATGAGCTTCACAAGAACATGATGAGCTTTGTCAACATTTCCCTTGAAGATGCTGATGTGATTGTTTTCGTCACTGATCTGTTCGAGACAGATGAAGAGATTGAAGGAATCATCGAAAAAATCAACCAGTCCGGAATCCCTGTTCTGCTAGTCATTAATAAGATCGATTTGGCAAAAGAAGGTCAATTGGATAAAGTGACTGAATATTGGACTTCCAGAATTAAGGCTAGCTCCGTTATTTTTATTTCAGCCCTTGAGAAGTTCAATACCGAGAAAATCCTTCAGGAAATTCTGGACAGACTGCCTGAGCATCCGGCTTTTTATGACAAAGGGGAACTAACCGACCGACCGGAGAGGTTCTTTGCCTCTGAGATCATCCGTGAAAAGATTTTCAATAATTACAAAAAAGAAATTCCTTATAGCAGTGAGGTCTCCATTGAGGACTTCCTGGAGGAGTCAAAAATAATTAAAATTCGGGCTACCATATACGTAGAGCGCGAAAGCCAAAAAGGCATTATCATCGGCGATCAGGGTAAAATGCTAAAGAAAGTAGGCATTGAAGCAAGGGAAGAATTGGAAAAATTCTTCGGAAAGAAGGTCTATCTCGAAACTTTTGTAAAAGTGGAGACAGACTGGAGAAAAAATAAATTGAAACTGAAAAAATTTGGGTACGACCCAACCTGATTATGGCAAATATAGTAGCGATAGTCGGCAGACCAAATGTGGGTAAATCCACTTTGTTTAACCGACTGGTAGAAGAGAGAAAAGCGATTGAGGACAACATGAGCGGTGTGACGCGTGACAGACATTACGGTCATGCTCAGTGGTCTGGCAAATTCTTCTCTGTCATCGACACTGGCGGATACGTAACAGGGTCAGAGGATATTTTTGAAAAAGAGATACGTAAGCAGGTAAAGCTTGCAATCGAAGAAGCGGACGTAATCTTATTCGTCGTGGACTGCCATAGCGGTCTTACAGATTTGGATTTAGAGTTCTCAAGAGAACTTAGAAAATCTAAAAAGCCTATTTATGTGGTCGCCAATAAAGCTGATAATCAGGAGAAAAGCTTTGCTTCTCACGAATTTTATTCGTTGGGTGTAAGCGATTTTGAAGTGTATCCGATAGCAGCGGCAAGCGGAAGCGGAACTGGTGAATTATTGGATGCTATCATCACTCATTTCGAAGATGAAGGAGTGGAAGATCCTGATGCCGGAATCCCAAAAATCTCGATTTTGGGCCGACCAAATGTCGGTAAATCATCATTTTTGAATTCTTTGCTTGGCGAAGAAAGGTCAATCGTGACCGATGAAGCCGGAACCACCCGGGATGCAATCCACACCAGATACAAGCTTTACGGTCAGGATTTCATCATCACCGACACTGCCGGTATTCGTAAAAAATCCAAAGTAACCGAAGACGTTGAGTTTTACTCGGTCATGCGCTCTTTGCGAACACTCGAAGAATCTGACGTGGTAATCGTGATGGTGGACGCTACCAGAGGAATGGAAGCGCAGGACGTCAACCTGATAAGCCTTGCTATCAAAAATAACAAGGGAATTATGATCATGGTGAACAAATGGGATCTGATCGAAAAAGATCACAAAACCATGAACACGATCAAGGAAGATATGCTGGAAAGGCTGGGAGAAAATAAATGGATCCCGATTATTTTCACTTCGGTCACCACAAAACAGCGGATTTTTCAGGCAATTGAACTGGCCGTCAAGGTTTATGAAAATAAAACCAGAAGGATTTCTACCTCTAAATTGAATGATATTCTTCAACCTGAAATTGAAAAATATCCGCCACCAGCTTGGAAAGGAAAGTATATCAAAATCAAATATATTACTCAATTACCTACCAAAAATCCTGTATTTGCCTTTTTCTGCAATCTTCCGCAGTACATAAAATCGCCATACACAAGATTTTTGGAAAATCGTTTGCGGGAAAACTTTGATTTCGAAGGAGTTCCAGTGAAAATAATTTACAAAGCCAAATAAAAAATATTTAAACGGCGCTTGTTTAATTGTCAAAAGTAATAGTACATTTGCACCGTAATTAAGAAAACCACAAAAAATGAAAAAGGTATTTGCAATTTTCGCAATCGTTGGCTTGATGGCTACTGCATCTTGCGGCAACAAAGAAGTTACTGAAGAAGTAACTGTAGAAGTTGAAACTGTAGAAGAAGCTGCTCCTGTAGAAGAGGTTGTAGTTGATACTACTGCTGTTGCAGCTGACACTACTGCAGCTCATTAATTGAGATTCAATTCTCGAAGCTTCAGAAAAAATTTAGAGCCTCAATAGAGGCTCTTTTTTTTTTGTACTTTTCGATATGGTTCTTTCTGAAAAACTGGCTGCGATTTTAACCAAACATCTGCCAAACCCGGCTGTTGATTATTGCCTCAAACTTTGGCAACAAGAGCCCTTTAATTTTAAAACAACGGCAAGCAGGAAGTCAAAGCTTGGAGATTTCAGGTACAGAAGAGATCAAACCCATCAAACTATTACGCTGAACGGCGATCTAAATCCCTATCAGTTTCTCCTCACCTACATACATGAAGTTGCTCACTTGCATGCATTCGTCCGGTTTGGAATGGAAATCCCTCCTCACGGGAAAGAATGGAAATCAACTTTTCAGCAATTGATGTTTCCTATACTTTCCATGGGTGCTTTTCCCGTTGACCTATTGATTCCGCTTCGAAAGCACATGAAGAATCCAAAGGCTAGTTCCTCAGCCGATCTGTTTTTGATGAAGGAAATGAGCAAATACGATTTGCACGATGCTGCAAAGCAGGAGGTATTCCTTTCGGACCTTGTTCCAGGGAAAAGATTTTTGCTTTCAGGAAGGGAATTTGAAAAAGGAGAAACTCGTCGAACGCGAGTGATTTGCCTTGAAGTAAAATCAGGAAAGAAATTTCTGGTTGCTCAATTGGCCAAGGTGAAGCCAGTGTAATTATTCTATAGGGTTAGGCAATCTTGCCACTAATCAAATAAACAAGTCCTGAGGTCCAATTAGTATGGCCGTCGTCTGTCGACTGTCGTCCGTTGACGATTTTATTTCAACCTCTCTCCTCTCCGATTTGATTTTCGGGCTGCGAAAAGTCCTTGGGATGAGGCAAATCCTGAATGGAATTAATCCCAAAGTATTCCATAAACTTCCCTGAAGTGCCATAAATCAACGGCCTGCCAACTCCTTCGGTCTTTCCTTTGATCTCAATAAGTTCTTTTTCAAGGAGCTTTTGAATAGAATAGTCACTATTCACGCCCCGAATCTGCTCTACTTCACCCTTTGTGACGGGCTGCTTGTAGGCAATGATTGAAAGAGTCTCCAACTGAGCTATGGAAAGCCTCTTCTGGGATTGCTGCCTGAGAAGAATGCTGATACTGGTTTGATAGGCTGGTTTGGTCAAAAACTGATAGCCACCAGCCAGATGCTCCAATGCGAAAGCAAATTCGTCAGAGAAATACTTTTCCTGCAAATCTGAAATCGCCTTTTCGACATGTTCCATGGGAATTTCAGCCTGGAACATTTCACTCAGGCATTTTATAATTTCCTCCTTTGCAAGCGGTACCGGAGCGCAAAAAATCAAAGCTTCAATATGCCGATGAAGGAAATCCAAGGTTTATTTCTTTGCCAGTTTTGCCTCAATAGAATGCATTGTGTGCGGTACAGCTTTCAATCTTTCTTTTGAAATCAATTTTCCTGTATCTACGCAAACCCCGTAAGTCCCATTTTTAATGCGAATGAGGGCATTTTCAAGGTTGACAATAAACTTTTGCTGTCTCGCAGCTAATTGGCTCATGCTTTCACGCTCAAGTGTATCAGCTCCATCCTCAAGTAATTTGGAGGTTGACGCTGTATAATCTGTACCGCTGTCATTCTTCTTACTCATGGTGTCCTTCATTGTGTGCAGCTCCTCTTTTGCCACAGCTAATTTTTGAAGGATGATTTCTTCAAATTCTTTCAATTCATCCTGAGAATATGCGGTCTTTCCTTCCTGGCTCATAGCAAAAATAAATTATGTGATAATGATACTGACGGTTTATTGATGGATTCGTTCCCTAAAATACATTTCACCAATTGAATTGCAAAAATTAAAAAACTACCAATTCAAATAATTATTCACTTCAAATCGAAATTCCAAAAACAAGATCACTATCATTCTATCCATCAAGCCCTTAGGGTTATAAAATAAAAATTACAGGTTTATTAATTGTCTCTGAAAATATTAGGGAGCAACAAATCACTTTTCAGCCAGGGTATTTCTAAGGAAAATTTTAGATAGCATATAAAAAAAGCCATCATGCGACGGCTTTTACTTGAATTGACATTTTATCCAATCTCTTTTGGAGAACCGATTGCTCTACGTCAATTCTAAACTTCATCAATAAATATTGCTGAACTTCACGAAGGTCGTTGCCCTCCTCAATGACGAGACGTTTTAGTGCTCGATTTATCAGGCCTTCTTCCATGGGTTTGGGGGCAATGTGAATCCTAATCTACTGATTTTATGCATTTCATGTACAGAAAAAAATAAATTATAATCTCGTCGCTACGACGATCGTTTTTCGAATCAGCTTAACCTCTCCGGACAAGTCATATAATTCAACCACCAAGACATAATATCCTGGCCGAACTTTCCCTCCACTTGAATCCGTTCCTGTCCAGGTAAAAAATCCATCAACTCCAAGGATTTCATTTTGGGCCAAAACATGCATTAGCTGGCCCGCGAGATTATAAACCCGGAAACTACCTATCCAACCAGCTTTGTCCAGTTGATATTGGATCGTGGTAAATGTTTTTCCATTGCTTCCTTCCGGATCAAAAACCTCTGGCTCAATAAATATCATTTCTCCTTCAAATTCTCCGGAAATCACTTGTGAGTTTTTCCTACCGGGAGTGGCATATTCTTCTGTTCCGGATGCAGAATGCCAGTTTGAAGGGATAACTGCGGGTGATTCAGCTGATATTCTTTCCAGAGAAACTCCTTTCGAATCTCGTAAAAGCGGGTGGTGCAAATCCTCATCATAGCCAAACTCCTCAACGACTTGTTCATTTTCGTTTAGCAACACAACTGTTCCTCCGGAAATGGGATAGCTCGGCAAAGTGGGAACTTCGTGAAACAGTCCCGAGAAGGATCGGGGATAAGCAAGCTTCAGTCGTTCCGAATCAGTGGTAATCACCAAATAACTTGCCGGTGGAATGACCAACCCGAATTCGCTGAAAGCCCGAACCTGATCAATCTTTCCGCTTTCATCCAGGTTTGCAAATTTCCAGTTTCCTATTTCCAGATATTTATCGGTCAGGTTTTGCAATTCGATAAACTTTGGATCTCCTGTTCTCGGATTGAAAAGCAGTTCGTTTATCACCAAATCTCCGATTTTGGCCAAACTGGGAAGGACAATCAGAACAGGCTCCAATGATTGAAAGCCATTCCCGAAGCAGTCCTTTAACCCGGAAATCGAAAGCAGATATTCCAGATTTTCCTCCAACTTCACTTCCAGGATAATTTTTGATCTGCCCGAAATAACGCTGTCGATCTTGACCGCAGTCTGAAAAGTAAAATTCCCGATTGAAATTTCCGGATAGATCGTCTCAGAAAAAGAAAGCTCGAGCTGAGTCGGAGAAATAAATCTCCAGGAAATGAATTCCGGTGCAATTATATCCTCGCTCAAATCCAAAACAGAGTTTCTTTTTCCCGGTGTCCCGCGTAATGGGTCTTTGGAGGGCTGAAGCAAATCAGATTGATCACATGCATAAAAAGGATTTACGATTTCCAGACTGTATCCTCCATTCGAAAACTCCGTCCCTCCCCAACTAGAAGTTGAATATTCTATCTGATCGATTACAATTCCCTGATCATCTCTGAGAACCAACTTATCCCCGGAATTCAGTAAGGTTGGCCAATTTTTGATCGGAATAACCTTTCCAAATTCTTGCACCAAAGCTTCCTGATTTTCGGGCACAAGCAAAACATATTCACCGGGTTTTATCCAGTATTCATTCAACACAACTTCTGATCTCGAATTAGACCATCTGAGATTTTCAAGTCGGTAATCATATTCCCCTGCATGAAAAAACTCCACATATTCGACATTTGGCAAGTCCCTATCAGCCTTAGGGGCAGCCATAATTTCATTGATGACCAAGCCTTTTAAAGGAATATCACTCGGATCGAAAAACTGAAAATTGATTAGGGTGTCACGGAGAAAATTTCCTTCCCGATCAGGAATCCCGACGATTTGAAGAGAATACTCTTTTCCCTTTTCCAAAGGCTGATTGAAAGACAATCGAATCAAGGAATCAGCCTTCAATTCTACTCTCTCTGTTTCGATCCCTTCCAATTTGTAATTCAGAAGAAACTGCGAAAAGACAGTATCCACCGATTCGTTGAATTGAATCAACAACTCGCGCTCGTCAAAGCCCCTAACTGAAACAAGTTTTGGAGGAGCGGTATCCTCCACTATTTCCCCAAACTCAAAATCATCCATAATCCAGCGAGCACAGCTTCCGGTTCCGGGCCCGTAGCGGATTTCCATTCGAAGAAAAACCTGATCTGAATCCTCAAATTCCTGGGGCAACGGAAATTGAAATTTTCTGAATTCCTGATTTTTATTATCAAACTCGTTGGCTTCTCCAAGCAATTTGGGAGCGGAATATTCTCTATCAATGCTTTTACTCCAGGAATAGAAAACCTGTGCAGGTCGGGTTCCTGTCCCATTTTGAACCGATCTGGCCCAAAATTGAACCTTTGGATTTACCAGATTCTCCGGAGAAAGCCGAATATTCAATTCACCATTAAAAGTTGAAATTGGCTGAACTGCCAGCGCTTTAGTTCCACTTCTCCCCAGATTGGCCGATTGGAAAATCCTTGAGGCTGTTGATCTGATATCATTTCCTGTCCAACCCGGCAGGAATTCCTCCGGAAAATTAACAATCTCAAACTGAGATTCGAAGTCCTGCTTATCCGTAAATAGTTGGTCAAAGTCTGACTTTTCAGCCGAATGAAAAGCAGACGCCATAATGAGGAAGCCAAAAAACAAGTATCTCACTGATTATCAATTAAAAAACGTACACCCGAATATATAAATACAAATTTGATTTATTGCTGGCTTCTTAGTTGATTTTCAAGTCAAGTTTCTCAATAATTTTTGGACAGAAACCTGAAAATGAACGCTTAGTCATTACTTTTGTGCTTTCAAATTCAGTAATTACCTATTAGAACCAATCAGATGAAGCCTGTAAAAATGATCCCAACCAATTGGGAGTAATTTCAGCAGATTCCATCCGATAATTAAAAAAAACAACTGTAAGCAGATGAAATTAGCAGTGGTAGGAGCTACCGGCTTGGTAGGCTCAGAAATCCTGGAAGTGCTCGATGAGCACAACTTCCCTTTTGATCAACTTTTACTTGTCGCCAGTGAGCGATCAGTAGGTAAACAGATTACTTATAAGGGTAAACCTTACACAGTGATCGGATTGGAACAGGCTGTCTCGTTGAAACCTGAAATAGCTATATTCTCAGCTGGAGGCAGCACTTCTTTGGAGTGGGCTCCGAAATTCGCAGCAGTTGGCACCATGGTGATAGACAATTCATCTGCCTGGAGAATGGATCCAAGCAAGAAATTGGTTGTGCCGGAGATCAATGCGAAGGAATTAACCAAAACCGATAAAATCATCGCAAATCCAAATTGCTCTACCATTCAGATGGTGCTGGCATTGGAGCCTTTGCGTCAGCGATACGGCATCAAGCGAATCGTCGTTTCTACCTACCAGTCAGTGACCGGTACCGGAAAAGCGGCAGTTGATCAAATGATGGCTGAACGCGCCGGAGAGACCCCTCAAATGGTCTATCCGCATAAGATTGACATGAACGTTCTTCCTCACATCGATGTGTTCCAACCAAACGGCTACACAAAGGAGGAAATGAAAATGATCAACGAAACCAAGAAAATTTTCAGCGACGATACCATTCAGGTGACTGCAACCACCGTGAGAGTACCAACTATAGGAGGTCACTCTGAGGCAGTTAACGTGGAATTCAAGGAAGATTTCGATCTGGCAGAAGTGAGTAAATTGCTTTCTGAAGCTCCGGGAGTGATTGTTCAGGACGATCCTGCCAACTTTATCTATCCTATGCCTATCACGGCACACAAGAAAGACGAAGTCTTCGTCGGCAGATTGAGAAGAGACGAGTCTCAGCCAAATACACTGAATATGTGGATCGTGGCAGATAACCTGAGAAAAGGAGCCGCTACCAACGCTGTTCAGATCGCAGAATACGCCTTAGAAAACGGTTTGATTTAATGGAGCAAAGCCAATTCCACAAGGCTGACTTCCAACAATTTGTGCAGGATCATCTGAATGAAGATCCTGCACTTTTACTTTTTAGGTATCAAGGCAAAGTTGATTTCGACCTGAAAGCAGCGGTTCAGCAGATTTCTACCAGACAAAAAGCTGCGAAAAAGCTCCCTTCCTGGGCTTCTGATTCCCGGATCATTTTTCCTCCTTCTATCTCGCTAGAGCAGAGTTCATCTGAAGAAACAGCGCGATACAAAGCAAATAACCTTTCCGGTAAATTGATGATCGATCTCACCGGAGGATTTGGCGTCGATAGTTATTTCTTAAGCCAAAACTTCGAACGAGCGATTTATTGCGAGCAGCAGGAAGAATTGGCAGTGATCGCAGCAAATAATCTGGAAATTCTCACTCCGGGGAAATTTGAGATTTTCCAGGGTGATGGTCTGGATTTTCTGGAAAAATCGACTGAACATTTTGATCTGATTTATGTAGATCCTGCGAGAAGAGGTAAAGGAAATCAAAAACTATATCGCCTCCAGGATTGTGAACCTGATGTGGTCAGCGCCTGGGAATTGATGAAAAGCAAATCGAATCGAATCGTGATCAAAGCCTCCCCGATGTTGGATATTTCGCAGTCGCTGACAGAGCTTCCGGATATTCAGAAAGTCAAGGTAATATCTGTGAAAAATGAGGTGAAGGAGCTTTTACTGGAATGGTCGAAGGAAAAAGAGAATTCGAAATCAAGACAAGTTGAAATTGAAGCGTTGGATTTGGGAGATAAGGAAACTCATTTCAGCTTTACTCTTTTGGAGGAATCTGAAGCAGAATCCATTTTCGACGAAGCAGAAACTTTCTTGATTGAGCCGCTTTCTGCTATTTTGAAAGCAGGTGCTTTCAAAAGTTTTGGTCAGCGATTTGGATTGAAAAAATTAGAAAAGAACAGTCATCTCTACACATCAGCCAGTTTACCAAAGGAAATTCCGGGAAGAGTTTTTGAAGTTTTGGGCGAAATCCATCCTAAAAAAGAGATTGTCAAAAAGCTTTTCCATTCCGGAAAAGTGAATGTGATTACCCGGAATTATGCGACCGGATCGGAAGAATTGAAGAAAAAATTGGGTTTGAAGGACGGAGGAGAGGATTTTTTGATTGGCACCAAAACTGGAAGTGGGTTAAAGGTTTTTTGGTGCAGGAGGATCACTTGAAGATTTTGTGATTTGTACGTATTTTTAATGCTGAAATCTTGGTTATTGTTCTTATAAGCCTTTCAGAATGACTGATGAAGAAAAAAAATTCTGGCAGAAACGATAAAAAGTGCTATCCTCAATTCTGAGGAAGATTTTTTGAAAATGAAAAAAAACTGGGTCAGAAAATTGTAACCCAAATTGACGGAAAAATTGTAACTCTTTCACCCGATTATTTTTTGAAGAAATTAAAAAAGTGAAGGATTAATCCTTCACTTCTTCGTAATCGACATATTCTCCGCCCTGAATGTCTTTCTGCTTTTTCTTCAGATGATCTTGCGGAACGAAATCAACATTCACTCCAGATTCCGGCCTTGCTTTTCGCTGTTGCTCACGCTTTTGTTCCATTGCGGCTGCGTTCACTTGCTGTGCAAACTTCGCCAGCTTACTGCGTAAGAAATACCTGACCAACTGGCCCAAAAGCCATCCAACACCCAGAAGAATTACAAGAAACTTTACCAAGACATTTAAATTTTTTATGAATAAGCTTATCGGCTCAAATAGAGATTTCGCTCAGAATAAATTTTAAGGAAATAATCATCCATCAAATCGTCAATGAAGTAAATCGCTTCACCTGTTGACTTCATCTCTGGTCCCAATTCCTTGTTTACATTCGGGAATTTATGGAAAGAGAAAATTGGTTCCTTGATGGCATAACCCTTTTTCACAGGATTGAATTCAAAGTCTGTCACTTTATTCTCTCCCAGCATCACCTTTACGGCATAATTGACGTAAGGTTCCTGGTATGCCTTGCAAATAAAAGGCACAGTTCGTGAAGCTCTTGGATTGGCTTCGATGATGTAGACTTTGTCATTTTTGATCGCAAACTGGATATTGATCAATCCAACTGTCTTCAATGCCAAAGCGATTTTTTTGGTATGAACCTCAATCTGTCGCATCACCAAGTCGCCCAAATTGTATGGAGGCAATACCGCATAGGAATCTCCGGAGTGAATACCAGCCGGCTCGATATGCTGCATGATACCGATGATATAAACGTTTTCACCGTCACATATTGCATCAGCCTCGGCTTCAATCGCACCTTCCAGGAAGTGATCAAGCAAAATCTCATTGTTTGGAATATCCCTCAGGACATTTACCACATGCTGCTCAAGTTCTTTCTCGTTGATCACGATTTTCATGCCCTGTCCGCCTAATACATAACTAGGGCGAACAAGCAATGGGAAGCCGATTGTCTTGCAAAGCTCAAGCGCTTCGTCGGTATTATGAATTGTGCCAAACTCAGGATAAGGGACACCGAGTTCCTTTAAAAGCGTAGAGAACCGGCCTCTGTCTTCTGCCAAATCCAGCGCTTCGTAACTCGTTCCGATGATCTTGATTCCGTATTTATCCAGCTTTTCGGCAAGTTTCAACGCTGTCTGACCACCCAACTGAACGATCACTCCAACCGGATTTTCCTGAAGAATGATCTCGTAGATATGCTCCCAGAAGACCGGCTCGAAGTAAAGCTTATCAGCAATGTCAAAGTCCGTGGAAACCGTCTCAGGATTACAGTTGATCATGATGGTTTCATAGCCACATTCTTTCGCAGCAAGCACGCCATGCACACATGAGTAATCAAACTCAATACCCTGACCAACGCGGTTTGGACCGGAACCCAAAACCACAACCTTTTTCTTCTCAGATCGGACAGATTCATTTTCCTCTCCGAAAGTTGAATAATAATAAGGAGTCTGTGCCGCGAATTCTGCCGCACAGGTATCCACTTGCTTATATACACGCTTGATACCCAATTCATGGTATCGCTTGTTGAATACCTCGCTTTCGAGGCAATCCAGCAAATGAGCTATCTGACGGTCAGCATAGCCCTTTTTCTTGGCCAGATCCATCAGTTCAAATGGGATAGAATTGATTTTATATTTTTCAATCTCAGCCTCGAGGTGAATAAATTCCTCGATTTGCTTGAGGAACCACTTATCGATTTTGGTCAGATCATGGATTGTTCGGAAGGAAATCCCAAGTTTGAATGCATCATAAATATGAAACAATCGGTTCCAGCTTGGATTTGCCAAAGAGTAAAGGATCTGAGCCTGATCTCTTAGTTCTTTTCCGTCAGCTCCCAAGCCATTTCTTTTGATTTCAAGAGACTGACAGGCTTTTTGCAAAGCCTCCTGGAAATTGCGACCAATGCCCATTACTTCCCCGACGGACTTCATCGAAAGGCCCAATCTTCTGTCGGAACCTTTGAATTTGTCGAAGTTCCAGCGAGGAATTTTTACGATTACATAATCAATCGATGGCTCAAAAAATGCTGAAGTATTTCCGGTAATTGAGTTTTGAAGTTCATCCAGATTGTATCCGATGGCAAGTTTCGCTGCCACTTTTGCAATTGGATATCCGGTTGCTTTTGAAGCCAATGCAGAAGATCTGGAAACTCGGGGATTGATTTCGATACCGATGATGGTTTCGTTATCAGGACTCACCGAGAACTGCACGTTACACCCACCGGCAAAATTACCGATGCTGTTCATCATTGTGATGGCGAAGTTTCTCATTCGCTGATAAACCGTGTCCGGCAAAGTCATCGCAGGTGCCACCGTGATCGAATCACCAGTATGCACACCCATCGGATCAAAATTTTCGATGGAGCAGATCACGATCATGTTTCCGATATTATCCCGCATCACTTCCAGCTCGTATTCTTTCCAGCCCATGATGCTTTGCTCGATGAGCACTTCGTGAACCGGGGAAGCCTGAAGACCTGCAACGAGCGCTTTTTCGAAATCTTCTTCTTTCTCAACAAAAGCTCCGCCTGCACCACCTAAGGTATAGGATGCCCTGATGATCAGTGGAAAACCAATTTCCTGTGCAATCTCTTTCCCCTGAAGGAAAGAAGTAGCCGTATCGCCTTTACATACACCCACTCCGATTTTTTCCATCAGAGCTTTGAATTTCTCACGGTTTTCGGCGGTCTCGATGGCATCGATATCGACACCGATCATTCTCACTCCAAACTTATTCCAGACGCCACCTTTGTCGCAATCAATTGCAAGATTCAAAGCAGTCTGACCACCCATAGTAGGCAATACTGCGTCGATGTCGGGGTGATCTGTGAGGATTTTTACGATGGATTTCTTTTCCAAAGGAAGTAAATACACGTTATCAGCAGTCACCGGATCAGTCATGATCGTCGCCGGATTGGAGTTGATCAGGGTGACTAGGATGCCTTCTTCACGAAGGGATCTTGCCGCTTGGGAACCTGCATAATCAAATTCGCAAGCTTGCCCAATTACGATGGGCCCGGAACCAATTATGAGAACGTGCTTTATGCTACTGTCTTTAGGCATTTCAAGTGGGGGATTGAGAGAAAGAAATTACTTAGGTCCAAATTGGTGCAAAATTAGAAAAATATTCCAAAGGGGAACGGATAAGTTTCATTAATCTCAAATGTGTTTCATCCCAGGAATCAAACTATTGGTCCCTGACGGAAAATTTTTGATGCCTGACAAATCAGGCTGGTATTGAAAAGGATATTTCCTATTTTGAGCGATTCTTGATCAATTGATTAGCCATTTTAGCCCTTTAGCCAAACTTTCCTGAACCTAAAACCCATGAAACCCAAAATTTGGAATGCCATCATCTTTGCTGTAATCGCCCTTACGGTAGGCTCTTACTGGCTTGTTTTCAAAGAAAACAAACTCACTCCTGAGCTATTTAATATCCCATTTATTTTTTGGTCAGGCTTCCTGATCACCATATTGGTGGTAATACTCACCTTCCTTGCTTCTGTTTTCTTCCCACATGAAGAGCCGAAAAAGCAATGATAAGTTGGCTGATTTTCTTTTTCGCCTTGTTTCTGGCTTCGCTGGGATATGCATCTTATAAGTCTTACAACAAAAACCGCACGTCGGACGATTTCATGTTGGCTGGCTCCAACATTGGAGCAATTCTGGGTTTTCTAACCTTTTCTGCAGCTTTGTTCAGTGCATTTACTTTCATGGGAATGCCGGATTTTTTCCGGACACATGGTGTTGGCGCCTGGATCTTCCTGGCTCTTTCAGATGCTTTGATGGTGTTTTTGCTGGTTTGGTTTGGTTACGCTTTGAGAAAGAGGGCTGCCCTCACAGGATATAAAGGTGTCGCCGGATTTATCCAGACTTGCTATCAGAATCGCTATGCGGGATACCTCATTTTCATAAGTTCCTTTCTTTTTCTGATTCCCTACGTAGCCATTCAAATCCGAGGGATTTCGATATTTCTTAACGCAGCTTTTCCGGATATGCTTCCTTACTGGTCCTGGGCTGCGATTTTGGTGGTTTTGATGCTGGTCTATTCTGAAATCGGCGGTCTAAAAGCCATTGTTTACAGCGACGCAATCCAAGGAGTAATTATGCTGGCTGTCATTTGGATTATCGGAGTGACCTGCCTGAAAATGGCCGGCGGTCTCGAACCAGCTTTGGCACAGGTGGCAGAAACAAATCCCGGACTTCTGACTTTGCCTGGTCCAAAAGGACTATTTACGAGTCCCTTTCTGATCGCTTCGGCAATTGCCATTGTACTCATTCCGATCTCCCAGCCACAGTTCACCACCCGTTTGGTAGTGTTGAAAAGCCTGAAATCTGTGCATAAAATGGCTTACGCTGTTGGGATTTTCGCCATCCTCGTGATTCTGCCTACCGCCTTTATAGGCTTATATGGAGCTGTCAAATATCCCGATGCTTCTACGGCAGATTTCCTTTCGAATGCCTTGCTTTTCGATCAGGCTGTTCCCGTGGCCGCTTTGGCTGTAGTTGGCTTATTTGCCGCTTGTCTCTCCACGACAAACGCCCAGATTTTTGCTTTGGGTACTGAATTGCGATCACTTTTGTCAGGATCTGACAAGTTTAATATGCGAGTGACTCAGGTTTCCATCGTGGTTTTTTCATTGATCGTCCTGGTATTTTCTACTTACATGAGTGACGAACTCGTGCTTTTGGCCAGAGTGAGTTTCACCGGCACGTCGATGATCGCTCCGGTAGTTTTGGGAGCCGTAATTTTCAAAAACCCCCCAAAATCCTTGCTTATACTTTCCAGCATTGCGCTTGGCTACTTTGTACTTTCCCTGGCGGGATTTGTACCGGATCGCTTCGGCGAACTTCCACTCGACTTTGTGATGTATTGTATCTTATTTGTATTAACCCTTATCCTGATGCTGAGCCATCATTTTACCCAAAAGACAACCCATGCAGCTTGATTCATCTTTTAAAATTGCTCAGCTCGAAGCTCCTTTGAAGAGATTCTGGGAACTCTCAGCTGAGAAAATTCTCCGGATAGAAAAATCCTTTGACTCTGCGAAAGGAGCTCCCGTTTTTACCGAAAAAGGAAAATACGTGACACGTGGATGGACCGAATGGACACAAGGTTTCCAATATGGCTCTGCCTTGCTTCAGTTTGATGCCACAGGAGAAGAGCAATTTCTTCAGATTGGCAGAGAGAATACGGTACGAAAAATGGCGCCACATCTCACCCACACCGGAGTTCATGACCACGGTTTCAACAATGTGAGCACCTATGGAAATCTCCTGAGAATGATGGAGGAAGGCAAAATCGAGGGTTCGGTTTGGGAAAAAGAGTTTTACCAACTTGCAATCAAAGTCAGCGGATCGGTTCAGGGGCTTCGCTGGACCACTATTCCCGGTGGTGGATACATGTATTCGTTCAATGGTCCGCATTCGCTTTTCGTGGACACGATCCGGACATGCCGTGTTTTGATCCTTTCGCATGCTTTGGGTCATGTGCTTCAGGGGGAAAATGATAAACGAATCAATCTCCTCCACCGTGCCATTCAACATTTGCTGAGTACGGTTCGGTTTTCGATTTTCTATGGTAAAGGCCGGGACCGCTACGATCTGGCAGGTCGCACTGCACACGAAATTATTTTTAATACCAACGACGGTAACTACCGCTGCCCCAATTCCCAACAAGGCTATACCGGATTCAGTACCTGGACCCGCGGACTTGCCTGGGCAATTGCAGGGCTTGGCGAAACGCTGGAGATTTTAGACAAAATCCCAGAATCCGATTATTCGGAAATCATTTCCAAAGAGGCTCTAATCGCAGAACTTTCGCAGGCTGCCATCGCTACTACGGAGTTTTATCTTGCAAATACTCCGACTGACGGCATTCCTTACTGGGACACCGGAGCGCCTAATTTGCATAAGATGGGCGATTATCTGAATCGGCCTTCTGATCCTTACAATGCTCACGAACCTGTCGACAGCTCCGCGGCAAGTATTGCTGCCCAGGGATTCCTCCGAATCGGCAATTGGCTGAAGTCTTCCGACATGGACCGATCAGCCAAATATATTCAGGTAGGTGGTCAGCTTGCTCAAACGCTTTTCAGCGAACCTTATCTTTCCACCGACTCGACACATCAGGGGATGATTTTGCATTCGATTTACCATCAGCCAAATGGCTGGGATTATGCGCCTGATCCGGCTTTGGCACCTCATGGAGAATCAAGCATGTGGGGAGATTATCATGCGCGTGAACTGGCTTTGCTTCTGCAGCGAATAGTCCATGGTGAAAAATACTACAGCTTCTATAACTGCATTGCAAAATGAGCGCCGGTAAAAATAAACCACAATATCCACGAGTTGCCCAGCTAAAAACCGCTGAGCAGTTTCGGGAGCATCTGGGAAAAGAAGGGATTGAGCTGGATTTCGATGTAAACCTGATATCCGGCGAAAATTCGCCTTTTGCGAAAGCACATCTGCTGCGATCCGGCAACCAAATCGGAAATGCTTTTTGCATCCTGCCGATGGAAGGCTGGGACGGAACAGAAGATGGTCGTCCAACCGATCTCACCCGCAGAAGGTGGAAAAACTTTGGAATCAGCGGAGCAAAATTACTTTGGGGTTGCGAGGCGGTTGCGGTTCGACATGAAGGACGCGCAAATCCGAATCAGCTCCTGATGAATGAGGTAAACTTTCAGGACTTTGTCGAGCTCTTCAAATTAGTGCTGGATGCGCACCAGGAAGCTTTTGGCCACACTGATGATCTGCTCATCGGTTTGCAGTTGACCCACTCCGGTCGCTTCTGCAAACCCAACGATAAAAAGAAGATGGAACCGAGGATTCTATTTCCTCATCCGATTCTGAATAAGAAGTTTGGCTTGCCGGATGATTACCCTCTGATGTCAGATTCTGAAATCGATCAGGTAGTTGAGGATTATGTAAAAGCTGCGGTTTTAGCTCAAAAAGCAGGATTTCAATTTGTCGATGTCAAGCATTGCCATGGCTATCTGGGGCATGAGTTTCTGAGCGCTTACGATCGCGAGGGAAAATATGGAGGTTCGTTCGAAAACCGAACCCGGTTCCTGAGGGAGATTGTGGCCGGAATTCGTGCAAATGCTCCGGGTTTGGAAATTGGCGTTCGTTTGAGCGTTTTCGACTGGATGCCCTTTCAAAAAGGCCCGGATGAAACCGGGGTTCCTTCGCTTGAAACCGAGTACAATCTGGCATTTGGCGGAGATTCCACAGGCAAGAAAGAGGACCTGACTGAGCCTTTTGAGTTTCTGCAGCTTTTGCAAGAACTCGACATCGAACTCCTTTGCACCACTGCCGGCAGTCCATATTACAATCCACATATTCAGCGTCCGGCACTTTTTCCTCCTTCTGATGGATACCTTCCTCCGGAAGATCCGATGCATGGAGTAGCCAGACAAATCCGGGTTACCGGAGAAGTGAAAAAGGCTTTCCCGGGTTTTTATGTGGTGGGCTCAGCCTACTCGTATCTTCAGGAATGGCTCCCAAACGTGGGCCAACATGTGCTTCAATCAGGTCAGGCTGACTCCATCGGGTTGGGTAGATTGGTATTGAGTTATCCCGATTTTCCGGCGGATATACTTGGCGGAATCCCGATGAAGCGAGGAAAAATCTGCCGAACTTTCTCCGATTGCACCACCGCTCCGCGAAACGGAATGGTCTCAGGTTGCTATCCGCTTGATCCTTTCTACAAAGCAATGGATGAATACAACCAACTTAAACAGCTCAAGGAATAATGAAAAAAGTAGCGCTCGTAACGGGCGGGACCCGCGGAATCGGTTTGGGAATTGCCAAAAAACTGGCTGAAAATGGATTTGACCTGGCCTTGAATGGAGTGAGGCCGGAATCTGAAGTCACGTCTGTTCTGGACGAACTCAGAAGTCTTGGCGTAGAGGTTTGCTATGCTCCCGGAAACATCAGTCAGACGGAAGACCGAAAGGCAATTGTGAAAGTTGTCAAAGAAAATTTTGAAACAATCAATGTCCTGGTCAACAATGCCGGAGTCGCCCCGAGAACGAGAGCAGATATTCTGGAAGTGACCGAGGAAGACTACGATCACCTGATGGAAATCAATCAGCGCGGGACATTTTTCCTGACTCAGGAAATTGCCAAATGGATGATTGAGTTGAAAAAGGAATCTCCGGAATCACTGATTTCCATCGTAAATATCACCTCCATCTCAGCTGTTTTGGCTTCCGTAAACCGGGCGGTTTATTGCATGTCAAAGTCAGGATTATCCATGCTTTCGCAGGTATTGGCAGTACGAATGGCGGAGTTTGGGATTCCTGTTTATGAAATCCGGCCTGGCGTGATCGAAACAGATATGACCGAAAAAGTAAAAGGAGCTTACCAGGATCGGATAGCCAATGGCCTGACTTTGGAACCGCGAATGGGTCAGCCCGAAGATGTTGGAAAAGTGGTTGCAGCGTTGGTTCGCGGAGATCTCCCCTACTCGACCGGACAAGTGATTACAGTGGATGGAGGATTGACGGTAGCGAGACTTTGATTTAAAATTACTTCTGAGACTTTCGGAAAAATGAAGGAGTCCACTTCCAATATGAAAAATATTTAGATTAATTCAAGCCCAGGAATTGAGTAACTTTCGGAAGATAGAACTCAATTCAACCGCTGAAAAAATCACTTTTGGGCACCATGAAAAACCTCTGTTTACTTACTTTTCTTTTTTGCGCCAGCTTCAGTATTCAGGCGCAACAACTAAACGTCGGCATCCGGTTGCAAAAAACCCAACAGATGTATTGGGAAAATGGAATCTCTGCCCAGTATTCCTTCGCAAACTTCAAACCCGATCGCTTATTTGTGGGCTTTGACTTTGTCACTTCCAGGCTTGGCACTGCAATGAATTCCAACGCACTTAAACAGGACAGTTACATCTTTTCGGGCAGTTGGTATTTTTTCAAAAACAAGCCTTATCATCTAATCGGCAGGTTGAATACCGGCTACTTGAACACAGATCTTGAGTATGATATATTTGATGAACTTCCCTCATCTTCATTTCTACTTGCCCCGGAATTAGGCTTTAATTATACTCCTGAAAAGTTGCCGATTGCCTTGAATTTGGGACTCGGTTATTACCTCAACATGCAGGATGAAAACAAAACACCCGGCACCTTTCAGCCCCTGCATTACCATCTGACGCTGTATTACAAACTTTTTAATCAAGAAAAATGAAAGCGATCCTGAAAACCGTTTCAATTTGCCTTTCAATTTTATTGATTGTTGCCTGCAATGCTACCCCGGATATAACCGATGAAATGCTTGATGGCGACGTGATCTTTGACCCGTCCCTTTATTCACCGGAGGATTATCTTGTTTCTGCCAAATATCCTGCGCCAACTCAAGAGGATCTGGAAAAACACGTTTTGATCGCTGCGCACGGTTACTCAGCCTCTACTTTTGAGTGGGATGAATTAATGGAATGGTCTGCTGATTCTTCCTACAGGATTTCTTCTGTATTGCTTGATGGCCATGGCCGGACCTATGAAGATTTTCGGGCTTCCAAATGGGAAGACTGGCGTGCTGCTATTATCCGGGAATTTGAGTTGCTCGAAGATTTGGGCTATACCAAAATCAGCTTGGTCGGTTCCTCCACAAGCGGTGCATTGCTGGTGGAACTGATGCAATCAGGCTATTTCAACAGCCATATCAAACCAAAAAACATTTTCCTGGTCGACCCAATCGTGGCCCCTACCTCCAAGCTTCAATCTGTCGCTGACCTCATCGGGCCCATGCTGGTTTATTTGGAAGTAGATCAGACCGCCGAAGAAGACAAGTATTGGTATCACTTCAGGCCTCATGAAACTATAAGCGAATTGAACGAGGTCATTCAAAAAGTCAGAAAAGGACTGGAGAAAGGGATCACAGTTCCAGGTGGCACCTATGTAAAATCATTCCATTCGAAAGGCGACCCAACAGCCAGCACCACCAGCACCGTACTAATTTACAAAGGACTGGAACATACAGATGGCAGCAAAATCGATGTTCAGCTCATGAATTCAGACATCCATGTTTTCACCCGGCTGAACTTAAGGCCGAGCATTTCTCCTCTGGAACTTTCCAACCAGCTGGATGCTTTTACGCAGATGGCGAAAAGATTGAATTAATCTCCGATCAACTTTTCTGCTTCGATTAAAGCCAAGAGTAAAAACCTGAATTCCGCAGAAACCCACTTCCTGTGGCAAAAGCAAACTGAATAAAATCAGGGAATTATTTCCTCAACATGAGCCAGCCTCTCGGATCTACTTCCGGCAGGGTTTTGCTAGAGACTGAAACAGGCTTGGAGCCCAACGTTACTTTTTGGATTCCCTCCGAGGTTTTCACTTCTACAGGCATCGTAAACTCAATTCCTTTCAAGCTAATCTGATATCCGGATTTCCCTTTTTTCACCACCTTCACTTCGGGTAAATCAGTGGCCAACAGGTATAAATCAAAGAATCCCTGCAAATCCTGTCCTGTATATTCAGCCACAAAATCAGTGAAATCCTTCGTATTGACCTGATTCTGATAGGTAAATCGCTCATCTGAAGCGAAGGCTTTCAGCATTGGAAAAAACACCTCGTCCCCGAGGATTCCCCGCAGTGAATGAACGACGTAGGCTCCTTTGGTATAGATCTCCGGATGATAGGCTTTCTCTTCGGTGCTATTGGGCGGGCTGACTACCGGATTAAGATGTTCGATTGATCTTCCAACCGATTGGGCTTGATCAAAATACGCTTGCTCACCACCATGCTCCCAATAAAACATCCAATCCCCGAAAGCGGTGAACCCTTCATGAATCCACATATCCGCCCAGTCCCCGACGGAGACTTTGTTGCCAAACCACTCATGCCCAAGTTCGTGATGCAGTAGCCAGTCGTACTGGGTCTCGCCCATGGGCACAAACTGAAAATTATTTCCATAAGCATTGATGGTCTGATGCTCCATACCAAGGTAAGGAGTCTCAACCACCGCTATTTTATCCTCCGGAAAAGGGAACGCCCCAAAATACTTTTCGAGGGTTTCGGTGCTGGTTTTTAAGATGGCGAGAAGTTCTTTTGCCTTTACCCGGTTCTCCTGCAAAACCCACACATACATCGGAATCTTGTCGCCTGAAACCGAGGTAAAATCCAACTTTTCCTCATGGAAAACCCCCATGGTAAAGTTGACATTGTAATTGTTGATCGGATAGGCCGTGGACCAATGGTAAACGAGGAGGTCTTCCAATGTTTTGACATCAATCAGTTTCCCGTTTGAAGCGACGAAATAGGGCTTAGGCACCGTGAAAAACAGATCAACCCCATCGGTCGGTTCGCTTGAAGGATGATCCAGCACCGGCATAAATATTTTGGCACCTTCGCCTTGGGATGAAAGTCCCATCCAGTGATTGTCGAAGGAATCCTTTTCCCAGGTAAAGCCACCTGTCCAGGGAGGATCAATAGCAATCGGAGTTTTGCCGCTATAAAAAACCTCTGCCGAATTGCAGGTGCAGTCATTCGGCAGGATATCCAGAATATCATTAGAATGGTTGAATTGAACCTCTTCCCCATTCATGATTACTTTCTCGACTTTATATTCATCAATGAGATTGAGACGAAGCGTATCGAGCTTTTCGGGGGAAGAAAAAGTGATTGTATTCGATCCCCGAATGGATTGAGTTTCCGGCAGGATTTCCAAATTCAGCCGATAATGCTTCACTTCAAATTTTTGCTGGAGCGGATCTATCGGCCCGCCCCAATCCCAGTTTTGGGAAAAAACCGGGGCAGAAATAGAAAGTAAGAGCAGACAAAAAACGGAGAATAGCTTCATCTTAAGGAGGAATCCAAGGTAGATTTTCAAAAGAAAATTAAACAAAAAGGCCCGAAATTCGGGCTTTTCTTACTAAGGGGTGAAGCAACTTTTACTTAATAATCAAATATTCAAGAATCGATCCAAAAAAACTAAATCATTCAGATTTATTTTCTTCAAGTCCAACGAATCCTGAGAGAATCATTCAAAGTTCTATTCTGAAGCAAAAAAACCGCCCTGTTAGAGGCGGCTTAAATTAATCTTCTGCGTAGTTGAAGCTGTCGACTTGCTCTTTTACCCAGTCATTATATTTATCTCTTCGGTATTCGATCCACTCGCTTTTGTACTTGGATTCTTCGATCAGAAACTTGAAGCCAGTGGGCGCTTTTGGCTTTGAAAGAACATTGACCAGATCTTCGGCAAGATTTTTTTCTTTTACTTTCCTGTCGATGAAATCCTGCATCATCTGATGTTCCTGAACAGGTTCCATTTTTGTGAATTCAGCAAAATTATCAGGATTTTCTTCGATTTCGTCAAGAATATCTTCCTCGTCCTCCGTCAAATCGTAGTTAAAATAATCCTCATCGTCTGGCATCTGGTGTATCTTCTTCCTGTCCACCTGGTAGAAGCATACCATTCCTTTGAGTAATTGGGCAGTGATGTGATCTACCTCTTTTTCAGTAAGCGAAAGCATGGATTGTTTTCAAAATTTTTAGAAAATTAATAAAAGTCGAAATTTCATCAAATAGAATATAAAGAAAGCAATTGCAACGCCAATTTGCACTTAAATCAGACCTCGGAGTTGAATATTTTTTCTAAAATCTCAGCATTCAATTCATGGCCTCCGGAGAAACTGATTTTTCGGAAGGTTTTACCCAGATTATTAATGAGTTCCTCCTGCTTAAGAATGCTTTCCGGAGTGATCAATTCATCATTTTCTCCCAAAACCATGATCAACTTTGTTTCAGAAAAAACAGCCTTCACTTCTTCCAAAACCAGATCCTGAGCAAACCCTCCTGCCCATAGAATCAGCGATTTTACCTTTCCCGACCATCGGCTTACCCATCTTGTTGCTGTGGCTGCTCCTTGGGAAAATCCCAATACGTGAATAACCGGGATTTCTTCAAACTCGGAAAGAATATTCTCCATCAACTTATCCAAAAAGCGATGGTTGTTTTCAATCGCCACTTCACGCTCGTGGCGGGTCATCCAGTTTGCTCCGACTCTGCCATGAAATCCCTTGAGGTAAGAATAATTGGTCCCTTCCGGTGCGATAATCAGGCGGTCTGGGCTACCATAGGGATGAAACTTTCGGATAAAAAATTCAGCCAACTGACCATATCCGTGAAAAACGATCCATACCTCTTTCTCATGAAAATTCGGCTCATGAGAAACTGAATAATGGGCCTGGTAAGTAAAATCGATTAGTTTTTTCAAAACTTACCTATTCAGATCATCAAATTTCAGTGGCAAAAGACTACTGATTCCCTGAGCTCTGTAAACTCTACCATCGGGTCGCAAAAACAGCATGGTAATTTCTTTGCCAAAACGAACCTCGGCCTCGTTGATCGTCTGCCGGCAAATCCCGCAAGGAGAAATTCCTGCCCAAGCTTCTTCACCTGCACGCTGCGCCACTACGGCAAGCATCACAGGTGCATAATTGGGAAAGTTGGCCCCGGCATAACCCAGTACCAGTCGCTCGGCACAAACCCCTGTCGGGAAACTCGCATTTTCCTGGTTGCTTGACTGGAGAACTTCCCCGTTTTCCAGCAAAATCGCAGATCCGACATGAAATCCTGAGTAGGGCGCGTACGCTGTCCGGCTAACTGCCTGTGCCCTTGAAATCAGCGTTTGCTCAATATGATCCAGTTCGGCGTAGGTTAAAACTTCAATTTCCGAAGACAGGTTTACTTTTTCCATTTTTTAAAAACTTTAGGGAATTATCCGAACGGGGAAAGTAAGCAATTGTTCTCTTTTTAGATGTCTTCTTCCTTTTTCCCCTAAAATTTATTGTTCAATTTAGCTCACTGAATCACAGCACTCATGAAGACCATTTTGATTTTGGGAGGCGGAAAATCCTCCATCTATTTGATCGATTACCTGGCAGATTCCTGCGCTGTGAAGCCAAGGAGATTGATTCTGGCGGATTTAGATCTTGCTTCGGCTGCAACAAAACTCAGAGGCAGGCCCAATACCGAAGCCCGCCAACTCAATATCGAGCATGAATCTCTCAGAAAGGAACAGATTACCGAGGCGGACTTGGTGATTTCCATGCTCCCGGCGTTTATGCATCCGGTTGTTGCTAAAGATTGCCTGGAGCTTGAAAAGCATTTTTTCACCGCATCTTATGAGACCGATATCTTGCGGGAAATGAAGGGAGAAATAAAGAATAAAGGACTTTTTTTCCTGAATGAATGCGGATTTGATCCGGGAATCGATCATATGTCTGCCATGAAAATCATCGATTCTGCGAAATCTAAAGGAGAAGAAATCACCTCATTCAAATCCTATTGCGGAGGACTTTTAGCTCCGGAAAGCGAAGACAATCCATGGAAATATAAATTCACCTGGAATCCCCGAAATGTGGTTCTGGCAGGTCAGGCCACTTCCCAATACATCGAAAACGGGGATTTGAAATTTGTCCCGTATCACCAGCTTTTCCGCAGGCTGGAGACGATTCATTTTCCGGGCTTAGGTGATTTTGACGGATATCCGAACCGGGATTCACTGAGCTATCGCAAAGTCTATGGACTTGAAAATATCCCCACGATGCTCCGCGGAACTTTGCGTCGGGCAGGCTATTGCAAAGCATGGGATGTATTCGTGCAGCTTGGGATGTGCGATGACAGCTTCCAAATGAATCTGCCGGAAAACACCAATCTCAGACAATTTTTAAACTCATTTTTACCTTACGATCCCGCACTTTCGGTCGAAGAAAAACTCGGAAATCTGGTTCATGATCTGGACTTTGGCACCTGGGAAAAAATCTCCTGGCTGGGATTCTTTGGCAGAAGAAAACTTCCCAAAACCAAAGGAAGCCCTGCAGAAATCCTGCAATCAATTCTCGAAGAAGATTGGGTACTTCAGCCAGAAGACAAGGATATGATCGTGATGCAGCATCTCTTTAAGATCAGAACTCAGGAAGGGGTGAAAGAAGTGACTTCAAGTCTGGTCAGTTTTGGAGAAGATTCTGTTTACACAGCAATGGCAAAAACAGTCGGTCTGCCCCTGGCAATTGCGGTGGATTTGTTTTTGGATGGGAAAATCAACTTAACCGGACTTCATGTGCCGGTCCTGCGGGAACTTTACGAGCCGATTTTGAAAGAACTCGATCTGCACGGAATCAGATTCAGAGAGCAAGAAAAAACCCGGAACTAAGCCGGGCTTTCTTTAACCCAAAATATGCATTAGCAAATCTATTACGGCTTGAAACTGCTGCAAAATTCGGGTTAAAAGAAAGGGGGAGTCATATTTCCGCATCCCGATAGGCTTCTATCCATCGTGCAGATATCCGGATACGCATATAAAAAGATACCCACCTGATTCAAAAATTTAGAAGAAATCCTGAAATCAGCTTACGATACGAATCGTGAAAGCTCCCGGAATCATCTTTTATCAGAATTTTATTTAGAAAAAATTTCTTTTCTCCAGATTCAAAAGAAACTACTTCCCGAATCATCGGCTTAACCGGGTTGTCCTGAATTGTAAATTTCTGTGAGGGGAAAAGGCCATTTAAACGAGCAATTTTTTCCAGGTCCAACATTTGTCTCGGAGGAAGAATCACCCAGAACTTTGCCTCGGGAGCTAAAATGGCTGACACTTTTTTCACCAAATCCCCAAAAGGCAATCCATCATTATGCAAGGCAAGGTTTCGCTGCGCATCGCTTGATTTCAGATGATCGGGGAAATATGGTGGATTGCTCACGATCAAATCAAATTTCTCTAAGGGAGAAAACTCCTGAAATTTCCCCTCCCAAACTTCCATTCGCTCTGCAAAAGAGCTTTTCCCAAAATTTTCCTGAGCCTGACTTGCCGCTGCCGGATCTATTTCTACTGCCTGAATCCGGGAATCAGGAAATCGCTGCGCAAGCATCAAGGCAATGACTCCGGTGCCAGTTCCGATGTCGAGGATTTTATTTGGATTCTCAGCATTTGCCAATGCTCCGAGAAGTACCGCATCTGTGCTGATTTTCATAGCACAGCGATCCTGCTCAATCCGGAACTTCTGAAACTGAAACCAGGAATTGGCCATTAAGTCCTGACTTTGCTAAAAAGTTTGGATCGGAAACTTGGCCGATCTTCCATCACATTGAGATCGTCTTCGGAGACTCTTTTCACTCCTTCGATTGTGTAAAAAGCCTTTTCGTCTACGCTTTTCACTTTGGCAATAAATTCCTTCAATGAATCTCGCTTCATCACGGTAAAGAGCAGGTTTACTTTTCCGAATCTTCCTTCTCCGCCAACATTTGTAAACCGATGATTTCTTTCCTTCATAAATTCCATCAACTCGACCATTGGTTCAGGAGTGATCACCCGAACGAGAACCCGGCCAAGCGCTAATTTTTCGTCGAAATACATTCCGACGTACGTTCCGGTTCCGAATCCGGCAGCGTAGGCAAGGTATGAAAGCGGGTTGTCGATGTTTTGGAAGATCTGCCCAATCGCCATCAACCAGATCAGGGCCTCAAAAAATCCGAGAAAAGGGGCAATGTTCTTTTTCCCATTCATCATAAACATGATTCTCAGGGTATTGATAGACACGTCTCCCACACGGGCGCAGAAAATCAACAACGGCATGATCAGGTAATCAAAGAGTTGCTCAGAAACGCCGTAAGACTCAAGAAATTCTTGCATAGATAATAGGTTCAATAACTGCCGCTAAATTACAAGGTATTCCGTCAAAGGGGAAGGAAAAAACTGCTTTAGATTTTGCGATCCCTGCCGGCAGGCAATCCAAAAAGCAAAAACTGAAAAGAAAAGAAGATCATAAAATAGATCAGGAGATTCCAGTTGTTGAAAAAATCAAGGGAAATCCCAAAGAGCATCGGTCCGAGAGCTGCCAGTACATAGCCGGAAGATTGCACCATCCCCGAAAGTTTAGCCGTGGTCCGATCCTCTGCTGTTCGGAGAGAAATCAAGGTGTAGACAATACTTAAACTAGCCCCCAAACCCAAACCGATCACCGTTAGCGAGGCATAAGTCAGCCATTCAATTTGAGGAAGCAATCCTATATAACCGATGATATAGCCTATTCCCACAATCAGAATTACCTTGGATTGCTCTTTGAGTTTTAGCAAAATACCGGGAGCAAAATACGATCCGATCAGAGATACGATCTGCATCAGTGAGGAGATAAAACCAGCATTGACGGGGTTCATTCCTCGCGAAATCAACATATCGGGCAACCAGGTAATCAAAGTGAAATACATCACCGATTGCGCTCCCATAAACAAGGTGATTTGCCAGGCAAGTTTTGATTTCCAGACATTTTTCGGAGCAAATACATCCGTTTGAATAGCAACTTTTGGTCTTCCGATCTGAGGTATCCAAATGAAAATCGCCAAAACCAAAAAGACGATCCAGAAAAGAAGCGATCCTCTCCAGCCCCAATTCAGATCAACTGCCAGCGGCACGCTAAGTCCCGCGGCAACAGCAGCTAAAAGCGACATGCCCGTTGCGAGGAGAGCAGTCATTATTCCCAACTTTTCCGGCAGGCGCAACTTAATCAGAGGAATCAAAAGGACATTTGCGATCACGATTCCAATCCCGGTCAGTGCTGTTCCGATAAGTAAAAGTTCGATCCCGCCCAGCACCCTCGTGACTACTCCAATAGCCAGAATGATCATTCCCAGAAAAATTGCCCTGCTATGACCCATTCTTTTTCCGATGCTCGGAGCAACAAGGGAAAAAGTCGCAAAAGTCAATAATGGAAGTGTAGTCAGGAATCCTGCAAGCCCATTGGACAAACCCAAATCTTCCCGGATAAAGGGAATCAAAGGTCCCACCGAGGCAATCGAAGTCCTCAGATTGATCGAAACCATGAGGATTCCGGTGATCAGAAGGGCTTTATTGGGAGGATGATGCTTGGTCAATGGATTGGGTGTTTCAGTGATCAGAATTCGCAGGGAAAGTGAACGGAATTTAGAAGGAATTTAGAAGGAATTTCGAATATAGAATTTCGAACATCGAATTTTGAAGTAACTGATCACTGCGACTGATCACTGACTGTTTTAGGAACGGCTTTCCACCAGATCCTTTACACAATCCACCCAGGTATCATTTGAGTTAAGACTTGGCAACAAATCCCAATGCTCTCCACCCAATTCCTCAAATTTCTCCTTGTATTCTTCGCCCACCTCCACGGTAGTTTCAAGACAATCCGCTACAAAAGCCGGGGAGAAAACAAGTACTTTTTTTATTCCTTCTTTGGCCAATTCTTTGATGATCTCCTCAGTGTAAGGCTTGATCCAGGGATCATTTCCCAGTCGGGACTGGAAGCAAGTCACTACTTTATCCTCCGGTAATCCAAGTTTCGCAGCCACCAAACGGGTCGTTTGAAAGCATTGAGCGCGGTAGCAGAATTGGTTTTTCGGTCCATACTTATTGCAGCAGGCACCCAATTGGCAATAACCTTCCACGGAACCTTTACGGATTTGTCTTTCCGGCAGGCCATGATAGGAGAAAAGATATCGATCGTATTCTTCCTTATTCATCGCTTCCTGACCCTGCTCAGCCCAAGCCTGAAGGAAAAGTGGGTGATCGATGAAATTGCTTATAAAAGTAAATTCAGGAATAATCTGCCAGCCACGTGCGATTTCCATCACTTTGTCCATTACTGAGCCGTTGGTTGCAGATGCGTACTGAGGGAAAAGTGGAAGCACGATGATTTTCTTCACCTTCGCTTTCATCAGTTCCTCCAGACCATTTTCGATACTCGGGGTCTGATAGCGCATCGCCATGCTCACCAGGTATTTTTCAGGATCCAGCTTTTGTACAAGTTTGACTTTCAAATCCTGAGTATGAAACATCAGCGGGGAACCTCTCTCGGTGAAGAGTTTCCGATATTCTACAGCTGATTTAGGCGCCCTGAATGGAGCTATAATCAGATTGACCAGCATCCATCTCGGGATAACCGGAATGTCGATCACTCGGCCATCCATTAAAAATTCTCTTAAATATTTCCTGACATCTCCGGTAGCCGTACTATCGGGTGTACCCAAATTGACGAGTAATACGCCAATTTTTCCTGAATTCTTAGCCATTTTCTGGGGTGAAACTTTTTATTGGAAAGCCCAAAAATAGAGTCTTTGTTTAAGAATTAAGCATTGAACTTTTCAACAGCTGATAGGTATCCCTTATAATTCTCTTTAAAATCAATGATTGATGAAATTTTTTAAACCCTAGCTTATTAATTCTCTTCTTTTCAAAGCCCATTTCATTAAGGGTCCACTTGTCATACTGGTGACCAAAGCCATAACAACTAAAGCCACAAACAGCTTTTCGTTGATCAATCCATTTTCCAAAGCAATCAAACCCAAAATGATTTCCATGGCACCCCGGGCATTCATTCCAAACCCAATGGCAATGGATTCCCATTTATCAAGCCCTCCGCGGATCGACCCGAAACCGCATCCAATCAATTTGCCGGCATAGGCTACTATGATTACCACAATCACTAAAAGGGGATCAAAATTGGTGAAGAAATTTACTTTCAGACCAATTGAAACAAAGAAAACCGGAGCAAAAATATTGTTGACAAATTGGTGCAAGATTTCCTTTGCTCGCTCGGTCATGTGTTCTGAATCTCCAATTGCAACTCCTATGATAAATGCTCCGAAAATTGAGTGAATGCCTATATATTCTGTGAATGCTGCTGCAAGAAAACATGCTGCAAGAGAAAGTGAAAGTAAACCACCCGGCCAGGCAAGCCTTTTATTAATCCAGGGAAGAACCCTATTGATAAGCGATTTGCCTGCCGTTATCATAAATCCTGCAAATCCGATAGTAAGGAGAATGGTGTATCCAAATCCTAAAGAGGATCCTTCTTTTCCCATAAAACTGAGAATAATCGAAAAAATCATCCAGCCAATAATATCATCCACCATGGCTGCCGAGACGATCATCATTCCCATTCTACTCTTGAAAAGATTAAGATCCATCAGCGTTCGAACGATGACAGGTAGCGCACTTATCGCCATAGCTGTTCCCATAAAAAGGGAAAAAAGAAGCTTGCTCCCTTCTGCAAAACCAAAAAACTCGGCAAAGAAAAATGGAGCTGTAAAACCAAATGCAAATGGAATCACTAATCCAAAAAAGCTGATATTAAGTGCCCTTCTGCCTTGGGAAACCACCAAATTCAGATCTACTTCAAGACCTGCGATGAAAAGGAGCAGAATTACAGAAATTTGAACGTACCCATCCAAAGCAATATTTGTCATTGGATTTGACTTGAACAGGAACTCAAATATGTCTGGGAAATATCCTCCCAAAATTGTTGGCCCCAGTAAAATCCCCGCCAAAATCTCCCCTACCACAGCCGGCTGTTTGAATTTTCTGGCGATTTCAGCAAAAACCCTGGCTAAAATCAGCATTGTTGCTAACTGGAGCAAAAGGTTGATCACCTCACCGTGAGAAAGTTTTTCCATTTTTAGATTATTTGACGATTAAAAGATTACATGGGAGCTCCATCAGGATCTCCTCCAAATCGTGCGGAAACAACCTGTCCAAAAAGGAATGTACCCTACGATCACCCATGATCAGCACGTCTGCTTCAATTGACTCAGCAAATTTTGCAAGTTCAACCGCCCACTTCCCGGCAGTCACTTTGATATTTATTTTCAGTCCTGATTGATCCAATCCATTCAGAATCTGCTGCACATAATGAATCTCCTCTTGCACCAGTTTACGGCGAGTGGTCGAGACATCTTCTTCCGAACCTTCACCAGCTGTTGCCATCTGCAGTCCGTAGAGTCTGATTTCATTCAGAATATGAACTACATGGGCACCCTGGGCATGACTGAATTCAAGTCCTTTTTGGATGACATAAGGAGTCTCATCGAGCTGGGTTCCGTTAATGACTACTTTTGAAAATTTAGTGGTTTCTATTTTCGGATCAATCAGGGTAAGAACTGAGCATGTTGCTTTTCGAATTACTTTTCTGGCGACTGAGCCAATGTAGTAGGTCAGGAAACCTTCTTTTTTCAGAGCTCCCATTACCAGTAAATCAACCTTTTCTTCTTCACAGGTGCGAAGAATTGATTTTGCCGGTTTTCCTTCTTTCCACAGGACTTTGGTTTTTGCAGCATCCATCCCCCTGACTACCAGGATTTCTGCAAGTTTTTCCTCCAACTCAGGGGCTTGAACACCGACGTGGATCAGAATCAATTCAGAATTGAAAATGTCTACAAGCTTTTTTGTCTCGGCAATAAGGGCTTCCATTCTTGGTGAAAAAGCGATGGCCAGAGCGATTTTTTGATACATATTCAAGCGCAGTCTATACTTCAAATACGCAAAATTTACTCAGCCATCCAAGTTTGACTCCTCCTCACCTTTTATCCTGAACTGTCTCCGCTCAAGCTTATTTTCCGCAGGCGCAAAAATCGGCTCCTTCCTTTTCCATTTATTTTTCCAACTTTCCACTAAGAATATTCCACAAAAGGGAAGGTTCAGCAAAGATTATAAACCGAAATACTTTATGAAGAAAATCCTCCTTACCTGGGCTTTGCCCGGAGGAATGGGTTGGTCCGCCGGGGAGTTTGCCCAGTCTGACTATCCCACTCTCAGTCAGGCTACTCAGCGATTGCAAAAAGTCGCTACGAATTCCTCTCCAAAACTGCCGGGGGCAAAGACATCTGGGCACTGAAGCTGGTACCGGAGATATGGACCAAAAGCCGGCCATCGCAGTAGTTGGCAAAATCATGGAAAAGCTCTATTCCGGCGAGTTGTTTTTTTATTAAATCAGAATTGGTAAATTATAGAATGTCATGATTTTCAGGACATTATTTCTAACCAAAATTTTTACCCTTAAAAACATCCCCATGGAAAAAGAAGTATTGGAACAAGAAACTTTAGCCGGGACCTGGCACGGTTCCAGTGTCAGTGAGCGTGAAGGTCAGGAATGGAATAAGAAAAAGGAAATGGACTTTACTTATACCAACATTGACAAATTCATCAGATCCAGCCTTGGTGAAAACGCCATTTTCAGCAATGCCATGTACAATGGAGATTACTCCATGACACTCGGGGAAGCTCAGGTGAAAAAGCATGAGTTTGTGACAAAAGCGCTGGGTATCAAAAAAGGCAGCAGAGTTCTGGACTTGGGATGCGGTTGGGGTGGCTGGCTGAAATACCTGAAAGATGTAGTCGGAGCGGAAGGAATCGGAATAAACTTATCCGATGGCCAGGTAAAAGCCTGCAAGGAAAATGGCTTGACCGCCTATATCAAAGACGCCCGATTTATCAAACCTGAAGATTTTGGGACGTTTGATGCCATTACCGCATTCGGAAGTTTTGAGCATGTGGCTTCGGTAAAGGATTACCTGAACGGAAAACAGGATGAAGTCTATGAGGATTACTTCAGACACGTCGCCAATCTGCTCAATCCAGGAGGAAAGTTTTACATGCAAAGCATGGTCTTCGAAAAGAACATGATCCCTTTTGATGAAATAGACATCAATGCTCCCAAGGATTCTAATAATTACATCATTGCTCTTTTAATGAAGCATAATCCCGATTCCTGGATTGCTTACGGCCACGAGCACATCATCCGAACCGCCAATCCGTTTTTCAGAAACACTTTTTACAGCGATGGAAGACTTGATTATGTCAAAACTAACCGGGAATGGACCAAGAGGTTCTACAAATTCACTCTCAAAAAATACTTATGGTTCGCTTCGTTGATTCCCAAATTATTGACGGATAAAGAATTCCGCCACCAGCTTGACATCCTTCGAGTCCGACCCAACCGGGTCTGCTTCGAACGAGAAATGATGGGCCACGCAAGGTTGGTTTTTGAGAAGATTTGAAATAATCACGAATTCATCAGTTCGGTAAAATACGAAAGCCCCGCCAGATCACTCCGGCGGGGCTTTTTTTATTGATTGTTGGTTTAGTTTAGAGGCTTGTTACGTAGCTCTCAAATCCTGAAGCAGTCTTTACTTTAAAGCTGATTCCTTCTGCACTTGGTTTTGTGATTGTGTAGATCTTGTGCAGTCCCTGTGGGTTGTCGATTTTCTCAGTGTGAATCAATTTACCACCGTCGTAGATAGAAACTTCCACTTCTTTTGCGTCCAGGTTGCTTACAAGCAGTCTGTATTTGTTGTCTCCCAAGTCAGAAACTCTGGAGAAAACCGCAGGTGCTACCACAGCAGCATGCGTATCAAAAGAGGCAGTTCTCAATACACCTGACCGGTCCATTACTTCTACTTCGTATGTTCCTTCCGGCAATGCATTCAGGTCATACTTCTTAGAGAAGGCTTCAGTCTTGGTGATTCTGTCTCTCAGGATCAGTCTGTCCTGGTCATCGGTGATCTTCACGATCACCGTTCCCTGTGGCACAGCATGAAATGCCACTGCAACTTTTGCTGTTTCGGTTTGTCTGATTTCTACAGATTTACCTTCATTGTTTGCGAATGCTACCGTTGCGATCCCCGCAACAAAAAGCGTCGAAAATAATTTTCTCATAATAGTAATTGGTTTAGTAGGTTCTGATTTTTGTGTGTAACCGCTGGATGGCTATTCCATCAGGGGGGCATTTTGGGCTACAGGGTCCATCGGGGTAACCGATCGGTAAAGAATGATGATTCAAAGTTACCTAACGGAACCACAATTGCAAATGTTTCAATAAAAATATATTTTCATTTCATATTCATCAACGATTTTAACCATTTGTTGCGAATAACATAATCAACTTCCGCAATCGATCGCGAAAACCAAGAAATTCTGATTTTTGAGGTGTCTGCCAAATTATTATCTTAAATCAATCGATTATCCCAAATGATGTAATGACACGAAAGTCTCATTTTGGAGTATTTCCAATGCTTATTTGGTTAAAAATATTTTTTCATTTTTTTGAAAAAACTCAAAAAACACCTGAAAAAGCACTGAAAATCAGCCTGATCCAAACCCTGCAAACCAAAGAAAGGCAGTATTCCCACTGCCTTTCTTTCAATAGTGTATAAGAGGTTCAGATGTTACTTAGCTCCTTTTGATCCCTTCGTGTCGGAACTCGCCACCTTTGAAATGGTCTCCTGATCAAAGGTTCCTTTCATTTCCACCACCATCAAATCACCTTCATCACCGCCTACCAGCACTACCAAATCCGAGATCTTATTTCCTCCTTTGGAATAAATCATCACTCCTCCTTTTCCTTCTGCTGCTTCCATCAGGAGTTCGTAGCGCTCCCGCTCCAGGCCTTTTTGCAGAGATTTAAACTCAGCCCGGCTTTGATCCGCATTATCAGGAAGGGTGAAAAAATTAAGTTTCTCAATCGATTTGGCCACAGTTGCCATATCGTCTTTGTCAAGATCAATCTTGAAGCCATCCGCAAAATTCATAAAGTTGCCTCCCAATTCCATATGGAAGAAATCGTCATCACCCTTGTACTTTTCATACAGGGAAGCGACACTTTTACTTTGAGCATTGACAGACAGGACCAATGCGATGAGGGCAAGAGATAAAAAGAGCTTTTTCATCTGTTTATAATTTGTTTTTTTATGGTCAGATGGAATCTCGCATGGTTGATAATCATTCCAGTGTGTTACGAACCCGTCATGCTCGATTTCATGTTGTTAGATTGTATGGTATAATTTTCTAAAATGATTTTAAAACTGCATACTTTGACTGCTCACTGTGACTTCTTTTTGTTTATTTCGGCCCTTTACTTCATTTCGGCCCTTTACTTCCTTTCCCGTACTGATCCATACCCGGCATATTTGTCTTTTCTGCCAGCATATTCAGGTCTTCGTAAGTGAAATTTCCCTGCATGGAAAGTAAGGTGAAACTTTTCCCGTCTCCGGAAAGCATCAGCAGTTCCCTGACCAGGCCGGACTCTTCTCTCACCATAAATTTCAGGCTGGTTCCTTTGTCCTGCACATCCATTAGTTCTTCGTACATGTTTTTGGTAAGCGTACCCATGGCCTCCTTATATAGTGTCATGCCATCCACTTCCTCCGAACTCAGGATTCGAATTCCTCTGACTTTAGAAATCAAGGTTCCCAGTTCTTCAGATTCTTTGTCTTTTCCTGAATTGTTTTTCAAAAAACCTCCGGCCATTTGCATCATTTTCGGGGAAATATAGATGCGGGAAAAACGGTCATCCTCCATATACTTTGAGAAAAATCGCTGAATGGCATCATCCTGAGCCTGCGCCCGAAAGACAAAGGCCAGCAGCAAAATCGGGATTAGGATTAATTTTTTCATGATCTATTTCTTTGGTGTCGTTTCAAATAATTCGTTGGTCGTATTCAGATACTTCAGGTCATTCATCACTTCCATTTGCTCCTGACCTTTGGAAAGGTTGGTTTGGATCAGCGCAAAAGCCATCATGACTTGGCCGTAAGCTTCTTTCTCGGCCTGCTTTTGCTCATATACTCTCCAGCCGTAAAAAGAACCGGCAAGGATTGTGATCGATGCAGCCCAATTCAGCCAGGACGAGTTGAGCTTTCTGACTTTGCCTTTTGGCATTGTCAAAATCTCAGGTTCTTCTGCAGCCAATCCCGCAATGCCCGAAAACATCTCCTTTTCTCCCTCATACCCTTCCGCCTGCGAAAGCAAGTTTTTAAGTTCCTGCTCCTCGGCAAGACTGGTTTCGGCATTCCAGTATTTCTCGAGTAATTCTTCTATTCGATTCATTTGGTTGATTTCTGGTTGATCATTTTTTCGCGGATGCTTTTCCTCGCACGATGCAGATTTACTTTCACTTGCCCGAGACTGATCCCGAGATGTCCGGCAATTTCCTCGTAGCTCAATCCCTCCACTTCTCTAAGCTGGAATACTTCCTGTTGCTTCATCGGCAGACCTTTCAACAGATTCATAACCTTGCGGACTGAATCTTTGGTGTCTGCGGAATCGGATTCTTCCAGTTGAATCTCCTCCAATCCTTCCAGACTATCAAGTCGATTGGACTTGCGAAAGTGCATCAGAACTTCATTCTTGAGACTTTTCACCAGCCAGCCTGAAATATTGGGATGGTTTTTCAGCTCCTGCTCTTTTTCAAATGACTTTTCGAAGACATTCTGAAGTACATCCTCAGCCAATGCCCTATCTCTGACCCAGAGATAGACCAGACGATAGAGTTGCCCTTATTTTGGCCAAATATGAACTTCAAAAAATGACTTCATTTAGGGGATTGATGCATAAGGAAAGTGAATGTTACACTTTCACAGAAAAATTTTCAAAAAAGCTGAAAAATTTTCGGGAGCCGGAAATCCAAATATGACTATCCCCAATCTTGCCAATAGCTTAATTAAACAATTGATAATCCTGAGGAACGTTTGATTTTGGATTTCTTCGGTCTTCCGTCATCGGTCTTCCAGCCAATTACCAAAAGAGAATTCTCATACTGGTAAAAAGGGTAGATACATAATCCAAATAACAATTCCTGATTCAGTTGGTTAATCAGGAAGGATTTCTGGCTTTATACTGTAAATTGATTCTAAATTAATCCTTAAAAATAGTATGCATGCCGAGTATTTATTACTTTGCATCATGGTTAATTGTCTAATTATGGGGAAAATTCAATTTCAGGAGGGCATAAAAAAAGCCCTGATTTTCATCAGGGCTGGTGGTGATAAGTGGACTCGAACCACCGACTCACGGATTTTCAGTCCGATGCTCTACCAACTGAGCTATATCACCGTTTTTTAAAGTGATGCAAAGGTAGGTATTTGAGTATTTGAACCAAATCATTTGACGAAAAAATTACTTCACAAAACCCAAACTATACGCTAAACTCATCAATATGAGCTTTTTACCACAGATAGTATTTCTTTTAATTCTGGGCGCAGCAGGCTTTATTTTGACCAAAAGGATCAAATTTCTCCGTAGAAACATCTTTTTGGGCAAAGCTGAGACAAGAAATGATCATCCGGAGGCAAGATGGAAGACCATGCTTTTGGTTGCTTTGGGTCAGCAGAAGATGTTCCAGCGCATCGTCCCGGCTTTTCTACACTTGTTGATTTACGTGGGTTTCATCGTGATCAATCTGGAAGTCCTGGAATTTATCCTTGACGGAATTCTTGGAACCCATCGCCTTTTTGCTCCCTTCCTTGGAGGACTTTATACTGTCGCTATGAACATGTTTGAATTCCTGGCGGTGGGAGTTTTGGTTTCCTGCGTGGCTTTCCTCATTCGCAGAAATCTGATGAAAGTCGAGCGACTCACCAAGCCTGAAATGAATGGCTGGCCCGCTCTGGATGCCAATGTCATCCTGATTGCGGAGATTATTCTGATGTGTGCAGTTCTGACTATGAATGTAACGGATCAGATCCTGGCCGGAAGAGGTTCCGGGCACTACATAGCTTTGGGAGGATTGTTTTTCAGCGGTTTGATCAGACCGATTTTCGAAGGAATATCGGATGGAGCTCTGATTTTCATCGAGCGATTTGCCTGGTGGTTTCATATTGCCGGCATCCTGGCTTTCGCAGTTTATGTGACTTACTCCAAGCATTTGCATATTTTCCTTGCCTTCCCAAATACCTGGTATTCGAATCTGAGGCCGAAAGGTGAAATGTTCAACATGCCCGAAGTGACCAATGAAGTGAATATGATGCTGGGAATTCCGGTGGAAACTCCCGCCGGGCCACCTGCGGAAATCGGCCGGTTTGGTGCCAAAGACATCAATGACCTGAGCTGGATAAATGTGATGAACGCCTATTCCTGCACGGAATGTGGCCGGTGTACTGCCGAATGTCCAGCCAGCATTACCGGTAAAAAACTTTCGCCACGCAAGATCATGATGGATGTGCGGGATCGTGCGGAAGATGTAGGAAAAAGCATTGATGCAGGCGGTCCGGGACTGGCTGATGGCAAGTCGCTTCTCGGAGATTACATCACCAAAGAAGAAATCAACGCCTGTACTTCCTGCAATGCCTGCGTAGAAGCTTGCCCTGTAAATATTGATCCGCTTTCTATCATTCTTCAGTTGCGTCGCTACGTGGCAATGGAAGAATCCGGAACCCCGGCGCAGTGGAATGCGATGTTCCAAAACATAGAAACGAGCTTTTCTCCCTGGAAATTCAGCCCTTCTGACCGATTCAATTGGGCGGAGAAGGTGAAGGATGAGGAAATGAAGTAGGTAGTTGGAGGTCAGTTGTCAGTTGTCAGTTGTCAGTTGTCGGTTGTCGGTGGTCACAGTAAAACATAGGACCATTTGTGTTCAAAAACTAATTTCGCCTCGTATCTCGTATTTCTAATCTCGTATTTTAAAAATGGACCATGGTCTATAGACTATAAACTCAAAAAAATGTCAACATACAAAGTCCCAACAATGGCTGAAATGGCCGGAAAAGGTGAAAGCCCCGAAGTTCTTTTTTGGGTGGGCTGTGCCGGATCTTTTGACGAGCGATACAAAGCCGTGACACAGGCTTTTGTAAAAATATTGAATAAAGTGGGAGTGAGTTTCGCAGTGCTTGGTCCTGAAGAAACCTGCACAGGTGATCCTGCGCGAAGAGCCGGGAATGAATTTCTGTTCCAAATGCAGGCCGTTGCAAATATTCAGGTCATGAATGGCTACGAGATTAAAAAGGTCGTAACCGCTTGCCCGCATTGCTTCAACACCATCAAAAACGAGTATCCCGCTTTGGGCGGAAATTACGAGGTAATGCACCATTCGCAATTTCTTCAGCAATTGATCAACGATGGAAAAGTGGCTCTCAAAGGCGGTGGTGAATTCAAAGGCAAAAAGATCACCTTCCATGACAGCTGCTACCTCGGCCGGGCAAATGATGTGTATGAAGCTCCCCGTGATGTCATCAAAGCATTGGATGTGGAACTCGTAGAGATGAAGCGCTGCAAAACCCAAGGTCTTTGCTGTGGTGCAGGCGGAGCGCAGATGTTTAAAGAACCCGAACCCGGAAAAAAAGATATCAACGTCGAGCGAACCGAGGAAGCTTTGGCTACCGGGGCGCAGGCGATTGCGGTTGGCTGCCCTTTCTGCCTGACCATGATGACCGATGGAATCAAAAACAAGAATCGGGAAGCGGATGTGAAGGTTTACGATCTTGCAGAAATGATCGCAAAAGACATGGGGATTTGAAACCCAAAAACTGAATCAATTTGACCCTTTTTGCCGTTAGGTAGAAAGGGTTTTTCTTTGCCTTAAATTCAATTCCAAGATGTACGTTGATTTTAATAAAATGCCTGCTTATTCCCGTGTCTGGATTTATCAGGCCGGCCGCAGTTTCACTCCCACAGAAAAAGAACTTGTTACCAACCGGCTCAAAGCATTTTGCGATGGATGGAATACTCATGGCAACGGAATGCCAAGTTCCTTCGAAATTCTGGATGATCAGGTCTTGATTTTGGCGGTGGATGAAAGCAGCCTCGGAGCCAGCGGATGCTCCATTGACAGTTCCGTCAGGACTTTACGCGAGCTGGAAAACACACTCGGAATCAATCTGACAGATCAAGGCAAAGTGAGTTATAAATCCGCTACCGGGGAATTGAAAGTTGCTCCTGCCCTGGGGATAAAATCAAAAGTAATCGAAGGTGAAATCGATGTGGACACGCTGGTGATCAACCCGCTGATTCAGCGAAAAGCAGAGTTGGAAGATGTTTGGATTTCGGCAGGTAAAAGCTGGCTGAACAAATATTTTCCAAATTAATTTAGTAATATTCAGCATAGATCAACAATCAGCTTTCAGAATTATGTGTATTCGGATATCTGCACGTATGTTCAATCAGGCTTCGACTGCGCTCAGCCTCCGGTCAATTTTGGCTTAAAGGGAGAGGGAAGGAATGCGGCGGTGCCGCATTCCTTCCCTCTCCCTAGACTTCAAACTTAAATTCGGTCCCTGAGCGCAGTCGAAGGGGAAGGTTTTCAAAATATTATTTTGGCACGTGCATTCAAGCGGATACACATATTCAGAATAAACAGCCAACAGGAAAAGGCAGACTCTGCCAACTAAATTGAAATCAGATCAAGACGAAACCTCAATTTTAAAAAATATTGCGATTCCACCTGCCTGACGGCAGACAGGTCAGACCACTGAAAAATAATTACAAACACATGAAATCGAGCAGGATGTAGATGTCACACATAGGGATGATTATTAATCATGCGAGATCCCTCCCGATAGCTATCGGGATGACCATAAAAAATCAATTATAAACAGATGAAATCGAGCATGACTCAAAGCGACCCCCAGAGGAATGATTATAGAACATGCGAGATTCCATGTGGCCTTAAAAAAATATTATAAACACATGAAACATCATTTTTTTTGGTTTAGCCTCATTCTCCTTCTGGGTGTAAGCTCCTGCAAAAGCCTTCAGGAAAAGGGCAATGACCAATTCCTTTCCGGCCAATATCAATATGCGATTTCAACCTATTCCCAAATTCTGGCCGATGATCCGGAAAATACGGAAGCCAATAAAGTAATTGCAGAAAGCTATCGCCTTTCCAACCGAATCGAAAAAGCCGCTCCATACTACGAAAAGCTGGTTGAGGAAGATCCGGGTTTTGAAAATTATTATCGCCTGGGACTAAGCTTAAAAGCTCAGGAAAAGACCGAGGAGGCAAAAACAGCTTTTGAAAAAGCAAAAGAATATACCCAGGATGAAACACTGACCTCAGAAACCCAGCGCCAAATAGAGGCTATCAAACTCAAAGACGGAATCGAAAATTACTGGCCAAATCATGTACTGGTCAATTATAAAGAGTTGAATACCGCCGGTGCTGACTATGCTCCCGTTTTGAGCGAAGACTTCATTTATTTCACTTCGGGCAGGCAGGCATCCGGATTATATGCGGCTGATGGCTCACCTTACACCAAACTGTTTCGTGCCCGCGCAGAAGGATTGAGAGTGGACACCAAAGCCGTTCAGGCACTTCCGGAATTCAAAAACGAGGAAGGTCTCAATCAGGCAGCCATCGCAATCAGCCCTGACGGCAATACAATCATTTATGCGCGTGGCAACTCCACTTATGTGAAAGACTTGCCTGAAACCGCACTTTTTGTCTCATATTTCAGAGGTTCAGGATTTACCCAGCCTATCTGGATGCCGGTAAATGAGGATGAAACCTGGTGGAATTCCACTCCGGCTTTCAGTCCCGATGGAAGTGAATTATACTTTGCATCCAACAGGCCGGGAGGATTTGGAGGAATTGATCTTTACAAAGCAACCCGGCTGGCGAATGCCGACTTTGGGAATGCGGTCAATCTGGGTCCAATCATCAATACCCCAGGAAATGAGCTTTTCCCAAGAATTGCACCGGACGGGAAGTTTTTCTTCTCCTCAGACGGACATCCCGGTTATGGAAAGCTGGATTTATTCGTCGCTGAAAAAGACGAATCAGGAAAGCAAACCATTAGAAACCTAGGCGAAAACTTCAATAGTATCAACGACGATTTCGGACTTTTCTTTACCGAATATCCTAAGGCAGGTTACATCAGTTCCAACCGCGACGGCGGTGAAGGTGACGATGATATTTACTTTTTCGAAGACAAAACCCCGAAACCAAAAATCGTCAATGTACTCCTCAACGTGACTACCAAAGAACGCATCGCGGGCCAGCCGGATAAGGTCTTGGAACAGGCGAGAGTTGTCTTGTATGATGGAAACAACAAACAATCCGGCGGTGATTTCTCCAATACAAACGGCAGGGTAAGATTTACCCTTGAGCCGAATGCAAACTTCACGATCATTGCTTCGAAAAACGGCTATTTCTCCAGGTCTGTGCCATATACCACCATCGGAAAAACGCCTGATCCGGCAACTCTGATTCAGGAAGTGACCAATATCACCCTCGATACCACGATCATTTTGGATCAGTTGATTTTGGACAAATCGATCGTGCTGGAAAACATTTACTACGATTTGGACAAGGCAGACATCAGACCTGATGCGGCGATTGAACTTGACAAACTGATCGCAGTGTTGAAAGACAACCCTACCATCCGAATCGAATTGAGCTCGCATACCGACTCAAGATCAAGCGATGCTTACAACCTTGACTTGTCACAAAGAAGGGCGCAATCCGCTGTGGATTATATGCTTTCCAAAGGAATAGCACCTGAGCGATTGGTGGCGAAAGGCTACGGGGAAACTCAGTTGATCATTCCAAATGCACAAACTGAAGAAGAACATCAGGTCAACCGCCGAACTCAGTTTAAAGTGATTGAGATCAAGGAATGATTTAAGCCGGATTTCGGATTTTTCAAAACCTTCGAAATTCAGCATTCGATGTTCAACATTCGATGTTCAACATTCGATGTTCAACATTCGATGTTCAACATTCGATATTATTTCAAAAAAGCCTTTCGATCTGTATTTGATCGAATGGCTTTTTGTATGAATCAGAAAATTGATTTTAGCCCCAAATGCACTATCATAGGTTCGAAATCTTTATCAGAATGGAGCAAGGACACGCCTTTTTCAATACAAAAAGTACCAATTAAAACATCAATTGTTTTCCTGACTGTAACTCCGTTGGCTCGAAGTGTCCGGAAGTTTAAAGCAGATTGGAGTGCCATTTCTTTACCCACCAGAATAAAAAATGGGAATTCTTCAAGGAAATGCTTTACCTGAATAAAGTCTTTTTCCTTTTTGAATCCCTGCAAAACTTCCATAAAAATCAAGTCCCCAATTGCAATCTCATGCTTCCCAATGGCACAATCCAAAAAATTTGCTTGCTCAGTATCATTTCCATTTAGGAAATCAATCCAAACTGAAGAATCAACCAAAATCATTGATCCGTTCTCATTTTATCCAAATCTCCTTCCCATTTTACTTTTCCACGAAGTGATTTAATCCCTTCTTGCTTCTTCAGAGAAATGATCAAGCGAAGTCCTTCCTCGACTGTGGCTTTTTTAGTAGTCAGTCCGGAAGCTTTCATCGCTTCTTTAATCAGACTTTCATCTATTTCAATATTTGTTCTCATATGTGTATGATTTTAATAAATATACACATCAATAAATAAAAAGGTTCGATCCACAGGCAAAAAAAATTGGCTAAAATCAAAGAGAAAGCGATCTATATCAATCCTAAAATATTCTAACCTTCCATTTTCTGACTATTCACAATTTTGCACATAAGGTCATTTTATAGGAATTGTCGGAATTAGCGGAACAGCATTAGTTGAGTTGAAAAGTTTCGGGTTAGGTAATGCCCTAGGGAATTTACGGTTTTAAACAGCAGATCAAACCGTTAAGAAAATGGGGTAGTTCTCGAAGTGAAACGAGAGAAATCCACCCATTTTTAGGGTTGATTAAGGTTTAAAATCAAATAGCCCCGAATGATTCCGACTTTACTAAACATTGCCTATTTGAAGTAAATAACCAGGCATTAAGCTTTTTGGTCACTTTTTGGCTTCAAAAAGTGACAAAGGAAAAAATCTGCGAAACAGGATTGAACCGCAGAAAAGCTTCAACTCCTCTTGAAAGGTTCCCCATTTACTCCACCTCAATAAGTTGAGAGGTTAATTATTCAAATTATTGTTAGATATGAGTTTGATTGAACAGAGTCTGGTTCCATTTTCTATCCCCCCAACCTTTTCACCATTCCCTCGGCATTTTCCTCCGGATATCTTTAACTTTGCCTCCATGAACGAGCGATACATGCAGCGTGGGGTTTCGGCCTCCAAAGAAGACGTACATCAGGCCATTTCCAAACTGGACAAAGGTCTTTTCCCAAAAGCTTTCTGCAAAATTGTTGAAGACACCCTCGGCAACGATCCTGATTTTTGCAATATCATGCACGCAGACGGTGCCGGCACCAAATCCTCTCTTGCTTACCTCTACTGGAAAGAAACCGGCGATTTGAGCGTATGGAAAGGAATCGCGCAGGATGCCATCATCATGAATACCGACGACCTGCTTTGCGTAGGTGCGATCAATAATATCCTTGTCTCTTCCACGATTGGAAGGAACAAAAACCTGATTCCCGGCGAAGTGATTTCTGCCATCATCGAAGGCACGGAAGAAGTGCTGCAGATGCTTCGGGACAATGGAGTGAATGCAGTTTTGACCGGCGGAGAAACTGCCGACGTGGGTGACCTTGTCCGCACGATCATCGTGGACAGCACCGTTACTTGCCGGATGCGCAGAGACGAAGTGATCTCCAACGACAAAATTCAGGGCGGAGATGTGATTGTCGGACTTTCCTCTTTTGGTCAGGCCAACTACGAGAAATTCTATAACGGCGGCATGGGTAGCAACGGATTGACTTCCGCTCGACATGACGTTTTCAACAAGGTTTTAAAAACCAAATACCCGGAGAGTTTTGATCCGGCAGTTCCGGAAGGCCTGGTTTATTCAGGAAAATACAACCTTACCGATCCCGCACCCGGAGCTCCTGTTGACATGGGCAAACTGGTCCTTTCTCCTACCCGAACCTACGCGCCTATCATGGTCGACGTGCTGAACTACATGAGGCAACATGTTCACGGATTGGTGCATTGCAGCGGAGGTGCGCAGACCAAAGTCCTGCACTTCGTGGACAATGTCCATGTGATCAAAGACAACCTGTTTGAGACTCCCCCACTTTTCAGAATCATACAGGAAGAAAGCGGCACCGATTGGAAGGAGATGTACAAAGTCTTCAATATGGGTCATAGAATGGAAATTTATCTCGATGAGCGCTACGCTGAAGAAATCATCGACATAGCTGAATCTTACGGAGTGGAAGCTCAAATCATCGGTCGGGTTGAACCTATGGAAGGCAAAAAAGTGACGATTCAAAGCCCTTACGGAAAGTTTGAATATTAATTCATGAGGAGAAACAGAATTGGAAAAAAAGCGCTGAAAGTCCTTGGCTGGATTGCTTTGATTCTTCTCATTCTCGCAATCGCTCTTATCACCACCGTGGATCGATCCCCGATTCAGGAGCAGGATTTTTTCAGGGAAACTTTCGAAAGGCTGGATCAGACCCAATTTACCGGATCTTCCGGTGAGGTTTGGCTGGGTGGCTGGGCAAAAAGCAACATGACTCCCGATCAGTCTGTTGACTTGGTCGGATACGCTCCCCGCGGACCATACGAATTCATCGAGGACAGCAGCTATGTCAAAGCAATTACCCTGAGTAACTCAAAGACCCGAATCGCCTGGCTGAGTTATGAGCTCTTGATTGTGCATCCCTACCTTTCCCAAAAAGTACAGGAAGGTATCAAAGCCTCCCAACTCCCGATTGATCAGGTGATTTTCACAGCAACCCATACCCACTCCGGGATGGGCGGATATATGCCGGGACTTGTTGGTGAACTCGCATTCGGTGGTTTGAATGAGGAGATCGTAGACCTGATGGTGGAGAAAAGTATCTCTGCTTTGAAGGACGCGATTGATTCACAGGATACGGTTTCTGTTTCCTATCGGAAAGCTGATGCAGGCGCCTTGGTTGAGAATCGATTTATCAAAGGCGCACCGATTGATCCTTTTGTTCGCCAGTTGATTTTCACCAAAAATTCCGGCGTTAAAGCCACTTTCCTCACTTACTCTGCGCATGCCACCTGTATGAGTTCCAAGTTTATGGGCCTTTCGGGCGATTATCCGTCTTACCTGATGGAGGAATTGGAAAGCGATGAATTTGAATTTGCTGTTTTCGCTGCCGGGACCGTGGGAAGTCATCGCCCTCTTTCACCGGGAAATACGCCCGAACTCGTGCAGAAATACGCACACAGCCTCGATTCAACTATTAATCTGAGAATGACTCATTACTCCACGATTAACAGAAAGAGTATTCAGAATGGAAGTTTGCCAATTTCACTTCGTGAGCCTCATCTGCGAATCTCCGGTAACCTGAGAATCCGGCCCTGGCTGTTTAATTATTTGCTGGGCGAAACAAATCCGCATTTCGACATTACGATGATTGGATCGACGCTGATGATTGCATCGAGCGGAGAAATCTCCGGAGTTTTCTATGAAAAATGGGAAAACCTCGCTCGCGATAAAGGACTCAATCTGATCATCACGAGTTTCAATGGCGGCTATATTGGCTACATCACACCGGACGAACTGTATGATGAGCAGTTTCATGAAGTGAGAGGAACAAACTGGTTTGGACCGGGAAATGGCCGATACTTCGATGAGCTGATCACAGCCATCATCGAAAAGTCAGCCCCGTAAGATTACCAAAATTTCCTGTTAAAGGAGGTTTTGTCCAGCTTTGAAAAAAGCCTCTCTAAGTAATTTTGAAAAAAAGCTATGAGTCTCTTGGATCATAATTCAATCTTGAAAAGTATATACCAGTGTAAGTGTCCGCGTTGCCATCAAGGAGATATGTTCCTGAAGGGGCAATTTTTCAATCCTGCCAAGTTTTCGGTTATGAATAAAAACTGCTCTCACTTTGGGCAATCATTTGAGCCGGAACCCGGGTATTATTTTGGCGCGATGTTTATCAGTTATGGCATCAATACGGTACTTTTTATTTCAGTTTGGGTTGCTCTGGCTCTGTATAACGAAGATTATTCTCTGACACTATTGCTCACCCTTCTTGGTGTTGCGGCGATAGTTTTCCTGCCTTTTATCTATCGAATCAGCAGATCTGTTTGGATCGCTATTTTCGTCCCTTTTGAAGAAAGGTTTTCAAAATTAACAAACTGAATTCTGGAAATTAAAAGCTGGAAAATTGGAACTCTGGATTTTGAAAAGATCATCCGACTGTTTACTATTTTGTGCAAAAGTTCATTTTATAGAACATGTTGGGTTTAAAGGTACCGCTGTAGTTGAGTTGAAATGTTTCGGGTTAGGTAATGCCCTAGGGGATTTACGGTTTTAAAACTGAAGATCAAACCGTAAAGAAAATGGGTTAGTTCTCGAAGTGGAACGAGAGAAATCCACCCATTTTTAGGGTTGATCAAAGTTTTAAAATCAAATAGAAAAGGATGCTTCTTTCCCTTCTAAAAATGGCCTATTTGAAGTAAATAACCAGGCATTAAGGTTTTTGGTTACTTTTTGCCTTCAAAAAGTGACAGCGAAAAAAAACTGCGAGTAAGGATTGAATTATAGAGGAAACTTAACCCTTCTTATTTAGGTCTCTATTTACAACACACCATATCCGAAACTTTTCAAGTCACCGAGGGCAACCCCTCTAATTCAAGCATTTTTTATAAAGTGATCTTACTGGTCAAATCACTTTTCTGATCACATTTTGAAAACAGAAAAATCCACTTTAAGTATGTCCTCTATTGTACAGTAAAAGTTTAAAGCGGCATATAATTCGGTAAAATCTAGCGAGATGGCTTCTTCGGTCACTTGTGCTGAGCATGTCGAAGCATCCGTCACCTGCCGGCCGCAGGCGGGTCGGTCTTCCAGCCATTAAAACAAGGAAAATATGGCTACTGGCATCATTCCGGATAATCATAATCCACTCTCAACCTAACTTCCAAATCTGAGCCCTCACCCAACCTTTCAGCAGTTTCTTTTCCTGCGAAAGTTTAAACCCTGCTTTTTCAAAAGCCAATTCGTAATCGGGAATATCATTTCTTCGATGCTCGGTTGTGATCCGGAAAAAGCAGATCATTAATTGATGCAGGAGTTTTTGCCTGAAACTTACCGGTTCGAAAAAATCACTCAAAAAAACTTTCCCGTCGGGATTAAGATTTATTTTGAAGGAAAAAAGAAAGCTTTCCAATTCCTCATCAGGTAGGGTGTCTAGCACAAACGGCAGGCAGATTAAATCGAATTTTTGGTTGGATTTGAAGTTTCCCAAGTGAAAGCTCAAATCACTGTTCTCAAGTTTTTCCCTTGCCTGATCAAGCATGGAAACTGACAATTCCCAAAATTCACCCTGAATCTCTTTTTGCTTTTCTTCATAATCCGAACCATCACCACCTCCGATGATCAGAATCCTTTTCGTAGATAAATCCCTCAAAAAAATGATTTTTGATTCCTTTAACCAATCACCAAAAACCAACCTCGACAATCGGGAATAGAATGGAGCAATCCAGCGATAGGCATCGGATTCTGACTTCATTTCAGATAAATAAAAGCAAAACAGGAATCATAAAAGCCGCTTCCATTCGCATCCTGACAGCTTCGATGCTAAGCTTTGGATTGAAAAAACTCAGGTAATGAACAAGCGCCATGATGAGTAAAAGGCAAGAGAAAAGCCTGTAAAAGGAAAAGAACAGTACGAATCCAAAGAACACCAGGAGAATCAGGGCAAGAGCAAGCTTTCGGATTATGATGATAAGTTTTACGGGAGAAAGAACGGTGGCAAGTGATTCAAATCCGGCAATTTTATCCCTGGCTGCATCGAGACAGGAAAGCATCAGGAGATTCAAATATGCCAGAAGCATGTAAATAAGCGTGATCGCGATGGGTTCCCATCTGAAATCGACCGCTTCAGTTTGAAACCAGCTATACCAGGAAATTCCGATCACGTAGAAAACTGCAGTACTAAGTTCTTTCGTCCAGACCAGATTTTTTCCAAGCTTTCGGATCAGAAGCATCAAGCCCAAAATCCCGATTGCAAGACCAGCACCTATCAGGAGTTCAGGTTCCAAGCCAAAGAAAGTAATCGCCCAAACGAGCCCAAGACCGGCAATTCCACCCAGCATCCATCTCAGGCTTTTGGCATACATCCGATGAACCCGGTGTCTATCCAGTGGAGATCCTTCGGCGATCTTTCTCGAATCCAGTAAATGGTCTGCGGTATAAATGCACCAGACCGCCATTCCCAGCAACCCATAGACTTCCCATTCAATATCAGCTCTCAGGAGTTTCGCGAAGAATAGCATCCCCGCCATCGCTCCCAGAACCACATCGCCGGAAAGCCAGGTAAACCAGCGGTAGGTGTTTAGAAGGATTTTCATGGAATAAAGATAGAGAGTAACGAGAACGGGGAAAATGAAAATCCGTCCACAGTCGACAGACCACAGCAAACTCTGGCCAACTTATGATATTTTTTATTAGTTTACTCAAATGATTTACACTAATCGGCTGTCAAAGGTCGTCAGTGGTTGGTTATCTAAAATCTGCTCAAAGCTCATAATTGGAAGACATGAGCAGATCTGTGGTCAACTTATGATAATTTTTACTAGTTTACTTTATTGTATTACCACACAGCTGTCGACTGTCGTCGGTGGTCTGTTGACAAAAATCCCAAAAAAAGCCCCATGAAAAAAGTATCCTTATTCCTCCTCTTCACGCTGTTCAGCGTATTCACATTTGCCCAAAACCCGGTCAAAATCGCCTGCGTCGGAAATAGCATCACGCAAGGTCCGGGCAGAGATAATCCGGACAGCTATCCCGGCCAACTCCAGGCATTACTTGGCGACGCGTATCAGGTCGCAAACTTTGGTGTAAGCGGAAGAACCCTACTCAGAAAAGGCGATTTCCCGTATTGGAATGAACCGCAGTTTCAGCAAGTGAAAGATTTTGGCGCGGATATCTTGGTGATCATGCTGGGAACAAACGATTCAAAACCTCAAAACTGGGTGCATAAAGCGGAGTTCAGACAAGACTACCTGGATATGATCGCCGAATTCAAAAAGACCATGCCCGTCGATGGGAAAGTTTATCTCGTCCTTCCTGTGCCAGTCACCAAGGACAGCTACGGAATCACCGCATCTGTACTGAACAACGAGCAACGTCTGATGCTGATCGACATCGCGGATGAAACCAATTCCGAACTGATTGATCTTTATACTCCCCTGATGACCCGCTCTGACCTATTCGCAGATGGCGTGCATCCCAACAAAGAAGGCCTTGGAATCATGGCAAAGAATATCGCGAGGGCGATAAGGTTGTAAAATTGAAATAAAGGAAATTCAAAAGCCAGTGGAAATGCTGGCTTTTTTTGGCACAAAAAAACCACAACCCTTGCGAGCTGTGGTTCCGAGTTTGGATCTATTGATTGTTATTTTCCTCCCAGGGCATTGGCACCGGATACGATCTCGAGGATCTCGTTGGTGATGGCTGCCTGACGGGTTCTGTTGTACATTAATCGGAGCTCTTTCAGAAGTTCTCCGGCGTTGTCGGTTGCCTTATCCATCGCTGTCATTCGGGCGCCGTGCTCAGAAGCATTACTTTCCAGAATGGCTTTGTAGAATTGCACTCTCAATGCTTTAGGAACCAATTCCTGAATGATAAATTCTCTTGATGGCTCCAGTAAATAGTCTGTTTCAGGAGCTTTTTCTCCCTTGATTTCTTCACTTGCCATTGGCAAAAACTGCTCGGTACGCACTACCTGGGTAGCCACGTTTTTGAATTCGTTGAATACCAAAACCACGTGATCGAATTCTCCCTTTACGAAAGCATTCATTGCATGATTGGCAGCATCACGAATTTTGTCGATAGACAAATCATGAAACAAACCCTGGAAATCCTCAATCAGCGAATACTTTGATTTCTTGAAGAACTCAAACGATTTCTTTCCGATAGGCATGATCGTAATCTCCGCTCCTGCGAATTGACCTGCGATAGCTGCATTGGTTGCCTTTATGACGTTGGTATTGAAAGCACCGCAAAGGCCTTTGTCAGAAGTGATAGCTATCAAAAGAACCCTTTTCATCTCTCGCTTTTCGGCATAGATCAAATCTACATCTCCTTCGGATGCGGAAGAGACATTATTCAGAATGGTAGTCAGCTTCTTAGAGAATGGACGCATCATAATGATTTTGTCCTGAGCTCTTCTAAGCTTCGCCGCAGATACCATTTTCATAGCTTTGGTGATCTGCTGTGTGGAGACTACCGAAGTGATCCTTTGCTTTACTTCCTTAAGATTAGCCATCAGTGGTTGCTTTGTACTTCTATAAAAAACCCGGGAGGGATTAGCCTCCCGGAATTCAGTTCAATTATTTTGCGTATTTAGGAGCAAGCTCAGCCGCCGCAGTAGCCAAAATCTTTCCTGCGCCGTCTATATCACCTTTCAGGATCAACTGAAGAGCTTCAGGATAAGAAGCCGCCAGCAAAATGTAGAATTCCTTCTCAAATGCTCTTGCTTTCTCAACAGGCACGTTGTCCATCAAACCTTTGGTAGAAGCATAAATGATTGCTACCTGATTTGCCACGGATACCGGTGCATACTGAGGCTGCTTCAGGATTTCCTGATTTCTTCTTCCTCTTTCGATCGTACGCTTAGTAGTTGCATCGAGATCAGAACCGAACTTGGAGAATGCTTCCAATTCACGGAATTGAGCCTGATCCAATTTCAGGGTACCCGCTACTTTCTTCATCGATTTGATCTGAGCGTTACCACCTACTCGGGATACGGAGATACCTACGTTGATCGCAGGACGGATACCAGCGTTGAAAAGGTTAGTTTCAAGGAAGATCTGACCATCCGTAATCGAGATTACGTTTGTCGGGATATACGCAGAAACGTCACCAGCCTGAGTTTCGATGATCGGAAGTGCAGTCAAAGAACCACCGCCTTTTACCAGATGCTTGATAGAATCCGGAAGATCGTTCATCTGACGAGCGATAGTGTCAGAGTTGTTGATCTTAGCAGCTCTTTCGAGAAGTCTGGAGTGAAGGTAAAATACGTCACCAGGATATGCTTCACGTCCCGGAGGTCTTCTCAAAAGAAGAGAAACTTCACGATATGCCACTGCTTGCTTGGAAAGGTCATCATATACTACCAATGCCGGACGACCGGTATCCCGGAAAAATTCTCCGATCGCTGCACCTGTAAACGGAGCAAAGAACTGCATCGGAGCGGGGTCAGAAGCCGGAGCTGCTACTACTACTGTGAAAGGAAGAGCACCGCCTTTTTCCAAAGCTGCAACAATACCTGCTACAGTGGAAGCTTTCTGGCCTATGGCAACATAGATACAGAAAACAGGCTCACCTCTGTCATAAAATTCTTTTTGGTTCAAAATGGCATCCAAAACCACCGCAGTCTTACCTGTCTGACGGTCACCGATTACCAATTCTCTTTGTCCTCTTCCGATTGGAATCATCGCATCAATTGACTTGATACCCGTCTGAAGAGGTTCAGTAACCGGTTGTCTGTAGATTACACCCGGCGCTTTACGCTCCAAAGGCATTTCGTACAATTCGCCTGAGATCGGGCCTTTTCCGTCGATTGGGTTACCCAAGGTATCCACAACACGACCGAGCATTCCCTCGCCTACCATGATGGCGGCAATTTTCTTGGTTCTCTTTACAGTATCACCTTCTTTGATTTCTTTAGAATCACCAAAGAGTACGGCTCCTACGTTATCCTCTTCCAGGTTGAGAACCATTGCTTTCATGCCGTTGTCGAACTCCAACAACTCACCGGCTTGAGCCTTAGAAAGTCCATAGATTCGAGCTACACCATCTCCAACTTGGAGAACTGTACCCACTTCTTCGAGTTCAGCTGCGGTTCTTGTGCCGGCGAGTTGCTCCCTCAAAATTGCCGATACTTCATCAGGTCTTACTTCTGCCATGATCTATATGATTAATGCTTTTTGAATAATTTACTTTCGTACTGGTTTTGGCTAAACTGAGTTTTAAGAATTCTCAGTTTGGTGCTCAAAGACTCGTCTAGTTGACGGTCGTTGACTCTCAAAATAAATCCACCGATCAATTCTGTATTGATTTTTTCAACCAACTGCACGGTTTGAAAACCGGTGATTTCCTTCACTATGGTGGTGAATTCTGCTTTTTGATCATCCGTGATCTTGGTGGTCGTGGTCACCTCGGCTACCTGTATATTATTATGGAGGTTGTATTGCGCCAGAAATTCTCTTGCAATATCTGTCAACACATTTTCCCTGTTCTTTCGGCAGATGATCTCAAAGAAAGCCATGGTGGATTTTGTGGCTCCACGGGTTGCAAAAAGTGCTTTCAACACTTTCAGCTTTTTGTCAGAGGGGATGATGGGATTACGCATCGCCAACTCCAAGTCTCTGTTTGACCTCGCCAAATTGGCCAGATGAAGGAAATCCTGATACACCTCTTCCAACTCACCTCTTTCGATGGCAAGTTCCATCAGAGATTTGGCATAAGCATATGCTACTCTATGATTTGACATGGAGGCGGATTAGTTAATATTAGTTTCCTTGATGAATTGATCCACAAGCTCTTTCTGAGCTTTGTCATCAGACAATGTTTTTCTGAGCAATTTCTCTGTTACTTCCAGAGTCAGGATTGCTACCTGGTTTTTCACTTCGGTCAAAGCGGCTTTTTTCTCAGTTTCGATTACAGCTTTCGCGTTTGCGATCATCTGAGCTCCGGCTTTTCCTGATTCCAATTTGGCATCCTCGATCATCTTCAAAGAAGCTTCGTGAGCTTTCTTCAGGATGTTATCTCTTTCCAATCTTGCATCTGCGAGTAATTTCTCGTTTTCAGTTTTCAGATTAGCCATTTCATTTCTGGCAGTTTCAGCTGCTTTCAAGGCATTTTCGATGCTGCTTTCTCTCTCGTCCAAAGCTGCAAGCATTGGCTTCCAGGCAAATTTGATAAGAATGAAAAGAAGGCCTAAAAAGCCAAACAGCTGCCAAAATATAAGACCGGTACCTGGTGTTATTAAATCCATGGAGGTATATTTTATTTCAAATTGTTCAATAAAAAGAAAGAAAAGGGAAAGGCCAATCGCCAATCCCTTTCCAAATTTTTGTTAGGCGATGCCCGCGATGTTAAGGGCAATCAACAAACAGATAACCGCTGCGAACAGGGAAACCACCTCGATCAAGGCAGCGATGATCAACATAGCGCCTTGGATCTTACCAGCAGCCTCAGGCTGACGGGCAATTGATTCCATTGCCTGACCACCGATACGACCGATACCCAAACCTGCACCAATCGAAACAAGTCCTGCACCGATACCAGCTCCCATAAGAGCGAAGCCAACAGACAATAAGATAGAAGTTAACATAGAAATTGAATTTATTAATTGAACAAAGAAATCAAAGATTAATGGTGATCAGTATGCTCATGCTCAGCAACTGCAGAACCGATATACATCGCTGAAAACAGCGTGAATACATAAGCCTGAATTGTGGCAACCAGCAATTCGATGATATTGATAAAGGTTACCATCAGCGTGCTTACTATACCTATGGAATAAGATTCAAAGATGAAACCCAGCGCGATGAAACCTAAGAGTACAATGTGTCCCGCGGTGATCGCAACAAAGAGTCGGACAGTCAATGCAAAAGGCTTGGTAAACAAACCGATGATTTCCACGGGCACCATGATCAAAAGCATTGGAATCGGCACACCCGGAGTTGCAAATACGTGCTTCCAGTAGTCCTTATTACCATTCCAATTCGTAAGGATAAAAGTCAGGATCGCCAACACAAAAGTAACTGCGATGTTTCCGGTCATGTTAGCCGCTCCCGGCATTAAACCCATTAAGTTGCCAAACCAGATAAAAAGGAAAAGCGTGATCAGGTAAGGGACAAATTTCTTGTATTTGGGACCGATTGATTTCATAGCGATTTCGTCTCTTACGAAAATCACAATCGGCTCAATAAGGGCAGCTGCTCCTTTTGGCGCAACGGCTCCGTTTTTCTTATAATGTGAAGCAGCGGAAAGCGAAACGTACGCTACCACAATCATCACAAGGAACATCATCGCCACATTTTTGGTAATCGAAAACTCGATAAAGCTACCTCCGTCAACCCGACCCAAATGGTCGTGATCATCAATGAAATAACCTTCATGAGCGTATTCCTTGCCGAAAGCGTGGGTTTCGTGGTTTTGAAAATCTTTGGAGCTGAAGAACTCCAGGCCTCTGTCTCCTGAATAAACAATTACAGGTAAAGACAATGTCACGTGAGTGTGACCAAAAGTAGCAAAATGCCACTCGTGGGAATCTACTACGTGATGCATGATAAAACTTGTCTTGTCTTCCTCTGATCCAGCCGCAAGAGTTGGACTAGAAAAACCCAGCATGAAAGCCGATACTAAAAGACTTAGGAACAGTAGTTTACGCGTCATCAACTCTAATATTTGAGGGCTACTTCGAAATCGGGCGCAAGTTAGAAAGAAAGGTGTAGATATCAAAAGCGAGGTAGAACAAAAAAATCGTGAAGAAATCTCCAATAAACAGAATAATATTCTGGATTCCGGGCAATACTACGATGGTAATAAACACCAAAGAGGCAATGAACCGAAGGACCATTCCCAAAACCATGATATTGAAGAAATTTTCTGAAAATGATTTGAGCAATAAACCTGACATTATGCTGAGTACAAGCGACAGGATCAGGATGAAAAAGTAGATGTTCCAGATTTTTTCATGAATCAGCTGAGGGAAAATCAAACCGAGGATTCCGATCAAAGCTGCTACAAGAGCTGAAAACAAGAAAAATTGAATTTGAATACTACGGAGTAATTTCATATGATTATAATTTGATTTAAAAGGCCATATGGAATCTCGCATGACTGATAATCATTCCTCCGCGTGACGTCTGCGTCATGCTCGATTTCATCTTGGAGGTTTTGCCTGCAAAATTACCCGATTTTTTTATATGCGTATCCGGATATCTGCAAGATGGATAGAAGCTTGTCGGTTTTAATGATGCGGAAATGTGACTCCCTCCGCCGCGGCGGAGGGTTAGGGGGATTTTTTTATTTAAATCCCAACTTAATTCTGTTACGTGCAATCAAGCGAATACACATATTTTTTTAAAGCTCATTTATCCTTCTTAATGGAAATCCAAAGCTGATAAAAAGCCAGAAAAACGGACAAAAAGCAAAACAAAAGCAACCAAAGCGGAAACTTCATCTCACTTTTCTGCTGAATCCACCAACCCAGCCAAGTGCCGGCACCAATCACCGAAAACAACTGAAAAGACAAACCTATGTACTTTATATATACAGGCGGGCCGGTTGGTTTTTCTTCAGGTTTGAGTTCGGTCATGGGATTCAGAAATACAGATCTTGTTAAAAATATCAAAATTTTTGGTCAGAAACCGTGGTCAAGTATTCTTACGGAAATAATTGACCGGGTTCATCGTTCGGTAAGTACGCTAAATAACCTATTTTGGTACTTTAATTGGGGTATTATATATAGATGAGTAGACTTTCCAGAATAGCCTTACTTCTTTTGATTTTTTCCGGAGCCTGTTCTTCCGAGCGTAATACCTTTACCAACAGGACTTTTCACAATCTTACTTCTCATTACAACGCCTATTATCTCGCAGATGTCAGAATCAAAGAGGTAGAAACTGAGGTCAGGAACAGCTACAAGGAAGACTATACCCAGATTTTGCCCGTATTCATTCCGATCGATTCTGCTACGATTCAGGCAAATGCAGAGAAACTTCAAACTGCCCGAGAATTGGCTTCCAAATCCATCGATTGGCACAGAATCAGCAAATGGGTGGATGACAGTTATTATGTATTGGGAAAACTTGACTACCTGCAAGCTCACTTCGACGACGCCCAAAACACCTTTAAGTATGTCAATGTAAACAGCAAGGATAAAGATCTTCGCCACCTGACTCTGATTACCCTTTTGAAGCTCTATGTGGATTTGAGAGAATATGAGAATGCCAACTTCACGATAGACTACCTTTCGAAGGAAACTGAAATCAGTGAAGAAAATCGCTACGAACTATACCGCACGCTCGCCTATTACTACGAAACCAGATTTGATAAAAGCGGGGTAATTGGCGCTCTGGACAAGGCTTTGGATTATGAGCAGGATAATAAAGAGACCTCCCGAATCAATTTCATTCTAGCACAATATTACCAGGGTGAGGGACTTGATGCGCTTGCATATAGTTATTACCACAGAGCTCTGGAAGGAAATCCTCCTTATGAAAGGAGCTTTTTTGCGCAGCTTTACGCTCAGCAAGTGGCGGAACTGAATGCTTCCAAGGATCTGCGAAAAGTGAGAAATTACTACGAAGACCTCTACAAGGATCCAAAAAACGGAGATCTGAAAGATGTGGTAGTTTATGAAATGGCTCTTTTTGAAGAAAAGCAGGGAGACATTCCAAAAACAATTGACCTCCTCCATCAAGCTGCGAAAGAACCCGGCAGCAACCCCCGCCTGAAAGGATATATCTATCAGAAACTGGCTGAAATCAATTTAACAGAAAGCAAAGATTATCGGGCTACCAAATACTATCTGGATAGCGCTCTCACATTTATCAAAGAAGACGACCCGATTGCAAAGCAAATTCAGGAACAAAAAGAAACGCTTGATAAATTCGTTTTTCACGTAGAGCGAATCATCGAAAATGACAGCTTGATTAGTTTGTCAAGGCTTTCGGTAGAAGAGCAACTGCTGGTGGCTGAAAACTTCATCAAAAGCGAAGAAGAGCGCTTGATGATAGAGGCACAATTGGCAGAGAAGCCAAAAAGCACGAGCATTTTTGACAACCTGCTTTCATTTTCAGACAGAGGCACTGGCTCAACATTTTACTTTGACAATGGTGTTGCGATGCAACAAGGAGCAATTGATTTTTACCGAATCTGGGGAAATCGAACACTTCAGGATAATTGGAGAAGAGGTGCGGCAAGTTTCCAAAACACCAATCCGACGGTCGCGGCCCCGGCTGCTATTGATTCGACCGCAGAAGAATCAAATCTTTTGAATCAGCTTCCGGATGTCGAAACGCTTTTGGCACAAATCCCATCCACTCCTGAGTCAGTTCAAATCCTGAACCTGGAACTGGAGGAGTCCCTGTTTGAACTCGGCAAGCTGTTGTATTTTGACTTAAATGAAACAGAACTGAGCATCGAAAATCTCGAGACTTTGGTTCGGGATTATCCAAATTCCACCCGCAAGCCTGAAGCTTATTATTTGCTTTACCTTGGTCAAAAGGATTTAGGAGGAAATTTTGAACAATATGCCTCACGCTTAAATCGCGAATTCCCTGACTCACAGTACACGTATTCTGTCAATAACCCCGAAGCCGCTTCCGGTAATCTTGCCTACATAGAATCATCAAAAAGGTATGAAGAGGCCTACAATGCCTATTATGCAGGAAACTATTCTTTGACAAAACAGCTTATAAAAAGTACGCTCGAGGAGTTTCCCCTAACCCGAAATACAGAGCGATTGATCTTGCTGGATATCATGGCAACCGGAAAAACTGAAAACCGGGAACGCTACCGGGAAAGACTGGAATCCTATATTGAGAACACTCAGGATGAGCAGCTGGTAGAACTGGCAAGAAATATGCTGAAACCAATGCTGTCCAGTGCAGAACTTGCAGATCGGACAGCCTTCGACAGCACGCTCACGGATTCGACCAAACTGGCAGGACCGGAACTTGCAGAGAATGAAGGCAAAAAAGATTTGCCGGAATCCCCATATAAGATTAATGAATCCCAGACCCATATCTTTGTGATCGCAATGGAGCCGGGTCAGGCCGAATCAGCCAAAGGGCTTCTGGGAGATTTAGAGAATTTCCACGCAAAGAACTTCTCAAATGCCCGGTTGAGAACCGGAAATATGAATATGAATCGGGAGAATGCGATTTTCATCATTAGTCCTTTCAGCAATGCCCAGAAAGCGCTGGAGTATTATGAGAAGTTTCAAGAGGAATTCGAGTCGGAAGGACTCCCTGCCACTGTAAAAGAGAATTCGTTCTTCATCTCGATCGAAAACTTCCAGGAACTGAATAAGAGTAAAAATATCGAAGAATACCGGACTTTCTTTAAGTCAGTTTATAAGTAAACTATGCGTAACAAAGTAAAACCCCAATCTGAACCCTGGGTGCAAAAAATCATCAAGTATCTCTGGATCGCCTTCATAGGGGGATTTTTTGCCTTCATCCTGTTTGTCTGGATGCTGAGCATCAATTTCCTTGGCTTATTTGGCTCATTGCCGGATTTCAAAGCCCTGGAAAATCCTGATTCCGAACTAGCCTCAGAACTCTATTCCACAGATGGAATTTTGCTGGGGACTTATTTCCGTGAAAACAGAAGTCCGGTGACTTTTGATGAGCTTTCTCCCAATCTGGTAAATGCATTGATTGCCACAGAGGACGTGCGATTTGAAGACCATTCGGGTATAGACATGACAGCCATGTTGCGGGTTTTTGTCAAGTCAATTCTATTGGGACAAGATTCCGGAGGCGGCTCTACCTTAAGTCAGCAAACAGCTAAAAATCTTTTCAAAACCCGTAATGATGATAATCAGGGATTGCTAAGTTCAATTCCTGGTCTTCGAATGCTGATCGTAAAAACCAAAGAGTGGATTGTAGCTACTCAGCTTGAAAAATCATATACCAAAAATGAGATTCTGACGCTTTACCTGAACACTTCTGAGTTTGGCTCTAATGCTTATGGTATTAAAACTGCAGCAAAAACTTTCTTCAAGAAAACACCCGCTGAATTGAATGTCCAGGAATCGGCAGTTTTGGTGGGTCTTTTCAAGGCTCCAACCTATTACAGCCCTGTATTCAACCCTGAAAATTCATTACGAAGAAGAAATACGGTTTTGGGTCAAATGTATAGAAATGACCTTCTGACCGAAACGGAATATGATTCCATTACGCAGTTACCTATTGAATTAGACTATTCAGTTTCGAATCAAAACCAGGGACTTGCTACCTATTTCAGGGAAGTAGTCAAAGCGGATTTGATAAAATGGACTAAAGAAAACCTTAAATCTGATGGCAGTGCTTATGACCTGTATGGCGATGGTCTGAGGATCTACACGACCATTGACAGCAGAATGCAACGCTATGCTGAAGAGTCAGTGGACGAGCACATGAGGTCATTGCAAGCCGCATTCTTCAAAGAAATGGGTACTCGTGATCCTTGGGTGGATGGCAATAACCAGATAATTCCAAACTTCATCGAAGATCAGGTAAAGCGTACGGAGGCATACAGACTGCTGAAACAACGGTATGGAAATGATGTCGATTCCATCGATTTCAGATTGAATGAGAAAAAGAAGATGAAGGTTTTCTCTTGGGAAAAAGGAGAAATCGACACGCTCATGAGCACGATGGATTCGATGCGGTATTATAAGAAATTCTTGCAAACCGGCTTTATGAGCATGGATCCGCATACCGGACACATCAAAGCCTGGGTGGGAGGAATGGACCATAAATACTTTAAGTTTGACCACGTCAAGCAAGGAAAGCGTCAGCCGGGCTCGACCTTCAAACCTTTTGTATATGCAGCAGCCATTGAAAATGGATACAGTCCATGCTACACCGTAGTTGATCAACCTGTTGAAGTTTACATACCCGGACAGCCGGCATGGAGTCCTTCCAACGCAGATGGTAAATTCAGTTATGATAAAATGACCATCCGAAAAGCGATGGCTCAATCGGTGAATTCGATCACAGCATACATGATGAAGAAACTGAGTCCGAAAATCATTGTGGAAACTGCCCGCAGATTGGGAATAACAAGTGATTTGGAAGAAGTTCCTGCACTCGCCCTGGGGGTGAATGATGTTTCAGTTTTCGAAATGGTTGGAGCCTTTGGCACTTTTGTCAACAAAGGTGAGCACACCACCCCCTATTACGTTGATCGTATTGAGGATAAAAACGGAAATGTGATTCAACAATTTACTCCGAAGAAGCGACCGGCGATGAGCGAAGAGCATGCTTATTTGATGCTTTACATGCTGAGAGGAGGATTTGAAGAATCAGACGGAACAAGTCAGGGTGTATCGTATGCCATAAGAGAAGGAAACGAATTGGGAGGAAAAACAGGAACGACCCAAAACGCATCGGATGGATGGTATATGGGTGTCAGCAAAGATCTGGTCAGCGGAACCTGGGTAGGTGGTGATGACCGGGCCATTCACTTCAGAAGCTGGACTGCGGGACAAGGATCCCGAACCGCCAGACCTATTTGGGTGAAATTCATGACCAAAGTCTATGCAGACAAAACATTGGGATACACCAAAGGTGCATTCCCAAGACCGGAAAGGCCATTGAGCATAGAAATAAATTGCGATGTCTATGAAAAAGAAAGTCAACGGTTCGCAGACTTTGACTACGACGCCAAGAAAAACGATTTTTAACAAAACATACTCCAAAGAAAACAGCCTTAAACCAAGGCTGTTTTTTTAATTTTAGGCTATGCAGTCATCATCCTATACTCCCGAAGAACATTTTCAGCTTCCTGATCAACCGGGAGTCTACAAGTACTTCAATGAGGAGAATGAATTGATCTATGTGGGTAAAGCAAAAAGTCTAAAGAAGCGTGTAAGCAGCTATTTCAACAAGAATACAGGTGTAAATCTTAAGACCAGAAGGATGGTCAGGGAGATTCGAAAAATCGAAATCACACTGGTTGACAATGAGTTTGATGCCTTGCTCCTTGAAAACAACCTGATTAAGAAAATTCAGCCGAAATACAACATTCTGCTTCGGGATGATAAGACATATCCATATCTGCTGATCACCAAAGAAAACTTCCCGAGGATTTTTCCAACTCGTAAAATGATCCCAAAGCGAGGGACTTACTTTGGCCCGTTTGCCAGCGTGAAGGCAATGAATAACGTACTCGATTTGATTCGGGAGTTATTCACCATACGAACTTGCAAGCTGGATCTGTCTCCGTACAAAATAGCCGAAAACAAATACAAAGTCTGTCTGGAATACCATATTGGAAATTGCCAGGGTCCTTGTGTCGGTTACCAAAATGAGCAAGCCTATCAGAAAGATATTGAACAGGCAAAACATATTCTGAAAGGAAACCTCGGTGTAGCCAAGACCTATTTCAAACAGGAAATGCAGCATTATGCAGAAACTATGGAATTTGAAAAGGCTCATCGATTCAAGGAAAAATATGATTTGTTGGAAAAGTATCAGGCAAAATCCCTGATAACAAATCCGGGGTTTGGAAATCTGGATGTCTGCACGATAGTATCGGATGAAAAGAGCGCCTATGTAAATTATATGCGGGTAAAAAGCGGCTCGTTAATAGTTTCTAAAAATGTGGAAATCAAAAAAAGGCTGGATGAAGAAGACGAAGAGATCTTGTTAATAGCCTTGGTAAGGCTCCAGGATCAATTCCAAAGTGATGCAGATGAGGTCCTGTTAAACGTTGAATTATCAAGTCCGATTGAAGGGCTCAATGTTTTTGCCCCAAAAATCGGAGACAAGAAAAAACTTATAGAATTATCATTAAAGAATGCCCTTTTCTACAAAAAGGAAAAGGCTTTATTAATTGGGCTTAATCAGGATAAAAAAGATCGTGTCATAAGACAACTTCAAAAAGATTTAAGCTTACCTGAAATTCCGGATCACATTGAATGTTTTGATAACTCAAATATCCAGGGAACAAGTCCGGTGGCGAGTATGGTCTGCTTCTTAAACGGCAAACCTGCAGTCAAAGAATACAGGCACTATCATATTAAAACCGTAGAGGGACCAAATGACTTTGCCAGCATGAAAGAAATCGTGGGAAGAAGATATAAACGACTTTTAGAAGAAGGTTTACCAATGCCAAAACTTGTGGTGATAGATGGAGGTAAGGGCCAATTATCCTCAGCGGTTGAAGCTTTACAGGAATTGGGAGTTTATGGAAAAATGCCAATCATCGGGATCGCAAAAAGGCTGGAGGAGATTTATTTCCCTGGAGATTCCTATCCCATTCACATAGATAAAAAATCAGAAAGTCTAAGACTTCTTCAGAGAATCCGGGATGAAGCTCACCGATTTGCAATTACTTTTCACAGAAATGTAAGAAGTAAAAATGCATTTGGAACGCAATTGACTTCTATTCCGGGAATTGGAGAGAACACAGCCGATAAATTGCTGAGTCATTTTAAGTCGATAAAAAAGATTAATGAAGCCGGAGAAGAAGAGTTGGCCTCTATAATAGGATTAAGCAGGGCGAAGGCTTTATTGGAATGGAAAGAAAAAAATAAAGGGGCTTGAAGCCCCTTTATTTTTACCATTCCCAAAGATTGTTTTCGAATTCCAGTAGTTTGTATTCGAAGGCTAAGGCGTTGATGTATGCCTGTACTTCCGGATTAGTACTATCACTGGAAATTAAATCCGCAATCAATGCTTCATCAGGGTTCGTAAATCTTCTGACAACCGATCTGAATAACCTCGTCTCAAATGCTTCATCATACGTTAAGCTCTTTGACAAATTATTGAAATTGATCCATCTCGCAGTTGGATGATCTTTGAAGTAATTGTAAAAATCTTTGTATCTGATATAGGCGATCGTTTTCTGACCAGCATTAGAATTGGTCTGAGATGGCATCACTAACTCAATGTATTTGATGTCAAATACCATATCGGAATGATGTTTATCAAAAACAAAATCTTCCTTGAAATCAATGTAATAAAGCTGCTTAGAGAAGATACTGTCACCAGTAGCGTTTAACCAGAAATTGTTTTGGAAATCAGCAATAGACAATGGTTTTGTAAAGTTTTCATCTGCAAAAACCTCCAGGGCATTTTCGTCAACGACAGCCTTATAGATGTGATTTACAATTCCATTTGACTTGGAGTCTCCCGAACCGTAAAGAGATAGATTATACTTTTCGCGAAGATCTATTCGTCTCCAAACTGCGACTTGATACATCTTATCATCCTCACGAATTCTCTTTGCAGAGTAGACAGTATCCATATCAAACGTTCTGTCACCAAATCCCGAAGGAGTTACGCTGGTGGCAATCTGCGCATTACCAGTAACCGGGATTAACCCAATAGCTACAAGCAAGCCTAGACTTAGTTTAAGAACAAATTTTTTCATCATCACATTAGTTATCTATCTCAAACAGAATTCTTATCCTTATTTAATTGGAATACGGATAATCTCTGGTTGATTGGTTGCAATCTTATTACCACGAAAGTTAGTACGAGTCACTTGAGTAATTCGTAAAACTATGTCATCACCTGGCTTAGCACTTTCAAGAAGCGATCTCATTGCCAAACTGTTACCATTTGTAATTTGAACTGTAGTTCTTGGCACTTCATTTCTCAAAAGGATCAACTCACCACCAGTTACTTCAAATTTTGCATCTTTTGCCATTGTCCTTCCGAACGTAGGTTCAGCCATGGCTTCTATTTTCATACCACTTAAAGTTCCTATAGGATGAGCCTGACTTAAGTCCAATGGGCCACCACCGGTTACAGGTCTGATTTTTGGAGCAGGTACCGGCTTTATATCGTACGTTACATCTCCGATTCTATTGCCACCACTGCTAACTCCAATGGTAACTTTTCCGGACGCACCAGGGACAACTGTTAACTGACCCGGTCTGTTTCCTTTAATAGATTGACCATTACTTACGGTGAAATCAGGAGAATACGTATTTCCCAATGCTGGAACTTCAATTAATAATTCATTCGCGCAATCAGCATAAAGCTGTTGAACTACTTCTGAAGAAACTTTAATAACTGGCTGAGCAACGAAGTATTCGTATTCCACAGGTAGTACTTTATCTTCTCCGCCAACATTTGTAATAATTTCACCCTTTATCACTCTTTTAGAAAGACCTCTGTCATCATATTGAGTTGCCGGTGTCGCAGTAAATTCGATTTTACCAAAACCTTTCGCATCAACTGGAACAGATCTTCCATCAATAGACATTGTTGGAGCAGCCGATGTAGAGCTGGAAGCAATGAACATGTCAGCTTCAAATTTAGTACCCGCAGCAACTACGTTTGAAAGAGCAGCAATTCTTGCTTCAGTAACGTCAGCTTTGAAATAGAATGATCCGATTGTATTTGCAACAGCGGTTAGAGATTCACTTTCTATATTCAAAACCTCATTTTGATACTGCGAAATCAAAGCGATTACAGCACCAACCGGAGACTTTACAAAATTCAACGCAACGAAGTCTTTATTTCTCACTTCACGGTCATTTGCAAAAAGTTCGATATCCTTAGCATCATTTGCAATCGGTTTGAAGGTAAGATCCGTTAAACCAACTCCAGATAAAATTTCACCAATCTTAGTTGGAAAAGCATTCAGCCTTTCTTTCATTTCAGCACCTTTTCCATTATTTGCAAAAAGGTTACCAGTGATTTCAGTGTTCTTTAAGTTAGCATTAACGAAGTTTCCTTCTTCGTTTTTAGCATTTGACTTAACGATCAAATCCTGCTTTAATTCTTCAAGATAAGCGTATATGACCTCCGTTTCTTTTCTGATTTCTTGTGAGGCGGCTACTTTAGGGAAATCTTTTTCATTATTCCCCTGCTGTTCTATCGTATACTTAATTGATTCAACTGTTGACTGGTTTTTATTAATGTAATTCTTGGAGGTTCGCTCCATCCCGTCATTTATCAGCACAAATTTCTGAAGGATCTGGTTACTTACCTGGAGGGCCAATAAGGCCGTCAATACCAGGTACATCATCCCGATCATCCGTTGTCTAGGTGTCTCTTTAGCTCCTGCCATTTTGTTCGTTTAATGGATATAGATGAATAGAAGAGAAATTAACCTTTCATAGCGGAAAGCATACCGCCATAGATTTTGTTCAACGAACTCACGTTTTGATTAAGTTTTGCCAATTCATTCTTGAATGCCTCAGTTTCTTTTCCTGCTGCACTTAAACCTTCCATTGCAGCAGTCATATTAGAATAGAATTTATTCAAGGTCTTAACATGGCTATTGGCATCCTGAAGTTCCATTTCGTACACTGCGTTGAGCGCAGAAAGGTTCTTGGTTACTGTTATTACCTGGTTGTGATATTCTTTAGCATCCTGAGAAGCAGAAGACATTTCGGTAAGAGCGGCTGCTGTTTTACTGTAAGAAGCGTTCATATCTACAAGTGTTTTCGCTGCAGATTTTACATTAGTTGCATATTCATTGGTAGCAACAGCGGCGTCAGCCAGATTACCCATTTTTTCTGCAGAATTCGCAAGGTTTTGCATACCCATACCAAGACTTTCGATCAATTCAGGACCAACTTTCGCGGTAGCCAACATTTCGTCAAGCTTCTGTGATACATTGTCACCTTTAGATTTTTTTTCTGAAGCTCCTTCTCCTAGTTCCGGATAGATTTTACTCCAATCCATTTCTTCATGTCTTGGCTCAAACGCAGATAGGAAAAAGATAACTGCTTCAGTACTTAGTCCTACTCCAATCATGATGTTGGCAAATTGCCAATCAAGGATTTTGAACATTGCACCAAGGATAACTACAGCTGCACCAATACCATATACTTTAGGCATTATGCTACTATAAAATTTTGCTTTGAATGAATTGCTGTTGCTCGACATTTGTTGAATTAAAATTAAAGGTGTTAGGTTTTTTGTGGTTGGATTAATTCGTGGAAAACTATCTTCTTGTTCTTTTGCTGGATTTAACATCCATAGAACCTGATCTTCCGATGAAGGTCATTACAGTCCTGAAACCTATATGTGCCTGAGCGACATCCTCATACTCATACGTTCTGGTACTTGTCTCTAAATAATGAGCAATGTCTTTCCAGCTCCCGCCTCTTACAACTTTTCTTGGCTCTAAAGGATCAGCGTAAACCGGATCCAAATCCCAAGTTACAGTGCTTGATGTAGTTCCATAAGCATCAAGAACCCACTCTGCCACATTGCCAGACATATTGTACAATCCAAATCCGTTAGGGGCAAAAACATCTACCGGCGCTGTATAGGCAAATCCATCATCAATATAATTTCCTCTGCCTGGTTTGAAGTTTGCCATCAGGCATCCTCTTTTATTTTTTAAATAAGGACCACCCCATGGATACTTAGCCACATCTTTTCCTCCTTTTGCAGCATATTCCCATTCTGCTTCAGAAGGAAGTCTAAATGGTGTCATATCATAGTCAGACTCATCATTTGCTCTCATGTGGTATGTTCTCCACTCAGAGTATTTTTGGGCTTGGTCCCAACTCACACCAACAACCGGATAATCATCAAATGCAGGATGGTCAAAGTAAAATTCCATCAAGGGATCACCATAATGGTAAGAAAAACTAGTTGACCAGACTGTTGTGTCAGGTTTTAATTCATCCAGATTAAATACCGGTTCTTCTCTTAAAGTAGTTGGAGTGCCGGTAGCCAAAGCTCCATTTTTTACAGCTTCTAAAAATTGTCTGTATTTATTATTGGACACTTCGTATTTGTCCATAAAAAATTCAGATACCGTTATCTGCTTGTTGAGAGATGATTGGGTGAAGGCAATGTCTTCATCAGATTGTCCCATCCAAAAAGTTCCTGCCTTCACAGGAACCATATCAAAGGGAAGATTTTGTTGCCAGCTTTCTCGCTTCGCTACACCGGTCACTTCTCCTCTTCTATTCATCTTATCACTGGCAGATCCTTTCTTATTAAAGAGACCACAACCAGGTAAAAGTGTCGCGACGGCCAACCCCAGGATGACGGTCATAATGCGAAAATTCATTTTATTATACATAAATGACGTTTTTGAGATCATCAAATAATTGCCCTCTGTAAAGTATACTCATACTGCGAAATTTAGCTGAATTTGGCACAATAATGCAAATAACCTGCCAAATTTTAAGACACAGTTAAACTTCGTTAAATGTTAAATTTCTTGATTTTCTTTTAAATTTATCGACTCGATAGCCTTCTCCTAAAACCTAAATCTTGGGGTCCTTTGAATTACTCTTTCCACTTCCCTACCCATATCCTGTAAAGTATACCTCAACATTAATTCATGACTTGTCGGGGATTTGGCTTCTACTCCACCAATTACCAGATCAAATGCATAGCCAAGTTTCAACGAATTGTCTTTTAGGATACTATATCCTAAAATAAAAGAAACTGATTCCTCTCCCCTGAAAGCTATACCTCCGCTAATTTTATCCTGATGAGTTGCTATAACGCTGAGATCGTATGAAAAATTATTGAATGAAACAGATTTCAATAGAAAACTTGGCTCGATCGAAAGTTGACCAATTGGCCTGAATCTATATCCCAAAAGGAGGTAAGAATGATTTTTCAATTGGTTTTCGTAAGATCCATCGCCAAAGTCAAAAACAGGCTCATTTAAATGCCTGCTGCTTAATCCCATGTAATAATTTCCTCTATCGAAGAGTACACCAAACCCAAAGTTCAGATTTGTTTGACTTTCCTTTCCGGCACCAGGCAGATTCGGCTCGGGATTTACTACAATCAATTCATCATAATTAATAGAACTTGAAAACATTCCAACATAGGCTCCAAAGCTTATGGTTGAACGATTAATCTTTTTATGATAAGAGCCCTGCAAATTAACTTCAAGGTTACCTGTAGCACCTATCTGATCGTTCACAATAGTCAGGCCATAGCCAATATTTTTTTCATCCAAACTCCCCTGGGCTGTAATCAACTGCGTAACCGGTGCTCCTCCCTGGCCCAAATTTGTACTATAATTCTGCCATTGTGATCGATGTAAGGCTGAAAATCTAAATCCTCCCTCTTTCCCTGCAAATGCAGGATTATAGTACATTCCATTATACATGTACTGAGTGAATTGACCATCTTGCTGTGCCATCAATGGACTGAATCCAAAAAAGAACAGAAGGATAATAAGATTCTTCAAAAAAAATTTCCAATGGTCTCTTTGAATCATTTGAGCGCGGTTAAGTCCGATCTAATACCTATTCTAAGAATTTAAACTGAAAAACCACAGATTTTGATTACAAAGAATTACAAATTATTCGCCTTTTTAATATAAAGTTCCAAGGCGCCCGTCATACTTGGAGCGTTCGGCATTGGCGCTTCAATATCCAAAATCAAATCCGTGTCCCTGACCGCTTGGGCTGTAGTAGGCCCGAATGCCGCAATTCTGGTTTTTCCTTGTACAAAATCGGGGAAGTTTTGTTTCAGGGACTTTATACCAGAAGGACTAAAAAAGGCCAAAATATCGTATTTAACATCTGCCAGATCGGATAAATCCGCTGCAACTGTATGGTAAATAATAGCCTCTGTAAAAGAGATTCCGTTTTTATTCATGTAATCCGGAATATCCTCTTTGCGAATATCAGAACATGGAAATAAGTATTTCTCGGATTTATGCTTTTTGAAATAATCAAATAAATCCTCTGCTGTCTTCTGTCCGACAAACAATTTTCTTTTTCTTATTACAATGTATTTCTGAAGGTAATGCGCAGTTTGATCTGAAATACAGAAATACTTCATTTCGGCAGGCATTTCGATTTTGAAATCTTTGCAGATGGCAAAAAAGTGATCGATCGCATTTCGGCTCGTAAAAATGATTGCCGTATGCTTCAGGATATCAATTTTCTGCTTACGGAATTCCTTGGGAGGAACTGGTTCCACTTTGATGAATTGTCTGAAGTCTATCTTAATCTTGTACTTCTCTGCTAGCTGCAAATAAGGGGAATTTGCATCCGTGGGTTTGGGTTGAGAAACAAGAATACTTTTGACCGGTCTAAACCGGTCTTTCGTGGCTGCACTCATGCTAGTCTAATCCTTTGTTTATGTCCAAAAACTTATTGCCCTACTACCATGATCCATTTTGAAAGAACCAAAAAGGGCACTAATTCAGCGATGCAAAGGTAAGCAAATAAATGGTATTTCTTAAAGCTAAGTCGATTCATCATGATCAAAAACAAGCCGGCTACTCCTGCTATATAAATCCAAAAAAAGGCTGAAAAAGAAAAGGATAAGGCATTTTTCATTTCTGAAAACTCATTCATTAAATAAAAGGTGGACACTAAAACAAAAAATGCAGACGTGATCGCCACTAGTCGAAGCAAATAAAAGAAATGCGGGAATTCAAGCTTCTCCAAGTCAAATAGGTAAGCGACAACTCTTATCCCAATAAATTTTATAATCGTAAGCACCAAAAGGATCCCCGCTACGGCCAGCCAAAGCTGAAACATAGAATTGAAATTCAGGGTAAATCGGGTTTTCAACCATTCATATTTGAAAAAAATCAATCCAAGCACCCCTGCTAGGGATGTCAGCATATTCACTACTACCACGTAGAATAAAACATCAAACGAGAAGAATTTCTGTAAACTTCCGCTGTCCGAAAAATCCTCTGCATTAATCAACGATAGTGGCCTGATCATGACTGCGAAAAGATAAGGATACGCCAGCTTATAGAGAGCAATCCCAAATAGTACCAACAGCACTGCGAAGACAAAAAAGTCCCTGATCTCCTGACGCTGAAAATCTCGTTTTTTTATTAAGTCAGCTTTCCGGCTTTCCGCGGTTTTGAGTTCCGCAGGTTGCAAAACTTTCTGGATTTTTGAATCTCCAACCTGAATTCCTCTTTTGAAGACGATCAGATTGGCTTTTTCAACCTTAAACTGACTCCTCAACTCACTTACTTTTTCTGAAAAAATAGTGTCTTTCTCAGAAAAAAACCAAAGTTTCTCTCCCAGGAATACTACCGATTGAGCCGGAAATTCAAATGAAACATACCCCCTCGGGAAAGACCCCAAATCCAACTCAACGCTCAATCGATCATTGTCACTAAACCATGTTTTCTTACCTCCTTCCTCCCAATCAGATTTGTAATCTTCCAACACTTGCGCATTGGCAATCTGGGCTGAGAAACCCATCATGGTTAAGAAGTATATAATCTGAAGAATTACTTTTTTCATGTTTTAAAACCTGGCCAGGTAGCCAAAATGAATTCTGGAATAAGAAAATGCAAGGGGCTGAGCATTGGATTTCCCCACTCCATATATAAATCGAAATATTCCTGTTCCTGTGTCCAAATTTACTCCGGCACCAAAAGAAAAGGGCTTATCAATTGATGTTGCAAAGTACGGGTTTTCCAGAAGCCCAATGTCTGCAAAAACCATGAGAAATGAATTTTCTCCAAAAAAGAGCCGCTGTTCCGTGTTGAGATACCCATAACTCCGGGCGTAAAAGTAGTTCTCATTGAATCCCCTGATGGTTTTCAATCCTCCCAGCCGGAACAGGTCATTCAGCAAAAGATTTTGATTTTGGGTAAATCCTCCACTTGCTCTCAGCATAATTCCCCAAGTTGGTTTTAGATAGAAATGCTTTTCCAAATCAATCTTCCCCAAATACTGAGGTGAATTCAAAACCAGATCAGTGTAAACCTCTTCCGGAATTCCGGTGTTTTCAATGATTTCCTTATTCCCTGCGGAAAATTCCCCCGTAAACCAGTACCCTTTTCTTGGGAAAACAGGTAAATCCAATTTGTTCCAATCCCAGCCAATTCCGTATCGATTCCATCTGAAATCCGCCACATCGGGTAGCTCAGTGACATTTTGATAAGCAGCCGTAGAAATCAAATCTCCGGCTTTTCGGTTGGTAAAAAATCTCAAATACCCTCCTCTTTTTAACCTGTACCCAAAATCCAAACTGAAGTTCCGGTTAAGAAAAGTTGTGTCTTGCTTGAGCAGATTAAAACCTAACCTGAGGTCCAAAGGCGAATTAAACAAAAAGGATTCTTTGGCCATCAAATCCAAAGACTGAGTTGAAATATTCAACCGCTGCCAATGCAAAGCAATGTTCCGACCTTTCCCTCCCAGGTGATACAGTTCCAGATCAAGCTGACCTGTGATCAACATTTTCCCGGGCTCATTTTCATTTGGCAACAGACCAATGATTCCATCGAGCACATTTGCATTTCTATCCCGCAGGTTGAAAGTTGGCCTTGCACTTTTTGTCTGGAAAGTAATTTCCGGTTGTCCGGCAAGGATAAAATAGGGAGACCTCCCCAAAGTCAAAATACTCTCTTCAAATTCCTTTTGGGAAAAGGGATTTCCAGGCTCGATTCCGGTAAGATTTTGGACATATCGGGGCAGGGTTTTCGTTTGCCCTGAAACAGTTATACTATCCCATCTGATTAAGGGTCCAAAATCAAAATTGAGAGTGGAACGAATAGAGTCTCCTTCCAGCGTAAGGCTATCCAGATTAACAGCGGCAAAAGGGTACCCTAAATCCTCAGCTTCCAAAATCAGTAGGTCCATCCAATCTAAAATCGAGGAATAATCTTTCCCGATTGGACCAATTTCACTGAGCAACTCCTGTGGGATATTTCCGGTCTTTACTTCAGCCCAAGCGTATTTTGGTCCTGGAAAAAATTCAATTTGCAATGAATCTGCTCCTGATTTTTTGGTTTCTCTGAATATCTCCAAGTATCCTTCCTTCTGAAAAGATTCTGAAATTGAGTCCAAACAGCGATTTATTTTCAGTGAATCCTGGAAAAATCTCCAATCTGCTCCCCTTGAAGGTGTTTTGCTTTCCCACCTTATCCAAGTGGAAGTTTGACCCAGACAGACTATTTCCTCCGCAAAAAAGAAAATAAAAACGGCCAAAAAGAGGGTTTTCAAGGGACTGCAGCGGAATGATTATATTTGCAAATTAACAGAAATAGCGTTGGCAGGCATCTACATCCACATACCATTTTGCAAGCAGGCTTGCCATTATTGCGACTTCCACTTCAGCACCAACCTTACCAGAATGGAAGAAATGGTCTCCATGATCTGCCGGGAACTTGATTTGCGCAAAGCATATTTGTCCGGATCAACAATCGAAACAGTCTATTTTGGGGGAGGAACGCCTTCTCTATTGACTCCCGATATGCTGGAAAGGATATTAAATTCTGTTTCCAAAAATTACACGTGCGGCTGGAAAGAGGTTACCATGGAATCAAATCCGGATGACCTGCATCTGGCAAATCTTGAATCCTGGAAATCATTGGGAATAGACCGCCTCAGTCTTGGTATTCAAAGTTTCGATGAAAATGTACTGAAGTTTTACAATCGGGCACATAGCGCCGAAGAATCCAAAGCTGCAATTCAAAAGGCAAGAAATGTCGGTTTTGAGAAGTTCAGCATCGATCTGATTTATGGATTTCCATATCCTGACCATTCTCTTTGGAAACGAGATCTGGCGGAAGCCATTGCTCAGGAAACCGGCCATATTTCCAGTTACTCCCTCACAATCGAGCCTAAAACAGCCTTAGGAAATTGGGCAGAAAAGGGAAAATTCAGAGCCGCCGAAGAAGATTTCATCGCTGAACAATTCGAATACTTGCAGGAGCAAACAGAAAAAGCAGGTTTTATTCAATACGAAGTTTCCAATTTTGGAAAGCCCGGACATTTTGCTTTACATAATACAAATTATTGGAAGGGAGTGCCTTACCTCGGAATCGGCCCAAGTGCGCACTCTTTTGACGGAAAAAACCGGGGATCTAACCCCTCTCACAACACCCAATACATTACTAAACTTCAGAACCGTCAAATCCCTTTTTCAGAGGATCGACTTACCGCGGACGAGCAATTAAATGAATATTTACTCACCGGTCTTCGGACAATTTGGGGTGTGGATTTCAGCTACGTTCAAGCTGAATTTGGGAAAGATTTAATCGCTGACAAAAAACAGATTTTGGATCGAATGGATTCCCAGGGCTGGCTGATTTGGAAGGAGAATAATCTATCTTTGACCAAATCAGGGATGCTCCTTGCAGATAGCATAGCCGCCTCCCTGTTCGTTTAACCATACTAATGAGCAAAGACTCCTATTTCAGTCGAAAAAAAGAAGCAGCACCGCTGGAGTCAGCGTTCAACGACTTGCTTAAAGCCTATCGTCTGGAGGGAAAGTTCAGGGAGAAATCGCTCATCCATGATTGGCCGGAAATCGTAGGAAAAACCATCGCAGACCGCACAGACGCTGTTTCGATCAAGGATAAAAAACTCTACGTGAAGCTCTCATCCGGACCTGTGAAAAAAGAACTGATGATGAATAAAAGCAAAATGCTCATGCTGATTGAGGAGAAATACGGCAAGGGAGTGGTGGATGATCTCATTTGCTTTTAAAAAGCCAAAAATTCCCCAAAATTCTTTTTAGACTTTTTAACAATCCAACCAAGGTGGTAACTTGTCCTCATTCACCTTATTCCATTCCGAATGAGTAATATTGTGGAAGCCAGTCCATGATCAAACTACCACCAATTCATATCGGAAAGCTAAGTATGCTGCTCGCCATCCTGGTATGGCTTGCCTTGCTTTTTGTGGATTTGGTCAGACTTTTCGGAATTATCAATGCGATTGATTCGGGTATTGCCGCAGAGTTTACCCTGATTTTGGAAATCCTTTTTTTCCTCTCTGTCTATTCGTTTTACAACTATTCCATCAATAAAAATACGCAAAATGACTTTCTGAATCTGATTTGGAGAGCTGCATCTACCGGCATTTTTTCTGTAGGCTGCTTCCTCCTGATTAGTCTTTTGTACAAATTAATTGGGGACAGCAAACTCGGACAAGAACCCTTTCTACTCAACTTTTTCTATCACATCAAATTTGCCCTAGTTTCCATTTTCCTAATTTCATCCTCTTTGCTTTGGAAGCATCTCATTCTTTACCAAAAAAGTAAACAGGTAGTGAAGCAGTGGCAGGCATATGAATTTGCTATGCTGGTCGCAATGTTTTTTATCTTTTTCAACAAGAACAATCTCGATTACAGCTTTCTATTTGGAATGGTGATCCTTTTGGGACTTGGCCTTGTCCTTTCCAGCAATCTGAAATGGATTCCTTACCTGACTTTCAAAGAGAAATGGAAATCATTGTTATTCCTTTCCTTAATAATCGCGAGCTGCATTTACTTGTTTTCGCAGACACTGGAATTCAGCAGTTCGGACGTATATCCGGTGAATCTTACTGACAACTTATTCCTGATTTCGCTATTCGGCTTCATCTTGATCTATGCTATTTTTAGCTTTTTGGTGACCCTTTTCAACTTGCCTACCTCCTCGGTCTTCGAGCAAAAACTTACAGAAGCAATCAGTTTTCAGCGATTAAGTCAGTCCATTCAGCCCGGTGAAAATGAAGAACAGGTTCTTGATATCCTGATGGATTCCTGCATGAGTGCCTCTTATGCAGATGCCGCCTGGCTTGAAATGAGCACTTATGAATCAGGAAGCTTGCTTCAGGATCGATTCATTGATCCAGAAACCAGAAATGAGCTTGCTGATCTGATCGGGAAACAAAAGATCGCGCAAGATTGGGCATCCGAAAAACAGACTGAAAAACTGAGCCCGATTACCTTGAGGTTGGGTCATCCAAAATTTGAATCTGTCCTGCTCGTCCCTCTCATCATCAACAAATCAACCATTGGAAAAATGGTGCTCTGCAAAGAAGTACGGGATGGATTCAATAAAGAAATGGTGAATATCATTACCACTTTTGCCCGGCAGGCATCGATTGCCGTGGAAAATCACCGCCTTCTCAATCAGGCTATTCAAAATGAACGCTATCAGGAAGAGCTAAAAATTGCACAGCGGGTTCAGAAAGCACTTCTCCCAACCAAGCTTGATCACAATTCCGGATTCGACATCTGCGCATATTCCAATGCCGCTGATGAAGTTGGGGGTGATTATTACGATACCTTCAAACTCGATGAGGATCGCTTTGTATTTATCATTGGCGACGTATCCGGAAAAGGCACCTCTGCAGCCTTCCACATGGCTCAGATGAAAGGGATTTTTCAAAGCTTGATTCAACTCGATCTTGGCCCTGCGGAATTTATGATCCGGGCAAATTCTGCATTGGGTAAATGCCTGGAAAGAAACCATTTTATCACAGCCTCCATTTTCATCATCGATACACGGGAAAATATAATCCGACATGCGCGAGCCGGTCATGTACCTACGTTGATGCATAGTTTTGCCCACCAAAAATCAGAGTATCTGGCAATTGACGGACTCGGTTTGGGAATTTTAAGAAACAAGCAGTATGAAAACCACGTTGAGGAGAAAACCTTCAAGTACCAACCAGGAGATGTCCTGGTATTATTTACTGACGGAATCGCAGAAGCTAAAAATGAAAAATCATTGCAATTTGGCTTTGAGCGCATCAGATCGCTATTGGAGATTTCACACCACCAGGGACCACGCGAAATTCAGGCAAAAATCATCGATTCCCTTCACAGCTTTGTAGGCGGAGACGGGATGATCGACGATGATTATTCCATCATGGTGGTGAAATTTAACGAGTACCAAAAAACCTAAAATCAGGATTCCAAGTATATGATAAGTATAGAAACCCAAAAAGAAAACGGACATGATCTCTTGATCCTTCGTGGCGAGGTGGATGCCAGCAACTCAGTAATGCTGGATGAAGCGATCCAAAAACTGCTCAATGACGGGAGTAAATCAATTCTGGTAGATGGGCAGGGTCTGGAATATATTTCCTCAGCGGGTTTGGGAGTATTCATGTCCTACCTGGAGGATTTCCAGGAGCGCGATATCGATTTGAAAATATATTCACTAACACCAAGAGTTTACGAAGTGTTTAAAATCCTGGGACTAGACCAGCTAATTCCAATTTTACCAGATAAAACCGCAGCATTTTAATTCTGAAATGAACCATCAGATTCGGATATATTGTCAAACTACCGCACTTGCTGAGCTTCGGGTTTTTCTCCAGAAAACCCTTGGAGAATTGCGTTTGTCTGAAAAGGACCAGCATCAGGTTACGCTCGCCGTTGAGGAAGTTTGCGCTAACCTGATCATCCACTCCCACAATTGCAACGCAAAGGATCATATTGAACTGGAAGTAAAAGAAGCTCCCGGAAAATTAATTTTTGAGATAAAAGATCAGGGCGAAGCGTTCAATTTGATTGATTATGAAAGTCCTGACTTAAAAAAAGTAATCGGAGAAAAGCGAAAAGGAGGTTTAGGCATCATTTTGGTCAAGAAGATTATGGACGAAATCGAATTTGAATCCCACAAGGGAACCAACACCTGCAGGCTAATAAAGTGGTTTCGAACCTAATTCTTGTTAAATGCTTACTAATCGGGGCTTTTACCACGAATTCCTAATAAATTTGTAAAATTGCACTTTAAATCTGCAAGATAGTACATGACAACCCGAACCCTTTCGGCTCTTATTTTCTCTATCATTCTAGCCTGCAAGTCCTCGGCGTCAGCCATGGCTTTTATTCAGGCCACCGGTCAGGATGACCAACTTTTGACCATCGGTGGTAAACCTGTGGACAAAGATGAACTGATCTATTTAATCTCGAAAGGAAACTCGACAGAGCCCGCTTCAAAAGGAATGAGCAGGGAGGAATTCGAGGAAAACCTTACCCTTTTCGTGAATTATAAGCTAAAGGTCAGAGAGGCAGAGGAGTTAGGCTTAGATAAATCTGAGGAATTCAACCGGGAGTTCGCCTCTTTTCAGGAAAACCTTAAAGCCCCTTTCCTCATCAAAAATTCTCTTGAAGAGGGCGAGCTTAGAAAAGCATATTCCAGAATGCAGGAAGTTGTTCGGGCAAGCCATATCCTTTTCCAATTTCCCCCAAATGCTACTCGGGACGATAGTCTGATCGTACTAAAGATGGCTCTGAAAGTGAAAGGAGAGATTGAGCAAAACGGAGATATCAATGCACTGGCAGAGCAATATTCTGATGATCCTTCTGCGAAAATCAATAAAGGGGATTTGGGCTATTTCACTTCCCTTCAAATGGTTCAGCCATTTGAAGACGCAGCATACAGCATTCAGCCAGGTCTGGTTTCAGACCCTGTTTTGACTAATTTCGGTTATCATCTTATCCAGGTGAAAGATCGTCAACCCAATCCGGGGCAAGTTCGTGTATCACATATTTTGGTACGGATCGATGAGACTTCCAGTACAGGAGAAGATCTGGCCAGAAGAAAAATTGCTGATATCTACACTGAGATTCAAAAAGAAAATACTGTCTGGGAAGACATTGTAAAGACCTATTCAGAAGATCCGGCTTCCAGCGAAAATGGAGGAAATCTTCCTTGGTTTAGCGTAGGCTCTATGATTCCTGAGTTTGAAATAGCAGCTTTCTCGCTTACCCAAATCGGTGAAGTGTCTCCGCCTGTACGTACTCAATATGGCTATCATATTCTCAGACTTGAGGATAAGAAGCCTCTGGAATCTTTCGAAAGTATGGAGAAAAACATCCGCTCCAGGATTTTGAGAGACTCAAGATCAACCATGATCCAATCTCAGGTGATGGCTATCCAAAAGGCCCGGTATGCTTTTGACGAAAATGAAATAGCAGTCGAAGCTCTCAGCACATCCATGAATAGTCTAAGCGGTTCTGCATTTATTCCAGCATTGGAAAATGCTAATGCGGCTTCTCAATCTCTTTTTACGCTGCAGGGCAAAACATATACTTCGCAGGATCTTGCAAACTTTGTACGGGAGAAAGAGATCATCCTCCGCTCAAAAAATGGAATCTTCGATACCTGGTATGAGAAATTCACCGCAAGCAAATTGAATCAGGCTGAAGAAGCAGACCTCTTGGCAAACAACAAGGAATACCAAATGCTCCTGAAGGAATACCGCGACGGAATTTTGCTCTTTTCATTGATGAATGAAGAAGTTTGGCAAAAAGGAATTCTGGATTCCCTGGGTCAAGTAAGTTTCTATACCAAAAACATCAAAAATTACCAGTGGAGATCAAGAGTCAATGCTTTTGTAGTGAAAGTTTTGGACCCCGCCCAATTAGATGCAGCCAGAACAGAATTAAAGGGACAGGCACTCAATGAGGAATTGGTAAGCAAATTTGAAATTGATTATAAGACCAACAAACCATTGGCATACCAAACCGAATCAGGATTTATAGAATATGTGGATCATCCGATTTTATCAAAAGCTGATTTGAATCTTCCCTATCAGGAGATAGAATCAGGAGGTCGAATAAATCTGGTACTGATGGGTGAAAAACTCCCCGCAGGGCCCAAAAAATTTGAGGAAACACGTGGCTTGGTAATCAGAGATTATCAAGACTTTCTGGACAACTCCCTACTTGAAAAGGTCAAAAGCAAATATCCTGTCGAGATCAATTCTCAGGTAAAAGAAGAAGCCTTTATTGCCTTAAATCAACATTAATAACAATACAGTAAATCATCAACCGGACTTTGCCGGATTGAACAAATAAAAATGAACGTACTAAGCCGACTTTCCTTTACGCTATTTGCCTTCTGGCTGATTTCACCATCATTTGCTCAGGAAACTGCAGCAACGGGTCAGGTGCTGGACAAAATCGTAGCAAAGGTGGACAACTATATTTTGCTCGAGTCAGATGTGCAACAAACCTATGTCGAAGCTGTGGCTCAATCCCAACAAGGTATCGATCCTCCTACGCGTTGTCAAATTTTTGAATCTTTGATGATCAATAAACTGATGGTTGCCAAAGCTGAAATCGACTCAGTCACTGTGACTGATGCGGAAGTAATGCTCCAGGTAGAAAACAGATTCAATCAGGTAATGCAGCAATTCGGGGGTGATGAAGCCACTCTTGTAGAAGCTTATGGCAAAACCGGAGACCAATTAAAGTCGGAGATTGAAGACGTGATTCGGGAACAATTGATCGTTCAGAGAATGAGGGGTAAAATCACTGAAGGCCTCACAGTGTCTCCCGCAGAAGTCAAAGAATTTTACAATAGCATTCCTAAAGATTCCCTTCCTTTCTTTTCTGCAGAAGTTACTGTAGGACAGATTGTCAAGAAGCCTGATGTAGATCCGCGGATTAAGGAAAATATGATTGCCCAACTCCGGAAGATGAAACAAGATATTTTTGACGGAAATGCAGATTTCGCCACACTTGCCAAGCAGTATTCGGAAGATCCGGGGTCAGGTCCTCAGGGAGGCGATCTTGGTTTTTTCCGAAGAGGTGAATTAGCTCCTGAATATGAGGCTACCGCTCTTGGTTTAAGACAAGGGGAAATCAGTGATCCGGTCGAGACAGCCTTTGGTATTCACATGATCCAATTGCTTGAAAATCGAGGGACCACATTCAATACACGTCACATCCTCTTGATTCCAAAAGCATCTGAAGAAGATTTGATGAAAGCTGAAAAATACCTTGACAGCTTGAAAAGAGAAATTCAGGAAATCAGACTTGATTTTGCCAGAGCTGCCAAAGATTATTCAGATGATCGTGGCACTTCAGATAATGGTGGTTTCTTCAAAGACCCTGCTACTAATTCAATAAGATTGACTTTAAGAACCCTGGAAGATCCTGTTTTATATTTTACCTTGGACAGCATGGAAGTGGGCTCCATTACCCCGCCGATGAGATTTGAAGATCCACGCGAAGGATCAAAAGTCAGAATTCTATATTACAAGGCTAAATATCCTGCTCACCGCGCCAATCTGGAGGATGACTACGAAAAATTGAAAGCTGCAACTTTGCGAAGAAAAGAAGAAGAACTTCTGGGAAAGTGGTTTATTACAGCCAAGGAAGATGTATTCATAGACGTTGATCCGGCTTACGACCGCTGCAATGTACTGGCAGGAAAATAAAAGAAGCCCGGGAGGAAATCCCGGGCTTCTTTTATTTATTCCCAAAAAGGGTTTTAAAAGCTAACCCTAACTGCCTAAAACTCTCTTTAAAAAAACCTTTTGATTCCTGAAACTTAGGTTCAAACTCTTCCTTTTTCTCCCGATACTCGCGCTCCAGCATCTCTTTCCCTTTTCTAAACTCCTCTTCTAAAGTTGTTTTATTTTCTTTGAGATCCTGGATTTTCTTTTCAACCTCGACTTTTGCTTCCATCCCGGCCTCAGCCCCTTTTTTGACTAATTCTTCGATCTTTTCACCGATTTCCTTGAGTACATTTTCGATGTCCCGGGCAGTTGATTTATTTTCTTCCATGGTTAAAAGTCTTTGAATTATTGATATTCTGGAAGTTAGATACTTTTTATCAAAGCCTGTTCACCAGTTAGAAATTAACTCAGATCAATCGTTGTCGACTGGCTCTCCGGCCTGTGTTTGCTTTTCATAAAGCTCCGCATAAACACCTTTTTGGCTCATTAGGGACTCATGATTTCCTCTCTCAATGATTTTCCCATCATGCAATACAATTATTTGATCTGCTAGTTTGGCAGAGGAAACCCGATGAGAAATAATAATAGACGTCCGGTTTTCCATGATACACTTCAATGCATTCAGGATTACATTTTCAGTCTTGGTATCTACTGCGGAAAGACAATCATCCAAAATCAAAATCTTTGGTTCTTTTGCGATAGCTCTCGCAATGGAAACTCGTTGTTTTTGCCCGCCTGAAAGCGTGATCCCGCGCTCACCCAGCATGGTTTCGAATCCTTTCGGAAACTCAGTTATGTTTTGATAGACATCCGCGTCTTTGGCTGCCTTCTCGATAATCTTGGGATCCGCTTTATCTATTCCAAAAGCGATGTTGTTGCCAATCGAATCCGAAAACAAGAAAACATCCTGTGGCACGTAGCCCATTTGCCTCCTCAGATTTGAAATATCAAATGCGTCAATACGTTTTCCATCAATTTTTATCGTTCCGGAGCTTGGGTCATACATCCTCATCAGCAAGTTTGCGATCGTAGATTTTCCCGAACCAGTAGTTCCAATGATCCCAAGAGTTTCGCCCTCTTTTATCTCAAAACTGATGTTATCCAAAGCCTGAATCCCTGAATCGGGATAGACAAAACTCATATTTTCAACTTGAACGATGCCTTTGATATCGGTTTGAATATTTTCTGTACTAATGATATCATTGGTCTCATCCATAAATTCGTTGATACGAGTCTGGGATGCTGCAGCTCGCTGAATGATACTTGTGACCCAACCCAAAGAAGTAACCGGCCAGGCAAGCATGTTGACGTACAAAATAAATTCTGCAATCACACCATATCCAATCTCTCCATTGATGACCTGAATCCCGCCTACATACACGGTAATGATGGTTGAGATTCCGACCAATGCCATAATGATGGGAAAGAATAGTGCATTAACCCGGGTGAGATGAATCGATTTGAATTTATAATCCTCGCTTGCATCTGCAAAATTCCTAACACTATCGCTTTCTCGTACAAAGGCTTTCAATACCCGGATTCCGGAGAAAGCTTCCTGTACAAACGTGCTGAGCTCAGAGAGGCTTCTTTGAATTTTCTCCGAACGCTCATTGATCAGATTATTGACATAATAAATACTGAGCGAAAGAACCGGAAGCGGTAAAAGTGAATAAAGGGTCAATTCAAGATTCACCGTAATCATGTACCAAATCACAAGAGGAAACAGGATCAAAACATTGAGTCCATACATGATTGCCGGACCCAAATACATTCTAACCCGGCTCACATCTTCTGTAATCCGGGCCATGAGATCTCCTGTGCTATTTTTTCTGTAAAAGCTTAGCGGAAGTTTTTGGTAATGCTCGAATATTTCATTTTTCATGTCATACTCGATTTTCCGGGACATGATGATGATGGTCTGCCTGATGAGGAAAAGGAAAAAACCTCTCAAAAGTGCCATCGCAAGGATCAGCATTCCTAAAACAAAAACAAATTCAAGAAAAATTTCCTGGGCTGATTCCCCCAATCCGCCCTTTGCCAAAGGCCTATAAAGAGAGAAGCTCTCTACCACATAATCTATTGCCAATCGGACAAGCTGAGCAGGGATAATTACGAAAATATTTGAGATGACCGTAAATACTATTCCCAAAAGCAGCAAGCCCTTGTATTTGTACAAATACTTATTGATTCTCCAAAGTGACTTCACCAAATAAAATCTTTAAAAACGAGGAAATAATTAATGGAAACTAGGAATGATAATGCTTTGAAGGCCAATAAAAGTATTTAATTTTGTATTGGCCTTTTCCAAAAGGCATAACCCAAATATAACACATTCTAAAAAGCTAAGTTCACATGTTAGAGATTAAAGCTACCGAATCCGTCCAGGAGGGATCCATATTTGGTCAAATCACCACCATGGATCACGAGCAACTCGTGGTATGTCATGATCAGGCTACAGGCCTTAAAGCAATTATCGGTATTCATAACACCATTTTGGGACCGGCACTTGGCGGCACCAGAATGTGGCCTTATGCAAGCGAAAAAGAAGCAATTACAGATGTATTGAGACTTTCCCGAGGCATGTCTTTCAAGAACTCCCTCGCAGGACTTAACCTCGGTGGAGGGAAAGCTGTGATTTTGGGAAATCCTCAACTCAAAAACGAGGCATTTTTAAGAAGGTTCGGAAGATTCATCGAGAGCCTTGGCGGCAGATATGTCACAGCTGAAGATGTGAACATGAACACAGCTGACATGGAGTACATCAGAATGGAAACCAAACACGTTGCAGGACTTCCTCAGATCAAGGGCGGAAGCGGGGATCCATCACCGGTGACTGCCTACGGAACATACATGGGAATGAAAGCTGCGGCCAAAAAAGCTTTCGGTTCTGATTCACTTCAAGGAAAGAAAATAGGTGTTCAGGGTGTCGGACAAGTTGGAAAATACCTGATCGAATACCTGATTAAAGAAGGTGCAGAAGTTTTGGTCACCGATATTTTCGAAGATAAATTACAGCGAGTAGTGAAGTCAACCGGAGCGGTGGCAGTAGATCCTAATTTGATCTATGAACTGGAAATGGATATTTATGCCCCCTGTGCTTTGGGAGCTACTGTCAATGATGAAACAATTGACAGATTGAAATGTCGCGTAATCGCCGGTGCTGCAAATAACCAATTGAAAGATGAAGCGAAGCATGGAAAAATTCTGATGGAAAAAGGAATCATATATGCACCAGACTTCCTGATCAATGCCGGTGGCGTAATCAATGTGAGCGCTGAATACCTGGGGGATTACCACAAAGACATCGTATACAAACAAACCGAGAAGATTTACGACTCCTGTTTAAGCATTCTTAACAAAGCTGAAAAGGAAAATATCCCTGCTCAGCAGGCCGCAATCGAAGCTGCAAAAGCCAGAATCGAAGCTATGGGAAGAGTAAAACTTCCCTTCTAATTCCTTATAAACTCAATTCAAAACCACCGGATTCCCTATTTCGGTGGTTTTTTTGTCTTTAACCACATGGGATTAGCCCGTGCAAAATCCCTATATTTGCAACTCTTTCAGACGTTATGCTAAATAGAAGAATACTCAGGGTCAAGGCTTTTCAAAACCTGTATGCCTATGAGCAGTGCAAGGCCTCCAATCACAACCTTGCCAAGGATTTCATTCGGGAGTCCTTCCTACCGGATCTCAATAGTATGGAAGTGCAGGACAAAGCCTCTCTCAACAGAGATGCAGAGGAGGCATTAATCCTGTTTGAACAAAATCTTGCTTCCAGAAAATTGCTGACAGCAACGGATGCTAAGCCAAAAATCAAACAAATAGTATTGACTGCTCTCAATCAATATCACACTGCAAATGATAAGGATCAGCAATACATCTTGAAAAATATGGTGGCATCCGCTGAAAGAATCCCACAACTATACCTTCTTTCGATTGAGTTGCTTCAGGCTTTTGCGAAGCATGTCGAAAAAGAAATCGAGAAGAAGAAAAAAATGAGAGGCGAAGCACCAATAGCTTTTGCCAATGAATTGAACCTGGCAGAAAATAAGATTTTAAAGAATCTTAGAAATTCTGACGCCTATCGTTCAGCCATTATTCGAAATAATGTCCATTTAAATGATATCGAACTCGAAATCAAAGAATGGTTCAGAGATTATATCAAGCCATCTGAAGAGTATCAGGCTTATCTTCAAATCAAAGAGCCAACCCTCGAACAGGATTTAGAATTAGTCGATGATTTGCTGAAAAAGATCATTTTCAAAAATGAAGTTATTCTGAATTTCTTCTCGGAAAAAGATTTGAATTGGACCGAGAACAAGGCTGTGGTTAGAAGCCTTGCTGCCAAAGTCTTAAAAAATGCAGCTAATCTTACAGAAGAAGATGACGAGCAACTTCCGGAGATTGCCATGAACTGGGACGAGGATAAGGAGTTTTTTGAAAATATCTTTAACTTCACCATTGCGAATGATGCTGCAAGCAAGGCTCTTATCTCTCAAAAAACCAAAAACTGGGACATTGAAAGACTTGCTTTTACAGACAAAGTGATCATTTCGATGGCGATTGCGGAAATGAAAAACTTCCCAAGCATCCCTGTTAAAGTGAGTATTAATGAGTACATCGACATCTCAAAAACATACAGCACTCCAAAAAGCAAGCAATTTGTAAATGGTCTGCTTGATGTGATGGCGAAAGAGTTAACCGAAAGCGGAGAAATCCGTAAGAGCGGAAGAGGACTTTTGGACAATAAATAATATAACTATGAGCAAGAGCAGTAATTCACTCATCGCCTTTATGGTAGGTGCAGGCGTAGGAGCCGCACTGGGAATACTTTTTGCCCCTGATACCGGAGCTAACACCAGAGATAAACTCACTTTCAAACTTTCTAAATACAAGAAAGAGTTGGAAGAACTCATTGAAGATCTGGTTGAAGGAAAAGAAACTCATTTGAACGAAGCAAAAAATGAGGGGAAAAGAGTCATTTCCGAGGCAAAAAACAAAGCAGAAAATCTTTTGAATGACGTGAATAAATTAATCGATCAAATCAATCAAGGGAACAATTAAGCTTCAGGAGGGGTTTAAAAACTGAATCTGGGCAATTACTTTGTCTGGTTAAATTCTATAGCTTCGGCCATTTAAAAAAAGCAACTTAAAACCAATTAATACACATGAAAATCAATGTTTTGAGCGTAGCTGCACTTTCCCTGATGATAGCTTTAGGCACATCATGCAGCCCTAAAAATGATCAGGAAGCAAAAATTCAGGCTCTAGAAGAAAAAATCGCAGCATTGGAAACTCAGGGAACTGCAGTAACTCCGGTAAATGCACAAGCAACTCAACCTGCAGATCCATCTTCATTGGGTCAATTTACATTTCCAGAAATGGAGTATGATTTCGGTACAATTCCCGAAGGTCAGGTTGTAGAACACCTGTTCAAATTCACTAACGACGGTCAGTCTCCGCTCGTAATTTCAAACATTACGGCTTCTTGCGGTTGTACAAGCCCTGATTGGACTAAAGCTCCTGTAAAACCAGGTGAAGAAGGATTTGTGAAAGTAATATTTAACTCTACTGCGAAATCGGGTTCTCAGTCTCCAACTGTCAGCATCCAGGCTAACACCAATCCAACAGTAACTCGTTTGAGATTGAAAGGTACAGTTTCTCCTAAAATTGCGGGAGCGGGAAATCCTGTAGGTCCAATCAAAAAATAAGCATGATCTCTACAATTTTGGCGCAAGCCTCCGCAGGCGGAGGAATATTAGGACAGGTTTTCCTTTTTGGTTCTATCATTTTGATCATGTACTTCTTCATGATCAGACCACAACAGAAGAAACAAAAAGACACCAAAAAATTTATCGAAGAAATAAAGAAGGGTGATGATGTAGTGACTATTGGAGGTCTTCATGGCAAAGTAAGCAGCGTCGAAGGTGATGTTGTATTCCTGGAGCTTGACAGAGGCCTTAAAGTAAAAGTCGAAAAATCAGCCATCTCTGCAGATTTCACGAAAAAAACAACTCCAACCAAATAAGTTGAATTTTGACGGAAACAAAAAAATCCTCCAAGTGGATTTCTCCTAAAAAACTCTCAGATCTAAAAGTGGTAGTCCTTTGCATTGCAGCGGCTACCACTTTTTGGATTTTAAACGCCCTCAATAAAGACGATTACTCAACGGTGGTGGATTACCCGGTCGAATTTGTATTCGACAGAGAAAACTTTGTCCCGATAGAAAAACTCCCTGAAACTATCCAGGTCGAAATCAAAGGAAACGGATGGGATTTACTTCAAAAGTTTTTCCAATTAAACACCACTCCATATTCAATTGAACTTAGAAATCCGTCGGATAGGGAGTATTTGCTGACTTCTGAGTTAAAACGACCACTGGGAGAATTTTTGAATCCGACTCAGTTGGTTTCAGTTTTGGACGATTCAATCACATATAAAATTGATGAAATTCAGATTAGAGAAATTCAGCCGGTCTTGGATACGCTCAGCTTCTCGATGGCAAAGAACTATCGGATCATTAATGAGATTAAATTCTCCCCCAATAAGCTTACTATAAAAGGACCAAGCTCTATACTTACCAACTTGGCTAAGGGATATCCACTTTCTTTAAACGAATCAGGAATCGATAAAACCATTCAAAAAGAAGTAGAGGTGGCTATTCCTTCCGAACTGATCGAGCTAATCAGTATTGAGGAAAAAACTGTCACCATCCAATTTGAAGTTGTTGCATTTCTTGAAGGCAACAAACGGCTAAAACTTACGAAAATTAATTTCCCGAGGTCCGTTACGCTTGAAGATGAGGAAGTTTCGATGATGATGTACTACCTGGTCGATGAGCGAAACTCACCCCAGTTGAAAGACATGGAGTTTGAGGCGGTTTTGGATTATTCAAAAAGGAACCGGGAAGACAGCACAATTACTATCCGGGTGAAACCAATGCCTGATTATCTGGAGGAGGTTCGTGTGGAACCTCCACTCATCAAATTGAAATATGAGTAATCAGAGCCCGCTGAAAGTTGGAATTACCGGTGGAATAGGATCAGGTAAATCTGTTGTGGCAAAGATTTTTTCAATCCTGGGCATCCCAATTTACTATGCAGATGATAGAGCTAAGTGGCTGATGGCTAATAATCAGGAGCTATCTGAGCAAATAAAGAAAGAATTTGGGGCAGAATCTTATTTACCAGACGGTTCAGTGAATCGAACTTTCCTCGCAACAAAAGTTTTCGCAGATCCGGAAAAGGTTAAAAAAATCAACTCGCTCGTTCATCCCGCTGTAGGCCATGACTTTTTGAAATGGGCTGAATCACAAACAGCGCCTTATGTATTAAAAGAAGCCGCATTGATTTTTGAAACGGGTGGACAGAAATCCCTGGACTATGTCATCAATGTGAGTTCTCCATTGAAAATCAGAGTCGCAAGAACTCTCATGCGGGACCCTCACCGAAGCGAAGAACAAGTGAATCAAATCATCAACCAGCAGATGCCGGATGAGGAAAAAAATGAATTGGCTGATTTCGTTATCAAAAATACTGACAACAAACTTTTGATACCTCAGGTCCTTTCTATTCACGAGAAACTGATGAATATTGTCTGAGTTTAATGAAGAATTAAGGTTCTTAAAACCAATCACTCAATTATTTTTCAACACATTTTAATCTCAACCCCCGTTTAATTTTTACCGGATATTTTCAGGTTTAGGTCATCAATCCTATCTTAGACTTTTCTACCCACTTACCCGATGAAAGTTTACAATCCCAAAGAATGGTTAAGTGTCCTATTTTTCTTCCAAAAGTCAGACACACTTTTTAAACTGGTACCGCTTCTTGCTTTGATTTTTGTCTACTCGCTTGGGGTCGCTTATTTTGAACTTGAATACCTGCATGTGGGGAGAAATAGCTGGGTTCAGCATATTCCAATCATGCATAGTTTGCTGAGTTTTGTGATCTCCATGTTGTTGGTATTCAGGACAAACTCTGCCTATGATCGCTGGTGGGAAGGGAGAAAACTTTGGGGAAGCCTTGTAAATGCAAGCCGAAACCTCGCTTTGAAACTGAGTGCAATGCTTCCCATAGACGATTATGACAATCGCCTGTTCTTCAAATACAGCATTCCTTCTTATGCTTTTGGATTGAAAGACCACCTACAGTTGGAGAATACTCAGTTTATGCTGGATGAGAATTACAATATGGAAATCACCAGCATAGACGTAGAAAAACATGTTCCTAATCAGATTGCCCGATTGATATTTTCCAAAGTGAACCAACTCTATCAGGATGGAAAAATCACCGGTGACCAATTGATCGTATTGAATAATGAGGTGACTGCTTTCACAGATATCTGTGGCGCTTGTGAGCGGATCAAAAACACTCCAATCCCATTTTCCTATGGCTCATTTATCAAAAAGTTCATCATGCTTTATGTGCTGACTTTGCCGATGGGCTATGTCTTCAACATGGGTTATTATGCAGCGCCCATTGTGACATTTATCTTCTATGTCTTGGGAAGCTTGGAACTTGTAGCGGAAGAAATTGAGGAGCCTTTTGGAAAAGACCCAAACGATCTTCCTATGGAAAAAATGGCCTCATCCATCCGCAAGCATGTTTCTGAATTACTTTAAGGAAGTTTAAAAAAACCGAAAAAGCCCTTTTAAAGCTTTTTCTCGTACCAGCTTTTATTCACTATCATGTGTATTCGCTTGATTGCACGTAACAGAATTAAGTTGGGATTTGAATGAAAAAATCCCCCTAACCCTCTTTAAATCCCGATAATTATCGAGAGGGGGAGTCACATTTCCGCATCCTTATAGCTATCGGGATTAAAACCGATAGGCTTATATCCATCGTTCAGATATCCGGATACGCATAATAGATATTATTCATGTTGATAAGAATTTAAGCCTGAAAATTTATCGCAAAAAAAACCCGGCTTTCCACCGGGTCATTTCTATCAGATTGATTCAAACCCAAGATATTTATGTAAGACTTTAGGAAGATTGATCCCGTCCGGAGTCTGATTATTTTCCAGAATTGCTGCCACGATCCTTGGCAGAGCGAGCGCACTTCCATTCAAGGAGTGAGCCAACTGTGTTTTTTTGTCCTCTCCTTTAAATCGAAGCTTTAGTCTGTTTGCCTGATAAGTTTCGAAATTACTTACCGAACTCACTTCCAGCCATCTTTCTTGGGCTGCAGAGTACACTTCCATATCATACGTCAATGCTGAAGTAAAGCCCATATCTCCTCCGCAAAGTCTCAATACACGATATGGCAATTCGAGCTTTTGAAGCAAGCCTTGCACATAAGCGCTCATGCTTTCCAGTGTTTCGTATGAATCGTCTGGATGAGTGATTTGTACGATTTCCACCTTGTCAAACTGGTGCAGTCTATTCAATCCGCGAACGTGAGCACCCCAACTGCCAGCCTCACGACGGAAGCAAGGGGTATAGCCCACATTTTTGATAGGCAGATCTTCTTCGGTTAATATCACATCGCGATACAAATTGGTAATAGGGACTTCTGCAGTAGGGATCAGATACAATTGATCTGCTGTCGCAAAATACATTTGACCTTCCTTATCCGGAAGTTGACCTGTACCATAGCCTGAATCCTCATTGACTAAAATAGGCGGTTGAATTTCCGTGTAGCCTGCGGCTAATGCTTCATCCAGGAAGAAATTGATCAAAGCACGCTGGAGTCTGGCACCTTTTCCTTTGTAAACTGGAAATCCTGCTCCTGTAATTTTGATTCCAAGTTCAAAGTCAATTATGTCGTATTTCTTAATCAACTCCCAATGCGGCTGCTTTCCCGGGAAAAGCTCCGGAATCACTCCATTTTCAAGTACAATCTCATTGTCTTCGGCAGACTTACCGGTTGGAACTGAGGAGTGGGGGACATTAGGAATCGTATAAAGCAAGGCTTTCAAATCATCTTCCGCCTTGGAGTTTTGATCCTCAAGTTCTTTAATCTGAATTTTGATTTGAACGGTAAGCTCACGGATTTCGGTAGCTTCGGCAGCTTTTCCTTCTTTCATCAAGGCACCGATTTGCTTGGAAATAGCATTGGATTCTGCCTGAATCTGATCGCGTTGAGATTGGGTGGATTTTCTTAAGTCATCAATCTCCAAAGCCTGAGCTAAAACAGCTTTTGCGTTTAGGAAATTGCGTTTTTGAAGTCCGGCAAGTACGCCTTCGTAGTTTTCTCTTATTTGGTTAACTAACAGCATGGGAAAATCGATGGAAATAAAGCTCCAAAGATAAGCATGTTATCGAACAATGATGGATTTGCTGACAGTTGAGAAAGGCCCTTCCAGTTCTTTTCCGTCCGTTCTTTGTAGTCGAATCTTGACCTGATATTCACCTTTAGGTAAATTCGCTACCCGAATCGGTGACATTTCTTTCACTTCAAACGAAAAATCATTGATTGCCACACTGACCTTCAGACCATCCAGCTTCATATCACCTCCGACAACCAAAAAATCTATGATCACTTCATTATCATTACCAAAGATTTGGCCATTCCTTGGATAATTGAGAGCCAAATACGGTTCAGCCGAATATGGAAAAGGTCGTGATTCTCCAACCCGGAAGTCCCTATCAACATAATTCCCGAAGTTTTTCAAAGCCAAACCATCCTCGCCCACTAAATATGCCACGATCCGGTAACTGCCAACAGTCAATTCCCTTTGGAAAATCGGAGAACCAAAACCAACAGGATCACTTCCATTCAAGATATTGAAAAGTTTAAAATCCTGATTTCCTCCCAAATCATAAGGATAATTTTTGATATTGAACTCAAACGGAACCTTGCCCGGCTTGAAAACCTGATTACCCAAAGGAGTATAAAGCTCCAGAATGGCATCCGGAATCTGAGATGAATCTACAGTTTGATAGAAAGTTACTTTGGGTAAATCCCCGGACTGAGAAGTGGAATCTCCGATAGAAATAACATCTTCTTCGTTGAGACCCTTTTTATCCGTGCTACAGGAAAAAGTTATTAAACCTATAAAAAAGAGTAAACCGAGGAATTTATTCATACTGCAGGTAATTTGAGACTAAAGATATTTAATTTTGAGAGGAAATAGGACCAATCGGTTTAACCCAAATTATAATGGAAATATTATTCGATGAGATCCCCAGCCTTGATCTGGCTGAATTTACCGCCGGAACATCGGCACAGAAAGATGCCTTCGTACAGAAACTTGGAGATGCTTACCAAAATATTGGATTCGTAGCCATCAAAAACCATGGCCTTTCCAGTGATCTTCAAGATAGATTATATGATTCTATCAAGTCTTTTTTTTCTCTGCCTGACGAAATCAAAACAAAGTACGAAAAGCCTGAAATCGGGTTCCAGCGTGGATATACCGGAAAAGGAAAAGAGCATGCAAAGGGCCGAAACACGGGAGATTTGAAAGAATTTTATCACGTCGGTCAGGAGCTTTCCTTTATTCCGGATTCAGACCCTATCAAGTCAGAGTATCCTGAAAACCTTTGGCCATCAGAGATTGAACAGTTCAAAAACGATGCAATCGAAGCGTACCAAACTTTGGAAAAGGCCGGTAAGGCGATGCTTCAGGCGATTGCCCACTTTATGGAGCTTCCTGAAGATTACTTCGATGACAAGATTGTCCATGGTAACTCCATTTTAAGACAGATTCATTATTTCCCTATAGAAAATCCTGATGCAGTTCCCGAGGATGCAGTGAGAGCAGCAGAGCATGGCGACATCAACCTGATCACCCTCCTGATGGGAGCAAGTGCAGACGGACTTCAGGTGCTTCGCAAAGATGGAAAGTGGATTCCCATCACAGCACTTCCGGATCAATTGGTGGTCAACGTGGGCGATATGCTGGAACGACTGACGAATAAAAAACTAAAGTCAACCATCCACCGGGTCGTAAATCCTCCAAGAGAAATGATGCATACAAGTCGGTATTCGATTCCTTTCTTCATGCATCCCCGATCCGAAATGGATCTGACTTGTTTGGAAAACTGCGTATATGATGCTCATCCAAAACAATTTGAAGATGTCACGGCAGGAGAGTTCCTGGAAGAGAGACTTCGTGAACTTGGACTCAGAAAATAAGGAATGTCTGTCAAAAAGGTACGATACTACCTTTTCCTGAAGGACATTCTTGCCCTTTCATTAACTGCATTTGGCGGCCCGCAAGCATTCCTTGCAATGCTACTGGAGCGGATGGTGAAAAAACGAAACTACATTTCTGAAGATGAACTCTGGGAGCTGAATGCACTTTGCAACATGCTCCCGGGTCCAGCTTCCACCCAATTAATTTCTGCGATCGGATATAGAGTTGGAGGGCCCAATCTGGCCTATCTGGCCTTGATCGTTTGGATCCTTCCTGCCACTCTGATCATGATCAGTGCCGCTATCCTGATTGATTTTTTACAGGAAAACACCCCCGGAGCACTCAATTTTGCAAAATTCATACAACCGATGGCCATCGGTTTTATCATTTTTGCTGCGCAAAAAACTATTGGAAAAATGGTCCAGAGTACTGAGGCGATGGTTTTGGTGTTAATTTCAACTTTTGTTTCTTTCTTCTATAGCTCACCTTATGTATTCCCGGTGCTTTTGGTAATTGGCGGATTGAGCACCTCTATCAAATACAAGAAGCAGCCAAAACTGGAAAAAGATGCTCCGCTTAAGATCCAGTGGTCCAACTTTTACCTTTGGGGCGGTGTACTGATTTTGGCTGCGACCCTTGGCGCAGTTACCCAATATCAACCGGTTAAGCTTTTCGAAAATTTCTATCGAAACGGAAGCTTGATCTTCGGAGGAGGGCAAGTCCTGGTGCCTTATTTATACACCGAATTTGTTGACTTTAAGCATTACTTAACTTCAGAGGAATTTCTGACAGGTTATGCTATTTCACAGGGTATCCCCGGTCCCACTTTCAGTATTTCTTCCTACGTAGGGGCATTATCAATGCGGGAATTTGGTACAACTGGATTCTTCATTGGTGGAATCATAGCAGCAGCAGGTATTTTTCTTCCCGGAATATTTCTGATTTTCTTTGTGATTCGATTTTGGGATGAACTGAAAAAATATCGTCCGGTCCGAGCTGCTTTGGAAGGAATCAATGCAGTGTCCTGCGGGATGCTTATTGCAGCAGCTTACCTCCTTTTTGAGCCATTGGAGGCTAATTTCCTGAATATAATTTTTATCCTGGCCACTTATGCTCTCCTGCAATTCACCAAAATTTCATCCCCGGTCATCATTGCCGGAGGTGTCATTTTAGGGATAATGCACAACTACTTTTTTTTATAGAGAAGGTTTTAAAAAACTCAAACCAGAATCGGGAACAAGTATATCGTCAACTGCGTTTTAAAAATTAAATTCATTCCCTATATTTCATCTATGCAGGCCTACGAATTCATTAATAATCTAATCCCACCTCTGAAACTAACCGACAAAACCGGGATGGCATTGGCTTGGATGGAAGAAATTCGAACCAATGCATTGCCGGTCGTTGATCAGGGGAAATTCCTGGGTTTGATTCGGGATGAAATAATTTTTGACCTTAATAATCCGACAAAATTGATCTCAGAAGTCGAGCTGGTAAATTCTTCTTGCTGGGTTTATTCTGATAAGCATATTTACGATGTATTGCGCGTAGGCGCTGAGCAGCATTCCAACCTGGTAGCAGTCCTTGACCGGGATAAGAATTTCATCGGTGTTGTAACAATGGAAGATTCAATTGCTGCTTTTGCAGACAGTCTTTCGATCCAATCACAAGGAAGCGTGTTAATCATGTCTTTAAATATGACCGACTATAGTTTGTCCGAGATTGCAAGGATTATTGAATCAGAAAACACGAAGATTTTGAGTTCATTCATCACGAGTGATCCACTGGATGATTCCAAAATAAAGCTGACTTTAAAGCTCGACAAACCCGAACTCAGACACATAAAAGCCACATTGGAACGATTTGGCTTCAAGATTTTGGATCATTATCAGGAGGAATCAGGAGTAAGCGGCGAGGAAGAGAGAATCGGAAACTTGTTGCGATTTTTAGATATTTGAGGCATGAAGGTAGCCCTGCATGGCCTTACGTTAAAAGCGGAGTTTTTTATCTATATCCAGGTTTTGTTCTCAGAACTGGAAAAGCATCAAATCGAAATATTCGTCACAGAGGAATTTGACCGACAAGTCAAAATGAGTGGCAATAAGTCACTCCATTATCGGGTTTTGGAAAACCGGAAAGAAATGAAATCCATGGATTTCATGATTTCCATTGGCGGTGACGGAACCTTACTGGATGCAGTTTGTATTATTGGCGATTTAGAAATCCCCATTCTAGGATTGAATACAGGGAGACTTGGTTTTTTGGCCACTGTTGCGAAAGAAAACATAGAGGATGCTATAAAAAATCTCGCAACAGGTAACTACCAAATCGAATCGAGAAGTCTCATTTCCCTTCATTGTAAGCGTCGGTTGTTCAACGGGATCAACTTCGGATTGAATGAGTTCACCATCCACAAAAGGGATACCTCGTCAATGATCACTGTTCATACGTACATCGATGGCAAATACCTGAATAGTTACTGGGCAGATGGTTTGATTGTCTCAACTCCAACCGGCTCTACAGGATATTCTTTGAGTTGCGGCGGTCCATTGATTACTCCCGGAGCAAAAAATCTTGTGATTACGCCGGTAAGTCCGCATAATCTTAACGTAAGACCAATAATCGTTTCAGACGAGAGTGAGATTAGTTTTGAAATAGAAGGAAGGTCAGAGAAGTTTCTAATTTCACTCGATTCCCGATCCACTTCAATTTCTTCAGATTTGAAGTTAACAGTGAAAAAGGCTCCATTTTGTGCAAAATTAGTGAAATTACCACACTACCATTTCTTCGACACCCTTAGACAAAAGCTAAACTGGGGACTGGATATGAGGAATTGATTTGACCGATAAATCGGTAAATTTACACCCCTTAAGCTTAACAATTATTAACCCGGTAAATACGAAGAAGCGTTTTTTAAACGTTAGGTACTTCATAACTTGCATCGTCTTGAAAAAGGTCAATTTTCAGATTTTCAGTCACTTATTAGTTTTACTTGTACTTTTTATCGGATTCAACTCTGAGACAAGAGCGCAGAAATACGAAATCGGAGGCGGACTCGGAGTAGCAACCTACACCGGGGACATTATCAGAAAAATTGACCTGGGCCAAATTGGTCCCCAAGTCACGTTCTTTGGCAAGAGAAATTTTGACAATGTGTGGACTCTTAGGATGAGCCTGAGTTCTGCGATTTTAGCCGCAGATGATGAAATCAATCCTATAGACATTTCTGCTCAAATCAGAGATGCCCAATTTAGGGGAGGAATCATTGAAGGAGCAGCGGTGATGGAATTCAACTTTCTCGATTTCTTGAGAAACGATTCAGAGTTCCGCTTCTCCCCTTATGCATTTTTCGGTTTAGGTTTCACTTATATGACTTTCAAAGGGAGGCCTACCGCCACAAGAAATGAAGAAGCTGATTATTATGATCTCTTTTCACCGGTAATCCCTTTTGGCGGAGGCGTGAAATACAGATTAAATGATCGATGGACGCTTGCAGCAGAATTAGGTTTTAGGCCAACGACGACAGACTATTTGGATAAAATTGACAGTCAGCAACCTCCGCTTCCGAGATTTTACGATCCTGTCAATCCAGATCAGCCTTATGGTGTCAATTATGGCAATCCAAATGATAAAGATTGGTATTACTTTTTAGGCCTTACTTTAAGCTATACCTTTGCCAGTACGCAATGCTATGCCTATTAATTAATTGAATCTTAGGGTTAATTATTGGAAAAGAAATAGCATTTTTGTACCTCCAAAAAAGTGAGGTATTCGGAAAATACTGGAATGAAGGACGAATTAGACCTAGAAAGAATCCCCCGACATATTGCAATTATCATGGACGGCAATGGCCGATGGGCCAAGAAGAAAGGCGCCATGAGAATATTTGGTCACAGACATGCTATTCAGGCGGTTAAAGACGCCATCGAAGGTGCTGAAAACCTCGGAGTGGAATACCTGACCCTGTTTTCCTTTTCTACGGAAAACTGGTCCAGACCACAAGAAGAAGTCAACGCGCTCATGGAACTACTGGTGAAAACAATCACAGATGAAGTTCCTATGATGATGAAAAATAACATCCGTCTGCAAAGCATAGGTGACATTGACAGCCTTCCAAAGTCTGCATACGATAAATTAGCGGAGGCGAAAAACACCACTTCCAAAAACACTGGTCTCACCGTGATCCTGGCGCTAAGCTATAGTGGTCAGTGGGAACTCACCCAAGCTGCCCGACACATTGCTCAAAAAGTCTCAGAAGGAAAATTGAAGCCGGAAGACATCACGCAACAAGTGATGGCCGACCATCTGGAAACCCGTGGAATTCCTGATCCTGAATTGATGATCAGAACAAGCGGTGAATACAGACTAAGCAATTTTCTACTTTGGCAACTGGCATATACAGAGCTTTATTTTACTCCTGTACTATGGCCAGATTTTAGAAGAGAGCACCTGATCGCCGCAATCCAAGATTTCCAAAAAAGGGAAAGAAGATTCGGAATGACAGGTGAGCAAGTTAAATCTTAAGTAATTCATGAAAAAAAGTTTACTGGTTCTGTTTTGTCTTGTTTTGGCAAGCTCCTCAATGGCTCAAATTCGATTGGGTCAAAGTCGCTATGCGAATGCAAAACCGATAGATATTATGGAGTTGAATTACTCCAAACCACAGAAATATAGGATTGCCGAAATTAAAGCGGTCGGACTAACCACGCTCGACGAAACCGCCATTCTTTCACTATCAGGACTTAAGGTAGATGATGTGATTGAAGTGCCCGGAGATGCTATCGCAAATGCACTCAAAAAACTTTGGAGACAAGGAATCATCGGTGATGTTAAGGTGCTGGTGACCAAAGTAGAGGGTGACGACATTTATCTTCTTTTAGATTTGACTGAGCGTCCGAGATTCTCCAGAGTAGAATTTTCCGGAATCAGCAAAACCCAGGAAAGTGAGCTGAAGGATAAAGTAAATATTCGTGGTCGGGTAGTTAGGGATGATGTACTAAATACTGCTAAAAGAAATATTGAGAAGTATTACCTGGATAAAGGTTTTCTCAATACAGATGTGAAAATCATTCAGGAGAGAGACACCACTATTCCAAATAGTGTGAAGCTCAGGTTTGAGGTGGATCCTAAGACAAAAGTGAAAATCAATGAAATCAAAGTTTTTGGAAACGAAGAAATTTCAGATCACGCAGTAAAAAGTAAACTGAAGAAAACACATGAATATCCACGGGTAAGCATATTCAAAGATCTTTACTCAAGGGCAACGGACGCTAATGCCGAAGATTGGAAAAACACGCTCTTCTATACCGATTCGGCTTCCGAAGATGATGTCAAAACCTATATCAATAAGAACTTCAAATTAAACTTCTTCGCCGGGTCTAAATTTATCCCTAAGGAATACAGGAATGATAAAGACCTTGTCATCGATTACTATAATAGTCAGGGTTTCCGGGATGCCAAGATTCTGAATGATTCGGTTTACAATTACGCAGAGAATGAAATCAACATTGACCTCTCTCTCGAAGAAGGTCAGAAATACTATTACAGAAACATCACTTTTGCCGGCAATTTCATTCACCCCGATGAGGTTTTGCAAGCAAAACTCGGGATCAAAAGAGGTGATGTCTACGACAAAGAGAAATTAGATAAGCGACTTAATTACGATCCTCAGAAAGGTGATGACGTAAGTTCACTTTATCAGGATGATGGATATTTGTTTTTCAGCATTGATCCTGTGGAAGTAAATGTTTCGGGTGATTCAATAGACCTCGAAATGAGAATTTTTGAAGGTCCTCAGGTTACCGTAAACAGTGTCAGCATCAAAGGAAACGAAAGAACTTCTGATCACGTGGTGATGAGGGAAATCCGTATCCTTCCGGGTCAAAAATTCAACCGTAACCTTTTGGTAAGAACCATCCGGGAATTGTCCACTTTGGGCTATTTCGATCCCGAGAAAATCAACCCTGATTTACGGCCAAACTTTGAAGCTGCTACTGTTGATATCACGTTTGAGCTTGAAGAAAGACCAAATGACCAAATCGAATTGTCTGGTGGTTGGGGTGGATTCTATGGTTTTGTAGGAACAGTAGGACTCGTTTTCAACAACTTTTCCCTCAAAAATATTGGGGATTTTGACAAATGGGATCCACTTCCAGTTGGTGACGGCCAAAAACTTTCTCTCCGTATTCAGGCCAATGGGCAATCCTTCCAAAATTACTCTGTCTCTCTGACTGAGCCTTGGTTTGGAGGGAAAAAACCAAATGCTCTTAGCTTTGCATTCAATCATTCAGTTCAGAGACAAATAGATTTTTATAATCAAAACAACTTTGGCAATGAACTTGGATTCTTCAAGATTACAGGTGTGACATTAGGATTAGCGAAGCGAGTCACCTGGCCTGATGATAATTTCAGCATCAGCAATTCGTTGCGATTCCAGATTTATGAATTTAACCAGTATGGAACTTCCTTCGGTCTGAGCTATCCAACCGGTACTTCAAATAGTTTAACCTTCAATAATACCATTACAAGATATAATCTCGATAACCCGACTTTCCCACGTCTGGGATCCAACATTATATTATCGACATCTTTTACTCCTCCTTACACTGCCCTGAACAAAAATATAACCCTGGAATCCACAGATCAGGAAAAGTACAAATGGCTGGAATATCACAAATGGATGTTTGATGCCTCGATTTATACTCCAATTTTTGGTTCATCCAAGTGGGTTGCGAGTGCAAGAGCTCACATGGGTTTCTTAGGTTCTTATGGAAATAAAATCGGAATTATTCCTTTGGAAAGGTTTGTAATGGGAGGAGATGGAATGTCTTTCAACAACTTCGCCCTAGGTCAGGAAATCATTGGTTTGAGAGGATACGAAAATCAATCCATTACTCCCGGAAAAGCAACACGAGGCACGGCAAATCCTGATCCTTATGGAGGAGTTGTCTACAACAAATACGTAATGGAAGTCAGATTCCTGGTATCTCCAAATCCTTCTGCAACCATCTTCTTGTTAGGTTTTGCGGAAGCTGGAAACAACTGGGGTACCTATGCTGATTTCAACCCTTATGATCTCTACAAATCAGCCGGCTTCGGAGCAAGAATCTTTATGCCCGCATTTGGTTTGCTAGGTGTTGATTGGGGTTATGGATTTGATGATGTTCCCGGAACAACTAAACCGAGCGGAACACAATTCCACTTCACCATCGGCCAACAGTTCAGGTAATCTTGAAATCAGGATGGGAATTAGTTAATTTATGCAAAATTGAAAATCTCAAAAGGAGATTTCATTAAGCTTCTCAAACTTCCCGACAATCATGAATAAATCACTGAAAATTGTATTTTTGCTCCTCATTATGCTTCAGGCACTGCCTGTGGCAGCTCAGAAGTTCGGATATATTGATTCAGAGTTTATTCTAAACAAGCATCCGGACTACAAAATCATCCAACAGGAGCTGTCAACCCTGAGTAGTGAGTGGAAGAAAGAGGCACAAAATTTGGATAAAGAGATCAAAGAACTCTACGTACTTCTAAAAGCTGAAGAAGTTTTGCTAACCGAGGAGATGTACAAAGAAAGAGTGGCAGCGATCAAAGTAAAAGAAAAAGAATCCCAAGAGTTCAACAGCCGTATATTCGGAATTGACGGACAGTATTTCCAGAAGCAAGCGGAATTACTTCAGCCTCTCCAATCAAAAATCTACGATGCAATAGAAAGGGTTTCCAGAAAAAATAACCTGGCAATGTTATTTGACAAAGCCTCGGTACCAACGGGTATCATTTACACAGATCCAAGACATGACTATTCAGAGTTTGTCCTGGAAGAATTAGGAATAGAAGACAACAATTAAATACAAACTCATAATGATGAAAGTAAAAGTTATCCTTTCTGCAATTGCGTTGCTTTGCGTAGGATTCGCAGCTCAGGCTCAGGAAATTAAAATTGGATACACCAATGTGGAACTAATCATGGATATGATGCCAGAAATGGAGCAAATCGGTGCTGATATCCAGGATTACCAAACACAGCTCCAAACAAATATCCAAACAAAAGCTGCTGATTTTCAGAAGCAGGTTCAAACTTATCAGGCAGCAGCAGCTACCATGACTGAAGAAGCCAGAGCAGCAAAAGAAGGAGAGCTTACCAAACTGCAAGGCGATCTTCAAAAGTATGAGCAAGATGCACAGACCAGCTACCAGAGAAAACTTCAGGAGCTTTTGGAGCCTGTTCAGACGAAAGTAATCAATGCAATCAATGCAGTAGCAGCTGAAAACAACTACACTCATATCTTCGCTGAGACTGCAGGCCAATCACCAATTTTGCTTTACACAAAAGAGGAAGATAAATTCACTGAGTTGGTTTTGACTAAACTCGGAATTCCAATTCCAACTCCTCCGGCAGCAGCGAAATAATTTCAGCCAACAGAATCTAAAACCGGTTTAACAACCGGTTTTTTTTATTTTCGGATATGCCAAAGAAGAATCTGAAAGACCAGATCAGCAAAAGCCAGGATCCAATTCTGGTGGATTTTTATGCCGATTGGTGCGGGCCTTGCCAAACGATGAATCCGATTATCCAAACAGTATTGACCGAACTGGAAGGAAAGATTAAACTTCTAAAAGTCAACGTCGATAAACATCCTCAACTATCCCAGCAATTTGCAGTCAGGTCTATTCCCCATTACATCCTATTCAAGCGGGGCAAAATCCTCTGGAGAAAGGGCGGTGTTTTGACTAAAAGAGAGTTGTTGCAGGCTTTTAAAGGGTTTGTATAAAATTTTCAGGGCCTTTAATCTCAGGTTCAAGCAGGACAACCTGTAACTGAGTGGTCTGTGGCGACACAGACCACGGCGAAAGATTACAAATCCAGAGGAGCGTGGGGTTTGAACACAGATTTTTAGGATTATCACTAATCCTTGATGCGGTTGGTCTCCGACTTTCGTTTCATTATCAGGATGTTTGCTGGTTTTTTGCTAAATTATACTGAACCAAAACCCAAAATAAGATGAACACACTGACTAAAATCGAACATTGGGCGGATTCGCATCATCCTAACTGGATTGACATCATCCGCATCGCCCTCGGGCTCACCATCCTCTTCAAAGGAATCCTATTTATTTCTAATATAGGTGGGCTATTGCAATTGATGGAGAGAGCAGACTTATTGTTTTTTCATTTAGGAATGGCTCATTATATAGCCTTTGCACATCTAGTTGGTGGAATTTTGATTGCCATGGGTCTGGTAACCCGCTTTGCAATAATCTTCCAACTCCCAATTCTACTTCTTGCTGTTTTCTTGGTCAATGTAAAGCAGGGCTTTTTTACAGTTTCCAATAATTTAGAGTTTGAACTTTCCTTGGTAGTACTGATTCTTTTGGTGGTATTCCTTATTTATGGATCTGGAAAGTGGTCAGTAGATAATTGGATGAAGAATCACCCAAATGAATAAACCAAAATCATTTGAATCTGCAACTACTGTAAGGTTTTGTATAAAAAAAAGCTCCCCATTTGGGAGTTTTTCATTTATCCCGGATGCATTAGGATTCGTAATAACCTGTCCCGATTTTTATCGGGAAGGCTTGAAAATGCAATAAAATCAGGCTGTTTGGAAATTTCAGCATAGCACCGCTCTGCAAACCTTAAGGCAGCAGGCAGGGTTACACAGAGTTTTTTTTCTCCGTGGTTCTCCGTGAACCTCCGTGTAATAATTTTTTGGTTTCACAGAGTTACACCGAGGAGGCACCGAGTTACACAGAGTTTTTTTCTCCGTGGTTCTCCGTGTTACCTCCGTGGTACTCCGTGTAATTAATTTTCTGTTTCACAGACCTGCCTGACAGGCAGGATTGAAAATGGCAACGAAGTGGCTGATTTTGAAGCAGTTTCAAGACGTAATAGATTTGCTAAACTGTATTTACGCTTTTCTACCAGTAAGCGAATATTCTTAAAGTATCGGGTTGGAAGACCGATGACCGAAGAAATCCAAAGTCAAACGTTCCTCTGGATTTTCAATTGTTTAAATAAACCAGTGGCAAAATTGCGAATATACATATTTGCTAATACATATTTTGGGTTTAAGGGGATTGCCTAATTCATTTAACTTCTGGTTCAAAAATTGGTCGTCAAATAAACCCAGAGGTTGGTGTTTTTCATGTACTTGCCTTATACCTAAAAACACATGTTTTTTCCGGCTGTTTATTAGTTATAGTTTTTAGAAGTGCCCTAATCTTACTACCTTGAAGATTAGTCTAAGGAATATCATTTTGAATGCTGTTAAGTTCAGTCCTACAAATGGCGTGACCAAAATTATACTTTTGGGAAATGTAGACTTTTGCAAGTATCGCTGTAAGAGGCACTTAAAGTGGAGTAGCAAAAAAAATAAAAGGTTTGCTTTTCAACGGGAAAGTAAAAAGTTATAGCAGGAACCAGGGAAAAGAAAGTGGCATAGGATTCTATCTGGCTAATAAATTTCCAGCGTCTATGGGAGGCAAAATTTCTGTTGAGAGTAAACCACATTCCGGATTACATTACCTGATTAGAAAAAACAATTGAAGTTCCTCAGCAAGGATCAAAAGCTAACGTGTATCATGGACACCAACCATATTCTTTTACAAAAACAAAGGCACCTGGCGGAGTTATCTTCGGCCTATCTCAATTATACGGCTTCAGAGGTTTCTTATCAGCAACTTTGTGATGACTTGCATGAGCTGTCAGGTGCTGCCTATACAGTCATTAATCTGCTCACGCACGACCATAAAGCAATCAAAACCGCAGCTATTTCAGAGCCCGCTAAAAATCTTCAAAAAGCTGTTTCCATTTTTGGCTTTAACCTGATCGGTAAGGAGTGGCCTGTTGATGAATTTGCTATCAACGCCATGAAAACAACCCGGCTTATAAACCAGGTGGAAATAGAAAAAGCGAGCCCACATATTACAGCCAAAATAGGAAAGCTGCTAAAAACCACTTTTGGTATTGGCAATATTTACAGTGTGGGTCTGTTCAGAAAAGAGCAGATAACGGGCACTCTGGTATTGGTAATGAGAAAGGGGGAAGTACCGCCCTATCCGGAACTGGTCGAAATATTCGCTCAGCAAGTAGGTGCGCTCCTGTACCAAATAGATCAGAAAAACAAACTGGCACAAGAAAAGGTATCAAACCAGATAATCACAAACAAACTTGCCCAAAGCGAGACACTGCTAAGAGGTCTGTTTGAGCTCTCTCCCTTTGGCATCATCTTGAATGACTTTGAAACGGGAAATTTTGTTGAAGTAAATGATGCTTTGATCAAGCAGATAGGCTATTCAAGAGAAGAACTTTTTGTGCTCAGCTTCCTGGAAGTTACACCTAAAGAATATTCCCAACAAGAAGAGATACAACTAGAGCTGCTTAAAAATACAGGCCGGTATGGTCCGTATGAAAAAGAGTATATCCGCAAAGACGGCACACGATATCCGGTAGTGCTCAATGGCATGATTACCCTCGATGCAAAGGGAAAGAAAATGATCTGGTCTATTGTTGAGGATATCACCGAACGAAGGAGGGCAGAATCAGAATTAGAGGCTAAAATAAAAGAAATTCAGAACATTACGAATGCCGTAAATGAGAACTCGCTGGTATCCATCACTGACAAAAAAGGAGACATTGTAAAAGTAAATTCGAAGTTTTGCGAAGTTTCCAGGTACACGGAAGCCGAACTCATCGGCCAAAACTATCGCATAATCAATTCCAGTTATCATGACAAGATTTTTTGGCGTGACCTATGGCACACCATCAGCCGGGGCAAGGTTTGGAAAGGGGAAATCAAAAACCGGGCTAAAGACGGCACTGAATATTGGGAGGCCTCAGTCATCAACCCGATTTTTGATAAAAACGGAATCATAAGCCACTATCTCTCCATCCGGCAGGATATTACCGAACGCAAAAAAGCCGAGTTGGATTTATTAGAAACTCAACAAAAACTCAACAGCATTTTCACTGAAATGGAAGATGTAGTATGGTCGATGCGATTACCCGACTATAAGGTGTTGTTTATGACACCCTCGGCCATAGACTTGTTTGGAATTCCTTTTGAAAACTTAATGTCCGACAATCGCTGGTGGGAAAAAGTAATTCACCCGAAGGATAAAGCCGCAATCCGTAAAATCTACAAGCAGCTTAATGATAAAGGAAGTTTTGAAGAAGAGTACCGCATTATTTCCCTCGATAGTACAGTAAAATGGATCTCCAACAAGGGGAAAATTATTACAGACAAGAACGGTGTGCCACAGCGATTAGACGGTTATTTGCGCAATATTTCAGCGTATAAGTTTGCCGATCAGCAATTGCGCAATAGCGAAGCCAAGTTAAAAGAAGCTCATAGTATCGCTAAATTAGGTCACTGGGAGCTCGACCTGGTGGATAATCGCTTGAATTGGTCTGATTCCGTTTTTGAAATCTTTGAGAAAGACGCGGAAAAATTTGATCCTGGCTATGAAAAATTTCTAAATACCATCCACCCGGACGACCGTGAAGCCTTAGATAAGGCCTACACCGACTCGCTCGCTAATAAAGCCTCCTATGCGATCGAACATCGCTTGCTCATGCCCGATGGCCGTGTTAAATGGCTCTGGGAAAACTGGCGCAATAAATACGATGCCAATGGCAAAGCCTTGACCTCGGTGGGTATAGTACAAGATATCACCGAATCGAAAGTAGCTGCATTAGAATTGCTGCAAACCAAAGATTTATTGGCGCGCACCAACACAGTGGCTCGCGTGGGTGGCTGGGAAGTGGACCTGGTAAACAATGGACTTTACTGGACTGAGATTACCAAAGAGATACACGAAGTAAGCCCCGACTTCAAACCCAATCCGGAAACCGCCATTAACTTCTATAAAGAAGGCGAAAGCCGAAATAAAATTACCAAATTGGTAAACAAAGCCCTGGAAACCGGAGAAAGGTTTGATGTAGAACTCCAGATTATAACAGCCCAAGACAGAGAAGTTTGGATAAGAGCCATTGGCCAGACAGAATTTGAAAATAACCAATGCATACGTTTATACGGCACCTTTCAAGACATCGACAAGGCCAAAAAGGCCGAAGAGTTGATTATCCGGCAAAACCAGTTCAGACAACTGATTGCCGAAATATCGGGGGAATTTGTAAAATCAGATTTTAGCACTGCCGATGCCATAATTAACAAAATCCTGCAAAAATGCGGGGCTTATTTTGATGTTGACCGATGCTTCCTGTTTCAGATTTCATCCGAAGAGCGCACCTTTTCCAATACACACGACTGGCACAGGGAAGGGACAGAATCCATGCAGCACAGGGTGCAAAATATGCCTCTTACCACCTTCCCCTGGTTTGTAGCCAAGCTGGCCGAACAAGACACCTTAATCATTTCTGACGTAGCGCAAGCACCTGCCGAAGCAGAGGCCGAAAAGAGGGAGTGGATAAATCAGCACATGAAATCAATTCTTTTTGTGCGTTTTGATTACGATAATCAGTCTGCCGGGGTGTTGGGCATTTCTACCATCTCGAGGATAATAGATTGGACCGAAGACCAGATCTCTGGCCTGAGGGTAATCGCCCACATCATATCCGATGGGCTCGTTAAAGTCACTTTGGAAAAAGGGCTGATTGAAGCCAAAGAAAAGGCCGAAAACGCAAACAAAGCCAAGAGCGAATTCCTCTCCAATATGAGCCACGAAATCCGCACTCCGCTCAATTCAATATTGGGCTTTTCGGAGATTTTATTACAAAGCATCCATGAACCTAAGGCGGCCGGCCAGCTTAAAACTATTCAAAGCAGTGGCCGAATACTTCTTAGCCTTATCAATGACCTGCTTGACCTGGCCAAGATTGAAGCCGGCCAACTTAGCTTACAAACTGATAGTGTGGACGTAAGAGCTTTGGTAGACGAAATCTACCAGATGTTTCTACCCCAAACCACTAAAAAGAGTCTTAACCTGTTTACCGAGTTTTCATCAAGCTTCCCCAGGCAAGTCATGATAGATGATATCAGGCTGAAACAGATGATTGTAAATTTGGTAGGCAATGCGGTAAAATTCACACAACAGGGAAGCATAAAAATCCATGTCGATTTTAGCCATATAAATCCCAATCAATCAATAGGATGCCTGCAGTTTTCGGTAGAGGATACCGGTATGGGTATCGCCCAAACTGACCTTGAAACCATTTTTGAATCCTTCAGGCAGGGCGCCGAGCAATCCGTTCGGCATTATGGAGGTACCGGTTTGGGTCTGTCTATCACCAAACGATTGGTTGACTTGATGCAAGGTGAACTTTCGGTAAGCAGCCAAAAAGGCAAAGGCAGCGTCTTTACCCTCACCATACCTGATGTAACATATGTGGAATATGTAAAAGGGAGTAGCAACAAAAATAGCACAGAAAAACTGCACTTTAAAGATGCTACCATACTGGTAGTAGATGATGTAGCAACCAACCGCAAACTGGTGGCAGATTATCTGAGTGATCATGATATAACCCTGATAATGGGAACAAACGGACTGGAAGCCATTACCCTGGCCAAAGCCCATCATCCCGATCTGATATTAATGGACATACGCATGCCCGAAATGGATGGCAGGGAGGCTGCTCGCATCATTCATGAAACAGAAGACTTAAAGGATATCCCAATCATAGCCTTCACTGCTTCCATACTAGCTCATGAAACCATCGACGGCTACTTTGCAGGCATGCTGAGCAAGCCCATGCAGGGAAAGGTATTGTTTGATGAATTGAAGAAATACATCCCTTACGACACAGTAATGGCAATAGCAAGCCAATCTGAGAATCAGGATGAACAAACAACACAAGAAGAACTACAGGCACATCTGCCATATCTGCAAGAGCATTTTCAAAGTACAATTGACCGGCTTACATACATGATGGATGTGACAGAGATGGAACAATTACTTAACCACCTGAAAGTCTATGCCAAACAACATAAATTGAAGCAACTGCTGAATCTTACCGCACAACTTGAAGCTGTATTTAATCAATTTGACCTTGATAATATTAGCATAGAACTTCAAAGGTTGAGTATCCTATTAAACAACTAAACTCATGCAAATCATGAATCGTGAAGCCGCAGCAAAAATATTAGTGGTGGATGACCATCCCGGCAATCTCAGTTTAGCCACATCAATACTGAAACCTTTTTACGAAATTTTTTTAGCTAACAATAGTGAAAAGGCATTGTTGATGGCGAGTGAAAAACAGCCCGATCTTATTTTGCTTGACATTATGATGCCTGATATATCAGGCTTTGAAGTGTGCCGGCGGCTAAAGCAACTAGAAAATACGGCTGGTATTCCAATTATTTTTATGACTGCTAAAACGAGTGGGGAAGATTATGAAAAAGCCTTTGATATGGGAGGGGTTGATTATATAACCAAACCCATTAACTCAAAGGAATTGTTGTCTCGGGTGAAAACGCATTTACTCATCAACAGTCAACGTACATACCTGGAAAATTTGAATCAGCAAATTTTCGAAATGAACAGCAATCTTGAAACAGAAGTACAAAAGGGGACCAGGAAGCTATTGATTGCTAATAAACAACTCTCGTCCTTAGTGGAAATAAAAGAAGAACAAAACAAGCGCCTCCAAAATTTTACCCACATTGTTTCGCATAACCTACGCTCGCATACTGCAAACTTGCAAGGGTTATTGGCAATAATGGAGATGGAGAATCCTGAACTTTTTGAAAACCAATACCTCCAACTGGTTGAGCAGGCAACAAATAATCTGAATAAAACCATTCTACACCTAAATGAGGTATTGACCAGCTTCAATACAGAACGTGAACAATGGGGAAGTTTGAACTTAAATAAGGCCGTAAACAGCACCATCAGTAGCATTGCACAATTGGCAAAAGACGCAAAGGTGAGCTTCTTTAATGAAGTCCCTGATGAGTTCAATATTTTTTGCATCTCTAATTATTTGGAAAGCATTATATTAAACATACTCACCAATGCAATCAAGTACCGATCTGAAGAGAGGAATTGCTTTTTGAGGGTATCAGCCGATCAGGAGGATGATTATTTCGTCATTGTTTTTGAGGACAATGGCTTGGGAATAGACATGAAAAGATATCGTGATAAACTTTTTGGGATGTATCAAACTTTTCATACCCACAAAGTATCTAATGGCCTTGGACTGTTTATCACCAAAAACCAGATAGAAGTTATGGGAGGAAAAATAGAAGTTGAAAGCCAAGTGAATGTGGGTACCATCTTTAAAGTCTATTTGCCTTATGAAAAAAGTTAAACTTGCTTGTCTGATAGAAGATGATGACATGACGGTATTGATTTCAAAGAAATTTATGGAGGTTACCGGTGCTTTTGAAAAAGTCATCTCCTTTAAAAATGGTAAAGAGGCCTATGACAATCTAAAAGCCATGCTGGAGTCAGGTAAATCCCTCCCTGAATTGATATTTTTGGATCTGAATATGCCTATTTGGGATGGGTGGATTTTTTTAGAAGAGTTCAAACGCCTTCCTGTATCAGACAATATCATTATTTATATTTTGACAAGCTCAATCAGCAATGAAGATTTTGAAAAGGCAAAAATACATGGCCTGGAGGAAAGGTATCTCATGAAACCATTAGGAATCAATACCTTGAGAGAGATACTTAGTACGCTTTTATAAACTGGGCTGAAATTGAGTAAAAGAGGAATCACATCCTAAAAACCTCTCACAAACCTTCCCTGAACCTCAAGGTTTTGCATAAAAAAAGCTCCCGATTTGGGAGCTTTTCATTTATACAAAATATTTCAGCCTGATTACTTCCTGTTCCGAAAGGAACCTGTAATGACCTCGTTTCAGATCTTTTTTGTCAAGTCCCGCATACATCACCCTGTCCAATGCTGTCACCTCATAGCCAAGGTGTGCAAATAAACGCCTGACGATACGATTTCTGCCAATATGGATCTCAAGTCCAATGATGGTACGATCTTTAGAAAGTACCTGCATGTCATCAACAGTTACAGGACCGTCCTCAAGAGTCAGTCCTTCACGAATTGCCTCTTCGTGTTTTTGAGTAATTGGGTTGTCCAGGGTAACCTGATAAATCTTTTTCACCTGGTTGGAAGGATGTGAAAGCTTAGCCGCAAGTTCTCCGTCATTTGTGAAAAGAAGTAGACCAGTCGTATTTCTGTCTAATCTTCCTACAGGGAATATTCTCTCTTCGCATGCGTTATTCACCAAACTCATCACGGTCTTGCGCTCCATCGGATCTTCCGTAGTCGTGATGAAATCCTTTGGCTTATTCAATAAAACATAAACAGGTTTCTCAGGATTGATCTTCTTTCCCTGATAAACTACGCGATCTGTTCTCTTTACTTTCAGCCCAAGTTCCGTTGTGACATCCCCATTTACAGTGATCAAGCCTTTAGCGATCAATTGATCGGCTTCTCTTCTGCCACAAATACCAGAATTGGAAATGTATTTATTCAACCGAAATGTACCATCTTCTTCTTTTCCCTTTGCTTTTTTGGCCGGAAGAGAATCAAAATTATAGTCAGGTCTTTCAAGGTTTTCTTCAGTTGGTCTGAATCTGTTTTTTCCAAATCCCTGCTTTTGAGCCGGCTTATCCTGAAATGAACCTTCTTTTTTTGGTTCAAAAACTGGTTTTTGATCACGGCCTCTTCCTTTGTAAACCATGCCTTTTCCTCCTTCATTGGAGTAAGGAGCATCTGATTTTATCACTTTCTTACCCGGCTGGTCAAAATCAAAATCGTCTCCGCTTTCAGATTTTTTACCTACTGAATCATCTCTTTTTGGTCGATTTGAAAAGGAAGAATTATCAGTTCTTTTTGCAGGGTACGGCTTTTTAGCAAATCTGCCGTCATCCTTCTTTTCAAATTTCTTTCCCTCAAAATCATCTCTTCTTGGGCGATCTGAAGAAGAGGAACTTTCATCTCTGTTTCCTGACGAAGGATTTTTATCAAATATACCTTCTCCTCTTCTTTCAAAGTTCTTGCTTCCAAATTCGTCTCTTTTTGGACGACTTGAGGGAGAAGAACTCTCGTCTCTGTTACCGGACGAAGGCTTTTTATCAAAAATTCCCTCCCCTCTTTTTTCGAAATTCTTGCTCCCAAATTCATCTCTTTTTGGACGGTCTGAAGAAGAATCTCTCTCGGGCCTGTTTCCAAAAGAAGGCTTTTTTTCGAAGGTTCCTCCATCTCTTTTTTCGAATTTCTTTCCTTCAAATCCATCTCTCTTTGGACGCACAGATGAGGAAAATCTATCCGGCTTACTTCCGAAGGACGGCTTTTTGCCAAATCCTGAATTATCCTTTGGTGGGAATTTCTTTGCGGAGAAATCGTCTCTTCTTGGGCGTTCTGAAGACGAATCATCCTCTCTTTTGGTGAAGAATTGCTTCTTACCGAATGTGCCTCCTTTTTTATCTTCGAACTTTTTCGGCGCGAAGTTTTCTCCTTTGGGACGGTCAGATGAATCTGAATATCTGCCTCTGCTATCCCCCGAAGAAGGCTTTTTGTCAAATCGATTGTCGCCTTCTGGTTTGAATTTGCTGCCAAATTTCTTCTCCCCGAAAGAGCCTTTGAAATCAGGCTTTTTGCCAAAAGAAGGCTTGGAGAAAGAGTCATCCTTCTTTCCGAAGGATTTATTACCTGCGCCTGGCTTGTCAGACCTGAAGTCTTTACCCTTTTCGCCGGAATTTGTTTTGCCCTTGTAGCTGCTTTTACCAGCTGACTTGGAGGAATCAGAATCTTTTCGACCCTCTTTAAAAAATGGTTTGTTTGAATTATTTCTTTTCATGGATTTGCAGCATCACTGCTGTATTGAAGTTGAGAAAATTAATCGCTTGGTTTTCAAACGCTTAATCGGGCTGCAAAGATACGGGCAAAGCGGGGATTTACTTCTATAGCCTTCAAAAATATTTCCTGGCCTGCTTATGCTTTGTTTTTGTAATAGTATTCTGTGGCTTTTCTCACTGAGCCTTCGGAAAGCAATAAATCATGAGCTGTTTTTTCATCCAATCCAGTTGCTTCCATGATCATTTTCGTCCCACGCTGTACCAATTTTGCATTGGAAAGTTGCATGTCCACCATTTTATTTCCTTTGACACGGCCAAGTTTGATCATCACCGTGGTGGAAATCATGTTCAAAACCAGCTTTTGGGCTGTTCCTGCTTTCATTCGTGTACTTCCGGTCACAAACTCAGGACCCACTATCACTTCTACAGGATAGTCCACACTGAGGGCAAGTGGAGACTGGGGATTGCAGGTAATGCAACCAGTCAACAACCCTTTGGTTTTGGCAGTTTTTACTCCTCCTATCACATAAGGAGTCGAACCAGATGCAGCGATTCCGATGACTGTATCATCTTCATTAAAGCCATATGCAAGAATGTCTTTCCAGGCCTGTTCAGCATCGTCTTCGGCATTTTCAACTGCTTTTCGAATGGCCGAATCCCCTCCGGCAATCAACCCCAAAACCCAATCATGTGGAACACCATAAGTGGGAGGACACTCGGAAGCATCCAAAACCCCAAGTCTCCCGCTGGTTCCCGCGCCGATGTAAATCAGTCTTCCACCCCTCTCCATCCTCGGTACGATTTGCTCTACCAAAGCTGAAATCGCAGGAATGACTTCTTTCACAGCTGCCGGAACTTTGTGATCCTCGGCATTGATATTTTGGAGCAATTCCGAAATACCCATTTGCTCCAGGTTATCATAGTGTGAGGTACTTTCTGTTACTTTCATGTGTTTATAATTGATTTTTATTTGCCACATGGAATCTCGCAAGAAGGGTAATCATTCCTCTGTGTGACACTTGCGTCATGCTCGATTTCATCTGTTTATAGTTTGTTTTTTAATGGCCAGATGGAATCTCGCATGTCCCATAATCAATCCAGTTTGTGTCGCTTGCGTCATGCTTGATTTCATAGAATTTCTTGATGATAAAGCGTGAGTCCTGCTATCGGACTTTCGATAATTAGGTTTGTTTGGATATTTGAATCCAGAGCAGCTTTGCGAAGAATATCGCTGTTGTAATAGGCAATCGATCCAACAAAATTCACCTGCTTATCCTGGTAATTTTTGTACTTGACCACATACTTTTTGAAAAAATCCTGGAAGGAATTGTAGAAAAGCATGTAGCAATAGAGATTAGACTTATGCTCGGTAATAAAACGGCAGAAACTTGCCATATATCGGTTGGGAAATGGCTGACGATAGACATGATCCTGAATGGTCGGAGCATCCAATCGAAATCTTTTGATTAATTCTTCTTTGATTTCAATAGGCATCTCGTCATGAATGAAATCACTCAAAAGCTTTCGTCCGATATAACCTCCACCTCCCTCGTCTCCCAAAATAAAACCTGGCGCCGGACGAGTATCAATTATTGATTTTCCGTCATAATCGCAGCTATTTGATCCTGTACCCAAAATACACGCGATGCCGGACTGATGACCACAAGTGGCATAAGCTGCTGCTGAAAGATCATGGTCCACATGGATTTTTGCTTTAGAAAAAATTGTGCGCAATGCTGTCTGAACTTCTTCTTTCCGCTTCGAGGCCGAGCAACCGGCTCCATAGTAATATATTTCTTCAATTTCGCTTTCCAGATTTACCAGGAAATCATGCCGCATCTGAATCGCCATTTCTTCGGAAGTTTGGTAAGAAGGATTAAACCCCACACCTCTGTGTTGGCTGATTCGGCCATCCTTGTGAATTACTCTCCAATCAGTCTTGCTGGAGCCACTATCTGCGATTAAGATCATCTTATTCTAACTTCCCGATGGGCGAAAACTTTTCAAACACTTTCTCTGTATGGGGGGCATCCGGTAGCTCCTCAGTCAAATCCTGACCCGCCCAATGCTCGTAATGCATTCCCTTTTTCCATAATCTGGAAGCGGAAACATCGTAAATGATTCCCTGATACGCCACCCATATTTCCGGTTTGTCCTGACCATTTCGAAGTGCAAGCTGTTGCCGGGTGTACGCTTTCATCAATACAATTTGATTTGTGCATTGATCCAGCGCTCCGGAATCTCTCCTTTTTGTGCCATTTGGTAATCTGCATAACTACACGGAACTGTACTTACTCTATCGAATTTATCGGTCTCGTTATGCGGAATTTCCATCCACCATTTCCCGCTTCTTTTACTCTTGTAGAAAACCAGTGTATTTGGCTTGGTGTCCAGAGAAACCGTGTATTTGGTGTAATCACTGCTCTTAAATGATAAGCTATCTTTTCTCGAATAGAATCCTTCGATAAAATACCAAATCATTACAGCCACTACTTTGGCAGTTTTATTCTGAGAATCGTCGTAATACGGCTCGTAGCCATATATCCCGATCGAACTGAGTTTTTCATTCATCCCGGCAAACCAACAAATCTGACAAGCTTCCTCAGCTGTCAACCCGAATGGCTGAGCATCCAAACATCCCGGCGCATCTGTTGACTGAATGGCGCATAAATCGAAACTCAACAAATCAGAATTCCGAATTAACGGCTCGATTTCCTTAAAATCCGACCTTACTTTCCCAAGTCTGACATGATCAAAATAGAGTTTTTCAACCACATTGATCAAGGTAGGGTCAACCAAAAAGCTTTGATAGGCTAAGTGGGCATAGGTAAAAAGGAAGTTTGGCTGATGCAGGATGATTTCCTGGGTGTGTTGGTCAGACATCATTCCTTCTTCTTCCATGTCCAGTTTGGCATCCACTGTCAGGAGGCTTACCAGCTTTTTCATCTTTTGGTAAGACAAATACTGGCCGTAATCCAAATCGTGTGTGCCTCCAAAATAAATAGGAAGAATCTGGTGCTTCATCAGGTATTCTCCCACCTGTTGAATCCGCTGATACGTTTCTTCAAGCGTATCGCCTGAAATAAGATCCCCAAGATCCGCAACCCGATAAGAACCGAATCCTTTTTTGAGTTCGTAAAGCTTTTCCCTGATTTCGGAACTCCCCCGTTCTGCACTCTCGGTTTTCTTAACACCTCGGGTTTCCTTCAAGCCCAACAACGCAATCTGGACTCCTTTCAGATCCGGGAATTCTTCACCATGAAAATGAAGCTGCCGGAAGAGGGAGTTTTCCGGATATTTTTTCTGCCAAAGGAATTCTGCAACTGGGTCAAAAAAGGATTGGATATTCATAAAGGGTGAGGTGTGAGGTAAAAATAATCAAAATTGATCCTCAATTCCTCATTTGAATTGCATCCCAAATGAGGAATTGAAAAAAATCCTGACATGTTTTAATATTAAAATAAGGGACCGATCAATTGCAGACTGAGGAAAATCTCAATCCCATAAAAAGAAAAATCCCGCCGAAGCGGGGTTTAAATTCTTTATCCTCCGAAGTCGTCAAATCGGATGTTTTCCTGAGGGATTCCCATGTCATCCAGCAATTTGAGAACTGCCGCATTCATCAAAGGAGGTCCGCAAAGGTAATATTCAACCTCATCTGGCTCAGGGTGATTTTTGAGATAATTTTCATAAAGAACCTGGTGAATGAACCCTACATAACCATCAGCTTCCTTGTCATCCAGGGATTTTTTGATTTTCCAGTTGTCCTCAGGAAGAGGCTCTGATAAACCAATATTGAATTGGAAATTTGGAAAGTCTTTTTCGATTGCCCGGAACTGAGGAGTATAGAAAAGCTCTTTCTTAGATCTTCCTCCATACCAATAAGAAACTTTTCTATGAGTTTTCTCAGTATGGAATAAATGGAAAATATGAGATCTCAATGGAGCCATACCTGCACCACCACCGATATAGATCATCTCTCTTTCAGTTGGGTTGATATGGAATTCACCGTAAGGACCCGAAATGGTTACTTTATCGCCAGGCTTTCTTGAGAAAACGTAAGAAGAACAAACTCCCGGATTGACATCCATCCATCTGTTATTTGCTCTGTCCCATGGTGGAGTAGCAATACGAATGGTCAACATGACAATGTTTCCTTCAGCTGGGTGGTTGGCCATCGAGTAGGCTCTGAACAACTCTTCATCGTTCTTCATCACCAAATTCCACAAACCAAACTTATCCCAATCACTCTTGTAAACATCGGCAGGGTGACCTAAATCAGGATGTGGAGTGATATCCATGTCCTTAAAGCTCACTTTAACCACAGGCACATCAACCTGAATATATCCTCCCGATTCGAAGTGAAGTGTTTCTCCCTCAGGAAGTTTAACCTTAAATTCTTTGATGAAAGTCGAAACGTTATGGTTAGAAACAACTTCACATTCCCACTTCTTAATACCGAAGATTTCCTCAGGAACGCGAATTTTCATATCCTGCTTCACTTTTACCTGGCAAGCCAGACGTACATGGCCTTTTTGTTCAGCACGGCTAAGATGTCCTATTTCAGTTGGCAGGACTTCTCCTCCGCCTTCTTCGACTACACACTTACACATAGCGCAAGTACCACCACCACCACATGCTGAAGGCAGGAAGATTTTCTGGCCTCCAAGTGTTGACAATAAGCTGGTCCCAGCTGCCGCCACGATTGGATTGGCATCATCGCCGTTGATAATAATCTTAACATCTCCGGATGAAACAAGCTTTGACTGAGCGTAAAGGAGGATAAATACCAGTAGCAAAATGATTACGGTGAATGCTACAATGGATGTAATAATTACAGAACCCATGAAATATTGGTTTTACTTTTCGTATGGATTGAACCCAATTTGGGAACACAAATATATTTAATAATCATAAACACAGGCTATCCTGCCCACAAATTTGGCCTGATGGAAGGCTACTTTTTGCTGAGATGACTGATTAATTGTTGAGGAGGTTTAGAAGACTGGTCAGTCTGCTTTTCAACTGTCTTCTGTCGATGATGAAATCAAGAAATCCATGTTCCAAAACAAATTCCGAGCTTTGGAATCCCTTCGGTAAATCCTTTCCAATAGTCTCTCTGATGACCCTGGGGCCCGCAAATCCGATCAATGCTCCCGGTTCGGCAATATTGAAATCCCCCAACATGGCATAAGATGCTGTCACACCACCTGTAGTCGGGTCGGTCAAAAGCGAGATGTAAGGAATTCCTGCCTGATCCAGCAGAGCAAGTTTAGCAGAAGTTTTAGCCATTTGCATCAATGAAAACCCGGCTTCCATCATTCTGGCACCACCTGATTTGGAAATCATCAGGAATGGAATTTTATTTTTTAGAGAATGATCAATAGCTCTGGCGATTTTCTCTCCCACTACAGAACCCATGGATCCGCCTATAAAATTGAAATCCATACAAGCCACAACTATATCCAGTCCATTCATTTTGCCTACAGCAGATCTGACAGCATCATTGAGCTCAGCTTTTACAATAGTGGCTTCAATTCTGGATGAGTAAGGTTTCGTATCAACAAATTTCAAAGGATCGCCAGACTTCATATCCTTGTCAAGCTCTTTGAATTTATCGTTATCGAATAAAATCTCGAAGTATTCCTTTGAACCAATTTTCACATGAAAATCATCATCAGGACACACGTAAGCGTTATTTTTCAGCTCACGGGTATGGATTATACTTCCGTTTGGAGTTTTAAACCAAAGGCCATCAGGAGCATCTTTCTTCTCAGCAGTTGAAGTTTTGATGCCTTTATCAGTTCTTTTAAACCAAGCCATATTGAGTTTTTAGATTTTTTGACGAGTCAAAGGACACAAATTTAGACCTTATATCCATTAAATAAAACCAGCTGTCAATTCCCGGGAACAATCCCCTGAAGTCATTTTAGAACTGATGGAAAAATCAGGAAATTAATTTTTAGAGTTTAAACCCGGACTATGCATTAGAATTCGTTACGAGGGTTCAAATTGCAAGAAAATCAGTCACTTTGGAGAACGAGGCGTAGCACCGCTACGGTGAGATCGAAAAGTGAAGCGAAGCGACTGATTTTGAGGCGGTTTGAGACCGCAGTAGATTTTCTAATGCATATTG